>JAFXQO010000066.1 GCA_017527065.1 Clostridia bacterium
ACGCCGCCCGCCGCCGTGCCGTAATGGTCCCGGCCGAGGCAGATCACCCGGCTGCTGATCACGCGGCAGCCCTCGATCCGCCCCGCGCTGTAGCCCGCGATCCCGCCCGCGCAGGCCGCGCCGGCGATATACGCCTTTTGCAGCGTCACGTCCTTCACGACGCCCTCCGGCCCGACATAGCCAAACAGCCCTTGGCATCCGCTGGGCCCCGCCGCGACCAGGCGCGAGACGGCATGCCCCTGCCCGTCGAACTTGCCGCAGAACATGTGCGCCTTTGTGCCGATGGCGCGCATGGGACGCGTTGCGACGATGTCGGCCGTGAGGCAGGCGCGGGCGTTCGTCATTTCGCCCCGGGCGACCTTTTCTGAGAACGCGCAGAGCTCTTCGAAGGAACCGATACGGACCACGTCGTCCGCGGGCGTTTGGGGCAGAGGGGGCAGGAGCAGGGCGAAGAGGACGGCAAGAAAGGCGGCGGGCGGCTTGAGGCGCATGGATGCAGGGCTCCTTAAATGATGGGATAATCCCATTGTATCGCCTGCCCGGCGGCGCTATGCGCTCATTCGTGCGACAGAGGTCGCGGTGAAATAACACAGAAAAGGCAATACTGTGAAAAAAACGGCGCGCCCCTTGCCGCGCATCCAATCAAATGATATAATGAGCATACGCCAATATAGCGGAACAACAGGGAGGGACAAACGCACATGGAAAGACCAAACGCCTGGAAAAACTACACCCCTGAGGACATCGAGAAGCTGAACGACCTGAGCGCGCGCTATCGCGCCTTCCTGGACGGCGGCAAGACGGAACGCGAATGCGTGAAGGAGACCATCGCCCTGGCCGAGGCCAAGGGCTACCGCGACCTGGCCGCCATCGTGAAGGCCGGGGAGAAGCTGAAGGCCGGCGACAAGGTGTACTCCAACTGCATGGGGAAGGCCATCATGCTGTTCCACATCGGCAAAAAGCCGCTGGAGACCGGCATGAACATCATCGGCGCGCACATTGACTCGCCGCGCATGGACGTGAAGCAGAATCCGCTCTACGAGGACACCGACATCGCCTATCTCGACACGCATTACTACGGCGGCATCAAGAAGTATCAGTGGGTCACCATCCCGCTGGCGCTGCACGGCGTGGTGGCCAAGAAGGACGGCACCGTGATCGACGTGGTCATCGGCGAAGACGAAAACGACCCCGTCATGTGCGTGTCCGACCTGCTGATCCACCTCTCCCGCGAGCAGATGACCAAGCCCGCCGCCACCGTCATCGAGGGCGAAATGCTGAACCTGATCGTGGGCGGCCGGCCCATCGAGGAAGAAGAGGGCGGCGAAGAGGGCGACGGGGAGAAGAAGCCCGACAAGGACGCCGTGAAGGCCAATGTGCTGAAGCTCCTGAAGGAAAAGTATGATTTCGAGGAGGAGGACTTCCTGTCCGCCGAAATCGAGGTCGTGCCCGCGGGCAAGGCGCGGGATCTGGGCCTCGACCGCAGCATGATCCTGGGCTACGGCCACGACGACCGCGTGTGCGCCTTCCCCTCGGTGGACGCCATCCTCTCGCTGGAGGAGACTCCCGAGACCACCTGCTGCTGCATCCTGGCCGACAAGGAGGAGATCGGCAGCGTCGGCGCGACCGGCATGCGCGCGCACTATTTCGAGAACGCCGTGGCCGAGCTGCTGGCCGCCAGCGGCTCCTACTGCGAACTGAAGCTGCGCCGCGCCCTTACCGCCAGCCGCATGCTCTCCTGCGATGTGAGCGCGGGCTTCGACCCGAACTTCGCCGCCGCGTTTGAGAAGAAGAACGTGGCCTACCTGGGCCGCGGCGTGTGCTACAACAAATTCACCGGCTCGGGCGGCAAGTCCGGCTCCAACGACGCCAACGCCGAGTTCATCGCCCGCCTGCGCGGCATCATGGACGACAACAACGTCGCCTACCAGTTCGCCGAGCTGGGCAAGGTGGACCAGGGCGGCGGCGGCACCATCGCGTATATCTGCGCGCTGTACGGCATGGAGGTCATCGACAGCGGCGTGGCCGTGCTCTCGATGCACGCGCCCATGGAGGTCATCAACAAGGCCGACCTGTACGAGGCAAAGAAGGCGTATCTGGCGTTTATGAAGAACGCATAGGATCGCCGGGACATAAATATCGCGCGGCACTGCCATTGGGCGGTGCCGCGCGTGGTATATGCAATGGGAATTGCGGATCTGTTTTTGAATTGCAGCCAGACCAGCATTGCTTTTCAGGAGACAGCATAGTATTTCATCGCTGCGCTCCCGATTGGCGCGCCGCGGCGATCTCCGCGTTGATCTCATCCAGCGTCATGTCGGCGATGCCCTGCTCTGTGGCGATTTGGCTTGCTCTCCGCATGGCTGAAAGCGCCGCCTCCGCGCCTTTATCGTCATCCAGCTTCATGCTGAACGGTATGCCGTTTTCCTGAATTATGCGCGCAATGAACATCCGCATGGCCGTCGGCAGATCGATGCCCAAGCGCTCACAGATGTTCGTCGCCTGTACGCGCTGCATATCATCCAAACGGAATTGAACCAATGTATTCGCCATGTCGCCACCTCCTTCATGCAAACAGTATAGCATAAGTCAACTGCATTTGCAATCGTTTGATTGCAAATCATTTGCCGCTGACAAACTCCCTCACCGCCGCGATCTGCTTTTCCACCGAGGCGATCCCCGTTCCGCCCGCGGAAATGCGCTTGGCCACGCAGGTTTCCAGGCGGATGTCTTCATACAGGTCCTCGCCGAAGAGCTCACTGTGCGCGCGGTAGGCGTCCAGGGGCAGTTCTTCCAGCGTGGTGTGCTTGGCGATGCACTCGGCCACAAGCTCGCCGGTGATCTTGTAGGCGCTGCGGAAGGGCATGCCCTTCTTCACCAGGTAGTCGGCGCAGTCGGTGGCGTTGATGAAGCCGTTCGAGGCGGCGCGGCGCATGTTGCCCTCCAGCGCCTGCATGGTTTTGACCATCGGCGTGAACACATTCAGGCACATTTTCAGCGTGTCGAGGGCGTCGAACAGGGCTTCCTTGTCCTCCTGCATGTCCTTGTTATAGGCCAGCGGCAGGCCCTTGAGCACGGTCAGCAGCGCCATCAGGTCGCCGTAGACGCGGCCGGTCTTGCCGCGCACCAGTTCGGCCATGTCCGGGTTCTTCTTCTGCGGCATGATGGAGGAGCCGGTGGCGTAGGCGTCGTCCAGCTCCACGAATTTGAACTCCCACGACGCCCACAGCACGATCTCCTCCGAGAAGCGGGAAAGGTGCGTCATGGTCAGCGCCCAGGCGGAGAGCAGCTCCACGCCGAAATCCCGGTCGGCCACGCCGTCCAGGCTGTTGAGCGTGACGCCGTCGAACCCCAGCGCGCGCGCCACGGCGTCGCGGTCGGTGTCATAGGTGGTGCCCGCCAGCGCGCAGCAGCCCAGCGGCGATTCGTTCATGCGGCGCAGGGCGTCCTTCATGCGGCCGATGTCGCGCATGAACATCATGGCATAGGCCATGAGGTGATGCCCGAAGGTGATGGGCTGGGCGCGCTGCATGTGCGTGTAGCCCGGCATGATGGCCGCCTTGTGGGCTTCCGCCTTGTCGGCCAGCACGGAGAGCAGGCCGTAAAGCTGGCCGATGATTTCCTCCGTTTCGTCGCGCAGGTACAGGCGGATGTCCAGCGCCACCTGGTCGTTGCGGCTGCGGGCGGTGTGAAGCCGCTTGCCCACGTCGCCGATGCGCTTCGTCAGCTCCGCCTCGACGAACATGTGAATGTCCTCCGCGGCCATGTCGAACGCCAGCGCGCCGCTGTCGAGGTCTGAAAGAATGCCCTGAAGCGCGGCGATGATCCTGTCCGCGTCGGCCTGCGCAATGATGCCCTGCGCGCCCAGCATGGCGGCGTGAGCCATGGATCCCTTTATATCCTGCCTGTACATCCGGCTGTCGAACCGAATGGAGGAGTTGAAATCGTCCGCCTGACTGTCGAGGCTCTTCTGAAAGCGCCCCGCCCACATCTTGTCCATAGTGCCCGCCTCCTTTATATTCGCACCGCCGCGTCATCCGCATGATCAGCGCGCCTGTGCGCCGCGCTTATTCGCCTCGATCAGTTCCCATTCGCCGTAGGTGGCCGCGTCGTCTGCCGAACTTCAAAACGCGCTTTCATAAATCTTACCTCGCCTTTCCACAACCACTGGCAGACTAAGCATAGCACACAAACACGGCGCGCACAAGTTAAATGACGCCTCCCGCGAAAGGGCGGAAGGCGTCGTCATAAAGCGCTGCGTTACCAGTTGTTCTTGGCCTTCGCCAGCGCGCGCACCCGCGTGGACAGGCCAAACAGGTTGATGAAGCCCGCCGCGTCGGCCTGGTTGTAAACGTGATCTTCGTCGAAGGTGGCGATTTCCGGATCGTACAGCGAATACTTGCTGGTGGTTCCGGCGTTGATGATGTTGCCCTTGTACAGCTTGAGCTTCACGTCGCCGGTCACGGTCTTCTGCGTCTCGGTCACAAAGGCGCTCAGCGCCTCCCGCAGCGGGCTGAACCACTGGCCGAAATACACCAGCTCGGCGAAGCGGTTGGCGACGAGCTCCTTGTAATGCTGCGTGTCGCGGTCGAGGCACAGCGTCTCCAGCACCTGGTGCGCGCGATAGAGGATCGCGCCGCCGGGGGTCTCATACACGCCGCGGCTCTTCATGCCCACCAGCCGGTTCTCCAGCAGGTCAACCAGGCCGATGCCGTTCTCGCCGCCCAGCTTGTTCAGCTTCTCGACGATTTCCACCGCGCCCAGCTTCTCGCCGTCGATGGCCACCGGGATGCCCTTTTCGAAGGAAACGGTCACATAGGTGGGCTTGTCCGGCGCCTGCTCGGGCGAGAGGCCCATCTCCAGGAAACCGGGCTTGTCATACTGCGGCTCCTTGGCCGGGTTTTCAAGGTCCAGGCCCTCGTGGCTCAGGTGCCAGAGGTTCTTGTCCTTGGAGTAGTTTGTCTCGCGGTTGATGCGCAGCGGGATGTCGTGCGCCTCGGCGTAGTCGATTTCCTCCTCGCGGGACTTGATGCTCCACTCGCGCCAGGGGGCGATGATGGCCATGTGCGGGGCGAAGGCCTTGATGGTGAGCTCGAAGCGCACCTGGTCGTTGCCCTTGCCGGTGCAGCCGTGGCAAATGGCGTCCGCGCCCTCTTTCAGCGCGATTTCAACGATGCGCTTGGCGATGACCGGCCGCGCGAAGGAGGTGCCCAGCAGGTATTCGCCCTCGTAGATCGCGCCCGCCTGCAGGGTGGGGAAGATGTAGTCCTCCACGAATTCCTTTTTCAGGTCCTCGATATACAGCTTGGACGCGCCGGTCTTGAGCGCTTTTTCCTCCAGGCCGTCCAGTTCCGTGCCCTGGCCCACGTCGCCCGAAACAGCGATGACCTCGCAGTTGTTATAGTTTTCCTTCAGCCACGGGATGATGATCGACGTATCAAGACCGCCTGAATAGGCCAGCACGACTTTTTTGATGTCCTTTTTATCCATCTCTTATGTCCCCTCCGAATGTATAAACTTGCATTAGCTGTGTATTATTATACTCATGGGTCTCCATTTGTCAAGTTGTACCTGTGTAAATTCACGCGTTGAGAAAAAGCAGCTCCGCGCGGGAACTGCTTTTTGCGTTTGGGACCTTGTCTGAGCCGCCTCACTCCCTAAAGATCAGCGGCAGGAAATCGTGGATGCAGCGCCGCCAGACGCCCCAGTCGTGGCCGCCGGGGAAGGTGCGGCGGATGATGTGGGCCGGCTTGTCCTTGAGCATCTCGTCATCCTCGGCGAAGGTCTTGAAGAACTGATCCTCCGTGCCCATCGCCCGATAGAACACGCGGAAGCTGGCGTTGAACGCCTCGCCGTCGTCCAGCAGGGCGAGGTGGCTATCCGCGCTGCCGGGCCAGGGTGAGCGCAGGAAGCCGCTGAACACGCCCGCATAGCCGAACAGCTCCGGATGCGACAGCGTGACGACGCTGGTCTGGTAGGAGCCCATGCTCAGGCCCGCCATGGCGCGATGCCACTTGTCGGTCCGCACCGGATAGGTCTTTTCGATGTAGGGGATCAGGTCGGCCAGCAGGATCCGCGGGAACACGCGGTTATCCCTGCCGCCCTCGTCCAACTGCGCCATGCCGTTGCCCATCACGATGATCATTTCGACCATGCGGCCCTCGTGGATCAGCCGGTCCGCGATGCGGGCCACGTGCCCCTGATACACCCAGCCGGTCTCGTTCTCGCCGTAGCCGTGCTGCAGATAGAGGACGGGGTAGCGCTTCGCCGGGTCATAGGCGGCTGGCGTGTACACCAGACAGCTTTCCGTCCGGCCGGTCACGGTGGAGGGATAGTACCGCCGCGCGATTGCGCCGTGGGGCACGCCGTCCAGCCCGTCCCAGTCCTCGCCAGGCACGGGCACGTCGATGAAATTCATCGGCCGGCAGCAGCCGTAGCCGATCGGCAGGTACGGGCACAGCACGTCCGCGCCGTCGATTTTCAGGAAGAAGTACTGGAACCCCGGCCCGAATGCGGCCACGCCTTCCCAATGCCTGTCGTCCGCCTTTTGAAGGGGAAACACCCGGCCGAACTGGTCGATCACGACCTCCCGGGCTTCGGGGGCTTTCACGCGGATGCGCACATTGCCGTCCGGCAGGAGCTTATAACCCTGGTCGCCGTCGCGATTCGGCTCGCCGGAATAGGGATCAAAAGATAACGCGGTATCCAAAGGCCACTGTTTTTTCATGGCGATAACCTCCTTTTTATCAAATTATAGCATATGCGCCGCGCGGATACAATACGTTTTGCGGGCCTGCGCGGCGCAAAAGGCGGGAATTTCCATTTTTGCCCCGCCGCTTTGCGCGCATACTGAGAGAAAACCGATCGAAAGGAGGCGGCGCTTTGAAAAGGCGCGTCTTTTTCGCGTGCGTCGCGGCGGCGCTGGCGCTGGCCGCCGCCCTGCTGGCCGTCATTCGCCCGTGGACGTGGCAGCCGCTCGATCTCGCGAAAATCACTTCGCCCGCGCAGGCGACGGTCATCTTCGACAGGAACGGCCGACGCGCCGCCAGCGCGGGCGCCCGGAACCGCACGCTGCTGGCCGCGGAGGATATGCCCGAGGTGGTGAAGCGGGCCTTCGTCGCCATCGAGGACACGCGCTTCTACAGCCACGCGGGCATCGACCTGAAGCGCATCGGCGGGGCGCTGCTGAGCGACACCATGAGCGGCTCGGCCCGGGAGGGCGGCAGCACCATCACGCAGCAGCTGGTGAAACTGACGCACCTGAGCGGCGAAAAGACGCTGGCCCGCAAGGCGCAGGAGGCCTGGCTGGCGCTGAAGCTGGAGCGCTCCATGAGCAAGGATGACATCCTCGCCGCCTACCTGAACGCCGTGTATTTCGGCTCGGGGGCATACGGCATCGAGGCGGCGGCGCGCACGTATTTCGACCGCCCGGCTTCCGAACTCACGCTCGCCCAGGCCGCTACGCTGGCGGGCGTCGTCAAGTCGCCGTCGAACTACGCGCCGCACCTGAACGAGCGCAACGCCCTCGAACGGCGCGACCTGGTGCTGGAGCGCATGCGGGAGCAGGGCTTCATCAGCGCGGAAGAATGCGCGGCGGCGCAGGCTGAGCCCCTCGGCGCACGCGTGAGCGGCTCAGGTGAAGGCGGCTGGTATGTGGACGCGGTGATCGAGGAAGCCTGCGCCGCGCTGGGGGTCTCGGCCGACGAGCTGATGAGCGGCGGCTGGCGCGTATACACGGCGCTCGACCCGGCCATGCAGGCTTTGTCCGACGCGCTGTTTGCCGACCTGACGCGCTTTCCCGAGGGCGACGGACAGGCGCAGCCCGAGGCGGCGCTGGTGGCTATTGACACGGCGTGCGGCGAGATCCTCTGTATGGAAGGCGGCAGGCAGTACGCCGTGCGCCGGGGCTTCAACCGGGCCACACAAATGAAGCGCCAGCCCGGTTCGGCGTTCAAACCGGTGTCGGTCTACGCGGCGGCGGTGGACATGCTGGGCTGCACGCCCATCACGATGCTGGACGACTCGCCCCGCGCCTACGACGGCTATTCGCCCGCCAACGCCTCAGGGAGCAGCTACGGCCTTGTGACGCTTCGCCGGGCCCTTGTGAAGTCGATGAACCAGGCCACGGTCAATCTGCTGAGCCGGGTGGGGATCGACGCCGCGCGGCTGTACGCCCAGCGGCTCGGCATCGAATTGAGCGACAACGACCGCAACTACGCGCTGGGCCTGGGCGCGCTGACGGAGGGCGTTTCGCCCGCACGGCTGTGCGCGGCTTACTGCGCGCTGGCAAACGGCGGTATGGCGGTCGAGCCGCATGCGGTGCGCCGTATCGAGGACAGCGAAGGGCGGGAGGTGTACGCCTTCAAGGCGAAAAATGAACGCGCGATGAGCGAGATCAGCGCGTATCTCCTCACCGACGTGCTGCGTGAGACCGCCGCCAGCGGCACGGCCAAGGCGCTTGCCTCCGTCGGCGCGCCCGTCGCCGCCAAGACCGGCACGGTGGGCGAGGCGGACGGCGGTAATCGCGACGCCTGGACGGCCGCCTACACGCCGCGCCTCGCCGTGACGGTGTGGATGGGCTACGATGAGCCGGACGGGCACGAGCTGCGCCAGGGCGTGACGGGCGGCGGGTATCCGGCCCGGCTGGCGGCGGCCTTCCTGGCGGCGAACGCGAAGGGGGAGGGCGATTTCCCGATGCCCCAGGGCGTCGAGCGCGTGCTGCTGGACAGTCGTTCGCTGCAGCCGGACATCGCCCGGCCCATGCTGGCCGCGGAGGACACGCCGCGCGCCTGTCTGCTCATCGAAGCGCTGCCCGCGGGCGCCGCGCCGAAGCAGGTTTCAGGATTATGGAAAGCGAGCCTGCCGGTGGGGACGGTCTACGCCCAGAAAAACGAAGCGGGCCAGCCTGTCGTTTCGTTTGTGGCGCCGGATTCTGTGTCGGTGTGGCGGGTGATGCGCGTGCAGGATGGAGAGGCAACTGAAATCGCCCGGCTCACGGGCGAGCGCGGCGATTACCTCTCCGTCGTGGACGGGGAAGCGCGCGGCGCGGCAGGCTACGTGGTGATCGCGCGGCAGAAATATTATGAGGAAATGGGGCGAATCGTTGAGGCGGAGCCGTCGCGGGAGGCGTTTTTCCGGGAGGAAACGCTTTTCGAGCGGCTGTTCGCGACAGGCGAATAAGGTGAGCGCTGTCCGGCAGCCGCGCGCTTGACGGACAGGGCGGCAAATGCTATAATGACATCATCAATAGCATAGGAGGCATGGACATGGAACACAGAATCGCGGTCATCGGCATCATTGTGGAGAAATACGACTCGGTTGACAAGCTCAACAGCCTTCTGCACGAGTACGCGGAGTTTATCGTGGGCCGCATGGGCATTCCCTACAGGTACCGCCATGTGAACATCATCTCCGTGGCCGTGGACGCCCCGCAGGATGTCATCAGCGCGATGGCGGGCAAGATCGGCATGCTGGATGGCATCAGCGCCAAAGCCGCCTATTCCAGCGCCATTTTTGGCGAGGAATAACCCATGAAGAAGATATTCAAGGTCCTGCTGTGCGTCCTGCTGGCGGCGCTCTTCGCAGTGGCGGGCTACGTGGGGTACGTTTTGATCTCATATCACCGCATCGGCAATCAGATTCTCGACGTGGAGGGCAAGAAGGGCGGCGCGGCGGCGGTGGGCGAAAGCTATCGCGTCGTGTCCTGGAACATCGGCTTCGGCGCGTATGAGGCGGACTACGGCTTCTTCATGGACGGCGGCACGCAGTCCTGGGCCTGGTCGAAGACGCGGCTGGATACCAACCTCGCGGCCATCGCCGCGCGCCTTGGGGCGGAAACGCCCGATTTCTGCCTGGTTCAGGAGGTCGATATCGACGCGACGCGCAGCTACCACACCGACGAGCGCGTGCCGCTGCGCATGGCGCTGACGGGCGAGAATTACGCCAGTGTTTTCGCGCAGAACTACGATTCGCCTTTCCTGATGTATCCCATCCTGCAGCCCCACGGCGCGTCGAAATCGGGCCTGATCACCTTCTCGGCCCACGGCATGACCTCGGCCATCCGGCACGAGCTGCCCGTCGAGACTGGGCTCTCGAAGTTCCTCGATCTGGACCGGTGCTACAGCGTCAGCCGCATACCTGTCGCGGGCGGGGGAGAACTGGTGCTCTATAACCTGCACCTGTCGGCGTACACCTCCGACGGGACCATCGCCACGGAGCAGCTGAAGCGGCTGCTGGACGACATGCGGCGCGAATATGAGGCGGGCAACTGGTGCGTCGCGGGCGGCGATTTCAACAAGGACCTGTTGGGCGATTCCAGCGTGTACTTTACCGCCGCGGACACGCTTTACGCATGGGCGCAGCCGATCCCCGAGGGCACCTTCGACGGCACGGGCATCGTTCTCGTGGCTCCGCTGGACGAGGCGAACCCCGTGCCCAGCTGCCGCAACGCGGACGGCCCCTACAACGAGCGGCAGTACGTTCTCACGGTGGACGGCTTCCTCGCCTCCCAGAACGTGGCGGTTCAGGAGAGCCGCGTCATCGACACAGGCTTCGCCTATTCCGATCACAATCCGGTCGAGATGACGTTCTCGCTGCGCTGAGCGCGACCGGCGGAAACAACAGGATACAATAAAACGGCCTGTCCCCGATGAGAGGGCAGGTCGTTTTCTGTGGGGCGAGGATTACTTCGTGTACTTCTCGCGCTTCTGGTATTTGGTGTGCAGCAGCTCGTGAGAGAGATGGCTGCCGGGCTTGGTGAGGAAATCGGCGTAGATCTTTTTGATTTCCGAATTCTCGTGGCTCTTGCGCAGGGGCTTGGCGGCGTCTTCGCCGTACAGGGCCTTGGCGCGCTCGACGCGCACGTCCACGTCCATCTTGGTCTCCGCGGAGACGATGGGCTGGCCGCCGCCGTTGACGCAGCCGCCGGGGCAGGCCATGACCTCGATGAAGGCGTAGGACTTCTCGCCGGCCTTGACGCGCTCGAGCAGCTTGGTGGCGTTGCCAGTGCCGCTGGCGACCGCAACCAGAACCTTGTTGCCGCCGATGTCGATCTCGGCTTCCTTGATGCCCTCGATGCCGCGCACCTGGTGGAAGTCGACATCCTGCAGGGTCTCGCCGGTGATGGTCTCATAGGCGGTGCGCAGGGCCGCTTCCATGACGCCGCCGGTCGCGCCGAAGATGACGGCCGCGCCGGTGCTCTCGCCCATCAGGCTGTCGAAGTCGCCGTCGGGCAGGAGGTTGAAGTTGATGTTGGCTTCCTTGATCATGCGGGCCAGCTCGCGGGTGGTGATGACCACGTCCACGTCCGCCAGGCCGTTGTGGCCGAGCTCGGGACGGGCCGCCTCGAACTTCTTCGCCGTGCAGGGCATGACGGAGACGACCGCGATGTCCTTGGGATCGATGCCGTTCTTCTCGGCGTAGTAGGTCTTGACCATCGCGCCGAGCATCTCATGGGGAGACTTGCAGCTGGACAGGTTCGGCAGGAAGTCGGGATGGTAGGTCTCGCAGTACTTGATCCAGCCGGGGGAGCAGGAGGTCATCATAGGCAGCACGCCGCCGTTGGTGATGCGCTCAACCAGCTCGTTCGCCTCTTCCATGATGGTCAGGTCGGCGCCGAAATCGGTGTCGAACACCTTGTCGAAGCCCAGGCGATGCAGGGCGGTAGCCATCTTGCCGGTCACGGAGGTGCCCATCGGCAGGCCGAATTCCTCGCCCAGCGCGGCGCGGACGGCGGGCGCGGGCTGCACGACCACGTGCTTGGTGGGATCCTTCAAAAGGTCCCAGACCTTCTTGGTGTCGTCCTTCTCATGGAGCGCGCCAACGGGGCAGTTCACGATGCACTGGCCGCAGTTGATGCAGCTCATCTCGCTCAGGTGCATCTCCCAGGGAGATTCGATGGCCGTCTTCATGCCGCGGTTGACCGGGCCGATGACGCCCACGTTCTGAATCTTCGCGCAGACGGACACGCAGCGGCGGCACAGCACGCACTTGTTGTTGTCGCGCACGATGGAGGGGGAGAGGTCGTCGATGGTGTATTTGACCTTCTCGCCGGCGAACTTGTCGCCGTCCTCAACGCCCAGCTCCTTGCACAGCGCCTGCAGTTCGCAGTTCTGGCTGCGGATGCAGCTCAGGCAAGCCTTTTCGTGCGTGGAGAGGAGCAGCTCGAGGATGTTCTTGCGATAGGCGCGAATCTGGGGCGTGTTGGTCTTGACCTTCATGCCGTTGGCCGCGGGCAGCACGCAGGCCGCCTGCAGGGAACGGGCGCCGGAGTCTACCACGCACATGCGGCAGGCGCCGATTTCATTGATGCCCTTCAGGAAGCAAAGGGTGGGGATGCGAATGCCGGCCAGTCTGGCGGCCTCCAGAACGGTGGAACCCTGGGGAGCCTGAACTTCGATGCCGTCAATCGTCAGGGTGATCATATTTTCCATTGCTCAATCCTCCGCACGATTAAATCTTGATGATGGCGCCGAAGCGGCACTTCTCCATGCAGGCGCCGCACTTCAGGCACTTCTTCGGGTCGATGCTGTGCTGCTGCTTGACTTCGCCGCTGATGGCCTGAGCCGGGCAGACGCGCGCGCAGGCGGTGCAACCGCGGCACTTGTCGGTGATGACATACTGCAGCAGGTTCTGGCAATGATGCGCCGGGCAGCGCTTTTCCTTGATGTGGGCCTCATACTCGTCGCGGAAGAAGCGCAGCGTGGACAGAACGGGGTTGGGAGCGGTCTGGCCGAGGCCGCACAGGGCGGTGTTCTTGATGGTGTTGGCCAGCTCTTCCAGCTTCTCGATGTCGCCTTCCTCGCCCTTGCCCTCGGTGATGCGCTTGAGGATCTCGAGCATGCGCTTGGTGCCGACGCGGCACGGCGTGCACTTGCCGCAGGACTCGTCCACGATGAACTCCATGTAGAAGCGGGCGATGTCGACCATGCAGTTGTCCTCGTCCATGACGATCATGCCGCCGGAGCCCATCATGGAGCCCGCCGCGATCAGGTTGTCATAGTCGACAGGGGTGTCCAGCAGGGACTCGGGCAGGCAGCCGCCGGAGGGGCCGCCGGTCTGCACGGCCTTGAACTTCTTGCCGTTGGGGCAGCCG
>JAFXQO010000067.1 GCA_017527065.1 Clostridia bacterium
GATGTTGCTGGAGGCCTTTTCCCGGCGGATGTGCTGCTCCCGCGCCTGCAGGGTCAGCACGAAGCAGCGCCGGCCCTGGCCGTCTGTGGTCTGGCCGACGATGCGCCCGGGCAGCTTGCGCATCATGGCCGATCTGCAGGCCATGAAGCCCAGGTAGGGGCCGCCGAAGCCCAGGGGCATGCCCAGGGGCTGGCCTTCGCCCACGGCGATGTCCGCGCCGTATTCGCCGGGCGTCTTCAGAAGGCCCAGGGAGATGGGATTGGCGGCCATGATGACCTTCGCGCCGGCCTCGTGGGCGGCGGAGGCGACGGCCTCCACATCCTCCAGCGTCCCGTAGAAATTGGGGCTCTGGACGTACACGCAGGCGACGGTTTCGTTCAGCGCGGCCCGAAGGGCACTGAGGTCCAGCGCGTATTCCGCCGAAGGCAGCACCGTCACGGGCACGCGCCGGCTCTCGCAGTAGGTTTTGACCACGGCGATGACCTGGGGGTCCACCGTGTCCGGCAGCAGCACGCCGGTCTTTTTGCGCTCCTGGCACATCATGACCGCTTCCGCAGCGGCCACCGCGCCGTCGTAGACCGAGGCGTTGGAAACGTCCATGCCGGTCAGCTCGCAGATCTGCGTCTGGTATTCGAAGATGGACTGCAGCACGCCCTGGCTGATCTCCGCCTGGTAGGGGGTGTAGGCCGTCAGGAATTCCTCCTTGGCGGTCACCGTCTTCACGATGGCGGGGATGTAGTGGTCGTAAGCGCCCGCGCCCCGGAAGATCGTCCGGTAGCGCCGGTTCTTCTCGGCCAGCGCGCTCACGGCGGCGGCGGCCTCCATCTCGCTTACGCCCTCGGGAATATCCAGGCTTTTCAGCTTCACGGAGGCGGGCACGTCCCGGTACAGCTCTTCGGCGGAGGAAAGGCCGATCGCCTCCAGCATCCGCCGCCGCTCCTCGGCGGTGGAAGGAATGTAGCTTCCCATCAGGCTTCCTCCTCGGCGGCGCAGACGGCCTCGTAGGCGGCGGCGTCCAGCAGTTCCTCCGCTCCGGCGGCGCCTTCGATTTTGATGAACCACGCGCCGTAGGGATCCTGGTTGACCCGCTCCGGCGCGTCCAGCAGCGCTTCGTTGATTTCCGCGACCCGGCCGGAGACGGGGCTGTACACGTCCGAGACGGCCTTGACGGATTCCACGTCCGCGAAGGATTCGCCGGCGGTCACTTCGTCGCCCACCTGAGGCAGGTTGATGAACACGATGTCGCCCAGGGCGTTGGCGGCAAAGTCCGTGAGCCCCACCACCACAAGGCCGTCTTCCTCTTTCAGCCATTCGTGAGACTTGGTATACTTCAGTTCCGCGGGAATGTTCGCCATAACGGTTGCCTCCTCATAATTTATAATGTCCGGATGGATCAATCCTTCTTGACGTAAAACGGCAGGGGCACGATCTCGGCGGCCACCCGGCGTCCGCGCACGTCCGCTTCAACGGCGGTGCCCAACGCGGCGTGTTTCGCGTCGATCAGCGCCATGGCCGCGGCCCGGCCCAGGTACGGGCAGTGGGTGCCGGAGGTGGTGCGGCCGATGAGTTCCCCGCCGATGAACACGTCCTGGTGTTCGCGGATGATGCCCCGGCCCGTCACGGCCAGGCCCACGCGGACCCGCTTCGGCTCCCCGGCGGCGACGAGGGCGTCGCGCCCGATGAATTCCTCCTTGCCCAGCTTCACGCCGAAGCTCAGCCCGGCCTCCAGCGGCGTGATGTCCTCGTCCATCTCGTGGCCGTAAAGCGGCATGGCCGCCTCCAGGCGCAGGGTGTCCCGGGCGCCCAGGCCGCAGGGGATCAGGCCGAATTCCGCGCCCGCCACCCGCAGGGTCTTCCACAGCTTTTCCGCGTTTTCGCAGGCCGTGTAGATCTCGTAGCCGTTCTCGCCGGTGTAGCCCGTGCGGGAGATCATGCAGTTCATGCCGTCAATCTCCACGCCGCGGAGGGCGGTGTAGTACTTCTGCGGGATGCGCTCGCGGGGCAGGAGCTTCTCCATGATGGCGGGAGAGGCCGGGCCCTGCAGCGCCACCTGGGCCAGGGAATCGGAGACGTCCTCGATTTCGGTGCCCTCCAGCGTGTTCGCCGCCATGTGGGCGAAGTCCTTGCGCCGGTTGGAGGCGTTCACCACCACCAGGTAATCCTCCTCGCCGAACTTGTAGACCAGCACGTCGTCCACGCAGCCGCCGCGCTCGTTGCACATCACGCTGTAGCGCACCCGGCCGGCCTTCATGCCGGTAAAATCGTTGGTCAGGATGTGGTTCAGCGTCCTGAGGGCCGTCGGGCCTTTGAAAGTGATCTCGCCCATGTGGGAGACGTCGAAAAGGCCGGCCTTTTCCCGCACCGCCATGTGCTCCGCCACCACGCCGGTCCCATACTGAACCGGCAGGAGATACCCCGCGAAGGGCACGATCCTGCCGCCCTCGGCGATGTGGACGTCGTAAAGAGGCGTCTTGAGTTCCACGATACACCCCACCTTTATTCAAAAATAGACAGAGGCGCAGAAGGCTCACTGCCCCCGCGCCTCTGTTTTATGACCTGAAAGATTCTCCGCCTGAGCGGATTGCTTCTTCGGTGCGTCGCCGCTTTCCAGAGGTTCGTCCCGAACCGGTTCTTTTGCCTGAGAGTTTTATGCCCCTTCGGCTTCATATCGAAATGATCTCTCCCGATCCGTTCATCCGAAACCAGATATATTCGCTTTTTCCGTATTCATTGTAGAAGAACGCCGGTTAAAAGTCAAGGCCGGATTTGTTAGATGCCCATTTCCTCCTTGACTTCCTTAAAGCACCGGACGGCGAAGTCCAGGTCCTCCTTCGTGTGCCCGGCGGAGACCTGGGTGCGCACCCGGGCCTTGTTCATGGGCACCACGGGATAGGAGAAGCCCACCACGTACACGCCCTTTTCCAGCATGCGGGCGGCGAATTCCTGGGCCACGCGGGCGTCGTAGAGCATCACCGGCACGATGGGATGGGTGCCCTCGGGCACGTCGAAGCCCAGCTTGCCCAGCTCCCTGCGGAAGTAGGCCGTGTTTTCATGCACGCGGTCGCGCAGCTCGGTGGATTCCGTCAGCATGTCGAAGGTCTCGCAGGCCGCGGCGGCGATGGCGGGGGCCAGCGTGTTGGAGAACAGGTAGGGCCGGCTGCGCTGGCGGAGCAGGTCGACGATGCTCTGCCGGGCCGCGGTGTAGCCGCCGCTGGCGCCGCCCAGGGCCTTGCCCAGTGTGCCGGTGATGACGTCCACCCGGCCCATCACGCCGCAGTATTCCGGCGTGCCCCGGCCGTGCTCGCCCATGAAGCCCACCGCGTGGCTGTCGTCCACCATGACCAGCGCGCCGTAGGGCTCGGCCAGGTCGCAGATGCCCTTGAGGTTGGCGATGAAGCCGTCCATGGAGAACACGCCGTCGGTGGCGATCATG
Source organism: Clostridia bacterium (assembly GCA_017527065.1). Taxonomy (GTDB): domain Bacteria; phylum Bacillota; class Clostridia; order Christensenellales; family Aristaeellaceae; genus Firm-10. The sequence continues at coordinate 3,434 of JAFXQO010000067.1, forward strand.
ATGGTGCGGGCCCCGGCGGCCTTGGCCTCGGCGAGCTTCGCGGCCAGGTCGTCCATGTCGTTGTTCCTGTAGCGGTAGCGCATGGCCTTGCACAGGCGCACGCCGTCGATGATGCTGGCGTGGTTGAGCTCGTCGGATATGATGGCGTCCTCCTTGCCCAGCAGCGTTTCAAAAAGGCCGCCGTTGGCGTCGAAGCAGGAGGAGTAGAGGATGGCGTCGTCCATGCCCACGAAGTCGGCGATCTTTTTCTCCAGCGTCTTGTGCAGCGCCTGGGTGCCGCAGATGAAGCGCACGCTGGACAGGCCGTAGCCCCACTCGTCGTAGCTCTTCTTCGCGGCCTCGATGATGCGCGGGTTGTCGGAAAGCCCCAGGTAGTTGTTGGCGCACATGTTCACCACGTTCCGGGTCTTTGTGGTGTCGATGCGGCTGCGCTGGGGGGTGGTGATGACGCGCTCCTCTTTGTAGGTGCCCGCCTGGCGGATGCTCTCAAGCTCTTCTTCATAGCGCTTCAGCGCTTCCTTCATATGTCATTCCTCCTCGTCGATATGCGTCCAGTCCAGCACGACCTTGCCCGCCATGCCGCTGTTCATGGCCGCGAAGCCCTTCTCGTAGTCTTTATAGCTGAAGCGGTGGGTGATCATGGGCGTCAGGTCCAGCCCGCCCTCCACCATGGTGATCATCTTGTACCAGGTTTCAAACATCTTGCGGCCGTAAATGCCCTGGAGGGTGAGGCCCTTCATGATGACGTGGTTCCAGTTGATCTGCACGCCGGGCTGCTGCAGGCCCAAGAGGGCGATCTTGCCGCCGTTTCGCATGTGTTCGATCATGCTGCTGAGCGCCGCGCCGCTGCCGCTCATCTCCAGGCCCACGTCGAAGCCCTCCACCATGTGCAGGTCGCCATAGATGTCGTCCAGGCTCTCCCGGGTGAGGTTCACGGTGCGGGTCGCGCCCATCTTTTTGGCCAGATCGAGCCGGTAGTCGTTCAGGTCGGTCACCACCACGCTGCGCGCGCCGTTTTTGCGGCAGATGGCCGCGGCCATCATGCCGATGGGCCCCGCCCCGGCGATGAGCACGTCCTCGCCGATCACGTCGAACATGAGCGCCGTGTGGGTGGCGTTGCCGAAGGCGTCGAAAAAGGCCACCACGTCCTCGTCGATCCCCTCCGGGATGGGGATGACGTTGTAGGCGGGGATCACCAGGTATTCGGCGAAGGCGCCGTCCCGGTTCACGCCCACGCCCTTCGTGTTCTCGCACCACTGGCCGTTACCGGCGCGGCAGTTGCGGCAGTGGCCGCAGACGATGTGCCCCTCGCCGGACACGCGCTGGCCGACGCGATACTGGGTGACGCCCATGCCGAGGGCGGCGATCTCGCCCACGTATTCGTGGCCGACGATCACCGGGGGCTTGATGTTCTCCTGGCTCCAGGGATCCCAGTTGTAGATGTGTACGTCCGTGCCGCAGATGGCGGTCTTGTGCACCTTTATGAGTACCTCGCCCAGGCCCGGCTGGGGCACGGGCATCTTCTTGAGGACCAATCCCTTTCCGGGTTCGGTCTTGACAAGGGCGTTCATCGTCGTCTTCATGCAAATGCCTCCTTTGTTAAATTATTATACACTGGAACCGGCGTTAAATCAAGGCCGTTTGCGCATTCGGTGGAAAACATGTTTCTGCATTTTTGTATTGACATATCCTGCAAAAACACTTATAATTTACAAAAGCAAAAAGACTTTTGCTTAAACCAATCAAGGAGGGAACAACCTTATGAAGAAGATCCTGGCGATGGCGCTGGCTCTTGCAATGCTCTTCACCATGAGCGGCTTTGCGATGGCCGAGGCCGACTACAACCCGGACGCTATTTACATGGTGTCCTCCACGGATGACCCCACGCACATGGATCCGTACCTCTGCTCCGACGGCCAGTCCACCATCGTCACCGCCCTGGTGTACGACGCGCTGGTCATGTACAACCTGGACGGCTCCCTGTCTCCCAACGTGGCTGAGAGCTGGGAAGTCTCCGACGACGCCCTGACCTACACCTTCCACATCCAGCCCGGCATCAAGTTCCATGACGGCACCGACCTGGACGCCTACGCCGTGAAGTGGAACTGGGACCGCGTGGTGCCCGCCGAGGGCAAGACCTTCGCGGACGAGCCCTACTGCAACATGCCCTACGCCGAGCTGTTCTACAGCGACGTGGCGAGCTATGAGGCCACCGACGCCACCACCTTCGTGGTGCAGCTGAAGCAGCCCAACAACGCCTTCCTGACGCTGATCGGCTCCTGCTCTCTGGCCGCCGGCATCGTGTCCCCCACCGCCTATGAGGCCGATCCCGAGGGCTTCGACAAGCACCCCGTCGGCTCCGGCCCCTACAAGTTCGTCGAGTGGGTTTCCGGTCAGTATGTCCAGCTGGTGCGCAATGACGAATACCATCTCGGCAAGCCCGCCAACGGCGGCGTCATCATCCGCATCATCCCCGAGGCCAACACCGCGGTCAACGAGCTGCTCACCGGCGGCATCCATTCTCTGAACTACATGACCGAGGACGACTACGCCACCATCGAGAACTCCGGCACCGCCGACATGATGTCCTACCAGGGCAACTCCCTGAGCATCATGTCCTTCGCGGACTTCGACAAGAACCCGCTGTTCTCTGACATCCGCCTGCGCCAGGCCGTCGGCTACGCCCTCGACTTTGACACCATCGTCGCCGCCCTGTACGGCGATTCCATGGAGACCGCTACCTCCGCCATCCCCTACCTGATGGCCGGCGGCAGCTACGACGGCTACACCAGCATCGGCTACGATCCCGAGAAGGCCAAGGAGCTCATGGCCGAGGCGGGCTATCCGGACGGCTTCGAGTTCACCCTGATGACCTACAACGTGGTCAAGGGCTACAACCCCGCCGCAGAGAAGCTGGCCGTCACCATCCAGTCCGAGCTGGCGAAGGTTGGCATCAAGGTCAACCTGAAGATCGTCTCCCCCTGGTCCGAGTTCCTGAATGTGATCTACACCGATCCGATCCCGGAGGGCGACGATCACTATGACGTGGTTCTGCACGGCTGGGGCGCCGACTACAACGACACCTCCAACATCCTCTTCCTGTTCAGCGACGATGAAATCGGCGGCGGCGCGAACCACTCCGGCTACACCGATCCCGAGTTCAACGAGTACTTCGACAACGGCATCCAGTCCACTTCCTATGAAGAGGCGACCGAGTGGTACATCAAGGCCGCTCAGAAGCTGAACGACGACGTGCCGGTCTACATCATCGCCCACGGTGTCGATCACATCGCCACCTCCAAGCTGATCCTCAACGCGAGCGAGTGCTTCGGCGGCATCGGCAACCACACCTGGAAGGTCAAGCTGGCCAAGTAATACGCGCTTGCGCTCAGGTTCTGAATCGACACACTGCAGCGTTGCCCTCCGCAGCATGCGGGGGGCAACGCCATATCAGGCCGCGGTGTGCCGCTGCCCGATCGGCCATGCCCGTGGCGGATCCGGCAGCGGCGACATCTGACGCCGGCTGAGTGAGGGGGAGTGCCCGTTGCTGAAATACACCATCAAGAGGCTCCTGATGGCCATCCCGGTCATATTGGGCATCGTGACCATCGTCTTTGTGCTGATGCGCATCTTTTCGCCCAACCCCGCCTATCTCCTGCTGGGCCAGCGGGCCAGCGCGGAGCGGGCGGCCGCGCTGACGGAGCACCTGGGGCTCAACGAGCCAATCTGGAAGCAGTACGTGATCTACCTCAAGCAAATGCTGACGGGAGATTTGGGCACGTCGCTCTTCTCCCAGGAGCCCGTGCTCAAGGAGATCATGGGCCGCATGCCCGCCACCATTGAGCTGGCCCTGTTCTCCGTGCTCATCGGCGCGGTGGTCGGCATCACGCTGGGCGTCATCTGCGCCGTGCACCAGAACAGCTGGCTGGATCGGATCTGCCAGGTGGGCGGCCTGGTGGGCGTGTCCATGCCGCGCTTCTGGCTGGGCTTCATGCTCATGCTGGCCTTCGCCGTCAACCTGAAATGGCTTCCGGCCTCCGGGCGCTTCAATTTCCTGCTCAGGCCGAAGGAGATCACCGGCTTCTATATCCTGGACTGCATCATAACCGGCGACGGGCCGGCGCTGGTTTCCACGCTGAAATACATGCTCCTGCCGGGCTTCTGCGTGGCCATCGGCTCCATCGGCTCCATCATGCGCTACACCCGCTCCACCATGCTGGAGACCATCCGCCAGGATTACATCCGCACGGCCCGGGCCAAGGGCCTGGGCGAGCGCGTCGTCATCATCCGCCACGCCCTGAAGAACGCCCTGATCCCGGTGGTCACGGTCATCGGCATGGAGCTGGGCGGCCTGTTCAGCGGCTCGGTGCTGACGGAAACGGTGTTCGCCTGGCCCGGCGTGGGCAAGTACATCGTGGACGGCATCAACAATTCCGACTATGCCGTGGTGCAGGGCGGCTGCATGCTCGTGGCGGTCATTTCCGTGCTGATGAACCTCCTGGTGGACCTTTTGTACGGCACGCTGGATCCGCGCATCCGCTACTGAGGAAAGGAGGAGGCTGTCATGGAAGAATCGTCAAAGCAGAACAACTTTATGACGCAGGAAGACCTGTCCGCCAGCGCTCCTTCGTCCCTCTGGAAGGACGCGTGGAAGCGGTTCTATAAGAACAAGACCGCCGTCGTGGCGCTGGTGGTGCTGGCGCTGCTGGCCCTGGGCGCGGTCTTCGCCGATTGGCTGACGCCCTACAACCCCTACGAGGTGGTGCTGTCGGAGGCGAAGCACGGGCCCAGCGTGGCCCATCCCCTGGGCTGCGACGAGCAGGGCCGCGACATCCTGACGCGCCTGCTCTTCGGCGCGCGCATCTCCCTGTCCGTCGGCTTCATATCCGTTTCCATCTCGACCCTTCTGGGCTCCATCATCGGCATCTTCTCGGCCTATTACGGGGGCTGGGTCGACGCGATCCTCTCCCGCATCATGGAGATGATCCAATCCTTCCCCAGCATACTGCTGGCCATCATCTTCATGAGCGTGTTCGGGCGCGGCATACAGAACGCCATCATCGCCATCGCCGTGGTGAGCATACCGGGCCCGGCGCGCATCATCCGCTCCTCCACGCTCTCCGCCAAGGAGATGGACTACGTGACCTCCGCCAGGGCCATCGGCTGCACCAACGTGCGCATCATGTTCAAGCACATATTGCCCAACATCCTGGCGCCCATCATCGTCAACGCCACCATGAGCGTCAGCGGCGCGATCCTGTCGCTGGCCTCCCTGGGCTTCCTGGGCCTGGGCGTGCAGCCGCCCACGGCGGAATGGGGCTACATGCTGTCCGACAGCCGCACCTACATCAACTCCGCCCCCCACATGATCATGTTCCCCGGCGTGGCGATCGCCCTGACCGTGCTCTGCTTCAACCTGCTGGGAGACGGCCTGCGCGACGCGCTCGATCCGCGTTTGAAGTAAGGAGGAGCCGCCATGTCGAAACTGTTAGAGGTCAATCACCTGACCACCCAATTCAAGGTTGACAAGAACAAGATCATCAAGGCCGTGGACAACTCCAGCTTCTATATCGACGAGAGCGAGACGCTGGCCATCGTGGGCGAGAGCGGCTCGGGCAAGAGCGTCACGGCGCTGTCCGTCATGCAGCTGGTGCCCAATCCGCCCGGCCGGATTGCCGGCGGCGAGATCATGTTCCGGGGCCGCGACCTGCTGAAACTCAGCAAGGCGGAGATGCGCGCCGTGCGCGGCGGCCAGATCTCCATGATCTTCCAGGAGCCCATGACGTCGCTGAATCCCGTGCTGACCATCGGCCGGCAGCTGACCGAAGCCATCACGCTGCACATGAAGCTGAGCCGCAAGGACGCGGAGGCGCGGGCGGTGGAGCTGCTGCGCAAAGTGCAGATTCCCGACGCCGAAAAGCGGCTGAAGACCTATCCGCACCAGCTCTCCGGCGGCATGCGCCAGCGGGTCATGATCTGCATGGCGCTCTCCTGCAACCCGAAGATACTGATCGCGGACGAGCCCACCACGGCCCTCGACGTGACCATACAGGCCCAGATCCTGGACCTGATCCGGACGCTGCGCGACGAGGAAAAGATGGCCGTCATGTTCATCACCCACGACCTGGGCGTCGTCGCGGACATCGCCCACCGCGCGGTGGTCATGTACGCGGGCAGCATCATGGAGATGGGCCTGAAGCGGGACCTGTTCCTCAATCCGCTGCATCCTTACACCCAGGGCCTGCTGGGCGCCATACCGCGGCTTTCCACGCCGCGGGGGCAGAAGCTGTACACCATCCCCGGCATCGTGCCGGATCTTTCCCAGCTGCCGAAGGGCTGCCCGTTCTGCACGCGCTGCGACCAGTGCATGAAAACCTGCCATGAGCAGAAGCCGCCGCTGAGACGCCTGCCGGACGGGCGGGAGGTGCGCTGCTTCCGCGTGGAAGGAGGCGAGGAAATTGGCTGACAAGACGCCCATGATCGAGGCCAGGCACCTGACGAAGCATTTCGCCTCGAAGAGCAACCGGCTGGGGGGCGAAACTCTGATCGTCAAGGCGGTCAACGACATTTCTTTCGACATCATGGCCAGCGAGACCTTCGGCCTCGTCGGCGAATCCGGCTGCGGCAAATCGACCACCGGCCGCCTGCTGATCAAGCTCCTGGACCCCACCAGCGGCAGCATCATCTACAAGGGACGCGACATCGCGGGCTATTCAAACCGCGAGATGCGCGATCTGCGCAAGGAGCTGCAGATCATCTTCCAGGATCCCTTCTCCTCGCTGAATCCCCGCATGACGTGCCTGGACATCATCACCGAGCCGCTCTTGGTTCACACGAAGATGAGCCGCGCCGAACGCACGGAAGCCGGCTACGAGCTGCTCAACTACGTGGGCCTGCCCAAGCAGTACGCCCTCCGCTTCCCGCATGAGTTCTCCGGCGGCCAGCGGCAGCGCATCGGCATCGCCCGGGCTCTGGCGCTGAAGCCGCGCTTCATCGTGTGCGACGAGCCGGTGTCCGCCCTGGACGTGTCGGTCCAGAGCCAGGTATTGAACCTGATCGTCCAGCTCCAGGAGGAATTCGACCTCACCTACCTGTTCATTGCCCACGGGCTGAACGTGGTCAAGTACATCTCCAACCGGGTGGGCGTCATGTATCTGGGCTCCATCGTGGAGCTGGCGGGTTCGGACGAGATCTACGCCAATCCCCTTCATCCCTACACCCAGTCCCTGATCTCGGCCATCCCGGACACGGACGTGGACAACAAGCGCCAGCGCATCATCCTCCAGGGCGACGTGCCCTCGCCTTCCAAGCTGCCCACCGGCTGCCCTTTCCACACCCGCTGCCGCGAGTGCAGGAAGGAATGCAAGGAGTCCAAGCCGGAGCTGAAGGAAGTGTCGCCGGGACACCAGGTCGCCTGCTTCCTCTATTAGCCGCCGCGAGGCGGAACGGGGAAGACAGCCCCGCATTGAACCGAATAAAAAAGAACAGGACGTTCCGCCGCTTTCGCGGGAAGGAACGTCCTGTTTTCTTTTGGTTTTCCGCGTTTTCCTTTGGGACGATTACTCCCTCAGTCACGCTTCACGTGCCAGCTCCCTCAGAGAGGGAGCCCAACTCATCATAGAGCAATGTCATCATCTCAGGAAAACCAAGGAACTTCAGAATGAGAACAGGGCAATCATTGATGGCTGATTTCAGGCCAGCGCGCGGGCGTTTTCGAGCGTGAGACCTCGGCCCTTCTCATACTCCTGTTTTTATACCGAAGCAAAGATCCAGATACTCGCGCCATTCTGCGGGGAAGCCAAGATGATTGAGATTGACGATGCTATAGTAGTTATCAAGCAGCGCGTCTATTTCAAAGAACATGCGATTGAACGACGGGAACGGCAGCAGGTTTTTCATGGCCAGCAGATAACCAAACAGATAGGTCGTTGCCACATCAGCGGAGAAAAAACGATGATAATTCCTATACACACTGGGCGAGAGCCTGACAGCCGGGAAAAGGGGACGATTGTAAAGCCTGCCGTAGTGGGCGCAGATGTTACGAAGGTTTGCCATACAGTGAATCTGGTTGGAAAGGTAGCTTGGATCACTGTTGAAGGCGGAAGCGATTTTGCGTTGAACGGTTGGAGCTATGGCGGAATAGAATTTAGAGATTGTTGAGAAGGAGAGGATTTCGACCAGTGCCCATAGATGAATGTTGCAGTGGGTCGGAGTGCTGTATTTTCGGATGTGGTGTTGAATGAACTGCACGTTTTTGTTTTTGTTCACCGCGTTGGCGCAGGAGATTTCAAATTCAGAGAAATCATTTTCCGACGCGAAATTCCAGGGCATGTAATGGCCATAGGGGCCATACTCGTGAGAGAAGAAATAGGCAATCCGCGTGCGAACGGAGATTTCGATTTCTTCAAGATATCTGAGGAGAATGTTTCGCAAATGCGAATCAAGCTCATACAGAGCCATGACAACCGCAAATTCGGTGCCTGGCTCATAGTTCTCGGTGCCTGGAGTTTTGAATTCAAAAGCATAGCCGCTGATGCGATAATAATTACTGGACTGAAGAGCCGACAGCGCCGCCTCTCTGTCGCTGATGACCATGCCGCGGCTTTCGAGAAGATCGAGCTGCTGCTCATAGCTGAGCGCAGGTTTTAGCGACGGTACCATTTCAAAACCTCCAGAAAAATGAAAGGAGCCCCGTTCCTGTTGCCAGGTGGTAGCTCCTTGGCTCCGGCAGTAAGCTGGCTTTCGCCGCGCCCCGGTCGCTCTGTCACTACCATTGTATTCGACGGGGGAAAAAAAGTCAAGCCCCAAACCCGCCGTTCACAATTTGTTAATGATTGGCAATTCGCCTGAGACTCAAGAGTTTACCTATGCCGCGTTTCGCAGCTGCATATGGCTTAAGTTGATGGCATTGCCTCGGCTAGGGAGGCTAAGACGCTCTCCTTCGTCGCCATGAGTCTCCCGTATTGGCTCCCTCCCTGAGGGAGCTGGCACGCGGAGCGTGACTGAGGGAGTTGTAATCCCTCAACAAATCGTGATGAACCATTTATTTTTCATACGCGCTCGGCGCGGCCAGCATTAGGATGGGGAAGATTTCCAGACGGCCCATCAGCATGCACAGTATGAGCACGCATTTTGCCGCCGGCGAGAAGGCTGTGAAGTTGCCCGTGGGGCCGACCATGCTGAGGCCGGGCCCGATGTTGAAGAAGGTGGCCACCACGGCGGTGAAGGAGGTTTCAAAGTCGAAATTGTCCAGGGAAACCGCCAGGGTGGACAGGATGATGAGCATCATCGCGGCGAAGAAATAGCCCTGCACGCCGGAGATGAGCTTCTCGTCCAGGGCGCGGCCGTCCAGTTTGATGACGTTGACCGAGCGGGGATGCACGGTCTTGCGGATGTCGCGGGCCATGCTCTTGAACAGCACCTGGATGCGGATGACCTTCAGGCCGCCCGCCGTGGAGCCCGCGCAGCCGCCGATCACCATCAGCACCAGCAGCAGCGTGCGGCTGAACTGGGGCCAGCGGTTGAAGTCCTCGGTGGCGTAGCCGGTGGTGGTGATGATGGAGGATACCTGGAAGAACGTCGCCCGCAGCGCGCGGCCGAAATGCCCCTGAAACTCGGGCATCCTCAGGATGCTGAACGCGACGGCCAAAGTCGACGCGGCCACGATGCCCAGAAACAGCTGCCATTCGCTGCCCTGCTTCAGGGTCGACCAGTTGCGGTGGATGACGTGGTAGTACACGGCGAAGTTGACGCCGAACAGCACCATGAACACGCCCAGTACGATCTCCGCCGCGGGGTTGTTCAGGTGGGCCACGCTGGCGTTGTAATTGGAGAAGCCGCCGGTGCCCGCCGCGCCGAAGGTGTGGATCAGGGAATCATACCAGTTCACGCCGCACAGGAGCAGCGCGATCATCAGGATCAGCGACATGCCGATGTAGAGCTGGTAGAGGATCTTGGCCGTCTTGCCCACCCGGGGCACCAGCTTCTCGGTGGAGGGGCCGGAGGATTCCGCCCGCATGAGGTAGATGGAGCGGCCGCCCATCTTCGGAATGATCGCCAGGGAGAGCACCAGAACGCCCATGCCCCCCGCCCAGTGGGTGAGGCTGCGCCAGAACAGCAGGCCGCGGGTCAGGCCTTCCACGTTGGTGAGGATGGTCGCGCCGGTGGTGGTAAAGCCGGAAACCGTCTCGAACACGCTGTCCACCAGCGAGGGGATGGCGCCGGACAGGAAGAAGGGCAGCGCGCCGCAGAAGGAGACGAACAGCCAGCTGAGCGTCACCACGGCGAAGCCCTCGCGGGCGCTGAGCGTATCGTCCCGCGGGCGCACCTGCGACAGGCCGCTGCCGGCGGCCAGGGTGATGGCAATGGACAGGGCGAAGGCGCTCCAGTCGCCGCTCCGCATGATGAGGGATATGATCAGCGGCGCGAACATCAGCGCCGCCTCCACCAGCAGGACCGAGCCCGCCAGCTTCAGAATGAGTCTTTTGTTCATGGCCGTCTATCTCTCCGTCGCGTCAAAGGCATCCTTCAAATCCACCATCGTGCCGGCCAGCGCGGTCAGGATGACCGTGTCGCCTGCTTCGATGTGGTCCGAGCCGAAGGGAATGATGATCTGGCGGCCGCGCACGATCATGGACACCAGCACGCCCCGCTTGAGGCTCAGCCTGTTCAGGGGAATGTTGAGGTAGCTGCCGCCGCTCAGCGCCACGAATTCATAGGCTTCGGCCTGGTTGGCCAGCAGCGGGTAGACCTTCTCGATGACGGAGCTCTGGGAATGGGATCGGGCCCGCACGGCGCGCAGGATGACGTTGGCCGTGGCCAGCTTGGGGCTGACGACGCTGTCGATGCCCATGTCCCCGATGATGTCCATCGTCTCCAGGCGGTTGATCTTCACGATCACCTTGCGCATGCCCAGCCGCACGCCGTACAGCCCGGTCACGAGGTTTTCCTCGTCGCGGTCGGTCAGGCAGATGAGCGCGTCGTGGTCGCGGATGTTCTCGCTCTCCAGGAGCTCCCGGTCGGTGCCGTCGCCGTTGATTACCACGGCGTTGTCCAGCGTCTCGGAGAGGGATTTGCACTTTTCCTCGTTGACCTCCACGATTTTCAGGTGGATGCCCATGCCGGCCATGGTCTTGGCGAGGTAATAGGACACGTGGCCGCCGCCGATCAGTATGGCGTTTTTGGCCCGCTGCGTGTCCCGGCCCAGTTGCTTGAAGAAGGCGGTCACGGAGACCCGGTCGCCGGTCACGTACAGCCGGTCGCCGATGTGGATCTCGAAACCGCCGCCGGGTATGATCGCCTCGCCCTCGCGAAGCACGGCGTTGAACTGCACGTGGGGATACCGGCCGTGCAGGTGGGAGAGGGGCACGCTGTCGATGCGGTCGCTCTTTTCCACCCGGAACTCAACCATTTCCACCCGGCCATGGGCGAAGCTCTCCACGTTGATGGCGAAGGGGAAGCGCATGAGCCGCGAAATTTCCTGGGCGGTGGCGCGTTCGGGGTTGATGGCCTGGTCGATGTCCAGCTTGTCCTGCAGCAGGGTGAGACTTTCGGTGTATTCCGGGTCGCGCACGCGGGCGATGGCGTATTTCGCGCCCAGCTGTTTGGCGGCCAGGCAGCTGACCATGTTCAGCTCGTCGTTCGTCGTGGCGGCGATGATGATGTCGGCGGCCTCCGCGCCGGCCTCGATGAGGGTGCGCAGGTTCGCGCCGCTGCCCAGCACGCACAGCACGTCCAGCGTCTCGCTGGCCTTTTGCAGCGCGCGACGGCTCTTGTCCACGAGGGTGATGTCGTGGCCGTCCCGCGACAGGTATTCCGCCAGCGTGTAGCCCACCTGGCCGTCGCTGACTATGATGATATTCATTGCGTTATTACTCCTTCAGCATGCGCCGTCCGGCCGGGCCGGACAGGCGGAAACAGCGCCCGAACGGTTTATAGTATACCCCGAAGCGGCTTTTCCGTCAAGCCTTGCGCATGATTGAAACAGGGGGCGTCTCATTTGAAGTGTCGTTCATAAAAGACGTATGACGCGAATGACCCTTCAGGCGCTGCGCGCCAGCTCCCCTGGAAGGGGAGCCAAGAAGAACACCTCAAAAGGAACGATCTTGCTTCCCCTTTCAGGGGAAGTGCCGAGCGCAGCGAGGCAATAGGGTCGTTGCTTAATACGACTACATTCGTTTTGTTGAACGAGATATTAAAAGAGCCACCCCTGATGCCCGATAGCTGTTCGCGCCGTTTTACAGGAGAAATTTATAGGCGGCCGCGGCCAGCAGCGCCACCTGAACGATCAGGATCGCCGGGAAAAACGCCTTGAACTCCCAATGCCGCGTCTTGTGATGCAAAAGCTTCATGCCGAGCACGCCCCCCAGACCGCCGAAGCAGATCGCGGCCAGGAACAGGCGCTTTTCCGGCACGCGCCGTTTGCCCTTGCGGGCGCACTGCTTGTCGTATGCCATCAGGCCGAAGGATATGATGTTCAGCACCGCGAGGATGGCCAGCGCCGCGACGGCAATCAACGTCTTGTCCATAATGAGCCTCCATGTCAACGCGTTTCCGTTATTCTTTCCCACCGTATAACCTGTATTATAACACAACCGGCCTTCCGGCGCCAGCACAAATGTGTTATGTGAAAGAATGACAACCGCCCCAAACCTTTCGCGCCGGCCCCGGGGCGCGGGCTGCTTTATCTTAAGTTTCCGTTCATTCGCGCTGCGGCCGGTTGACAAACGCGCCGCATGCGGATTATAATAATCATAATTATGGACGCCGACGGAAAGCAGTAGGCGGCGGGCAGGTTCAAGAGAGCGGCCGGAGGGTGCGAGGCCGCGCCGCGTCCGCGCCGAACTCGTTCCCGAGTCTCCCGAAAGGGCGGCAGCCCCCGTTACAGGGCGTGAAAGCGGGCTGAAAACTCAGCCAAAAAAGAGTGGTACCGCGAAAGGCAGCGCCTTCCGTCTCTTATGAAGATGGAGAGCGCTCGTATTTTTCAGAAGAAGGAGCAACAGCAGATGAAGGAAATCCCCATCTACAGCCCGGCGGAGATCGAGCATAAATGGCAGGCCCACTGGGAGGCGAAGCAGTCCTTCGCCGCGGAGGCCGCCCACGACAAGCCCAAGTTCTACGCGCTGGTCGAGTTCCCCTATCCCTCCGGCGCGGGCATGCACGTGGGCCATATCAAGGCCTATTCCGGCCTGGAGGTCGTGGCAAGGAAGCGCCGCATGGAGGGCTACAACGTGCTCTTCCCCATGGGCTTCGACTCGTTCGGCCTGCCGGCTGAGAATTACGCCATCAAGACCAACACCCATCCCCACGTGATCACCACCAGCAACGTGGATCATTTCCGCGACCAGATGAAGCAGATCGGCTTCTCCTTCGACTGGAGCCGCGAAATCTCCACCTCCCTGCCGGATTACTACAAGTGGACCCAGTGGATCTTCCTGAAGCTGTTCGAGCACGGCCTGGTGTTCCGCGCCAAGACGCTGGTCAACTACTGCCCCCACTGCAAGGTGGTGCTCTCCAACGAGGACAGCCAGGGCGGCAAGTGCGACGTGTGCCATTCTGACGTGGTGCAGCTGCCCAAGGACGTGTGGTACCTGCGCATCACCCAGTACGCCGACAAGCTGCTGGAGGGCCTGGAGACCGTGGACTATCCGGAGAGCATCAAGCAGCAGCAGGTCACCTGGATCGGCCGCTCCACCGGCGCGTTCGTCGATTTCTCCCTCAGCGGCGTGGACGAGACGCTCGAAATCTACACCACCCGCTGCGACACGCTCTACGGCGTGACCTTCATGGTCATGGCCCCCGAGCATCCGCTGCTGGATAAGTACAAAGGCCGCGTCGCCAACTGGGGCGAGGTCGAGGCCTACCGCGAGGCCTGCGCCAAGAAGACCGAGTTCGAGCGCACCCAGCTGGCGAAGGACAAGACCGGCGTGAAGCTGGAGGGCCTCACCGCGATCAACCCCGTGAGCGGCAAGGAGATCCCCATCTTCATCGCCGACTACGTCATGATGGGCTACGGCACCGGCGCGATCATGGCCGTGCCCGCCCACGACCAGCGCGACTGGGAATTCGCCAAAAAGTTCGGCGTGGACATCATCCAGGTCATCGAGGGCGGCGACATTTCCCAGGAAGCCTACACCGGCGACGGCCGCATGATCAACTCCGACTTCCTCAACGCCTACGACAACAAGAAGGACTCCATCGAGGCCATGCTCAGATACCTGGCCGAGAAGGGGATCGGCCGCAAGGGCGTGCAGTACAAGATGAAGGACTGGGCCTTCAACCGCCAGCGCTACTGGGGCGAGCCCATCCCGCTGATCCACTGCCCGAAGTGCGGCACCGTGGGCGTGCCCTATGACCAGCTCCCGCTGACCCTGCCGGACGTGGAGAACTTCGAGCCCGGCCAGGACGGCCAGAGCCCCCTGGCGCGCATCGAGTCCTTCGTGAACTGCGCCTGCCCCCGCTGCGGCGGCCCCGCGAAGCGGGAGACCGACACCATGCCCCAGTGGGCCGGCTCCAGCTGGTACTTCCTGCGCTTTGTGGATCCCCACAACGACAAGGCCTTCGCGTCCAAAGAGGAAATGGCCTACTGGATGCCGGTGGACTGGTATAACGGCGGCATGGAGCACGTGACGCGCCACCTGCTGTACTCCCGCTTCTGGCACCGCTTCCTCTACGACATCGGCGAGGTCAACACCCCCGAGCCCTACGCGAAGCGCACCTACCAGGGCCTCATCCTCGGCCCGGACGGCGAGAAGATGAGTAAGTCCAAGGGCAACGTGGTGGATCCTTTGGACATCGTGAAGCAGTACGGCGCGGACACCCTGCGCCTGTACGTGCTGTTCATGGGCGACTACACCGCCGCCGCCCCTTGGAACGACGACTCCGTGAAGGGCTGCCGCCGGTTCCTCGACCGCGTGTGGCGCCTGATGGACATCATGACCGACGACGAGGCCATTTCAGCCGACATGGCCTACGACTTCAACACCTGCATCAAGAAGGTGGGCGAAGACTACGAGAAGATGAAGTACAACACCGCCATCGCCGCGATGATGTCCCTCATCAACGCCGTGTACGCCAAGGGCTCCATCACCCGCGGCGAGCTGCGCGCCTTCATCCACCTGCTCAACCCCGTCGCCCCGCACATCACCGAGGAGATCAACGCGCTGTGCGGCTTCGGCGGCGAGCTGATCCGCGCGCCGTGGCCGAAGTACGACGAGGCGGCGCTGGTGAAGAGCACCGTCGAAGTGGCGCTGCAGGTCTGCGGCAAGGTGCGCGGCCGCATGAACGTGCCCGCCGACCTCACCCGCGAGCAGGCGAACGACTACTTCCTGGCGCAGGACGAGGTTCAGAAGCTCATCGCCGGCAAACCGGTGAAAAAGCTGGTTTTCGTGCCGGGCCGCCTGGTGAACATTGTTGTTTGATTCAATTAGGAATTAGGAATTTGGAATTAGGAATTATTGGTTTGTGGGAAGCCCCTTCGGGGCTGGGAGACCGTCCTTTTTCATCAAACTCAATTCCTAATTCCTAATTCCAAATTCCAAATTATTCAGGAGGTGTATCGCCTTGTCCAATATTCAGGCGTTTTTTCTGGGTCTCGTTCAGGGACTGGCCGAGTTCCTGCCGATCAGTTCGTCCGGCCACACGACGCTCCTGCAGATGTTTTTCGGCATTGGGGAAGCGCCCGAGATCCTGAACGTGCTGCTGCATCTGGGCACGCTGCTGGTGGTGCTGCTGGTCTATCGCAAGGCCATCTGGGAGATGCTGCGCCATCCCATCAAATCCGAGCTGAAATGGGTGATCCTGGCGACGATCCCCACGGTCATCGCCGCGCTGACCATCAAGGACAAGCTCGAGGGGTACTTCGGCGACTTCAAGTATCTGGGGTATTTTTTTCTGTTCACCAGTTTCGTCCTGCTGGTGGGCGAGGCGGTCAACCGCCTGCGCGCCCAGAAGCACAAGCACATGCGCTGGTATGACGCGCTGGTGATGGGCTGCATGCAGGTGTTGGCCATCCTGCCGGGCGTCTCCCGCTCGGGCTGCACGATCTCCGGCGGCATGGTCACCGGCCTCTCCCGCAGGCACTCGGTGGATTTCTCCTTCCTCATGTCCATCCCGGCCATCCTCGGCTCCGCCGTGCTGGGGGCAAAGGACATCTACGACGCTGCGGAGGCCTCGGGCGTGAGCTTCACGACCCAGCTCACCGCGCTGGTCGAGCAGATGGGCGGCGCGGTGCCGCTGGCCATCGGCGTCGGCACGGCGGCGGTCTCCGGCTTCCTGGCCATCCGGCTCATGCTGTACATCGTGCGGCAGATTGGCCTAAGGTGGTTCGCCGTTTACACCTTCCTGCTGGGCGCGTTCCTGATCGCGCGGCAGATACTGATGGTGTGATCGCAACAACAGAATAGGGACAGGCGCCGCCGCGGATATTGGCTTCCGCGGCGGCGCTTTTATATGAACACCCCTGCCGGGCCTTTGGCCGGGCAGCGCGGGGTGGGCGGATGACGCCGGCCAACGCCGGCCCGGCGGATCAGGTGGATCGGGTCATGGCGCAGCCGCAGCGGGGGCAGGTGCTCGCGTTGCCCAGGCAGGTGGTGCCGCAGGAGGAGCAGGTGCTCGTGGCGCAGGTCGCGCCCATGTTGTTCACGCAGCTGCCGCAGCCGCTGTTGCAGCCCGAACCGCACCCGCAGTTCCGGGTGGCGGCGGCGACGGCGCTGTTGCTGTCCGGGCAGGCGGACTGCGGGAACAGCGGCAGGCTGAAGAATTCGTCGCACACGTTCTCCGCGAATTCCTCGCAGGGCGGGACGGAGCAGAAGCCGTAGGTGGGGATCATCAGTTCGACCTCGGCGATGATCTTGAGCACCACCGTGACGCAGATGGTGATGCGGAACTGGCCATCGCCCAGGTACGCGCCGGAGACGCAGATGGCGCTGACCATGCTCTCCAGCGTGAAGGGCACGATGGATTCGTCCGGGATGGCCAGCAGCACGTCGCGGTTCACGGACAGGTTGGCGCGGCCCATCCATTCCTGGCAGTTCTGGTCGGTAAAGAGCACGTCGATGGGCACGCTCACGGTGCCCCGGACCCGGGCGAACTGCGGCCGGTCGCACAGGCGGTCGACGGTCAGGTTGCTGATCGTGCCGCAGGTGGTGGAAGAGCGGCAGCTCTCGAAGGTCCAGGCGCCGCATGGCGTGGGCAGCGAGGCGCAGTTTTCGGCGTTTTCAACGGCTTCGTTATAAGTAATGGGGCCTCCGCAGGTGCGGCAGGAGCAGGTGCAGCTGCAGCCGGTGCAGTTGCAGTTGCAGGGGCGGGTGACGGCGGGGCCGCAGCCGTCGGGCAGCACGGGCACGATGCCGGACACCGTGATTACCTGGTTGCTCAGCTGCTCCTGCTGCAGACAGCTGTCGTAGACGTTTTTCACATGCACGCACACGCGCTGGTTCAGGCCCTCCAGCGGATTGCCGCTGATGCAGCCCGGACTCATCGCCGCGTTCGCGTTCTTATAGCTGTAGAACGACATGTTCATTCCCCCTTCGCGTTTTCGCGTGGCCCGTCGGCCACACTGCATACTATGACCCGGCCGGAGATGTGTGCGGGGGGAAAAAGAGCGCGGCGTTGCGTCGCCGCGTTCCTCATGAGATGAAAAAGAGAAATAAAGGGTTCAGGCGGAGGCGCTTTCTCCGGCCATGGCCATCCGGATGACCGCCGCGCTGCGGTCGTCCGGATGGGCGGCGCGGGCCTTCGCGGCGGCGCACAGGGCGCGGGCCATGAGGGCGGGTGGCTGCCCGGCCGCCTCGAGCGCCGCCCCGGCGAGCCAGTCGGCTTCCTCCTCCTGAAGGTCGTCCGCCACGCCGTCGGAGTACAGCACCAGGGTGTCGCCCGGCCGCAGGGTCAGCCGCCGCTCCTCGGGGGACACGCTGTCCAGTATGCCGATGGGCAGCCGTCCCCCGGCAATGCGCTTCGCCCGCCCTCCCGAAATCAGAAGCGACGGGCAGGCCCCCAGCTTGCTCAGGCGCGCCTCGCCGGTCATGAGGTCGATCACGCACAGGTCGACGGTGGCGAACAGCTCGCCGTCCCGACGGGCCTGCAGCAGGGCGTTCACGCTTTCCAGCGCGCCGGCGCTGTCGAAGCCCGCCTCCAGGAACAGCCGCAAAAGCTCCACCGTCCTGCGGCTTTCCCCGGCCGCCCGCGCCCCGCTGCCCATGCCGTCCGACAGCACCGCCATGAGCCGCCCGCCCGGCAGCGCCCCCACGTAGACCGTGTCGCCGCAGGGCTCGTCCGGCCCGGCCGGCAGGCGGCTGAACCCCGCCCGGGCGGCGAAGGGCGGCGCGGCGGTGAACAGGACTTCGCCGGGATACGTCCGCCAGGAAAGCCACAGCCCCAGCTCGGCGGAGAGAGAGCGCGCGGCCCGCGCCGTTTCGGCCGGGCTCCAGCCGCCCTTCATGGGCGCGGCCCACAGGCGCAGCGGCCCTTCCGCGGCGGATGTGACCTGCGCGGCGGGCAGGCCGGCCTTGTCCAGCGCGGCGGCGGCCAGGCGCGAGAGGTCCGGCCTCATGGCCGGCGGGCGGCTGAGCGACCGGCCCGATTCCTTCAGCGTTTTCGCGGCGCAGGCCGCCTGACGCGCGGCCACGGAACGCAGGTTGTCCCGCTGGCGGCGCAGGCGTTCCCGTTCCGCCAGGGCGTTCAGCATGGGCTGGAGCCGCCTGTCCATCTGAGCCGAGCGGCGGCAGTGCCGCACGAGGGCCGGGGGACGCTCGCCCACGGGGGGCGCTTCGCCCCGGCATACCGCTTCGCTCAGCAGGCGGCACATGAGCCGGCCCGCCTCGGGATGATCGCCCTGCCAGCAGCGCGCGTAGCCGGCGCAGCCCGTGCAGAGCGCCTCCCGCATCCCGGCGACGAGGGCGGCCTCGTCCGGCGGCGCTTCTTCGCCGGTCCAGCTGCGCGCCGCGGCGTCGAAGGCGGCGGCCAGGCGTTCCAGCCGCTCCCCGGCTTCCCGGCGCAGGCGCAGGGCCAGCCGGGCGGGATCGCAGCGGGGCGGCTGAACATCCATGAGCCGCCCGATCCGCCGGAGCCACGGGCGCGGCACGGCGCAGTACAGGGCGCTTCCCGCCAGCAGCGGGACGAGGCCCACGCCGCCCAGCGTAAAGCCGATGCCGTCGGTGAGGGCCAGGGCGTTGCCCAGCGCCAGGGCCAGCGCGGCGGCGGGCCGGGGCAGGGGTCGGGCGCATCCGGCCAGCAGACCGCACAGCCCCAGGGCCGAACCGGCCGGCGCGACCCCCGATCCCAGCGCCAGCGCCGCCCCGCAGGCAATGCCGGCCCCCGCCCCCAGGGCCGGCCCCCGGGTAGAGGCCAGCAGCGTGCAGAGCACGGCTGCGCCTTCGGCGATCTCCCCGCCGCAATAGGGCAGGCTGCCCAGGCCGGTGATGAGCATCAAAGCCAGTATGGCGCAGGAAAGCTGCTCGTCCGGCAGGAGGACGCGGCGCTTCGGCGTGAGCGACAGCGCGCCGGACAGGGTGGGGGCGAGCAGCGCGGCTATGGTAGAGGACAGCGCCGCGGCGATGAGGTTATAGCGGAGGCCGTGGGAGAGGAAAAGACCGGGCAGCAGCGCAGCGGCCCAGGCGATCAGGCAGGTCACGCCGTCCCGCCGCGCCGGGAGCCGCGGGCCCAGGAAGCGGCGGGCGAGGCGTTCGCCGGCCAGCGCCAGGCCGCATCCGGCCAGCGCCGCCAGGGCCTGGGCGGGCCAGCCCGCGGCCAGGCCGTAGAGCGCGCAGCCCGCGGCCATGGCGGCGGCCGGCCAGTTCCGCGCCAGGCCCGCCGCGCACAGCGCCGTGGAAAACGGCGACAGATCGCCCGGCAGCCGGGACCCCGTGAGGGCGGCCATGAGCGCCGCCTGCAGCGCCCAGCCGGCGCAGCGGCCGGGGTCCGGCAGCCGGAATTTCAGGCGCGGGCCCCGCTTCGACCGGCCTTTCGCCCTTTTGCGCCCCGTTTCGATCATGCTTGGTCACTTCGCTTTCGTTGATTTCCTCAAGCCATTATAAGCGGCCTGACCGGGGCGGCGGTGTCGCAGGGCGGTGAAAAGAATGTCGGACGGCGTCGTCAGCGGGCGGGATCCGGCACGACCCGCTCGCGTCCCAGGGTGGTGTTGTCCAGGCGGCGGTTTTGCAGCGCCTCGATGGGACTGGGCCGCCGCTCGAAGCGGTAGTCGGTGCCGTATCGCGCGGCGTAGCGGGCGACGGCCCGATGCGAGGGCGCGTCCGCGCCGTCGCCGCACAGGGCGCGCTGCCAGTCGAAATAGCGGCAGCCGCCGGGCAGCTGCTCCGCGGGCACAAGGCTGTCCTCCAGCATGGTGAGCGTCGCCTGGCGGGGCATCAGCGCGCGGACCAGCGCGGCCGTGTCCCCGAAGAGGAAGGGCGGCGGGAAAGGTTCGCTTGCCCTGGCCGCGCCTTCCGGCCATTGGGAGATCGCCAGCATGTCGCCCCGCAGCTCGTCCAGGTGTTCCTGCCAGAGGGCCCGCAGCGAGGCGTCCGTCTCCGCGGCAAGCAGCGAATGGTAGAGGTAGCCGAGGGCTCGCGTGCGCAGCGCCAGGTTGTGAAGGGGCGTGGGACGGGGGTCCCACAGGGATTCGTACTGGGCGGCGTGCTGCTCCTCGATGAGGGCCATCTCCGCGAACAGCGCCCGGGCGAGGGGATCGGCCGCTTCGGCGGCCCGGGCGGCGTAGCGGGAGGCGATCAGCCGCTCGAGGGGAGCCATCAGCGCCAGGGCCAGGGCGGCGCCCTGGGGCGCGGCGTCGAAATCCAGCGGGCGGAAGGCGGCGTCGAGGGGGTGCCGGTGGGCCGCGACGCAGGGGCGGCCCGGCGTGATCTCCATGCGACCGCCGACGACGGATTCCGCGGGGCGCTCCTGCTCGGCGTCCAGGAGGTTCGCGAAGCGGTAGAGCTGGTCGCTCTCCTCCAGCAGCGAAAATTCCAGCGCGGGCCGAAGGCGCTTTGCCCCGGGCAGCGCGTGGAGCGCCGCCGTGAGGTCGGCCTCCAGCTGCTCCAGGCGCACGGCCTCTTCCACCGGCGGACAGGGCGGCAGCCGCGCGCCGAGCCGGAGCGCGCGCTGGCGCATGCCCTCCAGCCCGAAGTGGCCCTCCTTCGCGCCGGGCGCGGACTCCGGATCGAACGGGGCTCCGTCGTTGGCGACACGCAGC
>JAFXQO010000068.1 GCA_017527065.1 Clostridia bacterium
CGCTAAACTTGAGATTGTCACAGGGCTCTTCTCCTGACCTTGATTTCTCGACAATCTCAAGTATATCAGGAAATCCCTGTGATGCTTTTTGTCTCAAGCGCTTTCGCTCATTCTCTACCCACAGGTTGTAGTGAAGAGCCAAAAAACCGCTGATAATTTGTCTTTGTCAACGGTCTGAACGATCCCCGTCGGGTCCGGCGGGAATCGTTATTTTTGTTTTCTATCAAATGCCGAACAGCTCGCTGTACGCCTTCAGCGCGCCGTCGGTCTCGTGTGCCAGCACGCGCTTGGCCAGCACCTTGCCCAGCTGCACGCCCTCCTGGTCGAAGCTGTTGATATTCCAGCAGAAGCCCTGGAACATGACTTTGTTCTCGAAGTGCGCCAGCAGCGCGCCGAGGGACTCGGGCGTCAGCTGATCGCCGATGATGATGCTGGAGGGACGGCCGCCCGCGAACGCCTTGTTGGGGTTGTCGTCCTTCTTGCCGCAGGCGAAGGCCATGATCTGCGCGACCACGTTGGCGCACAGCTTTTCCTGGCTGGTGCTGCCCTGGATGTCCACGTCCATGCCGGCCTGGTTCTGACGGAAGCCGACGAACTGCAGCGGCACGATGTCGGTGCCCTGGTGAAGCAGCTGGTAGAAGGAATGCTGGCCGTTGGTGCCGGGTTCGCCGAATATGACGGGGCCGGTGGGATAGGCCACCGCTTCGCCGAAACGGTTGACCGACTTGCCGTTGGATTCCATGTCGAGCTGCTGCAAATGCGCCGGGAAACGGCTCAGCGCCTGCGAATAAGGCAGCACCGCTGTGGTAGGATAGCCCAGCACGTTGCGCTCATACACGCCGATCAGCGCGTCGAGCAGGGCCGCGTTCTTTGTCACATCCGGGTTGGTCGCGAGTTTGTCCGTCTCGGCCGCGCCGCTCAGGAAACGGGCGAAAACCTCGGGGCCGAAGGCCAGCGACAACACCACACCGCCCACGCAGGAGCTGGATGAATAGCGGCCGCCGATAAAATCGTCCATGAAGAAGGCGGCGAGGTAATCGCTGCTCCGCGCCAGCGGCGAGGTCTCGCTGGTCACGGCAACCATGTGTCGGGCGGGTTCCAGCCCGGCCTTGCGCAGCGCGTCCTTCACGAAGGATTCGTTGGTCAGCGTCTCGAGGGTGGTGCCGGACTTGGAAACCAGCACGAACAGCGAACGGGACACGTCGATGCTCTTGAGCACGCTGGCGGCGTCGTCCGGGTCCACATTGCTGATGAACCGCGCTTCCATTTTGAAAGTACCGTTCTGGCGCGCCCAGTTCTCCAGCGCCAGGTACATGGCGCGTGGGCCGAGGTCGCTGCCGCCGATGCCGATCTGCACCACTGTGGTGAACTTCTCGCCCGCCGCGTTGGCGATTTCGCCAGAATGCACGCGCTTTGCAAACTGCGCGGCCTTTTCCTGCTCCTTCACGTAAAACGCGCGCTTGTCGACGCCATCTACGACGACCGCCTTGCCCAGCTGCCCGCGGGTGAGCTGATGCAGCACGAGCCGCTTCTCGCCTGTGTTGATGATTTCGCCGTTGAACAGCGCTTCGTATTTTTCGATGAGCTGGGCCTCCGCGGCCAGCGCCTTGAGCGCCGCGAGGACTTCGCCATCCACGGGCCGCGCGGCATAATTGAACGTCAGACCGCCGGCCATCGGCACGCTGTATTCGCGGACGCGTTTCGCGCCCATCTCCCCCGCCATGGCATCGGTCAGATCGACATGCCCCTTAAGCGCGCTGAGCGTTTTATAAGCCTGCAGCGTATCGAGATTCTTCCAAGAAATCATCCGTTATCATCCTTCCCGTTTTTTCGGATGCCGCGCCGGCGGCACTCTTTTGTCTAAGTATATCGCAAAAAAGCGTTTATGTCCAGCGTTATTCGCGGCCTTCTCTCCTCAATAGCGATTGTGGACCTTCTCCGCGAAACACAGCGTATTATTCAGTTCAATCGGAGTGTCGTCATCCAGAATCGCCTTGCCGCTCATCCGGCCGAAGACCTGGTGCTGGTCCGACACCAGCAGCCCGAAATCGATTTTAGCCACACGGTCCAGCACGGGCGTGAACTCCATCTCAAAGCGGCCGTCCGAAGAGGAAAACCTCCACGGATCCATATAGCCGCTTTCGGGAATGTGGAAGGTCACATCGTCCAGCTTATGGACAACGCCGTTGTAGAACAGCGCGTTTTCCGTCGCGGCATTGGTATTGCCGAAACCGTAACCTATGTTGAAGCCGAAGGCGGCGCCGCCGATGTCCGCATTGCCCGAACCCCAATACCAGGTATTGTCATAGGTCCACACGCCCCGACCCCAGTCCAGCGTGCCGAAATCCGCGGCCGGGTCGAATTCATAGCGCACGCCGTCATATTCCATCCATCCGGACGCCCGCATACAGTTGATCTTTTGATTGTAATAGAAGTGTCCGTCTTTATCCCATGGCGTGGCGATGACCATGCTCTCCATAGCCGGCTGCCGGAGCGTGATGTCACAGTCAAAAGGTTTGTCCTTCCAGAACCGCTCGAAGTGGCAGGTGATGCGGCGCGTACCGTTCTTCGGGCAAAACCGCATCCGCAGGCGTTTGTCTTCGTAAGCCGTGTCTCCTGTGAAAGAGTCGGCCGGCAGCTTCATCCGGCCCATTGGGAAGAGGTTCAAAACAGTTTCCGTATGCTCCCAGGGCTTGTCGCCGAGGAAGAGCAGCGACACCGACTGCAAACCGATGTAACCGTCGTCTGATATCGTGAACGCCCCGGCGAAGTCCCGCCCCATGACCAGATAGTAATCCCATTCCTTGATTCGCCAGGCAGGCGCTTTGATCCGGCTCCGGTCATATTTCTGGACAAGGCTGCGCGACCAGCCCGGCTCCGCCAGATTGCCGCGTTCGTCCAGCAAACCCCGTGGCCCGATGACTTCATGATTCCTCATTAATCGCATCCTCCGTTTCATCGCTATAGACGTATCGCCTTTTCATCCCAGGGCATGTTCGGGCGGAATCTGGGCATCTCCATGGCGCGCCCCTTGTTTTCAACAGAAAGCTCGGACAAAAGGCCCACCGCCGTCCACTCGGCGGCCTGATAAACGTCGATGTCCGGCTTTTCTCCGGTGCGCAGAGAATGAAGGAAATCCTCCACAAGGAAGAAATCGCTGCCAAAGTGGCCCGCTTGCTTCTGCTCCGGGGTGGCGTTCCGATAGCGCTCCGGCAGCAGATCGCTGAATTCCTCAATGTCGTGCCAGCGGGCGTGGGCCGAATCCGGATCCATGGTGTCCAGCCAGACCAGATCTTTCCCGTTATACAGATCCTGCGCTGTCTGATAGACGCCCTTCGTGCCCTGCAGCTGGTAGCTGGTGTTGTTGTGGGGGCGGTTTGACATGCAGTCCACCCGAAGCCGGATGAGCTTCCCGCTCTCCAGCTGACACATGGTCACCGTGGTGTCGTCCTGTCTTAAGCCGGTTTCCGGATAATGCCGTCCGCTGCTGAAGGTTGAAATCGAGGCGATATGATCTCCCTCAAACCACTGCATCACCGGACCGATGGAATGGGTGGGATAAAAGCTGCCCCGCTTGCCGAACTGCCAGTATTTTCTCCAGGAGGTCTTGCCGTTCGGATAGGTGGTCAGGCTGCGGACATTGTGAAGATACTCGCCCTCGCCGTAATACACGGTGCCGAACATGCCCCGCCTCACCATTTCCCGTACCAGCCGGCAATGGGGCAAGTAGCAGCAGTTTTCAGCGAACATATAGATTTTCCCGCTCTGCTCCACCGCCTCGCACAGCCAGAACAGTTCGTCCATCGTCACGCCCGCCGTGACCTCGCAGAGCACATGTTTCCCCGCCTCCAATGCCGCGATGCTCTGCGGCACGTGGCATTGCATAGGCGTCGCCACGATCACCGCGTCGATGTCGCTTTCCAGCATGTCCTCGAACACCCGATATGTGCGCCCGATGCCGTGTTTTTTGCTCTGCTCCGAGAGGAGCGCTTCGTCAAGGTCGCACAGCGCGGCAATTTCCACATCCTCCGCCGCACGCAGGCCCATTACTGTGGACAACCCGCGCGCTCCCGCAATTCCGATCTTTATCATGTTTCTCTCTCCTGATTCCTGCAGCCGCATTCAGTTCGCGTCTTTCCGCTTATATTATAATCCGGCTTCTGGCCGGCTGGCAAGCGAGAATTTACGGGGACTGCCATCATCCGCGACAGCCGTGTTTTGGACTGAGTACGGCTTGACATACAACCTCAAAACCGATATACTGAGACGGTAGAAACGATAAGGGACGCCGTTCTTTTACAGGAGTCTTTTCCATGCAGAATTATGAATCGTTCCAGGCGTTTGTCGAAGCTCTCCCATCCTTGGCGGCGGAGGCCAGGGACCGCCTCAAGGCGTGTCCCGGCGCCTTTCGGCTGGAGACCCTCGAGGGAAACGTTTATGAGATCGAAATCCTTCCCGACGGACAGACGGTTCTCGGCTGTTTAACCCGTAAGCCGGACTGCACCGTTACCGCCTCTGAACGCGATCTCCTTTCCATCATTCAGGGTAAGCTGAACCCCGCCAAAGCCCTGCTGCTGCGAAAGATCAGGGTGCGGGGCCAGATTACCCGACTCACGGCCTTGATCGCCTTGCTGAACTGAAAGCCATCGGCTGATCCAATCATGTTTTTAGGAATAAAAACACTGCCGAAACGAAAAGAGGAAGACAATGGAAGAGTTCTCATATGACCGGCCTGAAGCCGATGTCGCTGTGGCCCTGGATCATGCGTCGACACGGGTCATCTCTCCGCTCCTGTTCGGCGACAACCTCGAACATACCCGCGCCTGCGTCAACGGCGGTTTGTCCGCCGAGGTCCTGAAAAACAGGAAATTTGTCGGGCACACCAGCCGGTACGGCTGCGCGAACGGATGGTATCCCATCGGAGAGAAAGCATTCTTCTCATTCGGGACTGATGACGGCGGGCTCACCGGCAGCCGGGTCTATACCCGTCACGGCGAAGGATACCGGATGCGCCGCCGCCTGGAACGGAACGCGCAGTTCATTACCAATTACGCGGCGGGGAGAAGCGGAATCGGCCAGGAAGATCTGTATGTCAGGGGCGGGATTCCTTACGAGTGCTCCTTGGCTGTGAAGGCGCTGGCTGAAACGAAGGTCGCCGTCTCCCTGCTCGCGGGCGACGGGACGATTCACGACAGCGGGACAATGACGGCGCGCGCCGGAGACTACAAAGAAATCGCGCTTCTTTTGACGCCCGCGCGGGAAGACCCGGAGGCGCGGCTGGAGATCACCTTCGACACGGAAGGAACCCTGATGATCGGCGCGGCTTCCCTCATGCCGTCGGATCACTTTCACGGAATGCGCCGGGATGTGATCGAAAAAATGAAGGAAATCGGGATCCGGCTGCTGCGCTGGCCGGGCGGCAATTTCTCCGGAGAATACCACTGGAAAGACGGCCTTCTCCCCCGCAACATACGCGCGCCGCTGGAGTCTTATCTGGGGCTCGAGACGCAGCCCCACACGCTTGGGTATGACTTTCATGAAATCAACACCGACGACTTTGTTGCGCTTTGCCGGGAAATCGGCGCGGAACCGTTTATCACCATCAATCCCGCGTGGAACACGCCCGAGGAAAGCGCGCAGTGGGTTGAATACTGCAACGGCGACAGCGCGACGCCTTACGGAAAAATACGCGCCGATCGCGGATATCCCAAACCTTATGGCGTAAAGCTCTGGTCTCTGGGGAATGAAGCGGGCTATGGGCATATGGAAGGCGCGAATACCCCGGAGGGCTACGCGAAAAACGCGCGTGCGCATGCGGAAAAGATGCTCGCCGCTTCTCCCGGAATCACGCTTTGCTCCTCCGGTCCCTATCCCAATCAGGACTGGGTGGAAAACTGCGCAAAGAAGCTCACTGACGTCTCAGGCGTCGTTTCACTGCACCACTATACCACGTTCCCCGCTTATATCGACCCGGCCGAGCGCGAACACGAGTATAACGCCTTCATCAGGGAAGCGGATACCGGGAATCTTACCTGCATGCAGGAGCTCTCGGCGCAGCTCAAAGGGACGGATATCAAAATCTCTTACGATGAATGGAACGCCTGGCACGCGTGGTACAGGATCGGGAGCGTCAGCGAAGGCATTTTTGCCGCGGCTTTTCAGAACATGCTTTTCCGCAACGCGGACAAATACGGGGTGACAATGGCCTGCCATTTCGAGTCGGTCAATGAAGGCGCGATCATGGTTCATCCAGATCGGGCTGAGCTGGCCCCCGCGGGCGTCGCGTTCTCGCTCATGAAAGAGCACGCCGGCGGAACTGTCCGCGCGCTCGAGCAGGATGTTACGGCGACCCATAAAGATTCCGTCATCACCTGCACGCTGCTGAACCGCGCCTATGCGAAAGAAAAGCGGTTTACGCTGCGCGGCTGCGGCGAGATCCTCTCGGCGGTTCTGTATCGTTCGGAGGACGTCGTGCCTACATCTGTCTTTGAGAAGGCGGCCTTGCCCGTGACGGTTGTCGACGGCACGGCTGAAATCGTCCTGCCGCCGCACAGCATCGCCCAGATCAGGATGGCGTATATTTGAGTATGCGAGGGAAAAAACATGCCGGTAAGCGCGATTGTAATAAAGGGCGGACTGCCCGTTCTGACGGTGAACGGCGAGCCCGTCCCGCCATGCGGGTATATGAGCTATCAGGTGGAAAAGGCGGATTACGCCGGCTTCGCCGCGGCGGGCTATAAGCTTGCGTTCGCGCCCGTTTACGCGGGCGATCGGGGCATCAATCCCATGAGCGGCATACGCCCGTTCTATCCCGGTTTCTGGAAAGGCGAAGACAGTTTCGACTTCTCCGCGGCGGAGGAGGTTCTCCGCCAGGCTGTCGGCGGCGCGAAGCCCGGCGAAATATGGCTTATTCCCCGCCTCATGCTGGAGCCGCCCTCATTCTGGGAAGAAGCGCATCCCGGCGAGCTGTGCCGGGACGCGACGGGAGCCAGCGTGCATCAAAGTTATTCCTCGCGCGTCTGGCTGGAAGACACCACGAAAGCCATGGGCCGCTTTCAGCAATGGCTGGAGGAGAGCGGGCTGGACGAGTACGTGGCGGGATGGCAGATCGCCTGTGGGTGGACGGAAGAATTCATGCGGCCCATGACCCATCCCCTGCAGCTGACCGACTACTCCCAAACCTCCCTGCGCGCCTGGCGCAGCTTCCTTGAGGCAAAGTATAAACATATCAGCGCGCTGAACGCTGCCTGGGACAGCGCATATGGCGGCTTTGAGAAAATCGGCGTCCCCACGCCCGCTGTGAGAACCTACGCGCAGGACACAGGGCGCTTCCCCGCGCCGGCGGCGGACTACAACCGCTTCCGCAGCGTCGAGACCGCCCGGGCGCTGGTCTGGCTCGCCCACGAAGCGAAGCGCGTCACCGGCGGACAGCGCGTGATCGGCGCGTTTTACGGCTACGCCGGCACGCGCTTCGGGCACGACGCCATAGACATCGTTCTGGAAAGCGGCGACGTGGATTTCCTTGCCAGCCCCTTCGCCTACGATACGCTGAGAGCGCCCGGCACGGACTGGGCGCTGCAAGGGCCGCTGGGCTCCTGCCGGCTTCACGGCAAGGCATGGTTCATAGAATGCGACGTGCGCACGCACCTGAGCCGGCCCATCAGCGAGGCCATGCCCCGCGCGAATCCCGCCGGGAACACGCAGTACGACGCGCCCGTGTGGTTTGGCCCGCAGGACGAGGCCATGGCCGCGCATCAGATGCGCCGGGCCATCGCCAGGACGGTTTCCTGCGGCGCGGCCATGTGGTGGTTCGATATGTGGGGCGGGTGGTTCAAAACCCCGGCGTATATGGACTGCGTCCGTAAGGCCCTGCGGTTGTATCGCGAGCAGGCCGGCGAAAAGCCTGTGTCTCAGGTGGCCGTGGTATACGACACATACGCGGGCGGACAGTTCGCCGATTCCTGCGGCATCGGCCCGCTTCTCCAGCGCATGGCCGCAACGGGCGCGGCCTTCGAGCAGTTCGCCCTCACGGATTTCGCCCGGCTGAATCCCGCCGTTTACCGGGCCGTCGTGTTCGTGAACGTCCGCGGGGATATCCCCGGCCTCGCCGCATGGCGAAGCGCCGGCCGCTCCATCGCCTTTGTGGCGGGCGGCCCCGCGCGCGAAGACGAAGGAGTCTACGCCGTCCTGCTGGCGGAGGGCGTCGTGCGCGTTCACAAAGAATGGCAGGAGTACCGGTTTGACCGCGTTCCCGGACCCGCCGCGCTGCGGGAAGCCCTTTTGACTGCCGGCGCGCATATCTATGCCTACACGGACGACTTTGTGTACGCCTACGGCTCGATGGTGGCCCTGCACGCCGCTTCTGATGGAGAAAAGCGGCTGTATCTGCCGCATAAGGGCGCGCTGGAGGACGTGTTCACGGGCGAACGCCCCGAGCCTTGCGATCACTTCACCGATTTTTACATGAAGAAAGGTGAAACGCGGGTATTCAGGATCGTATGAGCGCTGTGTCTGACGCCGGTAAACCGTCAATACAATACAATTGTTATACAAAATTGGTAGAAAATTTTAAAAACGGATGATATAGTTAAGTCAAGAGCGAACGAGGTGAGTGTTGATGAAGAAGTCAATCGCGCTGCTGCTGGTTGTCCTTATGTTCATGGCGGGCCTGTCGGCCGCGGCGGAAGAATACAGCATAAACGGGGAAAACGTGTCCAATTTCAACGCCTTATTGGGCGACCTTTTTGCCGCCTATGATACGCCGACCGACGGGGACGCAAAGAGGACCGAAGCCGATCTCGACGCCGTTCGCGCGGTGAGCGAAACGGATTATGAGGTTGCCCGGCGCATCGCGGATCATTGGCAGACGGTCTATCTGGACGCCTCTTATCCCCTCTATATCCATGACGGCGGCGAGCGCGCGACGGCCCTGGAGCAGGCAATGCCCGCGGACATTGGCGCGCACGCGATCGTGGTGCTTGGCTATGAGCTGAAGGACGGCGGCATGACCGAGGAATTGATGGGCCGGTGTGAAGCCGCGGCCGCAGTGGCGCGCTCCTTCCCCGATTCCATTCTCGTCTGCTCCGGCGGTGCGACCGGCAAGAACAACCCGGAACAGCACACCGAAGCGGGCCTGATGAAGGTTTACCTGGCCGAGAACTGCGGCATCGACGCCGCACGCATCTTCATCGACGAACAGGCGATGACCACCGTGGAAAACGCCGTCAATACCTTTGTGATTCTGGAGGCCAACGGAATCGACTCCATAACGATCGTCACCTCCACCTATCACCAGCGGTGGGGACAGGCCGTTTACAACGCGGTGGGCGCGCTCTATGAGAAGACCCACGGCTATTCGGCGAAGATCGTCGAAAACTACTGTTTCGACATAGAGCCCTCCAACACAATGTTCAATCGGGACGCGCAGATTGCCATTATGCAGATGACGTCTGTGCTGGGCCTGACTATTGATGGAAAGAGACCGCAGCAAAAGGCTGGCTGAGGTGGAAAACAGTGAAGAAGAAACTGTTTTCGGAGATACCAAGCCTTCGAGGGCCGCGCGTTGAATTGAGGCGATTGGAAGATCATGACGCGCCGGGTCTTCAGGCGCTGGTGAACAGCCCGGCGGTCTATCGGTATTTGCCGACCTTTCTCTTTGAGAAGCAGTATGCGGATGTTCACGAGGTCATTCGCCGCCTGTACGGCGAGTGCCTGAAGGATTCGATCATCCTGGGTGTTTTCATGGAAAACCGCTTCTGCGGGCTCTGCGAATTCTACGGCTACCGCGACCCCATACACAAAATCAGCGTCGGCTATCGCCTGCTGGAGGACTGCTGGGGCATGGGAATCGCCACCGAGTCATTGGAAGCGATGGTCAGGTATCTCTACGACGAGACGGACATCGAGATCATTACCGCCAGTACGATGGTCGAAAATCAGGCTTCTGCCAATGTGCTGCGGAAGAACGGCTTCACACTGGTCGCGGCCGCTGTGGACGAGGACTGGGGATATAGCCGGCCAACCGTCGCCGACAAATGGATCCGATAGGCTCCGGAATAATGAATTGCCCAATGAAAAACGATTGGCAGACATTCGTTTCTGTTGGAAAACCGGCAAGGAGGAAAACGCAATGAAAAAGGCCATGACAAGACTGACGGCAGGATGTATGGTCCTGGCAATGCTGCTCATTTCCCTGACGGGTTTTGCGTCTGCGGAAGAAACGGACCTGGGAAATGAATTCGAAGAACAATTTGAAGAGTGGAACACGGATGCCCCGGCGCTGAACGCGCTGATCGACTACGTCGAGGCCGTGACCGACACGGAATCGCCGGACTATATCCCCAAAGAAGACCGCATCGCCGTGTTCGACATGGACGGCACGCTGATGGGCGAGCTGTACCCGACGTATCTGGAATACTACATGCTGGCCTGGCGCATTTTAAAAGATCCGACCATCGAGCCCGACGCCGAGATGCTTGAGGTAGGCCGGCTGCTTCGTGACTGCGCGCTGGACAACTCCTTCCCTGAGGATATGGCCATGCGTCACGCCGTCCAGGCGGCGCGGGCCTACGCGGGCATGACGCTCAATGAGTTCGCGGACTTCGTCACGCGCATCCTCATCCGCGAAGTGGACGGCTTCGAGGGCATGACCTACGCGGAGTGCTTCTACCTGCCCATGGTGGAGGTCGTGGAGTATCTCCAGGACAACGGCTTCACCTGCTACGTCTGCTCCGGCAGCGACCGGTTCATCTGCCGCGTGTTCATCGAGGGCATGCTGGACATCCCCTACAACAACATTATCGGCATGGACGTGCAGCTGGAGACCACGGAGCAGGGCGAAGATGAAGGGCTGAACCATACCTTCTCCATCGGCGAGGACGTGGTGCGCACGGACAAACTGCTCATCAAGAACCTCAAGACCAACAAGGTCCTGCAGATCGCTCAGGAGATCGGCCAGCGGCCGGTGCTGTCCTTCGGCAACTCCAGCGGCGACACCAGCATGCACAATTACGTGATCGGAGGCAACCCCTATCGGAGCATGGCCTTCATGCTGGTGGCGGACGACGACGTGCGCGACTACGGCAACCCTGAGAAGGGCAAGGGCCTCGCGGAAAAGTGGGCGGCAGCAGGCTATCAGGTCATCTCCATGCGGGACGACTGGAAGACCATCTACGGCGAAGACGTCGTCAAGACCGGCGAGTTCCACTGGCTGGAGGAGCTGGCGGAGGACCGGGTTCCCGTGGATAGCGCGGCTGAGGAGCAGCAGGGCGAGAGCCTCCAATCGGCTGATTAAGTCTTGATACCGTTCAGATTTCTCAATTCCGAGGGCGATTTTGTCGAGCATGAGAGGCAGGTGCACGCCTATGATTCTATTCGTCAATGCATGTGTCCGCGAAAAATCGCGAACACGCCGTTTGGCGGAACCTTTGCTGAAGAGACTGAACGGTGAAATCGAAGAGCTGCGGCTCGGCGAAACCGTATTCCCCAGAGTAGACGAGGCTTTCCTGCGCGAACGGGACAGGCTGATCGGAACGGCCGCCTTCGAACATCCTCTTTTCGCGATGGCGCGGCAGTTCGCGCGCGCGGATGAAATCGTGATCGCTGCGCCCTACTGGGACATGTCCTTCCCCGCGGCGCTCAAGCAATACATTGAGCAGATCAACGTGGTGGGAATCACCTTTGTCTATACGCCCGAGGGAATCCCTCATGGCCTGTGCAAAGCGCGCAAACTGTATTATGTCACGACCGCGGGGGGCGACTATGCCCCGGAAGATTACGGCTTTGGCTATATCAGGGCGCTGGCGCAGGGCTTCTGGGGCATCCCGGAGGTCAGTATGATAAAGGCTACGGGGCTGGACATCGACGGCGCGGACGCGGAGGGAATTCTGGCAAACGCCCTGAGCGGCATCGACGAAATCTGTGAATGACGTTATACTGTCTTCACCTGACGCAGGGCGTATGGAAGAGAGGAAACCATGAAGCGATTCGGGAACATGGTCATAGGCGGCATCCAGAGCAAGATCCTCAGGTTGATCCTGTTTACGGTGGTCCTGCTCACCGCCGCGTATATGGCCGTGTCCGTGTATCACAGCAACATGCTCGTCCAGCTCGCGACGCAATCCAACAGCCGCCAGCGGGCCGCCATTGAGGAAACCACCGGCAAAGTCATGGATCAGGCGGTTTCCCTGACGCTGTCCCGTTCCAACCGGACGGAAGCCGGTATCGCGGACAGGATGTTTGAGGATTCGCGAAACCTGGTGACCTTCCTGGGCGGCTGCGTGGAAAACCTGTTCGACCATCCGGAGGATTATACGGCAAAGCCCTATGCCGCGCCTGACCCGGCTGACGACGGCGCCTGGACAGCCAAGGTGATATATGCCGACGGCATCGACGCGTCCGATCCAGACATCGGGGAAATAACGGGCCTGCTGGCGAATATGTCCGAGATCATGATCGCCCTTTGCCCTTCTATGGGAACGTCCGACGCCTACATCGCCCTGCCGGAAGGCGTGTTCCTGTGCGTAGATGACACCGCCGCCAGCTGGTTTGAAGAGGGAAAAATTATCAGCTATGACGCGCGGGAACGGAACTGGTATGGGCAGGCGGTCGCGGCGGGCGGCCTGATCTTCACCGACGGCGAGTGGGACGCCAATACGGGCGCATACTGCATTGAATGCGCCATGCCGGTATACGGCCCGGACGGAAGCCTGAAGGCGGTTGTCGGCACGGACCTGTATATGGACAAAATGCAGGAAATCATGCGGGCATCCACGACGGAGGGCGAATACACGCTGCTCGTAAACCAGGCGGGCCATGCCGTGCTCGCGCCCCAGGCAGAGGCTTTTCCCATGGATGAAGCGGACAGGACCGGCGATCTGCGCGCCTCCTCAAACGCCTTCCTCGCGCAGGTTGTAAGGGACGCCCTGCAGGGAAGCGACACGGGCATCGGGCTGGGCAGTCTGTCAGACGGCACGTATTATGTGGCCTGTACGCCCATTGAAACCACGGGCTGGGTGCTGCTCTCCGCTTTCAGCCAGGCCGTGTCCAACCAGCCCACCGTGCTGCTCACGACCAACTATACCGCCATACAGGATGAAATCACGGCGGATTACCAGGAGAAAACAGGCCACTCCAGGACCACCGCCATCGTCCTTCTGGCAGCCGTCATGGCGCTTGTCCTCACAGGCGCGATGATGCTCGGCAGGCGGATCGTAAAGCCCCTGAACACCATGATAAACCGCGTGTCTGATATGAGCGACAGCAACCTTGAGTTCAGGATGGAGGATATTTACCGCACCGGCGATGAGGTGGAGGATCTGGCGCAGTCCTTTGCGGACCTGTCCCACAAGACCGTGGAGTATATGGACCGGATCGTGAAAGTGACGGCGGAAAAGGAGCGCATCGGCGCAGAGCTGACGCTGGCGACGAAAATCCAGGCCGCCATGCTCCCCCATGTGTTCCCGCCCTTTCCGGATCGGTCGGAGTTCGACATTTTCGCCAGCATGGATCCGGCCAAGGAAGTTGGCGGCGACTTCTACGATTACTTCCTGATCGACGAAGATCATTTGTGCCTGGTGATTGCGGATGTCTCCGGGAAGGGCGTGCCGGCGGCGCTGTTCATGATGGCGTCGAAGATCATATTGCAAAGCGTGGCTATGCTGGGCAATTCTCCGGCGGAGGTTCTTTCAAAGACCAACGAGGCGATCTGCTCCAACAACGAAGCGCAGATGTTCGTCACCGTCTGGCTGGGCATCCTGGAACTGTCTACCGGCAAGCTGACCGCCGCCAACGCGGGCCATGAATACCCGGTTCTGAAACGGCCGGACGGCGCGTTTGAGATATACAAGGACCGACACGGCTTTGTCATTGGCGGCATGGAAAGCGCACGGTACAGAGAATACGAACTGCAGTTGACGCCCGGCACGAAGCTGTTCGTCTATACGGACGGTGTGCCGGAGGCCACCAGCGCGGACATGGAACTGTTCGGTACGGAACGGATGCTGGAAGCCCTGAACAGGCATCCCGACGCCGAGCCGCGAGCGCTTCTCAATCAGGTTCGCGCGGCGGTGGACGGCTTTGTGAAGGACGCGGAGCAATTCGACGACCTGACGATGCTGTGCCTGGAGTACAGGGGATGCGATGCGAAGGAAGGTGGGAATCCTTGAAAGAACTGGCCCTGGAGGAAGCGCCGCGCGTCGCGCCTGCGGGGAAATAACGGGTAATACAT
Source organism: Clostridia bacterium (assembly GCA_017527065.1). Lineage (GTDB taxonomy): Bacteria > Bacillota > Clostridia > Christensenellales > Aristaeellaceae > Firm-10. The sequence continues at coordinate 14,228 of JAFXQO010000068.1, forward strand.
TTTGACAATATAAACCTGCATGACGAGGAGGACAAGACCATGAAAATCACCAAGAACCAGAACGGAACCGCACTGACCATCGCCCTGACGGGCCGCCTCGACACGACCACCGCGCCGGAGCTGGAGAACGAACTGAAAGCCTCTCTCGCAGGCGTGACCGAACTCACGCTGGATTTGAAAGAGCTGGAGTACATCTCCTCCGCGGGCCTTAGGGTGCTGCTGTCGGCGCACAAGTCCATGCAAGCCAAGGGCGGCATGAAGGTGACGAATGTCAACGAGATCGTGGCGGAAGTGTTCGACGTGACCGGCTTTACAGACATTCTGACAATCGAATAGGGAGGTAAACAAAATGAAAACGGATGTGATTGTGGTTTCCAGTGAGGGCAGCCGGATGGACGCCGCTCTGGCGCAAACCGAAAAGGTAGCGGAATACAAGGGCCTGTCTCACAAGAACATGCTGCATCTGCGCCTGCTGGCAGAGGAAATGATGAGCATGATGGGTTCCATTGCCGGCAATGTCGAAGGCGAGTTCTGGATTGAGGATGATGACAATGTGTATCAGCTGCACCTGAAAGTGAAGACGGACATGGACGCCGAGCAGCGCAAGCAGCTGATCTCCGCTTCTTCCAGCGGAAAGAACGAGGCGCATCGGGGCTTCATGGGCAAGCTCCGCTCGTTCTTCGAGGCCGACGATGTGTTCCCCATGTACTACGAGGCCGGCATGATGTCCACGTCGAGCGATGTTTTCGTTGACATGTCCTGGTCGATGCGCGCGTACCGTGAGCAGGTGGAGCGCTATATGCAGGAACAGCGCAAAGGCGCGGATGAAGCCTGGGACGAGCTGGAGAAATCCGTGGTCGCGCACGTCGCCGACGATGTGAAGGTGAGCATCAAAGGCCGCACTGTCGACCTGACGATCATCAAAAAGCTGGCGTAATTGTCCGCTGCGCTTCCAACTGAACCCGTCTGCGCACCCGCGGCGGGTTCAGTTTTCCTCTTATGGGTCAAAAACCGGCAGGCCGTCTCTCTTTTCGGAACGTCTGCCGGTTTATATTATCGTTTCATGGGCCGTCAGTATATCTCCTCGCGGCCTTCCTCCAGCCAGTGCTCGTAGAATTCCACGCCGCGCCATACGTTTTTGAGCAGCGCCCGGTGCGTGGTTTCCTGACTCACCCATTCGTCCAGCCGGCCCATGCCGTACGCCCGCCATTCGGTGAAGAAGCGGTTGACCGTTTCCGGATCGAGTCGGTTTTTCAGCATCGCGTCGTTTTTGAGGCGCACCCAGCGCACGCTCAGCCGCGCCTTCCCCACGCGCCAAAGTCTCAGCGGATCGCCCTGTACGGCCCGCTCCGCACGGTCCATGATCTCATCCAGCTTGTCCAGCATGTCGTCCGCATAGAGGGGCGTATTGGTCTGGTCGTTGAAGCCAACGTGGATATTGTCCTGCTCCGCCTTATCGCACAGTGCGTCTATGTATTCGCGAATGAACAGGCCGGCCCCGCCGTAGTAATAGTCGGTGAATTCCTCGATGTGCCGCTTCACGTCGCAGTCCGCGTCCCAGAGCAGCTTGCTGATCACATACGCCCGCAGTTCGTTGAGGTCGACGCCGCCTCGGCTGCCTGAATTGCCCTGTTCAAACACGCCTTTAACGTTGTTCTTCACGAAGGAGCGCATGTTCGGCTGCAGCGTGCGCCAGTTCGGGAAGGGCGCGGCGTAGTGCGCGAAACAGGTTGTGTAGTCCCATATATACAGCCTGTCGTGGAACGCGCCCCACTGGCGAAGGTCGCGGATAAAGGAGGAACGCGTGCCGTCCAGCAGGGTCACGCCCCGGTCGTCGTCGCAGGTCTCGAAAGGATGCGAGAAGCAGCACTCGATGGAGCACAGCCGCACGCACACATTGTGCCGGGGATGGGTGATCTTCGGCACCGGGCGGGTGTAGTTGTAGGCCAGCGTATCGAAAACCACATCAGGGAATTCAGGCTCCAGCGCCTCGGCGATGGCGTTCACGAAGCGCAGCAGCGTGCCCGAGGGGCTGCCCTCTTCCCGGTCGATGGCCCGGCAGGCCGCGCACTCGCAGCCCTTGTTGACGTCGTTCTGCGAAATGGAGATGATGCGCGTGCCGGGATGCGCGCGCAGGGCCGCCCGGGCGCTCTCCGTGGCGATTTTAAGCACTTCGGGGTTGCTCAGGCAGAGCTGCGTGCGGTGCTTGAGGGTGCAGCGCTTGCCGTCGTACAGGGCGAAGTACTCCGGATGGCTCTCGCCGTACACGTCGGTGGGCACCAGCTGCTCGAAGGTATGCACGAACCAGGTGTAGCTCTGATGACCGCCGAATTTCTCCGGAATAGCCGCCGAATGGCCGTTGATGCGCGACTTCACCGCAAAGCGCGGGCAGGTGTGATAGAAGAAGTAGTTGTGGTCGCGGTGCTCCAGCGCGGGAACCTGGCGCGTGTCGATCATCGGCGCTTCCAGTTCCACAACGCAGGGTACCTTCTCGCATTCCGGCGTGAAGAAGCGGCAGCCCAGCCGCTCCAGCAATTCGTACACGCCGTAGATGACGCCCCGCTTGCCGCCCTGGATGGCAATCGCGCCGGGCAGCGCGCGGATGGCGAAGCCGTCCTCGCCAAGGCCCGTGTCCGGCGCCAGGAAGGCGTCTGCCGCCCCGCCCAGGGCGATTTGAGGCCCCTCATGCGGCGCTGAAACGATCTCGAACACCGCCGAGGTCATCAGGTCGAGGTAGTTGCGCAGCTCCTGCGCGGCGTACTTTTCCTGTTCGGTGGCGTCGGCCGGAATGACGATGGCCGCCAGGGCCTGCCGGTTTGATGCCAGATGTATGGACATGAGGTTTCCTCCCTTTTCGAATCTGTCATAGGCGGGGCCGCTTTCCGGCCCGATCAGCCCCATTCGCCGGGCGCGCTCTATATTCGGCGGAAATAGTGGAAAGCAGAATGGCGGATTGTTTGCGCCTTGCAAGTTCTGTAGAGGCATGACGCGCACTTCTGTGCAGCGGCTTTTCACGAGAGATGCGTCCCGTCTGACAGCCTCTGCTTCCGTCAGATCCATTCTGTCCGAAGGTGCGTCGAATTGCCGCCCAAACAGTGTCGTATTGAAGACAATGCTGTGCCATATGCGGTATTTTGCCGCCCTGATCGACTGGGCGTCGGGCGATTCAGAATTGACGCCGCGGTCGATGGGCGCGTCCGGGAACAGCGCTATCCAGCCTTTTTTACCATCCGGGAAGGCACAGCGCTCCGCCTCGGCGAAAAAAACCAGCGGCTTGTCCTTCATCCCCTGCGCGATGGACAGGCGGCAATGCGACAGGGTGTATTGCGCCGGGTCATAGCCTACAGCGCGCAACTCGACCCGCACGCCGCAGCCTTCTCCGCCCGCCAGCTCAACCATACAGTCGCAGGGATTGCCATACGCAGCCGTCACGCTGATGGAAAACGCGGGTGGCGCGTTCCGATCCATCAGAAAGGCGGAATGGCCATCCTTCGCCCGCAGCCACAGCGTGCAGAAGGGCTTCGGGCCGTCCTCGCCTTCTTCATCCAGCGGATACGAAAGGATATCCTCACTCCAGCCGGCCAGCGGCGCGGCGTCGCTCAGAATCGTCTCCGAAAAGACGTATTTCCGCCGGAACAGCTGCTTCAGCCGCTCCGCGCACCCACCCAGCACGGCGTCCCACAGGGGCGTTTCCCGCGGCAGGGCCGGCGCAGGTTCGTCAAGCGAGCCGTATTGGAGCGTTTCTCTTTGATCGCCATCCGTCAGGGACAGGAAGAGGACGTCGCTGTCGAAGTTGTCCGCCGCCACCACGGGGCAGTTCAGGGCCCGCGACAAGCGCTTTACGCCATCCGCACTGCCCAGTTCCGGCGCAGAGCCCGCGACGATCACCCAATCTCCTCCGGCGGGCGCGTACAGCCGCAGCGAGCAGTCCGCCTCTTCTCCAGCCGTCGCGCGCACATAACCCTGCGCCTTATAATATGCCTTGAGCCCATCGCGCACTGCCCGCGCGCCGCCCCGAATGAGCATTGCCGAAAACGTATAGCCCAAAGCCGCGCCTCCTTTGCTTTGATGCCATAGAGCGCCGCGCTCATTGAAAGCGCAGCGCTCTGTCATCCCTCATGCGTCCGCTTCGACGAACTCGATGAACCCCTCGCCCATCTTCGACACGCGGGCCAGAGAAATCACCTTGTAACCCTTCCCCGTGAGCAGCGCGCGCCCCGGCTGGAAGGCCTTTTCGATCACGATGCCGATGGCGGCCACGCTGCCGCCCGCCTGCTCGATGAGCTTCGACGCGCCCTGGGCCGCCTCGCCGCGGGCTAGGAAATCGTCTATCAACAGAACCCGGTCTCCCGGCAAAACGAAGCGCTTCTTCAGCGTGAGCTGGTAGGCCGCGTTTTTCGTGAAGGAAAAGACCTCGGTCTGTAATATGTCGTCGTTCAGGATACGCGAGGTGGATTTCTTCAAAATGACCATCGGCACACCCAGCGCCATGGCGGTCATCAGGGCCGGGGCGATGCCTGAACTCTCGATGGTGATCACGCGGGTGATTCCCAGTCCCTTCGCGGCTTCGGCAAAGGCCTTTCCTGCTTCCGCCATCAGCGGCGCGTCAACCTGATTGTTCAGAAACGAATCGACCAGCAGCACATCCTCGTTCAGCGCGCGCCCATCGCGCAGGATCTTCTCCTCAAGCTGTAGCATAAGCCCTTCTCCCCTCGTATTGCTCTGTCCTCAGTGATGGCTGACGGCCTCCATGAAGCGCCTGGCCCGCTCGGTCACGGCGGCCCAATTGTTCGCCTCGATGACCGCCTTGGGCAGCAGGGGCGAACCGACGCCGAACCCGCATACGCCTGCGTCCAGCAGCTCGCGCACGTTTTCCGGGGTTACGCCGCCCACCGCCAGCAGCGGAATGTGGCTGAGCGGCGCGCGCACGGCCTTGATGTAGGGCGCGCCCATCTGCGACGCCGGAAACAGCTTCACGAAATGCGCGCCGGCCTCCCAGGCCGAGACGATCTCCGTGGGCGTGAACGCGCCGGGAATGGAGACTAGGCCCAGCCGCACCGTTTCGCCGATGACCTGCGCGCTCACGTTGGGCGATACGATGAAGCGCCCGCCCGCTTCGGCTGTGGCCCGCGCCTCCTCGGGCGTGAGCACCGTGCCCGCGCCGATGTCCATATCCTCTCCCGCGATCTGCGCCAGCTGGGCGATCATGCGCCCGTTGAGCGCCACGCAGTCCGCGCGCGCATGGTCAAACGTGCACTCGATGGCGCGCACGCCGCCCTTCACCAGGGCCTCCGCGATGAAGCCCAGCTTCGATTCTGGCACGCCGCGCAGGATCGCGATGATCTTCTGCCTTTTGATCCGTTCAATGACCGCCGCCGCATCGCTCATAGCCTGCCGCGCTCCTTTCCCGATTGACGAAACGATGTGTTTTGACTAATTTATCATACCACGCCCGCCGGGAAATTTCAACGCCGCACGATCAATTCGCGCATATCTTTTACCGTGTCCGGCAAAAAATAGAAAAAAAGAACGGAGGTACGCGCCTTGCCCCTTATCCTCGCCCTGCCCCTTTGCGCGCTGGCCGCGCTGTGTCCCCTGCCCGTGCGCACAGGCTTTCTGAAATCGCCCGGCGCTGCGCTGCGTGTCGGCCTGGCGATCGGCGCTTTCAGGCGGCAGGGAAGTCTTGCCCTTACCCGGGCGGAGGGTAAGCTGGCGCTGCGGCTCAGTTCGTCCAACGGAGAGCGGCTGATCCCGCTCGGGAGAAGCAAAGACCGAAGCGCCGCTTCCGCCGTCGGAAAGGCGATGCGCTTCCTTCTGCGCCGGACGCGCGCCGAAAGGCTGGAGGCCCGGCTTATCGTAAACGCGGGCGACGCGCAAAGCACCGTGCTGCTGGCTGCGCTCATCGGGGCGGCGCTGTCCTCGCTGCGCGCCGCGCGGCCCGGCCTGCCCCTCCGCGGGCGTGTGCGCTGCGCCTTTTCAGAGCCGGGCGAGGCGCGTCTTATGGGCATCTTTTCCCTTCGCGCGGGGCATATTATGCTTGCGGCGCTTCTGTTCTGCCGCGAATACTGCTTCGGGAGGTTACGCGCATGGATAAACACCCCATCGAAAACATCATGACCACCACCATGGAAAATATCCGCGACATGGTGGACGTAAACACCGTCATCGGCGACCCTGTCGTCGCCGCGGAAGGCTCAACGATCATTCCCATCTCCCGCGTGAGCTTTGGCTTCGTGGCGGGCGGCGGCGAATACGGCGCGAAGCCGGAAATGGCCGGCACGCCCTTCGCCGGCGGCACCGGCGCGGGCGTCACCGTGCAGCCGATGGGCTTTTTGAGCATCACCGGCAACCAGGTGCGCCTCACGCCCGTCCAGTACGCCGCGCCGATCGACCGCGTTATTGACATGATCCCGGGCATGGTGAAGGACGTGAAAGCCTTTCTCGAAGGACAGGGAAAGGGATAAACGGTATAAACAGGCAGGTTGTGGGCAGCGCCCCACAACTTTTTTTGCGCATGTATTCAGGATTTTCATATTGCTATAAACAAAGCGCGGGGTGTTTAGAAAAACATCTCAAAATTAACGTGCATTCCCCTGTGATAGGTGCTATGATGTGGAATGGAGGAATAAGGGTTTACCTGTTTGATTTATGTTATTCCACAAAGGTAGATATGGAGGTTGAAACAATGAGTGTGGAACGGAATCTGCCCATCGTCCGCGATCGCAGGCAGGCGGCTCTCCAGGGAGACGCCGAGCAGATCAAGCGCCAGCACGACGCCGGCAAGCTGACCGCGCGCGAGCGCGTGGCCTGCCTCTTCGATGAGGCGAGCTTCGTCGAGCTGGATACCCTCATCGCCGACGCCGGCGTCATCACCGGCTACGGCCTGATCGACGGCCATCCCGTTTATGCCTACGCCCAGGACTACACCGTCAAGGCCGGCGCGCTGGGCGCAGCCCAGGCCCGCAAGATCCTGAAGGTGCTTTCCCTCGCCGAAAAAACCGGCGCGCCCATCGTCGCCCTTTGCGATTCCCACGGCGCCCGCCTGGACGAGGGCATGAACGCCGTCAACGCTTACGCGTCCATCATGGCCAAGAGCGCGGACCTGTCCGGCGTGGTGCCGCAGATCACCGTGGTGCTCGGCCCCTGCGGCGGCGGTGCGGCCATGTGCGCCGCGATGGCGGACATCGTCATCATCGGCAAGAACGGCCAGCTGTTCGTCAACGGTCCGCAGCTCGTTTCCGCAGTCACCGGCAAGAATATCACCATGGAAGAAATGGCCGGCGCGGCCGCTTCCGTGAAATCCGGCGCGGCCCATATTGCCGCCGACAGCGACGAGGACGCCATCGCCAAGGCCCGTAAGATCGTCGCGCTGCTTCCCGGAAACAACCTGGAGGACGCGCCCTTCGCCTTCGAGGCCGAAGACGACATCAACCGCGAGCTTTCCGACCTGAACGCCATCGACACCCTGGCTGACGCCAAGGACGCCATCGTGCGCATCGCCGACAACGCCGACGTGATCGAGCTGGGCGACACCTACGCCCCCGAAGTCGTGACCGCGCTGGTTCGCATCGGCGGCAGCGCCGCCGGCATCGTGGCGACGCAGGGCGCGAACAACGACGGCCGCCTGACCGTCGAGGGCTGCCGCAAGGCCGCGCGCTTCGTCCGCTTCCTTGACAGCTTCTCCATCCCCGTCGTCACCCTGGTGGACACCAAAGGCGCGGCCGCCAACACCGCCGCGCAGGGCGAGCTGGCCCGCGCCAATGCCGCGCTGATGGGCGCCTACGCCGACGCCACCAGCCCGCGCGTGGCCGTCGTGACCGGCAGCGCCATCGGCACCGCCGCCACGGCGCTGGCCTCCCGCGCCGCGAGCGACGTGATCTACGCCTGGCCGGGCGCGGTCATCTCCCCCGTCAGCGCGCCGGTCGCCGTGCAGCTGATGTATGAAAAGGAACTGCACGAGGCCGCCGATCCCGCCGCCAAGCGCGACGAGCTGGAAAAGGCCTATCAGGACGATGTGGCCGACGGCGTGAACGCCGCGCTGCAGGGCAATGTGGACGACGTGATCGAGCCCGCCGCCACCCGCCAGATGATCGCCGCCGCGCTGGAGATGCTGGCCGGCAAGCGCGAATCGAAACCCGCCCGCAAGCATGGGAACCTTCCGCTGTAAGGAGGGGACAATATGAGCTTTATTGGCAAACTGGGATATTCCCTGATCGTCGCGATCATCGGCCTGTTCATCGTCTTCCTGGGCCTGGTCATACTGATCGGCTGCATTAAGGCGATGTCGATCATCGTGGGCAAAATGCGTGAGAACGCCGAGGCGAAGAAGCCCGCGCCGACTCCCGCGCCCGTCGTCGTGCCCGAGCCGGTCGCCGAAGCCGCCGCTGAGGAAGCCGGCGTGGACGAGGGCGAACTGGTCGCCGTGATCACCGCCGCTCTGATGGCCTACGCCAAGGGCAACGGCGGCAAGACGCTGGTCGTTAAGAACATCCGCCGCGCAAACGCCTGGGCGAACGCCGGCCGCGCCGATCAGCTGACCCGCTTCTGATATTGATACCTATTGATATGATTAGAGGAGGAAACACTCATGCGTAAATTCCAGATCGTTGTCAACGGCACCTCTTATATCGTCGATGTCGAAGAGCTGGCCGCCGGTCAGGCTCCCGCCCCCGTCGCCGCTGCGCCCGCGCCTGTCGCCGCCCCCAAGGCCGCGCCTGCCGCCGCTCCCAAGGCTGCGCCCGCCGCCCCCGCCGGCGCCGAGGCCATCAAGTCCCCCATGCCCGGCACCATCAACGCCGTGAACGTCACCGCCGGCCAGGCTGTGAAGAAGGGCGACGTGCTGTGCATCCTCGAGGCCATGAAGATGGAAAATGAAATCAAGGCCCCGCGCGACGGCTCCGTGGCCTCCGTGAACGTGACCAAGGGCCAGAGCGTGGCCTCCGGCGACGTGCTGCTTTCTCTGAACTGATTCGGTGCCTTAAAAACTGATGAAATGAAGAGGAGGTTGCCACGCGCATGAAATCCAAACGCACCAGGGTATTGGTGACGCTTTTCCTGCTGATGATCGTCGCCATGCTTCCCGTTCTGGCTGCCAGCGCCGACGCCGTGTCCGGCGAAGCGCAGACAGCGACCGTCTTCGGCGCCATCACGGATGACGGCACAATCAGCGCCGGCAACGAGACCGACGAAACGGCCGCGGCCACCGAGACCGAGGCTGAGACCGGGGACAGTTCCATCAACTTCTTTGAGGCGCTGGGAAACATCGCCCGGAGCACCGGCTTTGCCAGCGGCAACTGGCGTCAATACGTGATGATCGCCGTGGCCTGCCTGCTGCTGTACCTGGCGATCGTGAAGCAGTTCGAGCCGCTGCTGCTGCTGCCCATCGCCTTCGGCATGCTGCTGGCCAACCTGCCCGCCGCGGGCATGATGGCTGATCCCACCTATCACTACTTCACCAGCCTGGACGAGGCCGTGAACTACATGTCCTCTCAGGGCAAGCCGCTGGACGACATCGTCATGGCCTACTCGAAAGAGCTGGGCGCCATGGCCTATCGCGTGCCTTACGCCAACGGCGGCCTGCTGTGGTATCTGTACCGCGGCGTCAAGCTGGGCATCTATCCCCCGCTCATCTTCATGGGCGTCGGCGCGATGACCGACTTCGCCCCCCTGCTGGCGAACCCGAAGAGCCTGCTCCTGGGCGCGGCCGCCCAGCTGGGCATCTTCCTGGCCTTCACCGTGGCCATGCTGACCGGCGCGTTCACGCCTGAAGAGGCCGCCTCCATCGGCATCATCGGCGGCGCGGACGGCCCCACGGCCATCTTCGTGACCACCCGCCTCGCCCCGCAGCTGCTGGGCCCCATCGCGGTGGCCGCATACAGCTACATGGCGCTGGTGCCCGTCATCCAGCCGCCCATCATGAAAGCGCTGACCACAAAGGAAGAGCGCTCCATCGTGATGGAGCAGCTGCGCCCTGTCTCCAAGACTGAGGCCATCATCTTCCCCATCGTCGTCACCATCGTCGTGTCCATGCTGCTGCCCGACGCGGCCACGCTGATCGGCTGCCTGATGCTGGGCAACCTGCTGCGCGTCTCCGGCGTCACCGAGCGCCTGAACAAGACCGTGCAGAACGAGCTGTGCAACATCGTGACCATCTTCCTGGGCGTCACCGTCGGCGCGACGACCAACGGCGAGACCTTCCTGACCATCAGGACCATCCTGATCGTCCTCATGGGCATCTTCGCCTTCGGTGGCGGCACGGCGGGCGGCGTGCTGCTGGCCAAGCTGATGAACAAGCTCACCGGCGGCAAGATCAACCCGCTGATCGGCTCCGCAGGCGTTTCGGCCGTTCCCATGGCCGCGCGCGTGTCCAACACTGTCGGCCAGCAGGAGAATCCCGGCAACTTCCTGCTGATGCACGCCATGGGCCCGAACGTGGCCGGCGTCATTGGCTCGGCTGTCGCGGCTGGCGTGTTCATCTCCCTGTTCGGCTGATATTCGCCCATTGAAGTATAAAAGGAGGATAATCCTGTGGGAAAGGTACTTATTACTGAAACCATCCTGCGCGACGCGCATCAGTCTCAGGCCGCGACCCGCATGCGCCTGGAGGACATGCTGCCCGCCTGCCCGATTCTCGATAAAGCCGGCTACTACTCCATCGAATGCTGGGGCGGCGCGACGTTTGACAGCTGCCTGCGCTTCCTGAACGAGGATCCCTGGGAGCGCCTGCGCCAGCTCAAGAAGGCCCTGCCCAACACCAAGCTGCAGATGCTCTTCCGCGGCCAGAACATCCTGGGCTACAAGCACTACGCCGACGACGTGGTGGACGAGTTCGTCCGCCTGTCCATCAAGAACGGCATCGACATCATCCGCATCTTCGACGCGCTGAACGACGTGCGCAACCTGCAGGCGGCTATCCAGGCCACCAAGAAATACGGCGGCATCTGCGAAGTGGCCATGAGCTACACCATCAGTCCGGTGCACACCGAAGAGTATTTCGTGAAGCTGGCCCAGCAGCTGGAGCGCCTTGGCGCGGACAACATCTGCATCAAGGACATGGCTAACCTGCTTCTGCCCTACACCGCCTACAGCCTGGTGAAGAAGCTGAAGAAGGCCGTCAAGTGCCCCATCCACCTGCACACCCACAACACCGCCGGCGTCGGCAACATGACCGTTTTGAAGGCCATCGAGGCGGGCGTCGACATCGTGGACTGCGCGCTGTCTCCCCTGGGCAACGGCACTTCCAACCCCGCCACCGAGCCGCTGATCGCTACCCTGCGCGGCACGCCCTACGATACCGAAATCGACCTGGACGCGCTGACCGAAGCCACCACCCATTTCCGCGGCGTGGCCGACAAGCTGAAGGCGCAGGGCATTCTCGATCCCAAGGTGCTGGGCGTTGACATCAACACGCTGAAGTATCAGGTGCCCGGCGGCATGCTGTCCAACCTGATCAACCAGCTGAAGCAGGCGAACGCCTCCGACAGGTTCTACGAGGTGCTGGCCGAGGTGCCGCGCGTGCGCGAAGACTTCGGCTATCCGCCGCTGGTCACCCCCACCTCTCAGATCGTCGGCACCCAGGCCGTCATGAACGTGCTGGCCGGCGAGCGCTACAAGATGAATCCCAAGGAGAGCCAGGGCCTCATGCGCGGCGAATACGGCAAGCTGCCGGCGCCCGTGAACGAGGAAGTGCGCCGCAAGGTCATCGGCGACCAGGAGCTCATCACCTGCCGCCCCGCCGACCTGCTCAAGCCCGAGCTGGAGAACTATCGCAAGGAAATCGGCGAGTACATCACCCAGGAAGAGGACGTGCTTACCTACGCGCTGTTCCCGCAGGTGGCGCAGAAGTTCTTCCAGGCGCGTCAGGCCAAGACCATCGGCCTGGACAATTCCGTCCGCGACGCGAAGAACAACGCCATGCCCGTGTAATCATCCAGAAAGAAGCGAATCGCCTGTCCGGTTTCATCGCCGGGCAGGCGTTTTTTTGATGCGTGAAACCGGGTCGTGTCTCAATTGTCGCTTTTCCTGTCTATGTTGTCGGATTCCGGCCTTTCAAATAACAGGACAATACATTATAATAATATTGTGATCAGATTAAAACTTCTTGTTAACGATGTTGACCTGAATGGGAGGAAACAGCATGGACATATTGCGCGCCATCGACATTAGCAAACAGTTTGGACACAGCCTTGTCTTAGAGCGTCTCTCATTCAGTCTGTCGCCTGGCCGAATCTACGCCCTGGTCGGGAACAACGGCTCAGGCAAGACGACATTGTTCAGAATGATCATGGGCCTCTCCTTTCCCACGCAGGGCTCCCTGTCTCTCTTTGGAAGTCAGACAATCCATGAAAACGAGCGAGCGAGAAGGCGCATTGGCGCACTCATCGAAAACCCGATTCTCTATGAAAACGCTTCGGGCTATCAAAACGTGAACAACATTCGCCTTTTGAAAGGTATCTCGAGTAGAAGCGCGGTCGATGAAGCACTGCGCAAATTTGGTCTGCTGAATAAGAAAAGGCTGCCGGTCCGGCATTACTCGATGGGTATGAAGCAGCGTCTCGCACTGGCCTGTGCCTTGTTGGGAAATCCGGAGCTGCTTCTTTTAGACGAACCGCTTAACGGCCTTGATCCCAGTGGCATGAGAGAGATTGAAACCACGCTCTTACAGACGGTCAGAGACAACGGAACAACCATTTTTATTTCAAGTCACTACCTGAAACAGCTCTATGGTTTCGCAACAGATTATATCTTCATAGACCAAGGCCACCTCGCCGGCAGCATGACGGCCAGCGAATTGGAAAGGAAATGCGACCTCTGCGTGTATCTGTCCGTTCCGGAAGGCGAAAGGGAAGCCGCACTGAGAATTCTTTCCAGAACAATGGATAATGATGTCAGATTGCTTGAAAACGGCGAAATCTGCGTTTACGGCTTCCAGGAAAAGCTGGATGTCATCAACAACGCGTTGAATAGGGAGCGTATAACCTTAAACAGCATTAGATCAAGTGGCATCAGTTTGGAGGACTACTTCTTTCAAATGATTGGGGGAAACAGAACATGTTGAGAATGCTGAGAGTCGAAGGCCGAAGAACGGTGCAGAGTCTCGCCCTGTGGATCATTTTCGGTGTTATGGTCGTCGTTTCATTCTGGTTCTCAGGCATGACGTTTGCCAAATTCCCCGAGGAAATCAGCGCGGCGTATGGCATGCAGTATGGCACGGCGACGCCAATGAGCCGGGGTGAATATGTATTCCTCCGCACGATGAGCGACGCGAGCTTCACGGCTTGGCTGTCTGTCATCGCGGGCGCGCTGCTCATCGGCATGGAATTTTCAAACCGGACTATCAATCACCTGATTTACGCGGGCAACAGACGAATCTCCATCCTCGTTGTCAAGCTCCTGTATTTCTACTTGTGCACGCTTTTCCTGTCGGCTGTCTACCCTGTTGCGAGCTGCTTTAGGTATAGCTTGACGTGGTTTTCCGGATTGACACAAAGCGACGTCGCATACGTTCTGCGCTGTGTGGGTTGCCGCACACTGATCGACATGGCCATGATGAGCTTTGCCCTTGTTTCAGCCTTCGCCTTCCGGGATGTCATTCGCACGCTCGTTTGCTCGCTGATCATCGTCGTGGTACTGTCTCAACTGATGAATATCGTCAGAGGCGTCGGAAACGGCGCGTTGATCAAGAACATGATTGATTACTTTCCAGCGCTCACAATCAATAAAATCATGTTCCGCGATGCGAGTGTCGAAAACATCCGCAGGTCAATGCTGTACAGTTGTACAATGATTTTGAGCACATGGATTTCATGTCATCTGTTTTTCAGGAAAGCCAACCTGAAATAATAATGGACAAACAGAAAGGAGTCATTCACCATGAAACACGCGCATCTATGTCTCTTCCTGACAATGCTCCTGTTGCTCTCGCTTACCGCCGCGCCCGCGCAGGCCATAAACCGCGCGGAATTGCCCACCATGACAATGAAGCCTCTCCTGCGCGAAGGCGAACTGCGCCGCCTGTACACCGAGGAAGGCGCTTTCCTCTGCCCGGACGGCCTGTACTTCGGTATGTCGCTGGAAGAAGCCATCGATCTTCTTCCCCTCTCCGAAACGATGCGGCGCGGCGAGGAGGCTTTCGACGAGCGGAAGGTCGTCGTAGTGCCGGACAGCGGCTTCGTGACGCTGAAACCTTTCATCTACTATGCTTTTGAAGAAATCGACGCCGCGCTGGAGCTGACGCTGGAATTCAATGGGGACCATGAACTGTTCGGCTACTGGCTGTCCGGCGTCCCCATGAAGCTGGAGGACATGTCCGATTCAGATAAGGAAATTGCACCTATGCGATTGCAGCGCATGATCGACGTTTTCTCAAATGCGGCCAAACCGCTCGTTGAAAAAGGGCCGGAAGACCTCGAAGCACTCGACTTCAGGTATTTTGAAGACGGCGGACAGCTTCGCGTGTTCTTCCCGATGGAAAAAGGTACCTTCTGCCAGGTCAGCGCGAATCTGTTCCAGAACACGTTCGTCTACAACATCGGCATTGGCTGTCTGGAAGACTGGTCGGCCGTGGCGGGTATCATCGAGAATCTCAGGTAAAACGAAGAAACATAAACGCAGCCGTGCAGGCGTTCACTGCCCACGCGGCTGCGTTTTATCTGCGATTGTTTATTCCCCATCCATCCACTCGAACTTCGTGGACAGCACCTCGACCTTGCCCCCCGCCACGTGCAGCATGCCGCCGACACAGTGGGCCTTGTGCACGTGGCCGTCGTAGGTCACGCGGGCTTCGCCGTCGCCCAGGGCGGAAAGGTAGTCGATGTGGCGCGGCAGGATGCACACGTCGCCCTGCACGGTGCGCACCACGATGCGCTCCGCCTCGCCTTCATAGACGAGTGATTCGGGCGTCACGATTTTCAGATGAAAGCTCGCCATGATCAATCACCCTTTTTGGCCTTTTGTACCGCCTCGTCGATCGTGCCGACGAACAGGAAGGCGCTCTCCGGCAGGTCGTCGTGCTGGCCCTCTATGATCTCCTTGAAGCCGCGGATGGTCTCCTTCAGCGGCACGTAGCGGCCCTCCATGCCGGTGAACTGCTCGGCCACGCTGAACGGCTGGCTCAGGAAGCGCTGGACCTTTCTCGCCCGGGCGACGATCAGCTTGTCCTCGTCGGACAGCTCGTCCATGCCCATGATGGCGATGATGTCCTGCAGTTCCTTGTAGCGCTGCAGTATGCTCTGTACGCCGCGGGCGACCTCGTAATGCTCCTTGCCAACCACCTCGGGCGACAGGATGCGGCTGGTGGAATCCAAGGGATCCACCGCCGGGAAGATGCCCAGCGAGGAGATGGCGCGGCTCAGCACGGTGGTGGCGTCCAGGTGCGCGAAGGTGGTCGCCGGAGCGGGGTCTGTCAGGTCGTCAGCCGGCACATAGACCGCCTGCACGGACGTGATCGAACCCTTGCGCGTGGATGTGATGCGCTCCTGCAGCGCGCCCATCTCGGTGGCAAGGGTGGGCTGGTAGCCCACGGCGCTGGGCATGCGGCCCAACAGCGCCGACACCTCGGAACCCGCCTGCGTGAAGCGGAATATGTTGTCGATGAACAGCAGCACGTCCTGCCCGGCGCGATCGCGGAAGTACTCCGCCATCGTCAGGCCGGAGAGGCCCACGCGCATGCGCGCTCCCGGCGGCTCGTTCATCTGGCCGTACACCAGCGCGGTCTTTGAGAGGACGCCGCTCTCCTTCATCTCGTAATAGAGGTCGTTGCCCTCGCGGGTGCGTTCGCCGACGCCCGTAAACACCGACAGGCCGCCGTGCTCCGTGGCGATGTTGTGGATCAGCTCCATGATGAGCACCGTTTTGCCGACGCCCGCGCCGCCGAACAGGCCGATTTTGCCGCCCTTGGCGTAGGGCGCGATCAGGTCGACGACCTTGATGCCGGTCTCCAGGATCTCCGTGGTGCTCTGCTGGTCCTCATAGCTGGGGGCAGGCCGGTGAATGGGCCAGCGCTCCTTGATTTCAGGCGCGGGCTGGTCGTCGATTGGCTCGCCCAGCAGGTTGAAAATGCGCCCCAGACACGCTTCGCCCACCGGCACCGAAATCGGCGCGCCGGTATCAATGGCTTCCGTGCCGCGGGTGAGGCCGTCCGTGCTGCTCATGGCGATGCAGCGCACGACATTGTCGCCCACGTGCTGCGCCACCTCGGCGACCAGTTTGCGGCCGTCGAAGGCAACCTCAATCGCATTCAGCAGCGCCGGCATGTGCTCATCCTCAAAGCGGATGTCCAGCACCGGGCCGATCACCTGCACGATCGTGCCGATGTTCTGCTTTTCCATGCTCATAACTCCTATCTCGACGCGTCATTGCTCCGCGCCGGCAACGATTTCCGTGATCTCCTGGGTGATCGAGCCCTGACGCGCGCGGTTGTAGCTCAGGCTCAGGTCGCTGATCATCTGCTCCGCGTTCTTGGTGGCCGAGTCCATGGCGTTGCGCCGCGCGGCCATCTCGCAGGCCACCGCGTCACACGCCGCGCCGTACAGCACGCCCGCCAGGTAATCCGGCATCACGGCGTTCAAAAGCGCCGCCGGGCCGGGCTCCATCAGGAGCTGCGTTCGCGGTTTTTCACTGGGCTCAAATTCCGCCGGCGTCACCGGCAGCAGCGTCGTCGTGAAGGCGGTCTGCGTCATGGCGGATTCAAAGGTGGTCGCGACGAGCGTCACCTCGCCGTAATCGCCGTGCAGGAAACACTCTATCAGGCGCTCGGCCATGTTCCGGCAGTCATAGGAGGAAACGCGTTCCACTTTGAGATATACATCGCTCACCAGCTTCGCGCCGCGCCGCGCGTAGCGGTCGACGGCCTTTTTGCCGATGGGCAGCACCTGCGTGTCATCTCCGATCAGCCCGTCCGCCAGGTTGAACACGGCGGCGTTGTAATGCCCGGCCAGGCCGCGGTCGCCGGCGATAACCACGACGCAGCGCGCCGCGCTCTCCTGTTTCCTGAAAAAGGGCGAAATCACGTCCTTGTGGGCTGCGATGTCCGCGATGACCTCGCGCGCCGCGTTCATATAGGGCCGCGTGTCCTCCATGCGCTGGCGCGCGCGCCGGAGCTTGCTTCCCGCCACCAGCTGCATGGCCGAGGTGATCTGCTTGGTGCTCTCGACGCTGCGTATGCGGAGCTTGATGTCCTTCATGGATGCGCCGGCCATGCGTTATCCCTCCCGCACGTTGTTCAGGTCGAGGAAATCCGCCGTAAACGCCTCGAGCGCGGCGGCGAGTTCCTTCTCGCCCTCGGCTGACAGCGCGCCCGTGGTGCGGATGCTCTCCAGCAGCGCACCGTGCTGCGAGGCCATGCGCTCATACAGCGCTTGCTCGTAGTCGGCGATCAGGCTCACCGGCACGGTGTTGAGGTAATTGTTGACCACGGCGTACAGGATGCACACCTGGTTCTCCACCTCGACCGGCGCGGAATGGTTTTGCTTCAGGACCGCCACGATGCGCTCGCCCTGGTTCAGGCGCGCCTTGGTGTCTGCGTCCAGGTCCGAGCCGAACTGCGCGAAGGACTGCAGCTCCCTGTACTGGCTGTAAATCAGCTTCAGCGTGCCCGCGACCTTTTTCATGGCCTTGATCTGGGCGTTGCCGCCCACGCGGGACACGGAGATGCCGGGGTTCACGGCCGGCATGATGCCCGCGTGGAACATCTCTGTTTCCAGGAAGATCTGGCCGTCCGTGATGGAGATGACGTTGGTCGGGATGTAGGCCGACACGTCGCCCGCCTGCGTCTCGATGATGGGCAGCGCCGTGAGCGAGCCGCCGCCGTACTCGGGGGCGATGCGCGCCGCGCGTTCCAGAAGGCGCGAATGCAGGTAAAACACGTCGCCGGGATAGGCTTCCCGGCCCGGCGGACGGCGGATGAGGAGCGACAGCGCGCGGTAGGCCACCGCGTGTTTGGACAGGTCGTCGTAGACGATCAGCACGTCCTTGCCCTGCTTCATGAAGTATTCGCCTATGGTGCAGCCGGAATAGGGCGCGATATACTGGAGCGGCGCCAGCTCGGAGGCTGTCGCGGAGACCACCACGGTGTAGTCCATGGCATTCGCGGCGGTCAGCTGTTCCACCAGCCGGGTCACGGTGGACCGCTTCTGACCGATAGCCACGTAGATGCAGATCACATCCTTGCCCTTCTGATTGAGGATGGTGTCCACGGCGATGGTGGTCTTGCCGGTCTGGCGGTCGCCGATGATCAGCTCGCGCTGGCCGCGGCCGATGGGGATCATGCTGTCGATGGCCTTTATGCCGGTCTGCAGCGGCACCGAGACGCTCTTGCGTTCGATGATGCCGGGCGCACGGCGCTCGACAGCCCAGTGGTCGGCGGCCTCGATCGGGCCTTTGCCGTCTACCGGCTGGCCCAGCGCGTCCACCACACGGCCGATCATCTTCTCGCCCACGGGCACGGAAACCACGCGGCCCGTGCGCTCCACGGCGTCGCCCTCCTCAATGCCCGCGTCGCTGCCCAGCATGACCACGGCCACGGAGTTCTCCTCCAGGTTCAGCGCCATGCCGTATGCGCCGGTCGAGAAGCGCACCAGCTCGTTCGCCATGCACTTTTCCAGGCCGGAGACGCGCGCGATGCCGTCGCCGATCATGAGCACCGTGCCGGTTTCGCTCTGGTCGATCTTCTGCTCATAGTGCTTTATTTGATCCTTGATAATCTTGGATATTTCCTCGGGCCTTAATTGCATCCTGTCAGCCTTCTTTCATTCTGGGTCGCGCCGCGGCGCGCGCCTCACGCCTCGTCCGCCAGGTGACGGCGCATGAGATCCAGCCTGTGCCGGATGGTGTTGTCATAGCGGCGGCCCTCCATGTCCACTCTGAGGCCGCCCATGACGGCGGGATCAATGTGTATGAGCAGCTCGACCTTCTTGCCGGCGATGTCGCTGAGCTTCTTCGAGAGCGAGGCGCGCTGCGCGTCGGTGAGCGGCGCGGCCGACGTCACGCGGGCTTCCACGACGCCCTTCTCCTCCAGCCAGCGGGCATGGAAATGACGCGCGCAGTCCGGCAGCGCCGAAAGCGCGCCGCGCTCCAGCAGCAGCTTCATGAAGTTGAGCACATAGGGATGAACCTTCCCGCGGAACGCCTCGTCCAGTATGGCGAGGCGCACGTCCCTGCTCAGCGCGTGGGTCTGTAGCAGGCGGGCGTAGCGCGGCTCGCCCTCAAAGGCGCCCCGCAGCACATTCATCTCCTCATGGATCCCGTCCAGCAGGTTCTCCTCCCTCGCCAGGTCGAAGAGCCCTTCGCCGTATTCTCTGGCCAGCTCCGTCATGCCTTGTCACCCGCGTTTCGGATAAATTCGTCGACGAGCCTGTCCTGATCCTTCACGTTCAGCTCGCGGCTGACCATCTGTTCGGCGATGTCCACCGCCATGCCGGACAATTCTTTCTTCACCTCAGCGAACGCCTTCACGCGCTCCTGCGCGATCTCGGATTCGGCGCGGCGGATCATGCCCTCGGCCTGCGCCTTCGCGTCGCCGATGATGGCGTCGCCGCGCCGGCTGGCGGATTCCTGAGCGGATCTCATCAGCTGGTCCGCTTCCTCGCGCGCGCCGGCCATGTGGCGGTCGTAATCCTGCTTGAGCGCGGCCGCCCGGGCGCGATCCTGATTGGCGGCGTCGTAGATGCCGTCGATCTCATCCTGCCGCGCCTTCAGCACGGCCATGACCGGCTTGAACAGGAACTTCTTGATGAGCAGGCAGAGGATCAGCAGGTTGCAGTATTGAAAGATGATCGTCCAGGGAACGATCGAAAAAAACTCCTGAACCCCGTTCATGATCTCATTCCCCCGTTAAAGCCTCTCTTAAAGCCTGCCGATGAGCGGATTGACCATGACCAGCAGCAGTGCGATGATGAAGCTGTAGATGCCGGTGGTCTCGGACAGGGCGATGCCCAGGATCATGGTCGAGGTGATGTCGCTCTTCGCTTCGGGCTGGCGGCCGATGGCCTCCAGCGCCTTGCCAGCGGCGAAACCTTCGCCGATACCGGGGCCAAGGCCGGCGATCATCGCAAGGCCCGCGCCGATTGCCGAACCCGCCAGGACGATAGCTCTGCTCAGTTCTTCCATGATAGATAACCTCCCATATTTATAATCGCTTGTTGTTATGTCAACCTTCCGACGCCAGCTTGATGTTGACCATCATCAGCATACAGAAGATGAACGCCTGGATACAGCTTGAAAACAGATCGAAATAGATCGAAAGGATGGCCGGCAGACCTACCTGGAAGATCGGCACATTCTTCAGCACCTGGCCGACCACGCCCGGGATGGCCCCCAGCACCGTGGCGGACAGCGCGCCCAGCGCCGAATATACCAGCATGGAAATGATCATGCCCGAGGCGATGTTGCCGAAATGACGGAACGCCATGGACATGGGCGTCATGGCCTCGCTGATGATGTTGATGGGCAGGAGGACCGCGACCGGCTGGAGGTAGCTCTTGAGGTAACCGCCGAAGCCGCTGGCCTTAATCTTCCAGTAGGTGATGAGCGTAAAGATGACCAGCGCCCAGCCCAGCACCGTCGAAAAATCCCCCGTGGGCGGGAACGCGCCCAGCAGGCTCGACAAACTCGAGCACACGCTGATGGCCAGCACCGCGGCGGCCAGCGGCGCGTAATAGGAGAAGCGCTCGCCCATGTTGCCCTTCACCAGGTTATTGGCGGCTTTTACCAGGAACTCCGCGATCACCTGCCGTTTGCTCGTGGCGTGCACCTTCAGGTTGCGAGTGAGAAAAATGCACAAAAGCGTAATGACCGCCATGACGACCCAGGTGGTGACGACAGACCCGGAGAGGAAGAACCAGTCGTTCTGATAGATGATTTTGGCGCCGTTGACCTCCATCAGCCTTCACTTCCTTTGGATTTGCGATTCTTGACGAATTGCCATGCCTTGATGACGATCGGCGGGAAGACGAGCGGCGCGACCGTCGCGATCCAGTTGACGTTCAGAAAGTAGATGCTCGCGCCCAGCAGCAATACCATGGCCAGCATGCGCCGGTTATAGGACAGACGCATCTTCGCCTTCGCCGTCTTTACGGCCCCGTCGTCGGCCGGGTCAATGCTGTCCGTCAGGCGCTGCACGTCCATCGCCATGATGAAGAAATTGCCCACCGCCAGCGCGTATCCGATCAACGCGCCCAGGAGAACCAGGCCGCTCATCTTTCCGGCCGCGAGAAATGCCAGCAGCATGACGGCCGTGAGGATCGCCGTGCCGACGGCGATGCGCCGCGTTTCCTGAACAACCGCTTTCTGGGGCTTCATATCGTCTCCGCTCCCACTATCCTGCGCAACGCATACCGCGCGAATTTACTGCTATTATAAACGATCTTAATCCTATTATCAAGAGAGATTTTGCAAACAATTCAAAATCGCGCGTTATTTCCGCTTTCTCTGCGCCGTTTCCTTCCAAATCTTGTTCATGGACAATAACCATCCGCATTGTTATAATGATTTGTATCATCAACCGGGAGGAATGCCTGTGTCAGTCCGTCTCCCATTTCGCCTGCCGCCGCGCCGCGCACGCGCCCTGAGCCGCGCGCCGTTTTCCCGAACACGCCGGGCAGAGCGCGCCGCCTCAACCGTCACCTTTCGCGACGTGGCCGCCAACGAGGCCGCCATGGACCGGCTTCGCGCGCTGGCCGACTACCTGGCGCATCCGCAGAAATACGCCGCCCTGGGCGCGCGCCTGCCGCGGGGCGTGCTGCTCTACGGCCCGCCTGGCACCGGCAAGACGCTCATGGCCCGCGCCCTGGCGGGCGAGGCGGGCGTGCCGTTTTTTTCGCTGAGCGGGTCGGATTTCGTGGAAATGTACGTCGGCGTCGGCGCGGCCCGCGTGCGCGAGCTGTTCGCCAAGGCGGCCAAAGCCGGGCGCTGCGTGATATTCATCGACGAGATAGACGCCATCGGCAAGCGGCGCGACGACTCATCCGGCAGCGAGGAACGGGACCGCACGCTCAACGCGCTGCTGAGCGAGATGTCCGGCTTCGCGGAGAACAGCGGCGTCATCGTTCTGGCCGCCACAAACCGCGCCGACACCCTCGACCCGGCGCTCACCCGCCCCGGCCGCTTCGACGCGAAGATCGAAATAGGCCTTCCTGACCGGCGGGAGCGGCTGGATATCCTCCGGCTGCACTGCCGCAAAAAGCCCCTGGCGGAGGACGTCGACCTGTGCCGCCTGGCCGCGGACACCGTGCGATTCAGCGGGGCGTCGCTGGAAAGCCTGGTCAACGACGCTGCCATCCGCGCGGCACGCCGGGGAGGCCATGTCATAGAGGAGGACGACCTGCACGCCGCCTTCGTCGCCGCCGTCGCGGGGGAAGACAGGCCGGTCAGCGCCGCGCGGGAAGAATTGGCCGTCGTGGCGCTTCACGAGGCGGGCCATGCCGTCGCCTGCCGCGCGCTGCTCCCCGGCCACCGAATCGAGCGGCTGAGCGTCCTGCCCACGACGAGCGGCGCGGCGGGCTACAACCTGACCATTCCCGCCGAACGCGCGCTGCCGGACCTGAACGGCCTGACCGCGCAGATTCAGGTGCTGCTGGCCGGACGCGCGGCGGAGCAGCTGCTCTACAGCGAGACGAACCTCACCGCCGGGGCTTCAGGCGACCTGGCGCAGGCCGCGGAGCTGGCTTCCACCATGGCACTTGACCTGGGCATGGTCGCCTCCCCTGCCGTATCGCTGCGCGCGCTGTCGCGCTGCACGGGCGGCGCGCAGGAGGGCGCGGCTCTTGTCCGCCGTCTGCTGGACGACTGCTACCAGGCCGTTCGCCTGCTCCTCAGCCAACGCGTAGCCCAGCTTGAGGCCCTGGCCGCGCGCCTGGTTGAGGCTGAGTCCCTCACAGGCGACGAGGTGGCGGCATTTTTTGAGGAGATGCCCGTGTGAAAAAACGGGCCGGACAAAGCGTCACGCCTCGTCCGGACCGTTGTTTTTCAATTACAGCGCGCCTTCCAGCTTCAGCAGCGCCTCCTTTACCTCGAGGCCGCCGCCATAGCCCACCAAATCGCCGTTCGCGCCGATCACGCGGTGACAGGGGATCACAATGGCGATGGGATTGCGGTTGTTCGCCATGCCCACGGCCCGTGTGCCGCCAGGGCATCCTATGAAGGCCGCGATATGCTTGTAACTGCGCGTTTCGCCGTAGGGGATCGCCTGCAGCGCCGCCCACACGCGCCTCTGAAACGGCGTGCCACGCGGTTCCAGGGGCAGATCGAAGTCGCGCAGCTGCCCGGCGAAATACGCCTCGAGCTGCTCAAAAGCGCGCCCCGTGAGGCGCGACGGCGCGGCCGGTCCGTCCGATTGGCCGAAGGCTACGCGCGTGATCGCGTATCCGTTGTCCTCCACCGTTACTGGGCCGACGGGCAGGAGACGCGTTTCGCGTCCGACTGTCACAGGAGGATCACGCCCGCTTCGGAGGCGACCCGGCGGGTGTCCTCGTCCCACAGCGAAACCTGCACCTCGCCGATGTGCGCCTTGCCCAGTATCAGCATGCACAGCCGGGACTGGCCGATGCCGCCGCCGATGGTGAGAGGCAGTTCGCCCGCCAGCAGCTGCCTGTGGAACGGCAGATCGCGCCGTGCGTCGCAGCCGGCTTCCCGAAGCTGCCTGTCCATTGCCGCCGGATCGACGCGGATGCCCATCGAGCTCACCTCGAACGCCCGATTAAGCAGTGGATTGTAGAACACGATGTCGGCGTTCAGTGTCCAGTCGTCGTAGTCCGGCGCGCGGCCGTCGTGCTTCTCGCCCGAGCGGAGTTTTCCGCCGATCTGCAGGATGCAGGCGGTGGCGTGCTCCCTGGTATAGGCGTCCTCGCGCTGCTTGGGCGTGAGGGTCGGATACATATCCTCCAATTCCTGGGTGGTCACGAAACTCACGTTGCGGTCCGGCATCCAGTTCAGCGCCGGATAGCGGGCGCGCAGGGCGTCGTTCGTGAGGCAGATCGCCCCCACGATCACGCGCACGGTCTCTTTCAGGTAATCCAGCGTGCGGTCGCTCGCGGTGATGACCTTCTCCCAGTCCCACTGATCGACGTAGATCGAGTGCAGGTTATCCATCTCCTCGTCGCGGCGAATGGCGTTCATGTCGGTGTACAGGCCCTCGCCCACGGGGAAGCCATAGTCCCTGAGGGCCATGCGCTTCCACTTGGCCAGCGAGTGCACCACCGCGCCGCGCGCGCCGGTCTCGCGGATATCGAAGGACACGGGCCGCTCCACGCCGTTCAGGTCGTCGTTGAGGCCGGTATCCGGATCGACGAACAGCGGCGCTGACACGCGCTTCAAATTCATCGCCACGGCGAGGGTGTCCTCGAAGATGCGCTTGAGCTGTCCGATGGCGGCCTGTGTGTCGTAAAGCCCCAAGGTGGCATGATAGCCCGCCGGGATCCAAGATTTTGCCATATTGCCGCATTCCTTCTTTTCTGCTCTTTGAATGGTTAGCCGTGGGCCGCAGGCGTCCTCAAACACGCGCAGCGCCCGCGCCAGGAAGGGCGTCGTTTCCCACTCCAGCCGGATGAGATAGCGTTCGTTCAGGTTTTCCCCCGTGAGCGCGTCATAGAGCGCGTCCAGGTTGTTGCCAAACCACGCGGGCAGGCCCAGCCGTTCGCGGAGATAGGGGTAAGCCGTTTCCTTTTCCCGCAGTCTGGCGCCGTCAAGTTCAATCATGTGCTTCGCCCTCCTCAGGGATAGAGCTGTTCAAAGCTCTCGTAGTGATCTTCCGTATAATAGATGTAGCCGTCCTCGGAATAGACGATGCGTTTCGCGCCGCGCCTGCCGCCTCTGGAGTCGATGTCGCACTCGCGGTAGGTCTTGCCGGTGGGCAGCGCACCCTCGTAGTTGCCGAAGCGGTCTCCGCCGATGCTCTTGCCCGGCGCGTATTTCGACAGGTCGCCGCCCGGCCAGCCCAGCGCCTGGGCTTCTTCCTTGGTGATGAAATTCTGCGGGAGCTGGCCGTAGACGTGCAGGAATTCGGCCACGTCCCGCTTTGATGTGTAGCTGCCCGCCGGGTTGGGCATCGACACGGCCGCGCAGGCCGCCAGTGTCAGAGCCAGCGCCAGCGCGAGGAAGATCCTGAACGCGCGCTTCATGTTCTTATCTCCTTTTCAATACGGTCGATCAGGTCGGCGACCGCGCCCTCGTCGTGGTCGCGCACGAGGATCGCGCCGGGAATGTTTTTCAGCCTGTCCAGGCCGTTTGCAGGCACGGCGCAACGGTCGGCGGCGCAGAGCATATCGTAGTCGTTGTCGTAATCGCCGATGGCGTAGAGGACCTTGCCGCCGGAAAGCGCCTTGAGGCGCGAGAGCATCTTTCCCTTCGTGGCCGCGGCGGACTGGATCTCCGTGATGTCCGCTCCGGAGCGGATGCAGTTGAATCGCCCGTCGAGCAGGCTTCTGAGCATCGCCTCCGCCCGGTCAATCTCTTCCGGCGGGCCGTCGAAGGCCACCTTGTGCCAGCAGTCGCGCGGCATGGCCTCAAGGGGCATCACGCGCGCCTTATCGGGATAGAGGTCCCGTACCCACTCGAATTCCCTGTAGATGCGCTCCACGAAATAGCAGTCCAGCATGTCAACCCGAAAGCCCGCGCGTGGACAGGCGTCCGCAACGCGCCGGATCACGGGCAGCAGCGGTCCGTCCTCCAAAAAGGTCTCAACGAGCTTTTTCCCGGCGTGGTAATCGTATATGTACGCGCCGTTGCAGGCGATGGCGGGGCAGTTGCAGATGTCTTCAACCTGCGGTACGCTGGGATAGACGATGAAGTACTCGCGCCCGGTCGCAATGGTGAATTGTCCGCCGTTTTCCTTGAAATAGCGAATCCTTTCAAGGTTTTCCGGCACGAGCCGCCCGCCTCTGCCGAGAAACGTGCCGTCGATATCCGACACGATGATGACGCCGTCGAAAAGGCCCATGGAATGCCGTCACTTCCGTTTCATCCGCGTTTGTATTTCAGTATAGCACCGCGCGGCGGTTTTCGCAATCTCCGGTTTACGCTTTCGCGCTCTTTCCCGGCAGCTGCGCCAGGATAATGGCCGCGAACATCATCGTGCAGCCCGCGAGCTCCCGGCCGCTCAGACTCTGGCCGAGGATGGCCCAGCCGGACAGCGCCGAGAATACCGATTCGAGGCTCATGATCAGCGACGCCAGCGTGGGATTGACGTTTTTCTGGGCGATGATCTGCAGCGTGTAGGCCACGCCGCTGGAGAGCACGCCCGCATACAGCACGGGAAACCACGCCGCCAGCAGGCCCTGCCAGTCCGGCTTCTCAAAGAGAAGCATACCGATGAAGCTGAGGACGCCGGCCACGAAGAACTGTATGCAGGCCAGGCGCACGCCGTCCACCCGCGGCGAAAAGCGGTCGATCACCAGGATGTGCGCCGTGAAGAACAGGGCGCAGGCAAAGCAGAGCGCGTCGCCCCGGTTTATCCCGGCGTCGCCTTTGATGCACAAAAGATACATGCCCGCCACGGCCAACGCCACGCCGGCCCACAGCGCCGCGCCGATCTTTCGGCCAAACAGCGCGCCCGCCAGCGGCACCAGCACGATATACAGCGCGGTAATGAACCCCGCCTTCCCGACGGTGGTGTACTGGATGCCGGTCTGTTGGAAGGCGCTCGCCGTGAACAGCACCACGCCGCAGCACAGCCCGCCAATCATCAGGTCGCGCTTCGAGCCGGGCGAGGCCGCTTCGCCGCTCCGGCGGCGCAGCCCGTCCAGCAGGCGGATGACGGGCATGAGCACCACGCCGCCCACGAGCATGCGCGCCATATTGAAAGCCAGCGGTCCCACGCTGTCCATGGCCTGGCTCTGCGCCACAAAGGCCGTGCCCCAGATGAACGCCGTGAGGAATAGCAGCAGACTGTATTTGATCTGTTTCATGGCCGATCGCCTGATTTCATGCATATATATGCGATAGTTTAGCGCGTCCCGCCCGGCGTTTCAAGCGTTTTTTTCTTAATTATTCGCATAAATAATAAAAAGACGGCGGAAGAAACGCGCCCTCCGCCGTCGAGTTATTCTGAAAATATTACGCCCCCGCCTTGATCTGCTCCAGCGCGGTGGCAAGCTGGTCCGGGCAGGAGGTGCCGTTGCGGCACTGGATGCCCTTGAGCAGGCCGATCACCTCGTCGATATTGCGGCCCTCGGCCAGGCGCGCCACGCCCTGTGTGTTGCCGTGGCAGCCGTCGGTGAACTGAACCTTGCGCACCACGTCGCCGTCCATTTCGATTTCGATGGCGGTGGAGCAGGTGCCGTGAGTCTTATACGTATACATTCTGTTTTCCTCCTGATGGTATTCATTGATTCACAAAGCCATTATACCATGTCCTCCCGCCCCTGGCAAGCGCTTCATTGGGGCTTTTTCATGGCGAGATGGCGGTTCACCATGTTCGGCGGCGTGCGGCCCTCCAGCGCGTCGATGATGCGCGCGGCGCAGGCCTCGGCCATGCCCTTTCGGGCCTCGTGCGTGTTTGTGCCCACGTGCGGGGTGAGCGTGACGCAGGAGAGCGCCAGCAGGCGCTTCGGCACGCGCGGCTCGTCCGGGAAGACGTCCAGCCCCGCGCCGCGAAGCCGCCCCGCCTCCAGCGCGTCGCACAGCGCGTCATAATCGACCGTTCCGCCGCGGGAGGTGTTGATGAGCACGGCGTCCTCCTTCATCAGCCCGATTTCCCGCGCGCCGATGAGCCCGCGCGTTTCGGGCGTCAGCGGGCAGTTGATTGACACGGCGTCGGATTGCTTGAGAAGTTCGTCAAGGCTCAGCCAGCGGGCGCCGGCCTCGAGGTCCGGAGCAAGCCTTCTCCGATTGTGATAGACCACATCCATGCCGAAGGCGCGGGCCATGCCGGCCAGGCGGCGTCCGATGCGGCCCATGCCCACGATGCCCAGCGTGGCCCCGTTAAGGTTATGGCCCATGTGCCGGCCCATGCCGAAGGCGTTCTCCGGCGGACCCGCGCGCAGCATGGCGTCCAGCTCGGCCACGCGGCGATAGACGCTCACCAGCAGCGCGAACGCCAGCTCGGCGGTGGATTCGGTGGTGCTGTCCGGAATGTTCGTCACGATCACGCCGCGTTCGTCTGCCGCGTCCACATCCACCTGGTCGTAGCCCGCGCCGTAATTGCTGATGACGCGCAGCCGCGGCGCGGCCTCGATCTGCCCGCGCGTCACGGCCCCGCAGGCCAGCACGGCGTCGCATTCCGGCAGGAGAGATAGCATTTCTTCCGCAGTGTACGGCCCCCGGCCCGCCGGATACAGCACATCGTAGCGCTCACGCAGCGCCGCGAGGCCCTCCGGGGGAATGGGATGGGTGATCAGAACCTTCATTTTATCCCTCATGGTGCGCCTCCTCACATGCCGCGCAGCATGTCCTTCGCCGCGTCGAGCGCGGCCGCGTCCGGGCTGCTGCCCTGGGCGAAATCCGGCTTTCCGCCGCCTTTGCCGCCGCATCGCGAAGCGGCCTCCCGCAGCAGGCGGCCCATATCCAGGTTCACCGCCGCGCCGCGCGCGAAGACCAGGCTGTATCCGCCCTCCCGCTCAGCGGCGATGAGCGCCACGGCGCCTTCATCGCGCGTCAGCTCCGTAGCAAGGCGGCGCAGGCCGTCCATGGCCAGCGGACCGAGTTTTGCCGCCGCGACGCGGTAGCCCCCGATGACCTCCGCGCGCTCGCGGATCGCCGGCGCCTGGGCGAGCGCCTCCGCCTGGCGAAGCTGCGATATCTCGTGCTCCAGCGCCGCGACGGCGTCGTTCAGCCGGGTGACGGCTTTCGGAAGCTGAGCGGGCTGTGCGGAGAGCAGCGCCGCGGCGCGCGTGCAGGCGTCGTACTTCTCGCGGTAATCGCGCACGGCGCGCATGCCGCACACGAACGCCAGCCGCGTCTTGCCCTTGCTCGGCCGCGCGTCGATGATCTTCACCAGGCCGATCTGCCCCGCCGAGGAGGGATGCGTGCCCCCGCAGGCCACCATTTCCCTCTCCCCGATGGCCACGACGCGCACGTGTTCCTTCACCGTGGGCGGCTTGCGCAGGGGCAGCGCGGCCAGTTCCGCCTCATCCGGGAACCAGCAGCGGATGGGAACGTCCCGCTGAATCTCCCCGTTCACGTCGTCCTCCACGGCGCGGATCTGATCCGGCGTAAGGTGGGTCTCGCCATGCGGCATGGTCACGTCTATGGTTGAAAACGCCGCGCCCAGGTGAAGGCCGATGGTCGTCCCGCCAAACTGCCGCCAGACAGACCCGGCGATCATGTGCTCCCCCGCGTGCTGCTGCATGTGGTCAAACCGCCGCGCCCAGTCGATTTCGCCGCGCACCGCGTCGCCGGGCGACAGCGCGCCTTCGACCGAGTGCCATACCTCCCCCGCCTCGTCCACAAACACGTCCGTCACGGGCAGGCCGTTCAGCGCGCCTGTATCGAAGGGCTGGCCTCCGGAGGTGGGATAGAAAGCGCTCCGATCCAGCGAAACCGCGCAGCCGCTCCCGTGGGGCCGGGCGTCGGTCACCACGGCGTCGAACGACGTCAGGTAGGGCTGGTCATAGTAAAGGCGTTCGGTCATGCTGCGTCAATCCTTTCATCCTGCAAACAATTACCTTACAGATTATACCAAATGAGCGCCTTTTCCGCAATCCCCGTGTTAAATCCCGCTGTCAGCGCACGTTAAAAGACGGTATTCGTTGGCCCGATCCCGGTTTTTTGAAACTTTTTCCGCTCTCCGCGTATCTAACATACAACCTTTGACATGATTCCCACGGAAAAGAGATGGTTGCATGACGAAAAAATGGCTGTGCGGCTTCCTGATAGGCTGCCTGCTTATCAGTCCTCTGGGGGCCCTTGCCGACGCCGGCGAGCTTCCGCCCGCGGACAATCAGGAGCAGGAATCCTTCACGACTGGAAATGACACTGAAAACGAGGGCGATCCCGCCCCCGACGGCAATATCATACCGAAATCCGAACCGGAGCCGGAACCTGAACCAGAACCGGAGCCTCAACCCGAGCCCGAGTCCCAACCCGAGCCGGAACCGGAACCTGAACCAGAACCGGAGCCTCAACCCGAGCCCGAGCCCCAACCCGAGCCGGAACCGGAACCTCAACCTGAGCCCGAGCCCCAACCCGAGCCGGAACCGGAACCTCAGCCTGAGCCACAACCCGAACCGGAGCCCGAACCAGAGCCGCAGCCTGAGCCCGAACCGGAACCTGTGCCCGAGCCTGAACCGCAGCCTGAACCCGAGCCGCAGCCCGAACCGCTGCCAGCCTCCGTCGACTGGCCCGCGATCTGGGCTGAAAGCGAGGCCTGGTTTTACGGGGCGGACGGAACGGTCGTACACGGCGCGCTGAGCGATCTCTGCCGCGACCTTATCGCGAGCGGGGAACTGGACGCGGAACATCCCGTCGAACTTGCGCTCTGCGCCGATAAACTGCTCGTGATCGAGGAAATCCGGCGCGGGGACATCCGGTTCTTCTCCTTTGCGGCAGACGCGCGCGTGCTGGAAGACGCCGAAGAGCGAACGCTGGTCGTTTCGGAATACGCGCCCGGCGAGGAACCGGGTGAGGAACCGGGTGAGGAACCGGACGACGACCCCGACGCTGTCGTCACATTCTACGTGTGGCTGGAGCCCAAGGCCGTTCCCAGCGCGACGCCTTCTCCCGCCCCCTCCGAAACACCCATCCCTGACCCGACTGATGAGCCGACTGACGCCCCCACCGACGCCCCCACTGACGGACCAACCTCTCCTCCGGAGCCGGAGGACGGCTTTGAAACGATCGAGCAGGCGGAGGACCTGCTGCTGCGGGCGAAGGATTTTAAAGACAGCGCCTGGAGCAACGCGCGCCCGGTGTTCAAAATGAGCGGCATACCGGAAGGTGAGCGCTACTGGGAATACGCGGTGATCCCTTACGGGAAGCAGATTCAACTCGTGAAGGATGGCGTCTATTCCCCCGAAGGGGAGGGCGAATACACCCTGCGCTTCCTCATGCTGGATGATTTGGGCGACGTGGCCTGCGCCTCGGACACCTACACCGTGATGCTGGACTTCACCCCGCCGGAGATTATCGACGCGGACGCGGAGAGCGGCGAAGACTTTACGCTGATCGTGTCCGCGACCGACGAACTGAGCGGACTGGACGCCGTCTCCCTGGACGGCGGCGAAACATGGACGGAATTTGACGGCGACGAGCCGTATACCTATACCGCGGAGGCGGAGACGGTCATCGCGGCGGGCGATCTCGTCGTGCGGGACCGGGCGGGCAATACGACCGCCTGGCCCGATGAAATCACACTGACCGGCCAGGCCGGCGAAGACGAGCCGTTTTACCCCGACGATCCCGGCGGCGTCGTCGATCCGGGCGAAGATCCCGGCTGGGGCGGCGGCGGAGGCGGCGGAAGCGGCGGGGGCGGCGGCAGCCCCAGCGCGACTTACGCGCCCCATTCCAAGGGCAGCGGCGCGGCCAAGCACGACTACGACCAGGTCGCCGTTCCGAAGGATGAGGAAGAAAAGCCGATGCACACCCTGACGCTGGACGGCGAGGAGCTGGAGCTGACGCTCACCCTCGACGAGGCGCAGGGCCCCGATTTCGACGAGACCTACGAAGCGGTGTTCAAGGTGGAAACGGCCTACTGGGCCGAGCCGCCGGCTGAAGACGAAGCGCCGGCCGCGGCCGGCGCGACGCCGTCGCCCAAGCCGACGCCAAAGCCTTCGCCAGCGCCCACCGTCACGCCGCCGGAAGACGTCGAGCCGAACACCATGATCCTCGACGCCCAAATGGACGAAACCGTGCTTGAGGACGGCGCGTTCCAGTATTCCTGGAAGATCAACGGCGCGGTGCTGCGCCAGCTCAGGAAGAGCGGCGTCAGCTATCTGGCGCTGAAGATCGGCGATCAGCTGACGGCGCTTCCCGCCGAGGGCTTCCTGGCCGGAGAAAAATACACCGAGCTGAAGATGCAGGGCGTTTCGACGCGGCGCTTCCAGTACGACGTGGTGATGCGGTTCACCCCGCCCGACCCGGAAGCGGAACCGCCGGACGGGAACGAACCGCCCGTCAGCCCCTGGACTACCGAGATCTACGTGACGGTCGAGGAAGAGACGACGCTGCTCACCGAGGATCAGCTGGAGCCGATCTACATGACGAACGTGTGCGTGGGTCCTTCGGTCATGATGAGCGTGCCCTACGGCACCTGGGTCGACGAAGAAACGGAAACCGGCCCCGCGTCGAGCGGAGCCCCGATTGAAAAGGAGGAATAATCCGTGATAAAGAGAGCGATGGCGCTGGCCCTAATCCTGGCTTTGGCGCTGGGGCTGACAGCCGCCGCCCGGGCGGAGATCGAGCTGTCCTACGAGGGCGTTGTTGTGGCGGGAGAAACCATTCCGGTCACGGCGGCTTTCGGCGGGCGGCTGTCCAACATGAAGCTGCGGAAGGGCGACCTGGTGAATAAGGGCGACGTGATTGCCGAGATCGCGACCACGCTGAACTACGCCCCCCTCGAAGGCACGGTCACAGGCATCTACGCCGAGGAGGGCGACGACGCGGAGGCCATCGCCGGGCGCTACGGCGCGGTGCTCTACATCGAACCCACCAACCGCTACACCATCAAGGCCACCACCGAGAAGGCCTACAACAAGAGCGAAAACAAATACATCCACCTGGGCGAGAAGGTCTACCTCTCCTGTACGGCGGACGGCACTCACCAGGGCACCGGCATGGTCGCCGGACTGACCGACGAGGGCTATACCGTGGAAGTGACGGGCGGCGAGTTCTATATGGGCGAGACGGTGGGCATTTACCGCCGGGCGGATTACGCAGCGGAGAGCCGCATCGGCCGGGGCAGCGTCGGGCGCACCAGTCCGGTCGCGGTCAAGGGCTCCGGCTCCGTGCTGCGGCTGCATGTGGAGAACGGCGATTTCGTGGAGCGCGGCGAGCTGCTTTTCGAGACGGTCGACGGCCTGCTCGACGGCCTGTACGCCACCGACGGCCGCGTGACCGCGCCGACCTCCGGCGTCGTCGCCTCGGTTGACGCCGCCTCCGGCGAGAGCGTGACCAAGGGCGCGAGCGTCGTAAAGCTCTATCCCACCGCGTCGATGCAGATCGAACTCTCCATTCCCGAAGAGGATCTGTTCGAGCTGTTCGAGGGCGAGGGCGTCGACATCGAATTCTACTGGGACAATGACGAGAGCATGAACTACAAAGGCATCATCGCTTCCATCTCCCACCTGAGCGAGGAAACGACGGACGCCAAGAAGAGTTACAAGGCCTACGTGACCTTCCAGCCGGACGAGCGCGTGCGGCTGGGGATGAGCGTGATCGTGTATCCCAACGGCGCGGGCTTCGAGGACGGCGCGGATGAAGGCGGCGAAGACGCCGGACACGGCGAAGAATAAATAAAAGCAGAGAGGACAAAGACGATGAAGAAGACGATCATTTCATGGCTCCTGGCGCTCGCGCTGTTTGCGGGCATGATTCCGGCCGCGCTGGCCTCGACCGGCGACGCGACGGTCTACTATGCCGCGCCAGAAGACGGAATGGGCTACTACAGCGTGGAAAGCTGCATGCTGGCCGGAAACAAGGTTTATTACTACACCGGGAACAAGCTGTACGTGTACGACATCGCGACGCAGCAGACCGAGGAATTCGACGCCAGCGCGCTGCTTGAAGACGCGGAGGGCCGGGAGTCCGCGGAGGACGGCGCGCCGGAACCCTACAGCGAGATCGCGGCCTGGTTCGTGAAAGACGGCGAGGTGTTCGCCTTGATAAACAAGGGCGAATATGCCGGCGATGGCCGCACCGTCGAGGGCGGGTATATCAACCGTCTCACCCTCGCGGACGGCGCGGCGGCTCTCGAGTCCGCCGACATGCCGCGGCTGGACTGGAGCGGCATGATCGAGACATACGACGAGTACAGCTACAGCCGCTGGGCTCAGGACTCCTTCTGCTCCGGCGACAGCCTGTTTATCCAGACCTATGACGACGAGGGCAACGATCTCGTCATGCAGTTCGACCTGACCGACGGCCAGGCCCGCGAGCACTACATCCAGGACCTGAACAGCATCGCCCCGGCAGGCGACGGGCGGCTTCTCGTCTGCCTGTGGGGCGACGAAGAACTGGCCCGCATCGGTTTCTACGATCCGGCCAGCGAATCCGTTGACATCCGCGCCGAATACAAGGTCGTCGACTATATGCTGCCCCAGAACATGTGCTACAGCGCGGAAAACGACACGGTTTACTATGTGTTTTCCGGCGAGATCTGGGCCGCGCCCGGCTTCGACTTTGACAATGCCGTGTCCGTCAACGACTGCCCAGCGGGCGGCGTCGGCAAGGCCGCGCAGATGACCGACGACGGCTTCCTGCTGCTGTACGATTACGAGACCGTCGTGCTGCGCAACACCGACCCCGCCCAGCGCTCCGAAATCACACTGTACGTGAAGAACTACAGCTATGTGAGCGCGATCGATAAGGCGTATTATGACTACACCAACCGCCGCGGGGATATCTCGATGGTCATCAGCAGCAACGGACAGCCGGGCGACATCCTGCAGGCCATGATGAACCGCGACGGCAGCGTCGATATCTACTGCATGGACATGTCCCTGAGCCAGTACAGCGCCGTGTTCGAGCGCGGCTACATGGCCGAGCTGGATGGCAGCGCGAAGCTGACCGCGGCTGTGGACAGCATGTATCCCGCCATCGCGGAGGCTGTTAAAAAGGATGGCGTGCTCTACGCCATTCCACTGGGCGCTTACGGCTACGGCATGGGCGTCAACACGACCGCGCTTGAAAAGCTGGGCCTGACCATGGACGACATGCCCAAGACCTGGGACGGCTTCTTCGATTTCCTCGCGGAGCTTCCCGAAAAGCTGGAGGGCAGCGAAGTGCGTGCCTTCGACAGCTGGTATGAGCAGCGCGACCTGCGGATGCAGCTGTTCAACACCCTCCTGATGAGCTATCAGAACTACATCAACGCGGGCGAGGCCGAATACGCCTTCAACACCCCGCTTCTGAACGGCCTGATGGCGCGGATCGACGAGATCGACATGGGCGCGCTGGACGTCGTCGAGAGCAACTACGACGAGGAGACCGATACCTGGTATGATAACTATGACGACCGTACGGCGCTCTTTACAGATAGCGTGTCGACCGTCATACAGAGCTACAACGAGGGCGAGCCGCTGCTGCTGACCTTCGGCGATGAAGCGCCCCGCGCCTCGATCTACCTGCGCGTGGCTTTCGTGAATCCCTTCTCCGCCCACGTGGCCGAGAGCGTTGAGTTCCTCGAGACGCTGATCGACGACCTGGACATGCAGGCTCAGTACGCCTTCTATCCGGACCGCGACGAGCCCATCCGCTATCCCGACTTTGAGGAGTATAAGGTGAGCCTGGCCCAGTGGCTCGAAGAGGCCAGGGAGGCGCTCGAGAAGGCCGGCGAGGACGAGAAGGAAGACTACGAAGACACCGTCCGGTATCTGGAGGAAAACCTCGCCACCATCGACGACACCTACTGGATGTTCAGCCCCCAGGCCATCGAATCCTACAAGGCCCGCGTTCAGTATCTCTCCCCCGTCACCTACGACTTCACGAGCGAGCTGACCTACGACGAGAACGACAGCTTCTACAGCCTCTTCCAGCGCTTCTATGAGGGCAACGTGAGCGCTTCCGAGCTGCTGGCCGGCATCGACAAGAAAGTCCAGATGATGCGGCTGGAGGGCATGTGAGGCAATTAGGAATTTGGAATTAGGAATTGGGAATTGGGAGTTTGAAGAAAGATGTCCGCCTGCGGCCCGATCTGGTACGCGGGCGGACTGTCTGGAGGAACCGGTGTATACGAAAAAGAGGTATGCGCTGCCGTTTTTGCTGCCCGGACTGGCGGGGATCCTGCTGTTTTACATAGCGCCCTTCATCGGCGGCGTCTGGTACAGCGTCACGGACGGCAGCTATAAAAACGCCTTTGTCGGGTTCCAGAACTACCTGAATGTGTGGAAAAACCAGATGTTCAGGCTGGGGCTTAAAAACACCATGGAGCTGTCGCTCATCTGCGCGCCGCTTCTGTGGCTTTTGTCGTTCGTGCTGAGCCTGCTGCTCAACCGCATCCGCCCGTCGGGCGGTTTCTTTCAGAGCAGCGTGCTGCTCCCCTACCTCATGCCTTCTTCGGCGGTACTGATCATATGGCTTTTGTGGTTTGACTTCGGCGGGCCGGTGAACCGGCTTTTCGCGCTGCTGGGGCGGGATCGGGTGATCTGGCTGGAGGGCGCGGCGCTGCGGCTGCCGATCGTGCTCATGTTCCTCTGGAAAAACCTGGGCTTCTGCATTGTCATCTTCGCGGCGGCGCTGCAGGCCATTCCGGAGCCGCTCTATGAATACGCCACGCTGGAGGGCGCCACGTTCCGGCAGCAGGCGTTCACCATCACGCTGCCGCTGATCGTCCCCTCGGCGTTTCTGGTGTTCATTCTGGCGTGGATCAACGCCTTCAAGATTTTCAAGGAAGTGTATTTCATCGGCGGCGCCTATCCGGACGAGCCGGTCTACACGCTGCAAAATTACATGAACAACATGTACTCAAAGCTCAACTATCAGAACGTGACCACCGCGGCTTACAGCTTCGCGGTGATCGTGTTCGCGCTGTTCGGCCTTCTTTTCTTCCTGCAAAAGCGCGCTCAGCGCGGGCTGAACTGAGGGAGGCGCGGTCATGCGGAGAAAACGCGGGGCGCGTTTCGCCCTCATCTGCGCGCTGCTCTTCATCCTGACGCTCGTCATGTTGCTGCCGATGATACAGACGTTCCTGTACTCCTTCTCCTCCATCGAGGACATGAAAGCGTACATGAAGACCCGCGGCAGCTTCGACGGGGAAGCCTGGATGGAATCGCGGCTGTCCCCGGCCATGTTCTCGCTGGGGCAGTATTACCAGATCCTCATCACGGATAACACGGTGCTGCGGCTTTTCGTCAACTCGGCGGGCTACACGCTGCTCATCCTGCTGGGGCAGGCGCTGGTCATCCCGGCGATGGCCTTCGCGCTGAGCCGGTTCCGCTTTCCGGGCCGTGACGCGCTGTTCTTCGCCATCATCCTCCTGATGCTTCTGCCCTTCCAGGTGACGATGGTGCCGAACGTGCTCACGCTGAGGAGCATGGGCCTTTTGAACACGGTCTGGTCGGTGATCCTGCCCATGTGGTTCTCGCCGTTTTACATCTTCCTCATCCGGCAGTTCATGGTCGGGCTGCCGGGCGAATTGATCGAAGCGGCCTCCATCGACGGCGCGGGCACCGCGCGCGTCTATCTGAACATCATACTGCCCGTTTGCCGGCCCATCCTCGGCGCGGCGGCTGCGCTGTCCTTCGCGGACTGTTGGAATCTGGTGGAGCAGCCGCTCACCTACCTCGCCCAGCGCGACGACCTGCAGCCGCTTTCCACCATGTTCAATCAGCTTGCCAAGGAAAACACGGGCTTCGAGTTTGCCGGCGCGGCGCTCTATATCCTGCCCGCGCTGTTCGTGTATATGTTCTTCCAGTCCGACATCCTGTCGGGCATTCAACTTACAGAAATGAAGTAGGGGATTCGCGTTTATGAAAAAGATAGCCGTGCGCGCCATGATCACGCTTGCGGTGGTGGTGGCGCTGTGCATGTTCTTCTCCGGAACCATCCGCACGATCACCACCGCCAAGGTGCGCTTTACCTCAGCCCGTCAGGGCAAGTTTGAGATGACGAGCGAGCTGACGGGCAAGGTGCAGTTCAGGGAAACGGAGGACCTGAAGCTGAGCGTGCCAGAAGGCGCGCTGCTGAGCGTGAAGAACGTTTTCGTGAAGCCCGGCGCGGCCGTGGAGGCGGGCGACAAACTCATCGGCGCGGCCGTGGTGGACTATGAGAAGACCATCGCCCAGCTCCAAAGCGACTATGACACCGCTCAGGCGACGCTTCGGAACCTCCTGCGCAAAAACGGCGAAGCGCGCCTCACCCGGGGCGAACAGGCCTGGATGGAGGCCTATTACGCGGCGCAGGAAGCGTCCCAGCGCAAGCGGGACGCGCGCGTGGAGGTTCAGGCGCTGCTGGCGCTGGAGGGTTTCGACCCGGAGGACGGCGCGCTGCCGGAGGGCGCGAGCGATGAGCTTGCCGCCGCCTTCGAGGCGCAGGCCCAGGCCGAAGCGGACAGTGCCGCGGCTGACGAGGCGCTGGAGAAGCTCAACCGCTACGCCATCGCGGACGACACCTGGGATTATCTGACCCAGCGGCATGAATGCGAAGCCAAGATGGCCCGGTGCGAAGCGGACATGGCCGCCCTCACGCGGCTCTCGCGGGAAGTGGAGGCGGTTTGCGCGCCCCACGCCGGCTATGTGACCGAGGTGCTGGTGGAAAAGGGCGCTTCGATCGACAGCGCGACCGTGGCGCTCAAAATGACGCCCGAAGACAGCGCGCCGGTCATCCGCGCGGATATTTCCGACATAAAGCAGAGCGTGACCGCCGGTTCGGTCGTCACCATGGACACCCAGCGCCGCGGCCGCCTGGAGACGGCGGTCGTGGACACCGGCGTGAACGCCGACGGCAGCCGCTATGCCGACGTGACTATTACTAAAGACATGCTGCAGGCCAGCGGCGGCCTGGGCGGGCTGATGGGAACCGACGTAACCCTGCGCCTGACAACCCGCGCGCAGGAAGCCACCTGCCTCGTCTCCCCCGCCGCCGTGCGCGGCAGCGGCGACGACCGCTACGTGTTTGTGGCGGTGAAGGAGAGTTCCACCTTCGGCGGCACGCAGATGAAAGTTCAGAAGGTGAGCGTGACGGTGCTGGGCGAATCGAGCAGCGCGGTCTCCGTGTCGGAGGATCTGGCGCGCCAGCAGATCGTCTACATGGAAGACCGCGCCATCAGCGAGGGCGACGCCGTGATGGAGTACGGCGGCTAGGAGGCGCACATGGCGAGGAAAAGACGGATACACCTTCTCATCCCGTTGGGCTGCCTTATCGCCGCCGTGGCGCTCGCCGGCCTGATGGGCACGCCCCGACTCATCCAGTACGCCTTTCTCCCACGGGACGAGCTGACCGTGTATATCGAGAAAATGGAATCGTTTGACCGGGCGCTGGACGGCGCGGCGTCCGTGACCGCGCTGCACGGCGTGAAGGCGGACGTATCCCTCTCGGTCGGGGACGGCGCGGGCGAAAGCGGCGTGACGCTGTATATGGTCGGCGCGCGCTGGAACGAAGCCTATCCCCGGCCCATGATCGCGGGCGAGCCGCTGAGCCCCGCCTCCATCGCCGGGCGGGCGAAGGAAATCGTGCTGGACGAGCAGCTGGCGTTCCGCCTCTTCGGCGACGGCGATCCCCTGGGCCGCACCGTGCGCCTGGCCGGCCAGGATTTCGAGGTGGTCGGCGTGGCGAAGCACGCCCGACGTGTCGGCGAGACCGGCCCCTACGCCGCCTGGATCCCCCTTGGCAGCGACGCGGCCTCCGGTTGCGACCTGATGGTCGTCACGGCGGTGTCCGGCATCGACGGCGGCCTGATGACGCTGCTGGGCAACGCGGCGAAGGAGTCCTTCGGGCCGGGCGCGCTCTACGGCCTCCAAAAGGAGCGCATGCGCGCCACGATGATCCTGCGCCTGGTGGCGTTGGCGCTGGCGCTCCGGCTGCTGGGCGCGTGGATCGGCGTTTTGAGGCGCGCGGGAACCGCCTTCCTGTCGGAATACCGCGCGCGAATCAAGGCGGCGTACTTCTCGCGCGTGATCGGCTTCGCGCTCTCCCGCGCCGCCGTCATGCTGCTGGCCGCCGCTGGAACGCTGGCCGCCTGCTGGGCTCTCATGAATTTCTTCGTGGAGCCGGTGAAGGTGTTCGTCGAGTGGGTGCCGGAAGTGCTGGTATCCTTCGGCTCCATCCGCGGCCGCTTCTGGGAACTGACCGGCGCGGCCGCCGCCCCGGTGAGCTTCGTCACGGCGGAGATGGCGGAGCTGCGCTTTTGGGCGTTCCTGCTGCGCTGGGGCGTGATCTCGGCCCTGACCGGCGCGTTGGCCGCCGGCGTTTTCCCGAAGGAAAAACAAGCCGAACGGTAAATTATTCGGAAAAAACGGCCGCGCGCCCTTGACGGAACCGGCCGCGACTGATATAATGGCTTCCAACAGCATAGTGAAATGCGATGAAGGCATTAAGTCCCGCGCGGCGTCTCACAGAGAGCCGGTGTCTGGTGTAAACCGGCGGCAAGGCGCGAAGGCTGTCTGCTGCCCGAGCAGAATCCTGAACACTTCCCCGTCGGGAAGGTCAGTAGGGATCTCCGGCGGAGCTCCGTCACCAGGGCTCAGGGTTTGTTTGAACCTTACAAAGCGGCCGTGCGCGAGCGCGGCAATCCGGGTGGTACCGCGATTGAAGAATCGTCCCAGAAGCGAACGCTTCCGGGGCGTTTTTATTGACGGGCCGGCTGATTCACAGAAAGAAAAAGGAGAGTCACCATGAAGACGATACGCATTTATGACGCGACGATGCGTCAGATGGCATCCGCGCAGAACAGCGCGCTGACCTTCCGGGAAAAGCTGGAGATCGTGCGCGCGCTGGACAAGCTGAAGATCGACACCATCGAGCTGCCCCGCATCGAGGACGCCAAGGCGGACAGCCTCCTGAACCGCACCGTGGCCTCGATGATCGCCACGGAGATTTCCGCCACGGTGGGCCTCGACGCCGGTTCCGTGAAGGAAGCCTGGGAGAGCATCCGCGCGGCAAAAAAGCCCGTGCTTCACGTGATGCTGCCGGTGTCCACCGTGCAGATGGAATATATCTGCCGCAAGAAGGCCCCGGCCATGCTGAAGCTGATCGAGGAACTGGTTTCGGCCTGCCGGTTCTATTGCGAGACGGTCGAGTTTTCCGCCCAGGATGCCACGCGCGCCGAGCCCGCCTTCCTGGCGCAGGCGGTTCAGGCGGCGATCGGGGCGGGCGCGAGCCGCGTCACCCTGTGCGACACGGCGGGCCTCATGACCCCGGTCGAATTCGGCGAATTCCTCAGAGGCGTTCAGGCCGCCGCGCCGGCGCTCAACGGCGTTCAGCTGAACGTGGAGTTCTCCAACGCCCTCAGCATGGCCTCGGCCTGCGCGGCGCAGGCGGCGGCGTGCGGCGCGGCGGGCGTCAAGACCACCGTGAGCCGGATGGACATCACCCCGCTGGAGGACTTCGCACAGTTCCTGAAAGCCCGCGGCGCCGACCTTGGCCTGGAGGCGGGCACGCGCTTCACCGAACTCACCCGCACCGTGCGCCAGCTGGAGTGGATGCTCAGCCCGAAGAAAGAAAACGCCGTCATCCAGACCGCGGACGCGGGCGCCATGGCCAACATCTGCCTTGACGTCAACGACTCCATCGGCGAGGTCGTTAAAGTCGTGAACCAGCTGGGCTACGACCTTTCCGAGGAAGACAACGCGCGCGTTTATGAAGCGTTCAGGCGTGTGGCGGAGAAGAAGAACTTCGTCGGCACAAAGGAGCTGGAGGCCATCGTCGCCAGCAGCGCGCTGCAGGTGCCCTCCACCTACCACCTGGACAGCTACGTCATCAACAGCGGCAACATCATCACCGCCACGGCCAACATATCCCTCGAAAAGGACGGCAAAAAGATGCGCGGCATGAGCGTCGGCGACGGCCCCATCGACGCCGCGTTCCTGGCCATCGAGCAGATCATCGGCCATCATTACGAGCTGGACGATTTCCAGATTCAGTCCATCACAGAGGGCCGCGAGGCCATGGGCAGCGCGCTGGTCAAGCTGCGCGCCGGCGGCCGCCTGTATTCCGGCAACGGCATTTCCACCGACATCATCGGCGCATCCATCCGCGCCTACATCAACGCTTTGAACAAGATCGTGTACGAGGAGGGCTGACGGTGAAGCTGTCGTATTCCACTCTGAATTGGACGGACAGGACATGGCAGGCCCACTGCGCCGCCGCCGCGGCCTGCGGCATGCAGGGCGTCGAGCTGGCAGGCGTCGGCGGGGCGGCGTTCCAGGGCAAGGACAGCCCGCTCAATCCCGAACTGTCCCTCGTCACCCGCCGCGGCCTCATCCGCCAGAACCTCTCGATCCCCTGCGTGGACACGGTGAGCGACTTCATGAGCGGCGACGCTTACGTGGAGCTGCGCCAGGCCATCGAGGCCGCGCAGAACCTGGGCGCGCCTTACGTGGGCCTGCACACGAGCTGCGCCGACGCGGACGCCGTGGCGGAGGCGCTCTCCGCCGTGCTCGACGCCCTGGAGGCGGACGGCTCCCTCGTACTGCTTCTTGAAACCCGCGGCGCGCTGGCCGATTCCGGCAAACTGCGCGACATCCTCAACTGCTTCGCGGACGACCGCCTGGCCGCGCTCTGGAACATGCACGAGACGTTCCAGGCGGCGGGCGAAGACCCGGAGACCACCATCACCAACCTGGGCGCTTATGTGAAGCACGTCCACCTCTCCGACTCCGTGAAGGAAAACGGCGGGCTGCGCCGCGAGCTGGTCGGCGAAGGCGAACTGCCCATCCACGAGCTGATGAACGCGCTGCGCTCGGTCAACTACGACGGCTTCGTGTCGCTGGAGTGGAATCCCGCCTGGATCGAGGACCTCGACGACATGGAGACCATTCTCACGCACTTTACAAGCGTCATGAGCGGCTATGAGACGCGCCGCAGCCGCCGGCGTTCCAGCCATCTCTACTCCAACAAGGCCGGAACAGGCAAATACGTGTGGAAGCAGAACGAGCTGATCACCAAGACCTTCTCCGAGGTGCTGGACACCATGGTGGAGGAATTCCCCGACCAACTGGCCATCCGCTGCACCACGCTGGATTACACTCGCACCTACGCCCAGTTCCGCGACGACGTGGATGAATTCGCCCGGGCACTGATCGCGCTGGGCGTGCGCGCCGGCAGCAAGGTAACCATCTGGGCCACCAACGTGCCCCAGTGGTTCTTGACCTTCTGGGCCGCCACGAAGATCGGCGCGGTGCTCGTCACCATGAACACCGCCTATAAAATCCACGAGGCGGAATACCTGCTGCGCCAGTCCGACACGCACACGCTTGTCATGATCGAAGGCTATCGCGATTCCAACTACCGCCAGATCATCACGGAGCTCTGCCCCGAGTTGAAGGACAACCGGCCGGGACAGCCGCTGCACGCCCGCCGCCTGCCCTTCCTGCGCAACGTCATTTCCGTGGGCTTCCGCATGCCCGGCGCGCTGACCTGGGAGGAATCCCTCGAATACGCCCAGAAGACGCCGCGGGAGGAGCTGAGCCGCATGGCGGCCGCCGTGGACGTAAACGACGTTTGCAACATGCAGTACACCTCCGGCACCACCGGCTTCCCGAAGGGCGTCATGCTGACCCACTACAACATCGTCAACGACGGCAAGTGCATCGGCGACGGCATGGACCTCTCCACCGCCGACCGCATGATGATCCAGGTGCCCATGTTCCATTGCTTCGGCATGGTGCTGGCCATGACCGCCACCATGACCCACGGCGGCACCATCCTGCCCCTGCCCTACTTCTCGCCCAAGTCCTCCCTGGCCTGCATCAACAACGAGCACATCACCGCCTTCCACGGCGTGCCCACCATGTTCATCGCCATGCTGTCCCACGAGGACTTCCCCAAGACCGACTTCAGCCACATGCGCACCGGCATCATGGCCGGCAGCCCCTGCCCCATCGCCGTGATGCGCGACGTGGTCGAAAAGATGCACATGCCAGAGATCGTGATCGTGTACGGACAGACGGAGGCCTCGCCCGGCTGCACCATGAGCCGCACCACCGACCCGCTGGAGGTGCGCGTGACCACCGTGGGCAGCGCTTTCCCGGAGGTGGAGTGCAAGATCGTGGACCCGGAGACCTGGGAGGACCTGCCGGACAACGTGGACGGCGAGTTCGTGGCCCGGGGCTACAACGTGATGAAGGGCTAC
>JAFXQO010000069.1 GCA_017527065.1 Clostridia bacterium
TAGATCTTCGCCGGCGTGCCCAGCTTCTTCTCCAGGCAGTAGGCGCGCACCAGCGGCGAGGGACGGTACATCTTGTAGAAACTGAGGATCTCATTCGGGATGTCGATGTAGGCGTTGTCGTTGTCCAGCTCCTGATCCACCAGGTCCGCGCAGAACACGACGCCCAGTTCTTCGGCGGTCATGGGCTGATGCGTGCCAGGATTGAGCAGCGGCGCGGGCTTTGTCTTCATATCCGCGCGGACATTATACCACTGGGAGGGCATTTCGCTTTCAGAGAGGTAGATCTTGTAGGGGATTTCGTTCTTCGCCATGGTGTTTCGCTCCTTTCAATCTGTGGGTCGCCGGATTGCCTTGCGGGGACAAAAAATACGCTTCCGTCCCGCTCTTTGCCGGGACAGAAGCGCTTGCTTCTGCGGTGCCACCCTGCTTGGCGCCTTTCGACGCCCCCTCTTCGCGTACGCCTGGCGGCTATAAAAATACAGCGCGCACCATCATACGCCGGCTTTTGATGTCGGAGTGCCTGCTCCGTCTCGCATACTCGCCTTCCGGCTTTCCGCTTGCCCTCAGGAGTCCATTCCCTGCCCTGCGCCCGCGCCGCGCTCCCACTGTCCGCAGCTCGCTGTGCCGCGCTCTCAAGGCGGTACTCACTCTCCCTCAACGGTTGAAGGAATTATAACATGCGCCCGTTTGGTTGTCAATACGGGCGATCGAGTTATTCCATCAGAAAAATTGATTCATTTCAGGAAACGCATCAGAATTATTGAGAGGATTGTGATGACGCGGCGCGAAAAAAGTGATAAACTATTCATGAAAACACAGAAGGGGGAGATG
Organism: Clostridia bacterium; assembly: GCA_017527065.1. Lineage (GTDB taxonomy): Bacteria > Bacillota > Clostridia > Christensenellales > Aristaeellaceae > Firm-10. The sequence continues at coordinate 832 of JAFXQO010000069.1, forward strand.
GCCTTGACAATCGACAGGATCCGCATCGAAGTCGGCGCGGCGAAGCCCTTCCGGGCGCTGCACATGACCGACAATCACCTGGCGCTGGCCGACCTGCGCGACGGACAGCGCAAGGTGGACCTGGCCGTGAAGCGGCGCGCGGCGTTCAACGAGGGGCAGGGCTTCGCGGAGGCTCTCCTTGAAGAACAGCTCTCTTACGCCCGCGAACGGGGCCTGCTGGTGCTGCACACGGGCGATCTGATCGACTTCGTGTCGCTGAAAAACCTCGAATACGCGCAGAAGGCCCTCGGGGATATCGACTATTTCATGGCCGCCGGCAACCACGAGTTCAGCCTGTACGTGGGGGAGGCCTTCGAGGACGTGCCCTACAAGATGCAGAGCTACGATCTCGTGCAGGGGTATTTCCGCAACAACCTGCTCTTCGACAGCCGCGTGGTGAACGGGGTGAATTTCGTGGCGGTCGACGACGGCTATTACCGCTTCGACCAGGGCCAGCTGGCGCGGATGAAGGTCGAAGTCGCGAAGGGCCTGCCCATCGTGCTGATGCTCCACAATCCGCTGCACACCGACGCGCTGTATGAGGCGATGATGAAGGTTCATCCCTGCGCTTACCTCACCGGCACGCCGGATCATATGACGGCCGTCTACGACGACTACCGCCTGCGCCAGCAGCGGCCCGACGAAGACACGCTGGCCTTTATCGACTACGTCTACGGCCAGCCGCTCATCCGCGCCGTGCTGGCCGGGCACCTGCACCGCAGCTGGATCGGCCCGCTGCCCAGCGGGATCACGCAGTATGTGGGCGACGCCGGCTACCATGCCGCCGCGCGGGAAATCGAATTTGTATAGCGCGTCCGGAACATCGCGCGGGCGCGGGGAGGCAACGAACAATGTGGAGAAAAGCTGAGAAGACGCTCATCGGCCTGCCCACCGAAAACGGCCATGCGTCCACCATCGCCCTGGTGGGGGACGACGTGCTCATGGCCTGGTTCGGCGGCGCCCGGGAGGGCGAGCCGGACGTGGACATCTACGGGACTCGGCGCGTGGGCGGGCGCTGGGAAGAGCCGCGCCTGCTGGCGGGAGAGCCGGGCCTGCCCCACTGGAACCCGGTGCTCTTCGCCGAGGGCGAACGCGTCGATCTCTTTTACAAGGCCGGGCATACCATTCCCGGATGGCATACCCGGCGCATGCGTTCGACGGACGGCGGCCGGACCTGGACGCGCCCGGCCGAGCTGGTTCCGGGCGACGCGGGCGGCCGGGGCCCGGTGCGGAACAAACCCCTCCGCCTGCGCTCCGGGCGCATCCTCGCCCCGGCCTCCGTCGAGACGGCGGAGACCTGGAACGCCTTCGTGGACATCAGCGACGACGGGGGCGAGAGCTTTCGCGCCTCGCCCTTCGTGCCCCTCTGGCGCGCGGGCGGCGAAAAGCCGGAGACGGGCGGGCCGGAGCCCATGCCTGTTCGCGGCAAGGGCGTGATCCAGCCCACGCTGTGGCAGTCGGAGGACGGGTGTGTTCACATGCTGCTGCGCTCCACTGAGGGCTTCATCCTGCGCAGCGATTCCGCCGACGAGGGCGAGAGCTGGCTGCCGGCCTACAATACGGGCCTGGCGAACAACAACAGCGGCATCGACCTGACCCGCGCCGGTGACGGCCGGCTGTTTTTGGTGATGAATCCGGTGTCGGGCAACTGGGCCGCGCGCACGCCGCTGGCGCTGCTGGTTTCGGTTGACGGCGGCGCGTCGTTCCGGCCCGTCCTGAACCTGGAGATGGACCCCGGCGAGTATTCCTATCCGGCGATCCTGAGCCGGGGCAATACGCTCTACATCAGCTACACCTGGCGGCGGCTGAAGATGGCCTTCTGGCAGATCGAGCTGGAGCCGCTGGACGGGGAAAGGGGAGAAGGCAGATGACAAAGAAGGAAGTTTGGCCCGTGATGCTCACGCCCTTTACGGAGGACGGCGCGGTGGACTACGCCTCGCTGGAGCGGCTGATTGCCTGGTATGAGAACAACGGCGTGAGCGGTCTTTTCGCCGTGTGCCAGTCCAGCGAGATGTTCAGCCTGAGCCTGCGCGAGCGGGTCGGCGTCGCGCGGTTCGTGAAGGAACATGCCCGGGTGCCGGTGATCGCCTCCGGCCATGTGTCGGCGGATCGGGAGGATCAGCTGGACGAGCTCAGGCGCATTGCCGACGCCGGCGTGGACGCCGTGGTGCTCATCAGCAACCGCATGGCCCCCGACCGGGAGGGGCCGGACGTGTGGAAAAAGAACCTGGAATGGCTGCTGGGCCGGCTGCCGGACGCGCTGCCCCTGGGCGTGTACGAATGCCCCGCGCCGTATAAGCGGCTGCTCTCCGACGAGGAGTTGGCCTTCTGCGCGAAGAGCGGCCGCTTCCGCTTCATGAAGGACACCTGCTGCGACCTTCAAACCCTCGCGCGGCGGGCGGAGATCGTGCGCGGCACGCCCATGCGCCTCTACAACGCCAACATCGCCACCCTGCTGGATTCCATCAAGGCCGGATGCGACGGTTTCTCCGGGGTGATGGCGAATTTCCATCCCGACCTGTTCGTCTGGCTGCTCGACAACTACGAGCGCTATCCGGAGCAGGCGGCGCGTTTGCAGGCGGCGCTGACCATGTGCGCGCTTATAGAGCGGCAGTGCTATCCGGTCAACGCGAAGTATCACCTGCAGCGGCTTGGCGTCTTTGCCAGCGCCTATTCGCGCGTGCGCGCCCAGGCGGAGCTCAGCGAGACCTTCAAAGACGAGGTGCGCCAGATGGAGCGGCTGGCCGATTATATGCGCTCGCTGCTGCCGCGGGAGTGATATAAAAAACACCGCGCCGCGGATTCATCGCGAATCCGCGGCGCGTTTATACATCAGAACAGCGACAGCTGCTCCGCGCGCACCTTCGGCCTGATGGAAAACCGCTCCGCCTCGCCGTCCGACGGGAAGAACGCGGAAGGTTTTCCGCCGCAGGTGAGGATCAATTCTTCCTGCGCGCGGGTGACGCCCACGAAGAACAGCCGCCGCTCCTCTTCGGGGTTCTCGATGGCGCCCCTGCGCCGCAGCGGGAACGCGCCGTCCTCCAGCCCGGCCAGGAACACGGCGGGGAACTCCAGGCCCTTGGCCGCGTGCACGGTCATCAGCCGCACCGCGCCGGAGGCCGTCTTCCGACCGGACAGGCGGCTCACGTCGGCCTCCTCGCCCAGCAGCAGCGCGTTCAGGAAGGACGTCAGGTCGCCGTGCGCCGCGGCCGCCGCCCGGAGGCGCTCCAGCCCCTGGGACGACTGCCCGCTCAGGCGCATGTAATCCCCCAGGAGCGCTTCGGGCGCGGCGGACGGGCAGGCCAGCAGCCCCGCGCGCACGGCTTCCTCTGCCGGCGTGCGGGCGGCGGGCCTCGCGTGGAGGGGATCGTCCGGCGCCATCAGGCCGCGCAGCATCGCAATGGCGGCCTGCGCGGCGGGATCTGCCAGCATGTCCTCGCTGCCGGACACCTCGCAGGGGATGTCCGCCCGGCGCAGCGCCTGCTCGACGGTCTCCAGCGCCCGCCGGGTGCGGCAGAGCACCGCGATGTCCGAAAAGGCGCGCACGGGCCGGTCGGCGCGGGCCTCGTGCATCTCCATGCCGCCCACCATGCGCCCGATCTCCCCGGCGATCCAGTCAGCTTCCGCAAAGGCGTCCGGCGCGCACCCGGCGCGCAGGGGCAGGCCGTGGGCCCGCATGGCGGTCAGCGCGCGCCCGCCGCCGGGATTCTGCGCGATGGCGCGTCCTGCCAGGGCGAGGATCTCCGGCGTGGAGCGGTAGTTGCGGGCGAGGTTCATTACCCGCAGGTCGGGGAAGGCGGCCTTCAGTTCGTCGAAGCAGGCGGCGCTGGCCCCGCGGAAGCCGTAGATGGACTGATCCGGGTCGCCGATGGCGAAGAGCGTCTCGCCCCGCTCACTCCATTTCATCATCAGCGCGCGCTGGGCGGCGTTGATGTCCTGGCATTCGTCCACCAGAAGATGGGGGACGGTCGCCTCCACATCCAGGGCCTCGAGGAGGATGTCGTCCATGTCGCGAAGGCCCAGCGCGTCCAGCTTCGCCCGGTAGGCGGCGAGCAGTTCGCTTTCTTCGCCCGGCGCGCCTTCGCATTTCAGGCGGGAGACGGCCAGCAGCGTATCGCGGGGCGCGGCGTCCGGCGCGATCTCACGGGCGATTTCCAGCGCCTGCGCGGGGTCCAGCAGCGGCTTCGGCGGGATCAGGCGCAGGCAAAGGGCGTGGAACGTGCCCACCCGCAGGCCCTTCAAGGCCCGCTTGCCCAGCTGCGCCTCCAGGCGGCTCCTGAGCTCCCGCGCGGCCTGGTTGGTGAAGGTGACGGCGGCGATGTCGCCCGCGGGCGCGCCGCGTTCGATGAGACGGGCCACGCGCGCCACCAGCGTCTTTGTCTTGCCCGTGCCCGGCCCGGCCACGACCGCCACGCGGGGCCATTCGGTTTCCACGCAGGCGGCCTGTTCCGGGTTGAGACCGGCGGCGGCCGGCGCGGGCGCTTCGGCCTTCGCGCGCGGCGCGGGCGAGGGGGCGGCGGGTCTTGTCGCCGGATTTATCTGCGGCGCGAGGAAGGTCGTCTGGCCCTGGAACACGGCCAGCTCCCCCGGCGCGAAAAGCGAGATGACGCCGTACTCGCCGTCGTAGCCCGCCTGGCGGAGGACCTGCCCGGCCCGCAGCCTGCGCAGCCCCTCCGCCACGGCGTCCCCGGCGAGGGAAGCGGCCTTCTCCAGTTCCAGCTCGCGCAGGATGAAGAACTCGCTGCCCGCCTTTGAAAGCAGGTCGAAATACGCCTGCTGAACGCGTTTGCTCTCCGGCCCCGCGCCCAGGCAGTTGCCGAGGAGCTCCTGAAGCGGCATCAGGCTCTCGAAGGGCGCGTCCGGCCCGCCCGGGGCGGGGCGGTCGGCCAGCGCCTCCACCCGGTGCAGCACGCCCACCGTGACTTTCTTCCCGCACACGGGGCAGAGCCCGCCCCGTCGGATGGTCTCGCCCGGCTCCAGGCGGCAGCGGCAGGCGCGGTGGCCGTCCAGGTGATACTTGCCCTCCTCGGGATAGAACTCGACCGTGCCGAGCAGCCCTTCGCCGGTGTCCAGCGCGCGTTTGAGCGCGGGATAGGACAATTCGCCCGCGAGCATGTTGGCCTCGCGGCCCAGTTTGGCGGGAGAGTGGGCGTCCGAATTGGAGACGAGATGGTATTTGTCCAGCTGCGAGAGGCGGCGGTTCATGGGCGGATCGGATGATAGGCCGGTTTCCAGCGCGTGGATGTGGCCGGCGAGGTCGCCGTAGCAGTCCTCCAGGCAGTCGAAATCGGAAAACGCGCCGAACACGGAGAAGTGCGGCGTCCAGATGTGGGCGGGGATAAAAATGCAGTCCGGGCAGGCCTCCAGGGCGATTTCCAGCAGGTCGCGGCTGTCCAGGCCGAGGATGGGCCGCCCGTCCGAGCGGATGTTGCCCACCTGCGCCAGTCGGTTTGACAGCGCCTCCGCCGCGGCGAGGGAGGGCAGCAGGATCACGTGGTGCACCTTGCGGGTCTTGCCGTCCTTTTTATAGATGGTGCTGATCTCGCCGCTGACCACGAAGCGGGGCGTGGACGGCTCGCCCGCGGTGTCGTCCGGCAGGGTGAACTCATCCTTCAGCCGGTAGAGCCCTTCTTCCGCTTCGACGAGCCGCTCCGCCATCTCGGCGCGCCAGGCGGGGTGGGTGAAATCCCCCGTGCCCACCAGCGCGATGCCCTTGCGCCGCGCCCACAGGTCCAGGTGGGGGAGGTCGCCGTCCCGGCTGGTGGCGCGGGAGAAGCGGGAATGGATATGGAGATCGGCGAAATACATATCTGTCACCTGCTCAACAGTACGTCAGATCATTTTTCTTCCAGCATTTCATCCAATATCCTCGCCGCCTGCCACACCAGCTGGGGACAGGGGCGCTTTTCGTAGTATTCCGGGGTGCGCTCGTCCGGTTCGCCGCCGGTCTCGGCCATCACGCCGGCCTGGATGAGCAGCGCGCGGCAGTTGATGGAACCGGTTTCCCGCCGGAAGCGCTCCGCGAAGTCGCGCACAAGCGCGTAGTGCCGCGCCTTGAGCTCGCGGTCGCCGGGTCTGTCGTATCCCTTCGCCATCCCCAGCACCATGGCCGCCGCGCTCACCGCGCCGCACACCTCGCGCAGCCGGGCCAGCCCGCCGCCGAAGGAGGAGGCCAGCCGGGCGGAGGCGGCAAGGTCCAGCCCGGTGATGTCGGTGAAGGCGCAGAAGACGGACTGCGCGCAGTTGTAGCCCTGCAGAAAGAGCGCTTTGGCGCGCTCGGCGTGATCGGTCATGATAAACACCGCTTTCTCGTGTATTTGCGTTATTTCGGGGCGACTCTGGCATAGGACCGCTCGCCGGTGAGCACCTCTCGCATGATGCGGTTCACCTCGTCGTACTCAACGGCGTTCAGCTTGTCCAGCATTTCGTCTTCGGTCTGGGTGTCGCCCAGCAGCAGCATGCGGCGGCCCAGCGTGTTCATGCGGGCGGAGGCGCTCTCCAGGCCCAGCACGTAGCTGCCGCGAATCTGCGCGCGTGTCTTCTCAAACTCGTCCCGGGAGACGCCCTCCTTCACGAGGCGGCCGATCTCCTCGTCGATCATGCCGAGCACGGCGGGCGCGTTCTCCCGGCTGGTGCCGGCGTAGACGACCACCATGCCGGTGGCGGTGTAATAGCTGGGATAGCTGTATACGGAATAGGCCATGCCGCTCTCCTCGCGGATACGCTGGAACAGGCGGGAGCTCATCGCCCCGCCCAGGATGCTGTTGAAGATGGAGATGGGGTAGACCTCCTTCGCGCCGATGGGACAGGCCGGGAAGCCGATGGACAGGTGCACCTGCTCGATGTCCTTGAGCTTTTCCAGCCGCTGCGGCTTCGCGGGCTGTATGGCGTAGCTCGGGCACGCGCCTTCGCCCCTCTTCCATTCGCCGAAATAGCGGTTCGCCAGGCCGACCAGGGCGTCCCAGTCATAATTTCCGGCGACGGCCAGCACGCTGCACTCGGGGCGGTACATTTTGTCCCGATACGCCACCAGAGCGTCCCGCGTGAAGGCGCGCACGTTGTCCGCCGGGCCGAGGATGGGCCAGGCCAGGGGCTGGTCGCCGTACTGCGCGCTCATGATGAGCTCGCCGCACACGTCCTCCGGCTCGTCCTCGCTCATGGCGATTTCCTCCAGCACCACGCCCTTTTCCTTCTCCAGCTCGGCCTCGTCGAAGGCGGAGTGAAGCACCATGTCGCTGAGCACGTCCAGCGCCAGCTCGGTGTGCTCGTCGATCACCTTGGCGTAGAAGCAGGTGCATTCCTTGGCGGTGAAGGCGTTCAGCTGCCCGCCAACCGCGTCCATGACCTCGGCGATGTCCCGGGCGGTGCGCCTTTCGGTGCCCTTGAAGAGCATGTGCTCCAGGAAATGGCTGAGGCCATTTTCCGCCCGCGTCTCATACTGGGAGCCCGCCGCGATCCACACGCCCGCGGACACCGAGCGGAAGTGCGGCAGCCGCTCCCCGATGACGGTGAGGCCGTTTTCGAGTTTTATTTGATCGTACATGGCAATACCTCGTTTTGAATGTTATATAGCGCCGTGAATCAGAATATCCCGCCGTTGTATTTTCTCTGAACCCTTATCAGGACGGCGATGGAGACCGCGGACCCGATGAACAGCGCCGCGACCGACACCCCCATCGCGCCAGCCAGCGCGATGATTCCGCTGAGGCAAAGCGCCGCGGCCAGGATGAAAAGGCCCTTTGCGATCGCCCTGCCGTAGGCTCCGCGCTCCGATTCCTTCACGTTCTTCTGGTGGTAGTCGTGTATCAGGCTGAGATTTCCCCGGTATATCGCGGCGCCCACGGCGACGAACAGAGCCGCCGTAGCGAACATGATGAGCGTGTAAGCAAGCATTTTTATCTCTCCAAATCCCCGTTCATGTGTCCATGCGGATCATTTCCGTCAGCGCGCGGTTGCGGTAGACGAGGTCTGTCCGTTCGGTGAAGCCCATGCGCGCCCAGAAGGCGTTTCCCGCTTCGTTCCGGGCGAAGACCACGAGGAACACCTTGTTGATGCCCTGGGCCTTCAGGCTGTCCAGCGCGGCTTCGGCCAGCCGCCGCCCGACGCCCTCGCGCCGGTGCGCCGGGGAGACGGCGGTGTGGCTGATGACGCCCCGGCGTCCGTCGTGCCCGGCGAGGATCGCGCCCACGATCCGCCCGCCGTCTTCGGCGACGAAGCAGGTGTCCGGGTTGCGGCGCAGGTACCGCTCGATGCCCTCGCGGGAGTCGTCCAGGTTGTTGAGCCCCATGCCGGGGCAGGACAGCCACAGCGCGTACACGGCGTCGTAATCGCCGATCGTCATGGGGCGGATCGCCGGGGCGGGACTGTCGCCGCCCTGCGCCACCGGGGCGTCGATGTGACGCTTCATTTCCCCGACGACATCCCTGACGCTCTTGCCGTCGGTGTCGATCACAATGTCGCCCGGGCCGGGCGGCAGGCGGAGCCAGCGATAGTCCGTCTCGCCCGGATCGCCGCGCCCGTCGCGCCGCTTTTTCAGGGTCTCCTCGGAGCAGGTCAGCGTGAAGCCGATGGTATCGTATCCTTTGGCGGTGATCCCCTTCAGTATACCCTCCCGGATTTGGGCGTCCGTCAGAACGACCGAGGTAAAAAACACATAGTCGAAACCCGAGTCCAGGTAGTTGGAGAGGATGAAGGACATGCTCTTGTCCCCGTTGCGCAGCCGTTTATCCGCGACGGAAAAGGGATGGACGCACCAGCACCAGTCCCCGTCCAGATAGGCGCTGTTGTCGTATGTTTCAAACAGCCGGGCGCCGGCCGCCGACTTCCCGACGCAGGGAGACCCGCTGATGAGGATCAGCTTCTGCCGCATATCCTTTTCCTCCTCGCAAGATTGATTCGGCGGCGCGCAAACCCGTATGGCGGATGGCCGTTTTCTTCCGCGCCGCGAAGCGCCTCGCCGTCCGAGTCTTAACATAAACGGGAGAGGGTCGTTCAACTCTCTCCCGTCGTATCACTTTGCCTTACCGGCGGTCGCGGCGGTCGCGGCCTCCCCGGTCGCCGTCGCGGCGCGGGGGACGGCGCACCGGCATGGTCTCGTCGTCGTACACGATGTCGTTGCGAAGCAGGTTGATGCGGCCCTGGGCGTCGATCTCGGCCACCTTGCACTCCAGCGTGTCGCCAATCTTCACCACGTCCTCCACCTTCTCAACGCGCTCGTTGGCCAGTTTCGAGATGTGGATCATGCCGTCCTTGCCGGGGGCGTACTCCACGAACGCGCCGAAGGGCATGATGCGCGCCACCGTGCCGGTGAACACGTCGCCCACCTTCAGCTCGCGCACGATGCCCTCGATGATGGACTTGGCCTTCTGGGCGGCCGCGCTGTCCTCGGTGGCGATGTACACGGAGCCGTCGTCCTCGATGTCGATCTTGACGCCGGTCTGCTCGATGATCTTGTTGATCATCTTGCCGCGCGGGCCCACGACCTCGCCGATCTTCTCCGGGTCGATGCGGAACTGGATGATCTTGGGCGCGTGCTTCGACAGCTCGTCCCGCGGGGCGGGCAACACGTCCAGCATCTTGCCCAGGATGAACATGCGGCCGTCGTAGGCCTGGGCCAGGGCCTGGCGCAGGATGGCTTCGTCGATGCCCTTGATCTTGATGTCCATCTGGATGGCGGTGATGCCCAGCGCGGTGCCGGCCACCTTGAAGTCCATGTCGCCCAGGAAGTCCTCAAGGCCCTGGATGTCGGTGAGCACGGCCACCTTGCCGGTGTTCTCAACGTCCTTGATGAGGCCCATCGCCACGCCGGCGACCGGGCGCTTGATCGGCACGCCCGCGTCCATCAGGGCGAGGGTGGAGCCGCACACGGAGGCCTGGGAGGTGGAGCCGTTGGAGGACATGACCTCGCTGACCAGGCGCAGGCAGTAGGGGAACTCGTCCACGCTGGGGATCATGGGCTCCAGCGCGCGCTCGGCCAGCGCGCCGTGGCCGATCTCGCGGCGGCCGGGGCTGCGGGAGGGCTTGGCCTCGCCGGTGGAGTAGCCGGGGAAGTTGTAGTGGTGCATGTAGCGCTTGTTGACCTCGGTGCCGATGCCGTCCAGCAGCTGGACCTCGCTCATGGGGGCCAGGGTGGCGGCGGTCAGGACCTGGGTCTGGCCGCGGGTGAACACGCCCGAGCCGTGGGCGCGGGGCAGCACGCCCACTTCGCACCAGATGGGCCGGATGTCGGTCAGCTTGCGGCCGTCGGGACGCACGCCGTCGTCGATGATGTGGCGGCGCATGACCTCTTTGTTGAGGGCGTACAGCGCGTCGCCGATCTCGGTCTCGCGGCCGGCGAACTCAGTGGCGAAATGCTCCATGGTCTCCGCGTTCACCTGATCCTCGCGGGCCTGGCGCTCCTGGCGGTCGAAGGTCTCGAAGCACCACTTCACCTTGTCCAGCGCGAATTCGCGCACGGCGGCCTTCACGTCCTCGCCGGGCAGAACCAGCGGGAATTCCTTCTTCTCGACGCCGATCTCGGCGACGATCTCCTCCTGCCAGGCGACCAGGCGCTTGACCTGCTCATGGGCGAACAGGATGGCCTTCAGCATGACTTCCTCGGAGACTTCCTTCGCCCCGGCCTCCACCATCAGCACGGCTTCCTTGGTGCCGGCCACGGTGAGGTCCATCAGGCTGTTCTCGCGCTGCTCGACGGTGGGGTTGATGACGTATTCGCCGTCCACATAGCCCACGCGCACGGCGCCGATGGGGCCGGCGAAGGGGATGCAGGAAATACACAGGGCGGCGGAAGCGCCGTTCATGGCGCAGATTTCAGGGGAATTGTCCTGCTCGACGGACATGACCGTCGCGTTCACGGCCACGTCGTGGCGCATGCCCTTGGGGAAGAGCGGGCGCAGCGGGCGATCGATCAGGCGGCTGGTGAGGATGGCGTGCTCGCCGGGACGGCCTTCGCGGCGGTTCCAGCTGCCGGGGATGTGGCCCACGGAGTAGAGCTTTTCCTCAAAGTCCACGCTGAGCGGGAAAAAGTCGATGCCGGGGCGCGGCGTGGAAGCCACGGTGGCGGTGACGAGCACGGCGGTGTCGCCGTAGCGGACGAAGGCGGCGCCGCTGGCCTGTTCGGCGTACTTGCCGAATTCCAGCGTGAGCGTGCGGCCGCCCAGTTCGATGGAGTATTCCTTGTACATGTTGTTCCTCCTTGCGGGCATTCTTTTCTATATCCCTTTTTAATTGATACCGGTTGGTTGGAGACGGCGCCGCGCCGCGCGCAATGGAACTTGGAACATGAAATGGCAAAACCAATTCGCATTCCAAGTTTCACTGCCGCGCGACGGCAAAAAACACCGCCGCCCAAGGAAACCCCTGAGCGACGGCATGACATATCAGCACCGGGGTAAAGAGCGCCTTGCCTGGGAAAATTACTTGCGCAGGCCCAGCTTGGCGATCAGGTTGCGGTAGGCGTCGATGTCGGTGCTCTTCAGGTAGGAGAGCAGGCCGCGGCGCTTACCGACCATCAGCAGCAGGCCGCGGTTGGAATGGTGGTCGTTCTTGTTGAGCTTGAGGTGCTCGTTCAGGTGGTTGATGCGCGCGGTCAGGAGCGCGATCTGCACCTCGGGGGAGCCGGTGTCGCCCACGTGGCGGCCGTACTCGTTGATGATCTCGGACTTGTCGATAACCATGGTGTCTTCCTCCATATTTTCGTATTCCCGCCCACTGAGCGAGCCGTTGGAGCTTCGGCGGACCAAGCGGACGGATCCCGTGACACATTATGCCACGTTTGCCATTATAGCATACCTCGAGGGCGTTGTCTATGCGTAGAATTGCTAAATTTCTGCGCCTTCAGGCCTTCTTTTCAAAGGAATGGCCGCATTTTGAGCATTTGACCGTCACGTTGCCCACGCCCCGCGGCAGCCGCAGCTTCATCCTGCACTCGGGGCAGGTGAAGTAGACGTATTTCTTGCGGTTTTTGAACCGCGCCACCGCCTGCATGACCGGCGTCTTGATCTTCGCCCAGCGCGTGAGGAACCACTGGTTCTCCGCGAGCCGCTTCTGCCTGTTGCGCGAGAGCAGCCGCCAGATCGCCCACACCCAGCCGGCGGAGCTCAAAAGGTTCATCGCGGCGCTCACCGCCGCGTTTCCCGAAAGCCCGCCGATGAGGTTGAAAATGATCGACGCCCAGATCGTGGCCAGGCCCAGCTGATCGGGACCGTAGCGTCCCTGCATGAAACGGGCGACGCCCGCCTTGAATTTCATCCAGAATGGCTGCATGGTGTTTCCCCCTGTTTCCCATCATTACGGGCTCATTTTAGCATGCAATTATCAAGCGAGTGTGACCGAAAGAAAAATGGATGGAAAAAATATGTTAAGCATTGGAAAGTCGGGGGTTTGACGGCCCCGGTTCACGCTGAGTTCATATTTCAGTGATACAATAGCGGCAGATCAGGATGGGAGGCGCAGGGCGTGTACGGCTATGTCACGGTCAACCGGCAGGCGCTGACGGACGCGGAATTCGCGCGCTACCGGACGTTTTACTGCGGGCTGTGCCGCGCGCTCAGGCTGCGCGCGGGCCGGCTCAGCCGCTTTGCGCTCAGCTATGACATGACCGCCCTGTTCCTGCTTTTGTCGGCGCTGTATGAGCCGGCGGGGGAGGCGGGCCGGGAGCGCTGCGCGCCGCATATGATCAGGCCCCACGACTTCGTTTGCGACGAATGCGCCGATTACGCGGCGGATATGAGCGTGGTGCTGGCCTGGCACAAGGCCGCGGACGACTGGCAGGATGAAAGGCGCCTGGACAGGCTGGCCTTCAGACGGGCGCTGGCGCCGGCCTACGCGCGGGTTGAGGCGCGCTGGCCCGATAAATGCCGCGCCATCGACGAGGCGGTGCGCGACAACGCCCGCATGGAGCGGGAGGGCCTTCCGGACATCGACGCCGCGGCCAACGCCACCGGCCGCATCCTGGGGGAAATTTACGCCTGGCGGGATGATTTCTGGGCCGTGCCGCTCAGGCGGCTGGGCCGGGCGCTGGGCCGCTTCATCTACCTGATGGACGCTTACGAAGACCTGCCCGGCGATAGAAAGGCGGGCCGTCCCAACCCGCTGGCCGCGATGGCGGAAAGGCCGGACTACGAGGCGGAGATCAAGGACATCCTCACCCTGGAGATGGCGGAGGCCGGCGCGCAGTTCGAGCGGCTGCCCATCGTGCGGGACGCGGACCTGCTGCGGAACATCTTTTACTCGGGCGTGTGGAGCCGCTACGCCGCCCTCCAAAAGGACAAGGAAGGAAAGCCAACATGACGGATCCCTATCAGGTGCTCGGCGTATCGCGCACGGCATCGCAGGATGAGATCAAAAAGGCATACAGAAAGCTGGCGCTCCAGTATCATCCCGATCGGAACAACGGCTCCAAAGAGGCCGAAGAGAAGATGAAGGAGATCAACGAGGCCTATGCCATGCTGACCGACCCGAACTACAAGCCGAACAACGCGGCCCATTCCGGCGGCGGAGGCGGCTACGGCAATCCCTACGGAAGCTGGGATCCCTTCGGCGGGTTCGGCGGCTATGGGAGCGCGGGCGGGCCCTATCAGGGCGGCTGGCAGAGCCAGGCCTACGACAGCGAGCCCAACGAGATCAAGGCCGCGCGCAATTATGTGATGAACGGCTACTACCAGCAGGCCATCAACGTGCTGGGCCAGATGCACACGCGCTCGGCGGAGTGGTATTACCTGAGCGCGCAGGCCAACATCGGCATGGGCAACCGCGTCACCGCGCGGGAGCACGCCCGCCAGGCCGTGCAGATGGATCCGGACAACCTCCAGTACCGCATGCTGCTGGATCAGATCGAGTCCGGCGGGACGGCCTATCGCACGCGGGGCAGCGCCTTCGGCATGCCCGCCGGCATCTGCTCGAACCCCTGTCTCACCTGCATTGCCGTCAACTGCCTTTGCAACTGCTGCTGCGGCGGCCTCAGGTTCCTCTGAGCCGCGCGGCGCGAAACGATAGATAAAAGAAAGCGGGATAAATATGATTCATTTTGAATGCGATTATCTGGAGGGCGCGCATCCGAAAATCATGGCGCGCATGATGGAAACCAATCTGGAGCAGAACGGCGGCTATGGCGAAGACCTCCACTGCGCCCGCGCCCGCGATCTCATCGCGGCGGCCTGCGGCGTGGAAGCGGAGGCGATTCACTTCCTCGTGGGCGGCACCCAGGCCAACGCCACCGTGATCGACGCCGTCCTGCGCCCCTGGCAGGGCGTGGTATGCCCCGCGACGGGCCATATCAACGTGCACGAGAGCGGCGCGGTGGAGGCCGCGGGCCACAAGGTGCTGGCCCTGCCCTGCGAGGGCGGCAAGCTGAACGCCGCGCAGGTGCGCGCCTGCCACGGCGCCCACTGGAACGACGCCACCCACGAGCACATGGTCCAGCCGGGCATGGTGTACATTTCCCATCCCACCGAGAATGGAGAGCTGTACACCCGGGCGGAGCTCGAGGCGCTCCATGAAACCTGCCGCGCCCTCGGCCTCCCGCTGTTCCTGGACGGCGCGCGCCTCGGCTACGGCCTCGCGGCCTACGGCGCGGACGTGACGCTCAAAGACGTGGCCGCGCTCACCGACGTGTTTTACATCGGCGGCACGAAGGTCGGCGCGCTGTTCGGCGAGGCGGTGGTCATCTCAAATCCCGCGCTGCGCCGCGACTTCCGCTACATGATGAAGCGCCACGGCGCGATGCTCGCCAAGGGACGCCTGCTCGGCATCCAGTTCGAGACGCTCTTTGAGGACGGGCTTTACTTCGACATATCCCGCCACGCCATCGACATGGCGATGCGCCTGAAGGACGCCTTCGCCGCCCGGGGCATCGCCTTCTTCGCCGAATCCGCCACGAACCAGCAGTTCCCCATACTGACCCGCGCCCAGCAGGCGTATCTGGCGGAGAAATACGTCTTCGCCCACTGGGCCAATGTGGACGACGGCCGCGACGCCGTCCGCTTCTGCACCAGCTGGGCCACAAACGAAGCGAATGTCGCCGCGCTGATCGAAGACATAAAGACATTATAATGGGGAATTGAGGCGCGGCTGAGGCCGCGCGAGGAACGGAACCTTGGAGTTCGCAATCCCCCCGTTCCTTTTCATCAAACATTTCATTCCCCATTAAGCCTAAGCCGCCGTGCGGCTCACGGAACGAGGTTCAAAGCGTTTTCCACGCCAGGGACGTTCACATATGTATCGGGCACTGCGCCGACGATGATCGACTCGGCCACGGGCACATAGGTGCTCACGGAGACGGTGCCCGCGCCGCTGGGAATGACGATGCGCATGACCACGCTGGCCTCGAGGGAGATTTCATGGCGTGTCTGGTTGATGCCGGCGGACTCGAACGAGGTGACGAAACGGGTGGAGACCGCGCCCACGGGGATCATGCGCACCTGGACGGAGGGGCCCGAACCGCTCAGAAGGCTCACGCCCAGCGCCGCGCCCAGGGGCAGGCGCAGGCCCTGGTCCGCCAGCGCGTCGAGGTTTCGCTGGGCGGCGAGGGCGGCCTCGGAGGAGATGTCGTTCATGAGCATGGCGTTGGCCTCGATCATGGCCACGCGGCCCTGCTGATCGCTGGTGACGCGCATGAGATCCGAATAGGTCACGGAGGAGCCCATCACCTCGGCGATGGCCTGATTCATGGCCTCCACGGCCAGCTGGCGCGCCTTGGCCTCGGCCATGCGCACCAGGATGGGATTCATGTTGTGGACGCCCCAGACGGCCAGGGCCGTGAGCGCGGCCGCAAGCGCGATGAGCGCGGCGCGCCAGCGCCGTTTTGAGACAAAACACCGGATGGCTGCAACCATGTTTTCCCCGCCTCCGTCAAACAAGATACAGGAGGGTGCCAATGCCAAACGAAAAGACGCAAAAACCGAAAAAACGCAGCTTCAGCGCGCCGCAGAGCCCCATGTTCAAGCCGCGCACGAAGGAACGCAACTTTGTGCTGGAGGTCATCATGACCACGGCCAAGTTGTTTTTTGTCGTGGCGCTGCTCGTGGGCGTCGCGCTGACCGGCCTGGTCGTGGGCGCGGCGAAGGCGTGGGTTGAAACCATGCCCTCGCTGGATATCTCCGCCTTCGACGAGCAGGCCCAGACCTCCTATATCTATGACAAGAACGGCGACCTGATTACCGACTTCAAGGGCTACGAGAACCGCGTCGAGGTGGATTACGACGAGCTGCCGGAGTATCTGGTGAAGGCGGTGGTGGCCGTTGAAGACCAGCGCTTCTGGGAGCACAACGGCATCGACGTGCGCCGCCTGGCGGGCGTCATCGTGGGCTCGCTGACCAACTCGGAATCGCTGCAGGGCGGCTCCACCATCACGCAGCAGCTCATCAAGAACACGATCCTCAGCAGCGAGCAGACGATCAAGCGGAAGATCCAGGAGATCTACCTGGCGATCGAGCTGGAGCAGCAGATCAGCAAACAGGAGATCCTGGCCGAGTACCTGAACGTGGTCTACATGGGCGGCTCGAACTACGGCGTGAAGGTGGCCGCGCAGGACTACTTCGGCAAGGAACTGAAAGACCTGACGCTGCGCGAGTGCGCCGCGCTGGCGCGTGTGGTGCGAAACCCCGGCAAATACAATCCCCGCGCCAACTACTACACCCGCAACATGCCGCAGACCATCGAGGACGGCTGCGACTATGTGCTGAAGCAGATGTACGAACAGGGCCTCATCAACAAAAGCGAATACAACCAGGCGCTGGTCGAGCGGCTGAACGTCATCCAGTACGCGGCCAACTCGAACACCGAGGTGCTGGACAACCTGTATTACGTGGAGTACGCCATCTACGACGTGGTCACGAAGATGCTGCGCGTGGAGAATCTGGAAGACAACCGCACCAACCGCAGCCGCATGGAGACCAAACTGCGCACCGGCGGCTACCGCATCTACACCGCGCTCGATCCAGGCCTTCAGGACAGCGTGCAGCGCGTGGTGACGAACTGGGACATGTACCCGCGCATGCGTTCCTCGGCGGACAACGTGTACCGCGCCTCGCTGGGCAACGGCGAATACCTCGAAAAGGTGCAGCCCCAGGCTGCCGTGACCATCATCGACTGGCGCACGGGCGAGCTGCAGGCCATCGTGGGCGGCCGCTCCACGCCGACCGGCTGGAAGCAGACCCACCTGGCCTACGGCAAGACGAACATGCCCGTGGGCTCCTCGCTGAAGCCGCTCTCGGTGTACGGCCCGGCGCTGGACCTGGGCAATTCGCCCGGCTCGCCGGTTCTGAACCTGCCCATACAGATCGCGGGCTGGGACAGCGAGACCGGCTATCCCACCAACTACGAGGGCGGCGGCTACAGCGGCGTTGAGACGCTGCGCGTGGCCATTAACCGCTCCCATAACACCGCGGCCGCCCAGGCGCTGATGACCTACGTGGGCATAGAGAACTCGATCGAATACCTGAAACGGCTGGGCATCACCACCGCCACGCCCACCGGATCGGGCCTGGCGCTGGGCACATCCGGCATATCCACCATCGAAATGGCGGCGGGCTTCGCGGCCGTGGCCAACGGCGGCGTGTACCTGGAGCCGGTGGCCTTCTCGAAGGTGTGCCGTTCGGACGGCAGCGTGTACATCGACGCCTACGACGAGCAGATCACCCGCCGCGCCTTCCGCGAATCCACGGCCTGGATGCTGGTGGACATGCTGATCGGCTGCTGCTCGATGAATGTGGAGGGCTCCACCGGCAAACAGGCGAACTTCGGCGGCTTCACCGTGGCCGGCAAGACGGGCACCAACTCGGACTATCGAGGCGTGTTCTTCACGGGCATGACGGGCTACCTGGCCGGGGCCGTGTGGATCGGCTCAGAGGACTACAAGCCGCTGGTCACCGGCGCGTCGGGCGGCTCCTATGCGGCGCCCCTGTGGGCTGCGATCATGGAGCGCGCGCACCAGTATCTCGGCTACACGGTGGACCAGCCCATCCGCACCCACTCGGCGGCGGAGCTGGGCCTGTTCCAGGTGGAGGTCTGCGGCGTGTCCGGCATGGCGCCCACCGACGCCTGCCGCCAGGACATCAACAACTACCCGACCAATACGGACTATTTCGCCTCCGGCACGGAGCCCGTGCTGGCCTGCAACATGCACCGCATGGTGCGCCTGTGCACCATCAGCAAGCGCCTTCCCACCTCTTCCTGCCGCAGCACGGCCTATTACGGCGTGATCTACCTGCCGGAGGGCCATCCGCTGCGCAGCGGCGTGTCCACCGTGGTGCAGGAATACTTCCCCGGGGCCAGCACGGCCAAGGACGCCGCGTCCATGAGCACATGCACCGTCTGCTCGAACAACGAGAGCGACACTTACTCCTACGCGAACCGCTACCTGCGGCGCGCGCGCTTCCTGCTGGAGAACCGGACCGATCTCACGGAGGAGCAGATTGAGCGCATCGAAGTGACCATCGAGCGCCTGAACGCCGCCATGATCAACATGGACACGGAGGCTGTGCGGGAATACACGCAGCTTCTGAGGAGCTACTACTACGCCATCGTGGACGAGGATTGACAAAAAACGCTTGGGCGGAGACAGGGACGTGAATCAACTCATAGAAAGAATCAGGGCGCACCGGCTCTTCGCGCCGCTCATGCAGTTTGCGCGGTTCGGGCTGGTGGGCGTGTCGAACACGGCGATCTCTTACGCCGTGGATATGCTGGGCTATTACGTCATCTTTCGGGCCTCGCCGATGGACGAGCGGGCGAAGGTGGCGCTGGTGTCGGCGCTGTCGTTTGCCGTCAGCACGGTCAATTCATATTACTGGAACAACCGCTTCGTGTTCCGCGAAGGCGAGAAGACGCCGGCCCAGCACCTGGCCGCCTATATCCGGATGACGGCCTGCTACGCGGTCACCGGCCTGGTCCTGGCGCCGCTGATCAAGCTGTGGCTGGGCGGGCTGGGCGTGCCCTTCTGGGCGGCGAGCGTCAGCACGCTGCTGGTGACCATTCCGCTGAATTTCGCACTGAACAAGTTCTGGGCCTTCGCGAAGAGGAGATAATACTAAAATCCAATCAGAGCCGGACAAGTATATGAATGCGTTTCTGCAAAAAACAGATATTGGTATAAAATGAACGTTGGGGCACAATGGGCCCGCCTCATGGAAACGGGAACATTTTACTGTGGCTCAACGTCTGAATAGGAGAGATAATCACAAAGGAGGGCATTCCCCATGAAGCGTTTTCTCATTCTTTTCCTGCTCATCGTTCTGTCCGCCTCCGCCATCGCTGAACCGCTGGACGGTGGGTGGGAGAACGTCCCCCACGAGTCCGTTGAGCTGCCCGAAGACGCACAGGCGGCGTTTGACAAAGCGCTGGACGGCCTTGTTGGCGCGGAATACGTCCCCGTTGCCCTCATGTCCACCCAGGTGGTGGCGGGCATGAACTATTGCATACTCTGCCAGATTACGCCCGTGGTTCCGGACGCCGCTTCAACCTGGGCGCTGGTATATATCTATGCCGATCTGGAAGGCAATGCGGAGATCACCAACGTCTACGAGCTGTATATCGATCGTCACAGCACTCCGGCGGAATAAACGATAATACTCAAACCTTCTGAACGGGAGGCATCCATGACAGCTTTGTAAAACGGCCGCCGCGCGGGATTTCCGCGCGGCGGTTTGTCATTTGGCCGTCAGGGCGTCGTGCGCCTTTTGAAGCACAAGCCGGTTGCGCTCGTGCTGGAGCGCGGCCATGGCCTCGTCGAAGGTCATGAGCGACGCGCCGGAGAGTTCCTCCGGCTGGGGCCTCAGGGGCTGGTTTTCGTATTCGGCGAGGAAATAGGCGACGTGTTTCATGGTGCCGGGCTTTTTCGGCAGGGGATAGTGGGCCTCCTCCCGGAAGCCGGGCAGCAGCCGAGGCGAAAGGCCCACCTCCTCGCGGATCTCCCGCAGGGCGGTTTCCCGCTCCGTCTCGCCGGGTTCCCTGTGGCCCTTGGGAAAACCGGTGACGCCGCCCATGGAGCGGATGATCACATAGCGCAATTCGCCGCCCTCGCGGGTGAAGACCACCGCGCCGCAGGAATACTCGTGGTTCATGGCCGCCCTCCGCTCAGGCGTTCTGCGCCGCGGCCTTCAGCGCGTCCACGCAGTCCAGGCGCTCCCAGGGCAGGTCGATGTCGGTGCGGCCGAAATGGCCGTAAGCGGCGGTCTGCGCGTAGATGGGGCGGCGCAGGTTCAGCCGGTCGATGATGGCGGCGGGGCGCAGGTCGAAGGTGGCGGACACGATCTCAGCCAGCCTGTCGTCCGGCAGGACGCCGGTGCCGAAGGTGTCCACGGTGAGCGAAACGGGCTTTGCCACGCCGATGGCGTAGGCCACGCCGATTTCGCACTTCTTCGCCAGGCCGGCGGCCACCAGGTTCTTGGCGGCGTGGCGGGTGGCGTAGGCCGCGGAGCGGTCCACCTTGGTGGGGTCCTTGCCGCTGAAGGAGCCGCCGCCGTGGTGGCCGTAGCCGCCATAGGTGTCGACGATGATCTTGCGCCCGGTGAGGCCGGAGTCGCCCTGGGGGCCGCCCACCACAAAGCGGCCGGTGGGGTTGACGAGGTAGCGGGTGTTTTCATCCAGCAGGGCGGCGGGGATGGCCGCCTTGATGACCAATTCGATCATGTCTCGCTCGATGGTGTCGTGGTCCACGTCCGGATGATGCTGGGTGGAGAGCACGACCGTGTCGACGCGCACGGGCCGGCCGTCTGCATATTCCACGGTGACCTGCGCCTTGCCGTCCGGGCGGAGGTAGTTCACGAGGCCCTTCTTGCGGACCTCGGCCAGCCGCCGGGTGACGCGGTGCGCCATGGCGATGGCCATGGGCATGTATTCGGGCGTCTCGTCGCAGGCGTAGCCGAACATCATGCCCTGGTCGCCCGCGCCGATGTCGTGTTTGTCCTGGGCGCGGCCCTCCAGCGCGTTGTTCACGCCCTGGGCGATGTCGGGCGACTGCTCGTCGATGGACACCAGCACGGCGCAGGACTGGCCGTCGAAGCCGTACTTGGCGCGGTCGTAGCCGATGTCGATGACCTTCTGGCGGGCGATCTTGTCGATGGAGACATAGGAGGTGGTGGAGATTTCGCCCATGACCATGATGAGCCCGGTGGTGGCGCAGCATTCGCAGGCCACGTGGGCGTTGGGGTCTTCGGCGAGGATGGCGTCCAGCACGGCGTCGGCGATCTGGTCGCAGATCTTGTCGGGATGGCCTTCGGTCACGGATTCGGAGGTAAACAGAGTGCGCATGTATATCAATTCCTTTCTGTGTTCTGCCTATGAAAAACGCGCGGCCTGAAAGACAAGCCGCACGCGAGAAAACGCTCATGCGCCTCATCTTCCAGCAGGCTGGCCTGCTGCGGGAATTGGCACCACTGCTCGCTTTCGCGAGCCGGTTGCCGGGTTTCATCGGGCCCGTCCCTCAACCACTCTTGATAAGGCAGATATTCAGTTCGTCTTTATTATACAGTATGCGGGCCGGGAGTCAAGTTAAAATCCTTTAATGATATGTTTCAGCCCTTGGCGCATTTTATGTTCGTCCCTGTTGCATTTTGCCGGGGAATCCCTTATAATGAAGGCGGATTCGGGAGAACGCATCCGACAACAATCATCGGGAGGGAAAATCATATGCTGGCACAGAGACCGCCCATGGGATGGAACACCTGGAACACCTTCGGCCCCAAGATCAACGAGCAGCTGATTCGCGAGAGCACGGACGCCTTTGTGGACATCGGCCTGAAGGACGCGGGCTACGAGTACATCGTCATCGACGACTGCTGGAGCGAGTACAACCGCGACCCGGTCACCGACCGCATCGTGCCCCATCATGAGAAGTTCCCCAACGGCATGAAGGCCGTGGCGGACTACGTGCATTCCAAGGGCCTGAAATTCGGCATGTATTCCTGCGACGGCGTGCGCACCTGTGCCGACTATCCGGGCTCCTTCGACCATGAGTTCCTCGACGCGCAGACCTTCGCCGAGTTCGGCGTCGACTTCCTGAAATACGACAACTGCTACAAGCCCACCACCTCCGACGGCCCGAACCTCTATCACCGCATGGGCATGGCCCTGCGCGCCACCGGCCGCGACATTCTGTTCTCCGCCTGCAACTGGGGCACCGACGACGTCTGGAGCTGGATCCGCTCCTCGGGCGCCCACATGTACCGCTCCACCGGCGACATCGTGGACACACCGGAATCCTACCGCAACATCGCCAAGAGCCAGATGGACAAGCTGTGCTATTCCGCGCCGGGGTGCTTTAACGACATCGACATGCTGACCGTCGGCATGTACGGCAGCGGCAACGTGGGCAGCGACGTGTTCAATCCGGACAAGAAGTCCAACGCCAACACCGAAGCGGACTACCGCAGCCAGTTCGCCCTGTGGTGCATGTATTCCGCGCCGCTGATGCTGGGCAGCGACATCCGCAAGATGGACGAGAAGACCCTGAAGCTGGTCACCAACCGCGAGCTCATCCGCATCAACCAGGACGCCGAGGCCCGCCCGCCGGTGATCGCCAAGGCCGGCTGGTTTGAGGACTGCAAGGTCATGTTCAAGTTCCTGGAGAACGGCGAATACGCGCTGGCCTTCTTCAACATGGGCGAGCCGAATCCCCGCTTCCCGGATCGCGGCTCCATCGGCCTCAGCGCCATGTTCACCGATTTCGGCCTGACCGCCAGCTCCGGCTACGGCCTGCAGCTGACCGACGTGTTCACCGGCGAGGACGTGGGCTGCTACAAGGAGTACTTCCGCACGAACGTGGCCTTCCACGACTGCGCGGTCTATCGCGCGAAGCTGGTGAAGGCATGACCTGCTGCAAGTGCGGCAAGCCCATCTGCCATGACGAGGCGGGCCTCACGTGCAAGCTGATCAACCGCGGCGCCCAGGAATACTACTGCTACGATTGCCTCGGCCAAATCTTTCACACCAGCCGCCGGAAGCTGGAGGAGATGGCCGACGACTTCCGGGCCGCGGGATGCACGCTGTTTCTGTAAGACATTTCCGCCGGCGCTCCGCATGGGGCCCGGCGGCGTTTTATATCCCTTGCAAAACGGGCGGGCGTGTGATAATATGAAAAAAAGGGGGGATCACCTATGCTGTCGATACAAGGCTATTACGACGGGGTAGCGATCAAGCCGCTGGAAAAAATAGAAGCAAAACCGAATCAGCGCGTTATCATTACGATCATGGATGAATTTGTGGAGCCTGTCAGGACAGCGCGCAAAAAGGGCATGCGCGGTGTTCTCGCACAGTACGCAGACCCTGCCTTGAGAGAAATGGAAAAGGACGCATGGGAACGCGCGGCGGTGGAGAAAAATGGTAATACTTGATGCGAATATGATATTGCGCTATCTGCTCAACGACAATCAGGAGATGGCTGACAGCGCCGAGCGTTATCTGAATTCAGGCGACGTGTCCGTTACCATCGAAGTGATCGCAGAAGTCGTATATGTCCTGAAAGGGGTATATTCGATGAAACGCGATGTAATCGTTGATACTGTCAAAGCGTTCCTGGGGTTCGTCAACTGTCAGGAGACAGACGTGCTGAGCATTGCGCTTGATACTTATGGAGAACGCAATCTTGATTTTGTCGATTGTGTTCTGTATGGTTATCATTGCGTCAGGGGAGCGGAGATTGCGACATTTGACAAAAAACTGTTGAAGCTGCTGGCTGATTCGGCGAAGTAGATTCATAAGACACCCTTAAAAAGGAGCTTCCTTCAATCATGACCGACTATCGCGATCTTTCCGCGGGCCTGGCCGCCCGCATGGCGTTGGAGAAATACGGCTTTCGCTTCTCGCATTCGCTGGGGCAGAATTTCATCCTGGACGACGGCCTCGTGCGGCGCATTGTGGAGGCGGCTGGGGTGCGCGCGGGCGAGCGCGTGCTGGAAATCGGGCCGGGCGCGGGCGTGATGACGCGATGCCTTGCGGAAGCGGGCGCGCGGGTCGTCGCGGTGGAGCTGGACAGGAGCCTGGAGCCGGTGCTGGACGCGGTGCTGGCGGGGTTTGACGTGCGCCTGGTCTTCGAGGATATCCTGAAGCTGGATCTCGACGCGCTGATGGGGGAGGAGCCGTTCTCCGTGGTGGCGAACCTGCCGTATTACATCACGGCGGACGTGGTGCTGCGCCTGCTGACCGGCGCGCGCAGGCCGGAGCGGATCGTCATCATGGTGCAGAAAGAGGCGGCGGAGCGGATGATGGCGCGGCCGGACACGAAAACCTGGTGCGCGCTGGCGGCCACGGCGCAGTATTTCGGCCGGATCGAGCCGTTGATGGAGCTGCCGCCCTCGGCGTTTACGCCGCTGCCCCATGTGGAGAGCGTGCTGTTGGGGATTCATCTGTATGAAGAAAAGCCCTTTGCGGCGCGGGACGAGGCGCTGCTTTTGAAGGTGATCGCCGCGGCGTTTGCCATGCGGCGAAAGACCCTGGCGAACAACCTGACGGCGGCCTTTTCGGTGAATCGCGAAACGGCGCTTTCGTGGATTGCGGCGCTGGGCCGGGACGGGCGCGTGCGGGGCGAGGTTCTGGGCATTGAGGAACTGTGCGCGCTGAGCGACATCATCGGCGAGGCGCGGGGGTAGATCCGCATCCACATCTTGCCATCCCGCCCGTTCTTTGCTATAATAATTCTCAGGAAAGTATTTCAAGGAGGTACGTTATGGAACAGAAAAAAAGGCTGGTGACCCGCAGCGATTTTGACGGCCTTGCCTGCGCGATGATGCTTCGTGAATTGAATCTGATCGACGATATCAAGTTTGTGCATCCCAAGGATGTGCAGGACGGCAAGGTGGAACTGTCCGACAAGGATATCACCACCAACCTGCCTTACGATCCCCGGGTATCCCTGGCTTTTGACCATCACGAGTCCGAGGTGGACCGTCTGAAGGCGCAGGAAGTGGGCGGCAGGCTGATCATCGATCCCAACGCCCGCAGCGCAGCCCGCGTGGTATACGATTATTACGGCGGCAAGGCGGCCTTCCCCCGCATCAGCGATGAGCTGATGACGGCCGTGGACAAGGGCGACAGCGCCGATTTCACCGTGGACGAGATCCTCAACCCCAAGGGCTGGGTGCTGCTCCACTACCTGATGGACCCCCGCACGGGCCTGGGCCGGTTCCGCGATTTCCGCATCTCCAACTACGACCTGATGATGGAACTCATCGACTGCTGCCTGACCCACAACATCGACGATATCCTCCAGCTGCCCGATGTGAAGGAGCGCGTCGATCTGTACTTTGAGCAGGCGGATATGTTCCGCGCCCAGCTCACCCGCCTGGCCCGTCTGGAGGGCAAGGTGGTGGTGCTGGATCTGCGCAACGAGGAGATCATCCACGCCGGCAACCGCTTCATGGTGTACGCCCTGTATCCCGAGGCCCAGATTTCCGTGCACGTGGCCTGGGGCTTCAAGAAGCAGAATACCGCCGTCATGATCGGCAAATCCATCATAAACAAGGCCTCCACCGTGAATATCGGCGAGCTGTGCCTCAAGTACGGCGGCGGCGGCCATCGCAACGCCGGCACCTGTCAGCTGGAAAACGATACCGTGGACGCCCAGCTGCCCGAGATCATCAAGGCACTGAACGCGTAAAAAACAGCATTATAAGGCTTGGTTGAGGAGCGTTTTTACAGGCTGGCGGTCAGGCAGCTGGCCGCCAGCAGGATGTGGCAGAGGTAATAGGTGGGCAATATGAACTTGCCCGCCTTTTTATTGTGAGCGAAGTCCGCCTCGGCGATCATCGTGTCGGAGAACACGATGCAGGCGATGCCCAGGATGTACAGAATCCGCTGCGCCGCCGTCGGCTCATTGGCGCACAGCGCGCAGAACAATCCGGCCAGACTCGCCAGCGCGTAGCCGGGCAGCGCGATCTTCATCGCCCCCGGCTGGCCGGGCAGCACGCGCTTTGTGAGATACAAAGCGTAGCATATCGCCAGAAGGGCGATGAAAACCAGCGCCAGCGGCCTGAACTTAAAAGCCCACAGCGCGTAGGCCATGAAGATCAGATGCGCCGCGCCGAACAGCGCCACGCCCGCGATGAAGCGCATGGGCTTTCCCTTCTGATGCGCCAGCAGGTAGTCGCCCGCCACGGACACGAGCAGCCCTGCGGCCAGCGAAAAGGCGCGGGCTGAGCCGCCGCCTATGAGTACGATGAACGCGCAGCTCAGCGACACGAACGCGCTGAAGACATATTTTCCCGTCTTTAGCCGCAGGATCGCCATCGCCAGCGGCAGAAGGAGCCATGCGTAGTTCATTTCTTTTCCCCCTTATTCGTCTGCCCGGAACGAGGTCAGGTCGGGCAGGCCGTACAGCGCCCGGTAGTCCGCGCCCAGGTAGCAGGCGAAGGATTCCACCCGCTGAAAGCCCAGCCGCCGGTAGAAGGCCATGTCCGCCCGCACCACGTCAGGATGCGGCTCCAGCTTCCTCGGCGGCTTGGTATAGCGGGAGAGCAGCGAGTTGTCGAACCAGTAGTCGAGGGCGGTGGCGTCCTCTGTGCCGAAGAAGTCGAGCAGCGCGGGCAGGGGCGCGGTCTCCCGGCGGTTGGCCTCGCAGGCGGCGTCCTCCAGCGGGCGCGTGAGGTCTCGCTGGTACGGCGCGAATTCGAGGTACAATCCGTCCTTCAGATCGCGCCGCGTGGGGGCGGGCAGCGTCTCGAAGTAGGCCAGGTAGGCCAATCGCGCGTCCGCCTGCACGCTGCGGATGCCGCGAAGCAGCGCGTGCAGCACGATCATCTGCTGGTCGGAAGGCGAAATGCCGCGGCACTTTTCACAGTGGCAGAAGGCGTCCCGCGAATCGTCCAGCCACAGCGCGGCCCGCCGGGGACGGCCCGGCAGGCGGGCGTAGAGGGCGGCGGCGCGCTCGCTGAGGAAGTCCAGCGCCTCGCCGCAGGAGGGGCAGAGGTTGAAATCGGGCGTGCGCTGGCCGGCCATGTTGACCCGCTGCCAGGCGGGATGGGCCGCGAGGGCGTCTTCGGGCAGCAGGTAGCGCAGCGCGTGCATCTCGCAGGTCACTTCGATGCCGCGGCTTTCCGCGTCCTCCAGGAGGGCGCGGTATTCGGGCGTCTCAAAGCGGTCGAGCATGGCCGCGAGGGTCTCGTCGGCGCGCTTGCCGCCCACGGGATGCAGCCCGAGGGCGCCCACGCGGAGCGCCCCGAGCTGGTCGAGCCAGGTTTTATCGAGTTCTTCGGGATGGATGAGCAGGCTTGTGGCGGGCATGGGGCCTCCTTACAGTTCCGTCGCGTTTTGTCCTTCTCTTTGTCAAAGGGCGTCGTAGCCGGCCTTGAAGGCGTCGTGGAAGGCGGCGCCGCTGTCCAGCCCGGCCAGCTCGGCCGCGGCCACGGCCGCGCCGAACACGGGCGGCAGGTCGGCGCGCAGGAGCCGGTAGTCGTCGCTGAGCCGGGCGCGCACCCCTTCGCGGATCATGTCCGCCTTCCAAATGCTGCCCGACAGGCCGACGAGGTACGGCGCGCCGGTCAGGTGCTTCGCGCAGGTGGCGATGAGCAGCGCCAGCTCGTCGCAGGCGTTGTCCACGAGGGAGCGGGCGAGGGCGTCGCCCGCGGCGGCGGCCTCGAACACCAGCGGCGCGAAGCTGGCGATCATGCGCTTGCCGCCCTCGTAGAACACCGCGATGGCCTCGTTGAGCGGCAGGCCGACCTGCCGGATCACCATGTCGGTGAGCAAGGTCTTCTGGCCGCGGCCGTCGTAGTCCCGGTAAGCCGCGTTGACGGCGCCCCGGCCCAGCGCGTAGCCGCCGCCGGCGTCGTCGATGAGGTAGCCCCAGCCGCCCACCTGGATCAGCCGGTCGCCCTGCCGCACGAAGGCGGAGGTGCCCGTGCCCGAGATGACCACCATGCCGTCCCGCGCGCCGACGCAGGCGTACAGCCCGTTCAGCGCGTCGCTGCCGTTGTCGATGGCCTTCACGAAGGGCAGGCGGGCGGAAAGCTGTTCGTGAACCGTCTTGCGGGTCTGGGGGGCCGTGCCGCCTGCGAGGCCCGCGTACAGCGCGTCGACCGGCGCGCCTTCCCGCCCCGCCATGAGCGACTCAACCTGCTGAGCCACCCGCGCGGCGGCCATTTCCGGCCCGAATTCCGAGGCGTTGCTGCCCGGCGCGAGCAGCCGGTTCAAAATGTGTC
Organism: Clostridia bacterium; assembly: GCA_017527065.1. Classification (GTDB taxonomy): domain Bacteria; phylum Bacillota; class Clostridia; order Christensenellales; family Aristaeellaceae; genus Firm-10. The sequence goes on from JAFXQO010000069.1 coordinate 29,001, forward strand.
CCTGATTGTCGCACAGCACCAGTTCGTTTTTTGTGCCGCCGACGTCGATGCCGATGAGCATGGCGTTATCCTCCTGTCGCTATGAAGAAGACCCGCGCTGGGTTTTCACGCCAAGGCGGGTCTGATGGATCAAATCGTCGTCATTTGGTGCCGAAGAGGCGGTCGCCGGCGTCGCCCAGGCCGGGCACGATGTAGGCGTTTTCGTTCAGACGCTCGTCCACGGCGGCGATGTAGATGTCCACGTCGGGATGCGCTTCCTGCACGGCCTTGATGCCCTCGGGCGCGCCGATGAGGCACATGAGGCGGATGTTATGGCAGCCCCGGTCCTTCAGGAACTGGATCGCCGCGATGGAGGAGCCGCCGGTGGCCAGCATGGGGTCCACGATGATGAGCAGGCGCTCCGGCGCATCGGTGGGCAGCTTGCAGTAGTATTCGACAGGCTGCTTGGTGTCCGGGTCGCGGTAGAGGCCGATGTGGCCCACCCTGGCCGCGGGAACCAGGCTGAGGATGCCGTCCACCATGCCCAGGCCCGCCCGCAGGATCGGCACAACGCCCAGCTTGCGCCCGGAAAGCATCTTCGTGGTGCACTTGCAGATGGGCGTCTCGATCTCAACGTCCTCCAGGGGCAGGTCGCGCGTGACTTCGTAGGCCATAAGCATGCCGATTTCGTCCAGCAGCTCGCGGAATTCCTTGGAGCCGGTTTCCTTCTTGCGCATGATCGACAGCTTATGCTGAATGAGCGGATGGTCGAATACGTACAGCTTTCCCATTTGTGTTCCTCCCCTTTTCTCTCGCGTCGGCCAGAGTGTCTCACTCCCCTTATTTTAACGCCTTTTGAACCTTTTTTCAACAGACGGGCCGAAATAATTCATTACATTTTTTGATATATCAGTTCATCATTTCGGAACATTCCTCGTCCTCGCGAAAGAGCCCCGCCCTTTCCGCGTCCGCCGCCACCTCGCCGGCCGCTTCATGGAGGATGGCGATCACGCGCCTGCGGCTCAGCTTCTTCGGCGCGCCCATGGCCAGCGCCATGAGGTCCGCCTCGGCCCGCTCGAACACATAGAGCTGCAGCGCCCGGGCGAGCATGAGCTGATGCCGCCAGAGATTCGGCGACTTGCCCTCCCGGGCCTTCAGGCGGAAATAGGTGCCGCGGATGCACTCGAACCAGTCCAGCATCGCCCGCCTGTGCTCCTCCGCCGCGATGGCGGAGAGGGCCCGGTCCTGCGTCGGCTTCACGATGCGGTTGCCGCTCCCGCCCACGCGGCCCCAGCTCGCCACCAGGCCGCGGCTGCTCGTCGCCGCCTCGTATTCGGTCAGCAGCTTCTCGTAGTGATAGCGCACCCGCTTCATCCGCTCCAGCGCCGTCCTGCGGCGCGCCTCCAGGACTTCCTCCTCCCTCAGCGTCCTTTTCATTCCCTTCATTTCTTCCGTCATGGTGTCACACCCCTTTTTTCCAGCGCGTTCGCGCATGATGTGTTGCATTTCTGCAACATCCCGTATTATAACGAACAAATGTTCTTTTGTCAAGCCGTTTTTTTCCGATTGATTGCATTTCGCCATCCGGCATGGTATAATAAGGCAAATCCCCCGCCGGAACGGACGCCGGCGGGGCGGCGTCTAATCATCATGACGACTGCGGGGAGGTATGGAGACGATGTTAAAAAAGGTATTGTGTCTTATCTGCTGCCTGACGCTGCTGGGCGCGGCGGCGCTGGGGGAAGGCGCCGTGGTGCTTTCCGGCGACGCCATCGTGGACGGCAACGCGGTGTACTACGCGGGCAGCATTGACAGCGCGCAGGAGGGCGTCTACGTCATGAATGCGGACGGCAGCGGCGTCAGCCGGCTGAGCGGCAGCCTGATGACGCTGCTCTCGGCGGACAGCGGGAGTCTCCTGGCCGTGAGCTACGACGACGGCGCGTATGAGAACGCCGTGGTGGTGCTGAACGCGCTGGGCGAGCGCACCGTGGTGTTCGACGGCTTTGTGAGCCGGGGCATCGCGGCGGACGGGCGCTTCTACTGGGGCGTGGGCTCCTGCGCCGTGGACGGCAGCGACGTGCGCACGCTGATCGACGACAAGGCCCACTCCTACAACTACTACCCGCTGACCGTCTCCGACGGCTGGTACTACTACCTCGACTGGGCGGAGAACAGCGACAGCGTGTTCTTCGAGGGCGATCCCTATCCCACGGCGGCGCGCCTGTGCCGCCTGAACCTGAAAAGCGGCGCGGTCGACACCGTCAGCGGCTACGGCACGCGCTTCCTGGGCATTGAGAACGACTACATCTATTATTCGCGCAACAACTACTGGCTCTACGACGAGGAGGACACCGACACCTACGTGGCGGAGATCAACAGCGGCGTGTTCCGCGCCGACGTGAACACCCTCGCCACCGACCAGCTCGTCGCCTTCCCGAGCAGCGACCGCGTCTACATCAGCTATTCGCTCCTGGAGAACGGCGTCCTCTACGGCACGCTGTGCGACTATTCCGGCGACAAGGAGATCAACCAGATCGTGCGCCTGCAGACCGACGGCACGCAGCTGGCGCCCCTCTCCCTCGACAACCAGGCGCTCACGCTGCACTGCATTGAAAACGGCGTGCTCTACGCCTCCGTGTGCAGCATCGACTTCAGCGACGACGACTACATCCAGCACGATCTGCTCTACGCGCTGAACCCGGCTGAGGCCACCTTCGCCCTCATCAACACGCCCGCCTCGGATCTGTTCTACTATTCCGAGACCCCGCCGGCCGTGAACGTGGCGAACGGGCGGCTTTACATGCTGGTGTTCGACAACAACGCCTACGCCATCAGCTTCAAATCCTGCGCGCTGGACGGCAGCAACCCCATCACCCTGGCCCGCGGCTACTCCATGGCGGACGGCTAATAAATGCGAGGGGGAACCTTTCCCCCTCGCAGGCTCCCCCTCGGTTTTTCCTGAAACGCTGCGCGTTTCCGGGCGGAAAAACCGCAAGGAAAGAATTTTTGCTCCGGCGGGCAAGCTCGCCTCCGGCAAAAATTCATCCTCGCGGCGTACACGCCGCCGCTGCGGATTGAAAGTCAGGGGCTGCGGCCCCTGACAACCCCAGGGTTGAAAAGCTGCGATGAAAGGATAGAGTGTACAGATGATCGAGTGCGGCCTGAAACACGAAAACATCCGCCTGCTGGGCCGGTTGGATGAAACGCAGTCTCCCATCTGCCTGGACTGGACGGGCAGCGGCTTCGAGGTCAATTTCCAGGGGACGCAGCTGTGGGCTGAGCTGGAGGCAACCTGCGATTCGCCCGACATGTGGGTCGCCGTGGCGGTGGACGGCTGCCCGGTCGCCCGCTTCATGGTGGAGTCCGGCCGGCGCTGGTATCCGCTGGGGCGGTGGTCTTCGCCGGTACCCGGCATGGAGCAGCCGCTCTCCCGCGTCGTCACGCTGATGAAGGAGACCCAGTGCATGCCCTTCGCCCCGGAGGCCACCGTGAAGGCCCACGGCCTTCGGCACGACGGCGCGCTGCTGCCCCTCGAGGCGCCCGCGCTGCGCGTCGAGTTCATCGGCGACAGCCTCACCAGCGCCGAGGGGGCGATGGCCCCGAAGGACAACCCTGAGTGGATTCCCATGTGGTTTACCGCCTTCGGCAACTACTCCTTCCACGTGTGCAACGCGCTGAAGGCCGAGCGCCGGGTGATTTCCCAGAGCGGCCAGGGGGTGGCCTGGAACTACCTGTTTGAGCCGGAAGGCAACCTGGCCGACGATTACGAGCTGACCGTGGGCGCGCTGAAAGGCGCGGCGGCGGAGGCGCGCGGCTGCCGCAAGCCCTACGATTTCGCCGCCTGGCCGGCCGACGCGGTGCTCATCCGGCTGCTGAGCAACGACGTGGGCGGCATGCGCCGGGCGGAAAAGGTGGAGGCAATGACCGGGCCGCTCACCGAAAAGTGCGTCGAATTCATCAGAAAGGTGCGCCGCTGCAACCCAAAGGCGCACATCGTGTGGGTGCTGCCGCCCAGCGATAACATGCCGGAAATCGCCGTCGAGGCCGTGAAGCGCTGCCAGGCCGATGGCATGGAGAAGCTCAGCTGCCTCGCCCTGCCGGACTACGGCCCGGAGGAGCTCGGCGCGCGCAATCACCCGAACGCGGCCTATAACGAAAAGATCGGAAAGATCACGGCGGAGTACATCCGGCGGCTCGTCTGAAAAAGGAAACGCCCCGCGCCGAAAACGCAACGGCGCGGGGCCCGTTATTCCCGCATCATTTTCATATCGCCGTGAACCGGACATTCGCGGGCCTCACCTGCGGCCCGTGGAGCCCCAGCCGCCCGCGCCGCGCTCGGTCTCGCTCAGCTCGCCGGCCTCCTCGAACACAGCCTGGACCACGGGGACGATGAGCATTTGCAGCACGCGCTCGCCCGGCTCGACGGTCTGGGGGACGCTGCCGTGATTGTGCAGCGCGGCCATCATCTCGCCCCGGAAGTCGGAATCGATCACGCCCACCTTGTTGGCGGGAGCGAGGCCGCGCTTGGTGGCCAGGCTGCTGCGGGCGTGCACCAGGCCCACGTAGCCTTCGGGGATCTCGATGGCCAGGCCGATGGGCAGCATTTTCGTCTCGCCGGGCTGTATGACGGCCGCCTCCTCCAGGCAGGCGAACAGATCGGCGCCCGCCGCGCCCTTCGAGCTGTAGACGGGCAGTTTGGCGTTCGGGCGGAGCTTTTTGATTCGGATGGTCATTTCGGCCGCTTCCTTTCGCGCATTGTATTCCGCCGTTCATTTTATCGCAGGAGAGGGGGACGTGTCAAGGCGCGAATGTGACCATGATACTTGACAGGGATAAGAGTTTGTCTTAAAATATAAACACAAACTCAACAAATCATTGATGCCGTCCGTTCACGCGGAAGGGGAGAAGGGGGATTACTGATGGGTCTTTTTAACAAGCTGTTCGATAAGAAGGAATGCGCCATCTGCGGCGGTGAAATCGGGCTGATGGGCAATCGCAAGCTGGCCGACGGCAACCTCTGCAAGGAGTGCGCGAAGAAGCTGTCGCCCTGGATGACAGACCGGCGCGAATCCACCGTGGAGGAGATCCGGCGGCACCTGGCCTATCGCGCGGAGAACGCGCGCATACTGCCCACCGTGCATCCCACGCGGGTGTTCGGCAGCAACAGCATGAAGGTATATGTGGACGAGAACGCCGCCCGCTTCTTCGTGACCAACCATTCAAACTGGCAGACGGCCAATCCGGACGTCATCGCCGTGTCGCAGGTGATCGACTGCAAGGTGGATGTGAAGGAATCCCGGCAGGAGATGTACCACAACGACCGCCAGGGCAACCGCGTGCCCTTCAACCCGCCGCGCTACAAGAGCGAATTCCGCTTCTGGGTCACCATGCACATCGATTCCCCGTTTTTCAACGAGATCGAGTTCGAGCTGACCGACGTCCGCCCGGACAGCCCGCTTTCCGACGCCTACCGCACGTATGAGCGGGAGGCCTACGAGCTGCAGCGCGCGCTCGACCCCGCAACCTACGCCGCGAAGCAGACGGCCGTGCAGGCGGCGGCGGCCGTGCTCCAGGCCGCCGCGGCGGCCAAGGCGGCTGCGAAAACGGCGGCGGACGGGGCGAAGACCTGGACCTGCGCCTGCGGCACGGTGAATCAGGGCAACTTCTGCGGCAGCTGCGGCAAGAAGCGGCCCGTCGTGTACCGCTGCGACAAGTGCGGCTGGACGCCCGCGGACCAGAACAACCTGCCGAAGTTCTGCCCCCAGTGCGGCGACCCGTTCAAGCCCGGCGAAGACGTGCAGTGAGATTTTGGCGCGCGCAGCCGTTCCGGTGCGCCGCGCGGAGGAGAGGATGCAAATGAAGTTCAGGCGAATTGCCCTTGCGCTGGCCATCGTGCTGGCGCTCATGCCCCTGACGGCGCTGGCCGACCTGTCGCGCGGCGACCGGGGCGAAGACGTGAAGGAGCTGCAAAAGCTGCTGTTTGAAACGGGCTGGCTGTTCGAGGAGCCGGACGGCATCTTCGGCAAGAACACCGAGGCCGCGCTGATCAGCTTCCAGAAATTCATGGGCCTCAACGCCAACGGCCGGGCGGACAGCGCAACGATGCAGCTCCTCAGGCAAAGCTGGTCCGACCTGCACAGGACCGCCTACAACAACGACCCGGCCTACACGCCGAATCCGGCCGCCGACGTCTGCCACCTGCGCATCGCCGAGGACGGCACCCTCGTGATGGACTACTGTTCGGCCCACACGGAGCTGCTGGCCGAAGAGGCCGACCTGCTGGCCAGGGACACGGTGGAGGACGCCCGGGCGGCGTGCGCGCTGTGGGAGGCGGATATCGAGTCCATGTACACCCACTGGCTGGAGGTTGCCGAGACGGAGGACAAGCTGGGCGTTATGACGGCATATGGCGCGTGGAAGACCACCGTTCAAAAGCAGCGCGAAGCGCTTCAAACGGCCTGGCCGGACGACCCGCTGGCCGTTGAGAGGCAGATGGGCATCCTGCTGAAGGGACAGGCGCTGCTGCTGTGCAGCTTCGGCGTGCAATTCAGCGGGGCGGAATGAGGAGGCGAGCGGATATGAAGAAAATCATTGCGATCGGCTTTGCGCTGGTCCTGCTCCTGCAGGCCGCGGCGCTGGCGGAGATCCCGTGCGCCTATTACAGCGAGCACGGCGACCACGACTGGGAGCAGGTCGACGTTCAGATGCCCACCTGCACCGCGGACGGCCAATACACGTTGAAGTGCAAGGTTTGCGGCGTGTCGAAGGTGGAAAAGAGCGTCGAGGCGTACGGCCACGACTGGCAGCCCACCGGCAACAGCGAGCCCGCCACCTGCGTGAAGGAGGGCTGGGTCGAGGTCAGGTGCGAAAACTGCGGCGCCGTGAGCAAAATGATCCTTACCCTGGCCGCGCATCAGTGGGCGGTCAAGAGCGAGACCAAGTCCACCTGCGCCGTCAAGGGCGTGAAGGTGGAAGAATGCACGGTGTGCGGCAAGACGCGCACCACGGAGAGCCCGCTCCTGCCCCACGTCTTCAACGATTGGACCGTGAGCAGGCAGCCCACCGATCATTCCCAGGGGGAGCGCGTGCGCACCTGCCAGGTGTGCTACAAATCGGAGACTGAATACTTCTATCCCGACGGCACGCTCGTGCGGGGCGGCCCGCGGGGCGACGCGGTGAAGGCGCTTCAGACGAAACTGATCGCCATGGGCTTCCTGCACGATGTGGCCGACGGCATTTTCGGCAAGAACACCGAGCAGGCCGTGAAGCAGTTCCAGCAGGCCGAGGGCCTCTCCGCGGACGGCATCGCCTGGCCGCAGACGCTCACCGCGGTGAACAACCGCTATCAGCGCACCGTTCTGGCCGCGCCCACCGCGACGCCCCAGCCCACGCCCGTGCCGCAGGTCAATGTGACCGTGCCGGACGTGGTGGTCGTCTCCGGGTCCCACGCGAACATGAGCGACGGAGAGGGCTGCGTTTACTGGGCGGAGGGGATCGGCTTTGAATATGTGTCCTGCTGCGAGAAGCACGCGGCCCTGGTGGAAAAGACGCTGCGCGCCCTCGCCTACACCGACGCCGCCCAGCGCGCGTACATGACGAAGACCAGCGCCAACGCCTGGAACTCGGCGCTGGAAGCGGAATACGCCGCCTGGGCCGCGGAGGATCCCGCCAACGCCGCGGCGATCGAGGCCGCCCGGGACGCCTACCGCGCCCTGTCGGAGGCCCACGCGCCGCTCTTCGCGGCCAACGCCGAGGACTCGGTGAAGTGGCGGCTGTTCACGGCCATGCTGGAGTGCACGCGGCTCTGCGCGCAGCTGAATGAGGCGGGCGAGTGAGCGCATAGAGGGACGAACATCAAACGGCGGTTGAAAACCGCACATGAGGAGGAAATAACGCCATGAAACTGAGTGTTTTTGCCGTGCTGCTTGCCGACCGGTCCTTTGAGGAGGCCTGCAAATACCTGTCTGAACGCGGCGTTCAGGCCGTGGAAATCGGCACGGGCGGCTTCCCCGGCGACGCCCACTGCAAGCCCCGCGACCTGCTGGCCCATCCTGAAAAGATCGACGAGATGAAGGCCATCCTGAAAAAGTACAACCTGGAAATCGCCGCCTTCTCCACCCACGGCAACGCCGTGCACCCCGACAAGGAGATCGCCGCCAAATTCCACGACGACTTCATCCAGACCGTGCTGCTGGCCGAGAAGATGGGCGTCGAGACCATCGTGACCTTCTCCGGCTGCCCCGGCGGCTCGCCCGAGGACAAGACCCCCAACTGGGTCACCTGCCCCTGGCCGGACGACTTCACCCAGATCCTCAAGTACCAGTGGGACGAGGTGCTCATTCCCTATTGGAAGAAGACCGCGGCTTTCGCGCAGGAGCACGGCATCAGGAAGATCGCCTTTGAGATGCACCCGGGCTTCTGCGTGTACAATCCCGAGACGATGATGAAGATCAGAAACGCCGTCGGCCCCATCCTGGGCGCGAATTTCGACCCGAGCCACCTGTTCTGGCAGGGCATCGACCCGGTCTACGCCATTCGCTACCTGGGCGACGCCATCTACTATTTCCACGCCAAGGACACCAAGATCGACGAGCTCAACACCAAGACCCAGGGCGTGCTGGACACCAAGCATTACGGCGACGAGATCCACCGCAGCTGGATCTTCCGCTCCGTGGGCTACGGCCACGACATGGGCGTGTGGAAGGACATGATGAGCGCGCTGCGCCTGGTGGGCTACGACGGCCCCATCTCCATCGAGCATGAGGACAGCCTCATGACGCCCGGCGAGGGCCTGGGCAAGGCCATCAAGCTGCTGAAGGACGTGCTGATGTTCGAGGATCGCGGCGGCATGTATTGGGCCTGATAGGGATATACGACAAAAAAGAAGCCGCCCGCGGGCAGCTTCTTTTTTCATGCCATGAATTGATTCACGACCATTTTCATTCGTTGATCACGCCGCCCTCGGCCCGGCGGATCTCAGCCAAGCGGGCCTTGCTTCCGGAGGAGAAGAGCAGCTTCTGCTGCTGCGCCGTGAGCACCGTGCCGTTGACGGGATAGCCGAAGTAGGTCTGGAACCGCGCCACGATGAGCACGGTGGAGACACCGTATTCGCCCTCCGGATCGGAGCCCAGGCCGCCGAAAATGGCCCGGAGCTGCTTTTCCGCCTTGACCACGGCGTCGCCTTTGTCGCCGTAGTGCAGGTCGGCGTAGCCCTCCGTGGCCGTCCCGGCGGAACCGCCATCCGCGCCGTTCTCCCGGGCGGTGTACTGGGCGTAGGTGGGCGCGCCTTCGGAATACAGCGCCCGCAGCTCGACCTCGCCCACCGCTTGGCCGGACTTGGTGTAGCTGGCCCCCAGTATGGCGCGGCAGAATTTCTTCACCGCCGCGGCGGTCTCGTCGAAGTAGTTGCCGGTGGAAGCGCCCTTGAAGTAACCCAGCTGGCGGAGTCGGTCCTGCATCAGGCGCACGTCGGCGTTATTTGTCATGCCAGCCCGCAGATTCGGATAGGAGTCTGGCTTTACGATGGGGCCAGACGGCGCGGTGTCCTCCGGGACCTGGGCGGGGACGAAGCGGGGCGCATCGTTTGAAAACAGCAGGCCCAGCACCTCGGAGGAAGCCAGCCTTTTGTTCACCGGAAAGCCAGCCGCCTGCTGGAAGGCCGCCAGGGCCTCGCCCGTCTTCGGGCCGAACTGGCCGTCCGGGAAGTCCTCCGTGTAGCCCAGGTTCAGCAGCTTCAGCTGCATTTCCTCCACCACGCTGCCCCTGGCGCCGTATTGGATGGGGGCGTAGATGTAGCTGCCGTCCGCCTGCTGAATCTGCCCGTCGCTGTTGGCGGTCCCTGGGGCGGGGGTAGGCGCGGGGGTTGGCGTGGGTGTGGCGGCGGACGCGGGTTTTGCGGCGTCGCTGTTCAGCGCGGTCAGCATCTCGGCGGTGGCCAGGTTCCCGTTCACCGTCAGCCCGCTGGCCTGCTGGAAGGCCGCCACGGCCTTGGCCGTGTTGGGGCCGTAGTCGCCGTCGGCGGGGCCCTTCAAATAACCCAGCTCGATGAGCCGCCGCTGCATGTCTGTCACCCGGCTGCCCCGTTCCTTGTAGCGGATGTCCGCCTGCCGGAGCGGCGTGGCGGAGGTGCTGAGCAGCAGGCCCAGCGTCCCGGCGGAGGCGGTGTTGCCGTTGACCGTCAGACCGTTGGCCTGCTGGAACGCCGCCAGGGCCTTCGCGGTGTTCTGGCCGTAGATGCCGTCCGCCACGTCCCTGAGGTAGCCCAGCTCGATGAGCCGGCGCTGCATGGCGGCCACCTGCGCGCCCCGGTCGTGAAGCTGGAGCGCGGCGAACGAGACGGGCGTGTCGCCTGAGGTGGTGGTCTGCGGCGCGGCGGTGGGCGCGGGGGTTGCCGTCGCGGCGGCGGGTGCGCCGTCACTGTTCAGCGCGGCCAGCGTCTCAGCGGAGGCGGCGTTGCCGTTGACCGTCAGCCCGTTTGCCTGTTGGAAGGCCACCACGGCACGGGCCGTGTTCTGGCCGTAGATGCCGTCCGCCACGTCCTTGAGGTAGCCCAGTTCGATGAGCCGGCGCTGCATGGCGGCCACCTGCGAGCTCCGGTCCCCGTACTTGACGCCGCCGGGGGTGGGAGTCGCCGTGGGGGCCGGCGTGACGGCGGACGCGGCGTTCAGCGCGGCCAGCGTCTCCTCGGAGGCCAGCGCGCCGTTGACCGGCAGCCCGTTGGCCTGCTGAAACGCCGCGACGGCTTTGGCCGTGTTGGGGCCGTAGTCGCCATCGGCCCTGTCCTTGAGATAGCCCAGTTCGATGAGCCGGCGCTGCATGGCGGTCACATTGGAGCCCCGGCTGCCCTGTCTTATGCCGCCGGTCTGCGAAGCGGAAGCAGAGCCACCCTTGGCCGGCGCGCCCGAGGCGAACAGGGCCCGCTGCGTCTCCGGCGAGGCCAGCTTGCCGTTCACCGTGAGCCCCGCCGCCCGCTGGAAGGCTGACAGGGCCGTGGCGGTGGCGTTCCAAAAACCGCCGGTGGAAGGAACGGATTTGTCCATATAGCCCAGCTCTTTGAGCCGGTCCTGCAGGGCTTTGACCGCCGGCGCGGTGGCATCCGTATCTTTCATGCCGTAGCTCAGGGCGGCATAGCCCGCCTCTTCCGCCAGCGCCGCGGCGCTCGCAAGGAGCGACAGGGCCAGCAGCGCGCAAAGGATGCGTCGGAAAAACAGCTTCATGATCACACCTTCTTTCATGTAAACATTATATTGCAAAATCATGACTGAGTCAATGTTTTTCGTAATATTTTGAAATGGATGGGGAACCCAGGGGCGTCTCCTTTTCTTGTAGATTGTTAGGATTGCCGCCCATGTTTTGACACATTTGACCAGTATACTTATCATGACCGCATATACCGATGGCGCGGCGCGTCAGGGGAGGCTATGTATGGAAGAACACAGGAACGGCTATACCATTCTCATCGCCGACGACGACATGAACGTCCATCAGTCGCTGAACGCCTATTTCCGGCGCGAGGGCTATAAGACGCTCTCGGCCTACGACGGGGAGGAAGCGCTTTCCATGGCGCGCAGCAGCGCGCCCGATATGATTCTGCTGGACATCATGATGTCGAAGATGGACGGTTTGGCGGTGTGCCGCGAGATCCGCCAGGAGAGCAGCGTGCCCATCATCATGCTGACAGCGAAATGCGAGGAATTCGACAAGCTGCTCGGCCTGGAGCTGGGCGCGGACGACTACATCACCAAGCCCTTCAGCCCGCGGGAAGTGCTGGCCCGAGTGAAGACCGTGCTGCGCCGCATGCGCGAGTTTCACGAAGAGAGCCGGGCCACGCAGGTCACGGTGGGCAACCTGTCGGTGGACATGGGCGCGTTTACCGTCCGGCTGGACGGCGAAATCGTGTCCTGCACGCCGAAGGAAATCGAGATCCTCTGGACGCTGGCCTCCAATCCGGGCATGGTGTTCAGCCGGGAGCACCTGCTGCAGAGCATCTGGGGCTACGATTTCCTGGGCGACACGCGGGCCGTGGACAGCCATATCAAGCGCATCCGCGCCAAGCTGTGCAAGCCGGGAAATACCTGGGATATAAGAACCGTGTGGGGAGTGGGCTATCGCTTTGAAACACTCACGTGATTCGCGAGAGACGCGGGGGCCGGGCCGCCGGTCGATCTACGCGCGCATCCTGACGGGCTATTTCGCGCTGTCGCTGCTGCTGACCGGGCTCACAGGCGCGCTGAGCTACCTGCTTCTGCGCCATTTCACGACCGCTCAGTACATCGGCAGTATCGGCAGAAAGGCGCACGAGGTGGCCGAGGCGCTGGCGCGCGACAAAGACGGCATCACCTACGAGGACATCCGGACGGTCGAGCGCCTTACCGGCGCCTACATCGGCTGGATCGACACGGAATACACCGTGCGCTTCATTCAGCACCGCTCGTCCGGCCCGGAAGGCGGCGAGAGCGCGTTCGAGGTCAGGACGCTGGACGGCGATGAAGAAGCCCTGGTGCGGCGCATCATCGACGAGGGCGAGCGCCCGGCGGACGTGCGCTATATGGACTTCCTCAATTCCCGCGTGCTTTACGCCGGCGCGCCCATCCACGACGAAGAGGGCCGCGTAACCGGGGGCGTGATCATCTATCAGGCAGTGCAGGAGCTGCGCGCCGTGACGCATTCCACCGTCCTGGTCATCCTCGTGTCGCTGGTGACGGCGGGCTTCGTGTCCGTGCTGCTGGCGCTGTTCATGACCCGGCAGATTACCCGGCCCATCCGGGCGCTCACCCGCAGCGCCTGCCATATCGGCAAGGGCCATTACGGCGAACTCGTCGAGGTGAATCGCCGGGATGAGATCGGCGAGCTGGGCCAGACGCTGAACGACATGTCGCTGCGGCTCAAGGAAACCGTTTTCGACCTGCAGAACGAGAAGGCCAAGCTGGACGAGATCCTCTCCGGCATCGGCGAGGGCATCGTGGCCGTGAACCAGGAGGGCGAAATCATCCACCGCAACGCCGCGGCCATGGCGCTGCTGGAGATGAACCGCTACGAGCTGCCGAATGTGCCCCACCGCCAGCACCTGCTCGATATGCTCTCCGCCGCCGTGGCCACGCGGGAGCGCGCAGAAACCCAATGGGTGAATGAGAGCGGCCGCGTGATTCACGCGCTGGTGTGGCCGCTCCTGAACGGGGCGCAGGAGATCATCGGCGCGGTGGGTCTTTTGCGGGACGTGACGGAGAGCGAGCGCATGGAGCAGATGCGCCGCGACTACGTCGCCAACGTGTCCCATGAACTGCGCACGCCCCTCACCGGCATCCGCGGCATGGTTGAGCCCCTCATGGACGGCTACATCGAGACCGAAGAGGAGAAGATGGACTGCTATCGGGTCATCTACCAGGAGACATTGCGGCTGGAAAAGCTGATCGGCGAGATGCTGGACATGAGCCGCCTGCAGAGCGGCCGCCAGACCGTCGAGCTGGAGCCGATGGACGTGATGGGCATACTGCACGGCGCGGCGCGGCGCATGAAGGATCGCGCTGCCGAGGGGAAGATCGACCTGCGGGTGGACGAGGCGGCGCAGCCGCTGCCCCTGGTGATGGGCAACGAGGACCGGATCATGCAGGTGCTCATCATCCTGCTGGACAACGCCATGAGCTTTACCCCGCCCGGCGGCCGCGTGACCGTTTACGCCCGGCGGGACGGCGACAGGGTCTGGATCGGCGTGCGCGACACCGGCTCGGGCATCGATCCCGCCGACATGCCGTATATCTGGGAGCGCTTCTACAAGGCCGATAAATCCCGCATGCGCACCACCGGCACAGGGCTGGGCCTGTCCATCGCCAAACTGCTCTGCGAGCTGATGAACGGCCGTATCACCGCCACCAGCGCCCCCGGGTGCGGCGCGACCTTCGAGTTCTCCCTGGCGGTTTGCGGGGATTGCCCGCCGGCGTGATTGCCATTCCCCGTTCCCTATGGTATAATGGGGCATGGGGAAGAGAACGAGAGAAACGGGAGTGATCGCATGCCCTTTAAGATCGTGCGCAACGACATCACCCAGATGCGCGTGGACGCCATCGTCAACGCCGCGAACAAATCCCTGCTGGGCGGGGGCGGCGTGGACGGCGCGATCCACCGGGCGGCGGGGCCGCGGCTGTCGGCGGCCTGCCTGCTCCTTGGCGGCTGCCAGACAGGCGAGGCCAAGATCACCAAGGGCTACAACCTGCCCGCGAAATTCGTGATCCACACCGTAGGACCGATCTGGCACGGCGGCGGCCATGGGGAGCGGGCGCTGCTGGCGGCCTGTTACCGGAACGCGCTGGACCTGGCGAAGAAGTATGAGTGCGAGACCGTGGCGTTTCCACTGATTTCGGCCGGGGCCTACGGCTATCCCAAGGACGAGGCCATCGCCGTGGCGACGGAGAGCATCGCGGCCTTCCTGCAGGACAACGACATGACGGTGTACCTGGTGCTGTTCGGACGCACGGAAGTGGACGCGGGGAAAAAGCTGTTCCGCGACGTGCAGGAATACATCGACGATGTGTACGCCGCCAGCCGCTACGAGAAGAATATTGAACGATCCCGCGCCGCCCTCTGGCGCGTGGACGAGGACGCCGCCCTCAGCTTCGACCAGGCGATCAGCCCGTCCAGGTCCTGGGCGGCCCCCGGCGCGGCCCCCAGCGAGGCCCCCAGCGCGGCGTCGGAAACGCTCATGTCTCAGGACACCGGCAGGGTGCCTCTGGTTGACGCCGCCGAGCCGGACTGGGAGGAAATGCTGAAGCGGACGGACGAGGGCTTCTCCGAGGCGCTGATGCGCCTGATCGACGAGCGCGGCCTGACCGACGCCCAGTGCTACAAGAAGGCGAACGTGGACAGGAAGCTGTTCAGCAAGATCCGCTCCAATCCGGCCTACAGGCCCAGCAAGCCCACGGTGTTCGCCTTCGCCATCGCGCTGGAGCTGGAGCTTTCGGAGGCGAACAGCCTGCTCGGCAAGGCGGGTTTCGCCCTGTCCCACAGCAGCAAATTCGACATCATCATGGAGTATTTCCTCAAGACCCGGAACTACGACATCTACGCCATCAACGAGGTGCTGTTCCACTACGATATGCCGCTGCTCGGCTCCGCCTGATTTCCTCCGCCTCTGCCTGAAAGCTTGGCGGATCCCAGGCCCCCTGGCAGGCCATGTCATCAATATCCTTTCATTTGTCGCCTGGCGGGCGACCAAATCCCTTCCGGTTTCATGTATGATACGGTCACAGGGTCAGAAAAGAACCCGAGACCAAATCAACCGGGAGGGATTTTTTATGAAGAAGAATTTGACGGAAATGGTTTTCATCCTGGATCGCAGCGGCTCCATGGCGGGCCTGGAGCGCGACACCATCGGCGGCTTCAACGCAATGATCGAGCGGCAGAAGCTGGAGCCGGGCGAGGCGCTGGTGTCCACCGTGCTGTTCTCAAACGGCAGCCAGGTGCTCCACGACCGCGTCGACCTGCGCCGCATCCGGCCGATGACCGAGAAGGAGTACTTCGTGGGCGGCGGCACCGCGCTGATCGACGCCATCGGCAGCGCGATCCATCACATCGGCAACGTGCACAAATACGCCCGCGAGGAGGACCGGCCGGAGCACACCATCTTCGTGATCACCACCGACGGCATGGAGAACGCCAGTCACGCTTACAGCAGCGACGAGGTCAAGGCCATGGTGAACCGCCAGAAGGCGAAGTACGGCTGGGAGT
The DNA here is from genome assembly GCA_017527065.1 of Clostridia bacterium. Taxonomy (GTDB): domain Bacteria; phylum Bacillota; class Clostridia; order Christensenellales; family Aristaeellaceae; genus Firm-10. The sequence goes on from JAFXQO010000069.1 coordinate 44,700, forward strand.
TCCTGTTCCTCGGCGCGAACATCGACGCCGTGGAGACGGCGGCCCATTTCGGCATCGGAGCCGACCGCGCCGTCCGGTTCCACAACGACCCGCGGGGCCAGGCCCTGAACTACGCGGGCGTCACGCGGGCGGTCAGCGCCGTGCGCAACGACGAGCCGCTGGAGGCCTGCATGTGGAAGAAGGACATCGACGAGGACTTCCGCAGCAGGGAGTGCGACAGGAAATAATAAGGCCGCCGTTCCGAATGATCGGAACGGCGGCGGTCTTTGTCAATCGCGCGCGCCTCAGCCCAAGCGATTCAGGAACTTCTGGATCTTGGCGGCGTCTTCCCAGGTCTGATAGGCGGCGTCGTAGGCCGCGGTCTGCTTGTCGGTAAGCACCGATTCGGACAGGGTGTCGCGCACTTCGTCCATCGGCACCGGGCCGGGGGTGACGTCGCTGTTGTAGTAGATGATGTGCACGCCGTTGGCGCCCAGCACGGGTTCGCTCACGTCGCCGACCTTTTCGAGCGCCATGGCGGCGTCCTTGAAGGCGGTGTCCCAGCTGGTGGACGCGGCGGAAACGTAATAGCCCTGGCTCATGCCGGGCTCGCGCTGCATGCCCGGATCCTCGCCGTACTCGGCGATCAGGTCGTCGAAGGACGCGCCCTCAGCCAGCTTGGCCTGGATCTCCGCGATCTTCTCGCTGAAGGAATCCAGGTGCTCCTGGTCCAGCTTCTTGATGGCGTCGTTCAGCTCGGCGATGCGCTTCTCGAGGTCTTCGCGGGAAGCGGGGGTTTCGGCCTCTGCGGCTTCGCCCTCGGCGGGTTCGGCTTCAGTCGCTTCGGCGGTTTCGGTCTCCTCGGCGGGGTTGTCCAGCTCGGCGAGGGCGGACTCGGCTTCTTTCAGCTCGTCGTTCAGGGCGTCGCGGGCGGCGGTCTGCTCGTCGCTCAGCTTGAGCAGGATGTGCTTCACGGTGCGGTAGCCCTCGGGATTCCAGTAGACCGTGGTGGTGCCGTTGGTGCGGTAGTACTCATAGAGGTAGGCGCTGTTCGTGAAGGTGCTCTCGTCGTCGGCCACTTCCTTGTTGTAGGCCTCTTCGATGTCGCTGTCCTCCAACGTGACGGTCGAGGTGACGCTCTCGCGCACGCGATCGGCGATCAGGCTGTCGGTGTCGGCGTCGATGAGCGCCTCGAGCGTGACGCCCTCCTCCTCCAGGTGGGCCAGAACCGCCGCGCGGGCGGCTTCCTCGGTCATGCCTTCGGTATTGACGTCTTCGGCGTGCTCGGTGATGTACTCCTCGAGTTCATCGGCGGCCTTCGCCTCGACGGAGGCTTTGTCCTCGTCGGTCAGCTGATCGAGGCCGAGCTCGGCGGCCTTCTGCTTGATGACCTCGTTCTTTATAAACAGATTGACCACGTCGTCCTTCAGTGTGGAGGTATCGACGGCGGTGCCGTAATAGGAGCTCATGTAGTTGTAGTAGTTGACGTAGTAGTCATAAGTATTCTTCACGTCGCCCTTGGTGATGGTGACGCCGTTGACCGTGGCGACGGCTTCGGCGTTGTCCATTTCCTGGTCGATTTCGATCAGGCTGCAACCGGTCAGGGCCAGCAGCAGAGCCAGCGCAAGGGCGGTCAGCTTCCAGATGCGTGTTTTCATGGGTGTTATCGTCCTTTCGGAATAAAGATGTTGCGCTTGACGCAGTTCTTATATATTATACACGTTTATTCCGGGAATGACAAGACCCATTTTGCCCTCGCGTCCGGTCTTTTCAAACTGTTTTCAATTTCCCGCGGCCCGCAGCGCTGCAAAAAGCGCGCCTTTCCGGTATTCGCCGATCGGGCATCCGCCGAGACGGCGGCTGAGGCGGCGCGCCCGGCGCAGGGCCTGGATGTTCGCGCCTTCCGGCAGCAGGATGCGCGGCCGGACGTCCAGCGAGAACAGGCCCTGCCGGGCGCGCCTGTCGAGGGCCCGCAGGCCGGACCACGCCGCCGCGTCCGCCCTTTGCCGTCCGTCCGGCACAAGCAGCAGCCTCTCCGGAGCGTATTCCTCGGCCAGCAGCAGCGCCAGCGCCCCGCTTTCGCCCAGGGCGCACAGCGAGACGCGGGGGTGCGTTTCCATAAGGCCGGTGTAGGCGCTCCTGGCGGCGCGAAGCCATTCGCTCCAGTGGGCGCCCTTTTCAAACAGCGCGGGAACGCAGGCCGTGAGGCCTTCTCCGGCCAGTTCTTCCGCGAGAGGCCGGAGCGCGCCCGGCGACTGACCGAGGCCGTGCAGCAGCATGAGCGCCCGGCCGCCCCCTCCGATGGTATAGCCCTCATTTTCATTCATGGCAACGCCTCCGAAGAAAAAACCGCCTCCGCAATCGGCTTGCGTGAGGCGGATGATTCATTTTATGAGGGCGGCGCGCCCGGCATGCGCTCATTCGAGGACGTAGAGCGGTTCAGAGAGGCCGTTAAGCTCCTGGCAGGCGGCGCTGAATTCGGCCCGCGTGAGGGCGGGCGCGAGGAACGCCAGGCCGTCGCCGCAGGGGCGGACCGGGCAGCCCAACCGCTCCAGCGACTCCCGGGCGTCGGAAGCCGCGCGCGCCAGGCGGCGGATCGGCGCGTCGGCGGCGCTGAAGGCGGGCGCTTCGCCGGCGGGGGGAACAGCCGCGGGCGAGACGCCGCGGGCGATCTCGACGATGTCGCCCACCACGGCGCTGGCGGTGGGCTCGCGGCCCGCGCCGCGGCCGTAGAACATCACGTCGCCCACGAAGTTGCCGTGCGCGATGATGGCGTTGAACACGTCGTTCACGCCGTAGAGCGGGTGGGCGGCGGGCACGAAGGCGGGATGCACCCAGCCGGTCCAGCTGTCGCCGCTATCACTGAGCCGCGCGTGGGTGATGAGCTTGACCGCGCCGCCGAAGGCCGCGGCGGCTTCCATGTCGGCTTCGGTCACGCCGCTGATGCCGGCGGTGGGGATCTTCGCGTCGTCGTCGAAGCGGGAGCCAAAACAGGCGTTGGCGAGTATGGCCAGCTTGCGGCGGGCGTCCCAGCCCTCCACGTCGGCGGCGGGATCGGCTTCCACGTAGCCCAGGCGCTTGGCCTCGCCCAGCGCGGCGGGGAAGCTGACGCCCTGATCCCGCATCTGGGTGAGCAGGTAGTTGGTGGAGCCGTTGACGATGCCGTCCACGCCGGTCAGCCGGTTGGCCCGCAGGCAGCGCGTTATGGGATGCAGCACCGGGATGCCGCCGCCCACGCTGGCCTCGTAGAGATAGGACACGCCGCGCCCGGCGGCCAGCTTTATGAGTTCGTCGCCCCGGGCGGCCACCAGCTCCTTGTTGGAGGTGACCACATGCCGGCCCGATTCGAGGGCGCGCTTCGTGAAGTCATAGGCCGCGCCCACGCCGCCGATGGTCTCCACCACCACGTTCACCGCGCTGTCGGCGAGGATGTCGTTTACATCGCGCGTAAGTTTGACGCCTTCAGGGGCGGCTATGTCGCGGATGTCCAGCATATACAGCGGCGCGACGTCCCGCCCCGCGGCGCGGCGAACCTCTTCCTTGTTTTTTATCAGCATTTGCACGACGCCGCAGCCCACGACGCCGCAGCCCATGACGGCGACACCAATCATAAGAGCACCCCGTTTCAGGTCTGGAATTAGGAATTGGGAATTTCGGATACCGGGATGATTTGGACGCGGGGGAGGAGGGCGTCGACGTCGGCCCGGTCGATGAGGCCGGTGCCCTCGCTCATGACGCTGGCGGTGGCGCAGGCCACGCCGAGGCGGAAGGTTTCCATGAGCGGCAGGCCGCGGCGCAGGCCGGCCGTGAGGCCGGCGATCATCGCGTCGCCCGCGCCGACGGTGGAGCGCGCGGTCACGTCCACCCGGGGCGCGAACAGCGCTTCCTCCGCGCTCACGATGAGCGCGCCTTCGCCGCCCATGGACACGGCCGCCAGCTTCACCCCGCCTTCAATGAGGGCGCGGGCCGCGTTCGCCGTGTCCGCGAGGGTGGGAAGCGGCTGGCCGGTGAGCTCCATGAGCTCGTGGCGGTTGGGCTTGATGAGGAACGGGCGCGCCTTTAGCCCCTCCCGCAGGCGGGCGGCGTCGGCGTCCAGCGCCACACGGCAGGAGAAGCGGGCGACGCGCTCCATGATCTCGCGGTAGAAGGAGGCGGGACAGCCGGGCGGCAGGCTGCCGGAGAGCACGAGAAATTCGCTCTTCTCGGCGCGGCGCTCGATGAGCGCGGCCATGTCACGAAGCTGCGCGGCGTTTACAGGCGCGCCGGATTCGTTGATTTCGGTGATTTCGCCCTTTGATTCGTCCAGCACCTTCAGGTTGGTGCGGATCGCGCCTTCCAGCGCCACGCCCGCGGCTTCGACGCCTTCGCTTTTCAGCTTTTCCTCAACGAGCCGGCCGTTTTCACGGGGCAGGAAGGCGAGGCACGCGGCCTTTTCCCCCAGGCGGGCCAGCGTCACGGCCACGTTGACGCCCTTGCCGCCCGCGTCGCTGCGGGAGGCCGTCACCCGGTTCAGGGCGCCCGGCTCCAGGGCGGGCACGGACACCGTGCGGTCTATGGCGGGATTGAGGCAAACGGATGTAATCATCTGAAAACGCACGCTCTTTTCTGATGGCGATGTATTATCATAGCATATATGTCATGAAATGACAAGCGGCGGAAAAGGCCGGACGGATATATGCCCTTATCTTCCCCGGACGGCCGCCGCGATGCGGCAAAGCCCGTCATAGGCGTAGTCGAAAAAGGCCTCGTAGGCCGGGCAGAACTGGTTCAGCGTGTTTTCCGCGATCGGCTCGCGGTTCCGGCGGCAGCCGCCCCGGCAGAGGGGCAGCCAGCGGCAGGCGGCGCACTTCTCGTTGACCGATCGGGAGAGCGCCACAAACCGCCGCGCGGCCTCGGAGGAGGCCATCGCCTCGATGGAGTCGGTGTTGACGTTGCCCATTTTCCACTCGTCCAGCACGTAGAAATCGCAGGGATACACGCTGCCGTCGCCCTCGACGGTGAAGTAGCTGGAGCACACGCCTGACATGCCGCAGCTCTCCGGCGGGCGGCCCAGGAGCATGCCCACGTAGTTGTCGAACTGGCGGACGCTGACCGGACGGCCGCTCATGAAGTCGTCGTAGTACAGGGCGAAGGTCTCCTTGAGGAAGCGGCCGAAATCCGCCGCGCTGAGGGACCAGTCGCCCGGCGCGCCGTCCAGCGGATCGAGGCAGGGGATGAACTGCAAATACTGGAAGCGGCTGCGAAGATACCGGTACACCTTCCCGGCGTGCCGCGCCACGGGCCCGGAGACCACGCAGAGGATGTTGAAATCCACGCCTTTTTTCGTCATGAGGTCGGCCGCCTCGCAGACCCGCGCGAAGGTTCCGCCGCCGGCGGCGTCCAGGCGCAGGGCGTCGTGGAGCGCGCCGTAGCCGTCCAGGGACAGGCCCACGAGGAACCGGTTTTCCCGCAGGAATTCGGCCCATTCGGCGTCGATCAGCAGGCCGTTTGTCTGGATGGCGTTCGACACGGGCAGGCGGCGCCGGTTGTGTTTTTTCTCAAGCGCCGCCAGCGCGCGGTAGAAATCCAGCCCGGCCAAGGTAGGTTCGCCCCCCTGAAAGGCAAACGAAACCGGCCCCGAGGCGTAGGCGAAGGCCTTTTCCACGAGGCTTTCCAGGGTATCGAGCGTCATAAGGCCGTAATTGGCCACGGCGCGGCTGCGGGCCTCGTCGGCGTAGAAGCAGTAGCGGCAGCGCATGTTGCAGGCCGACGAGGCGGGCTTGACCAGCGCGGTAAAGGGGCGGGGCATAGGTCAGCGATTGTAGTACTCGAAGAACTCGAACCGCTCCCCGTCCGGGCCGGTGAAGAAGATGTTCTTCACGCCGTCCAGCAGGCCGGGCGCGACGTTGATCTGGTCCGCCAGGAAGTGGACGCCCTTGGCGCGCAGGTCTTCCACCAGCGATTCGATGCCCTTGACCTCCACGGCGATGTGGTCCACCTGGCCGGGGGTGCGCTCCTCGTAGACGGCGCTCTGGATGAGCTCCAGAAGGCACGTGCCGATGTTCAGAAACGCCAGCGTGGATGTGCCGGCCTGCTGCTTGTGGGTCAGCTCGAACCCGAGCACTTCGGTGTAGAATTTGAGCGACGCGTCCATGTCCCTGACCTTGACGCCGATGTGGGCCAGGCCGGTGATCCTTCCCTTTTCTGCCATGTGTGTTCCTCCTGTCTGTATCGTGTGGCCCGATTATATCATGAAATGACGCGCTTTGCAACGTTACCACCGGAGGTAGATGAAATTCACGTCCTCCCTGGTCTCCGCCGTCATGTCAGCCGCGCCGGCCTCCCCGCGCCGGAGCGCGTTCAGGGCCTCGCGGAAGAGATAGGCGCTTTCAAAGCGCACGCCCAGCGCGCCGCGGCCTTCCTCCCGCGCCGTTTGCAGGAGCCGGGGCAGCGCCTCGCGCCAGCCGCCGTCCAGCATCCGGCCCTCGACGGCGTAGTAGTTCGCCCGGGTGTCCTCGCAGGCCGGCAGCGAAAAGCCCAGCGCGGGCCGCGCGGGATCGTCCGCGTGGCTCCTTCCGATCTCCGCCGAGGACAGGTTGAAATAGGGCAGGTAGTCCTCGAGAAACGCCTCGTCGAGCCGGTCGTCCCAGGTGGCGTCGTGATGATACCACGCGCCGTCGATTTCCGCCATGTTCCAGGCGTGCGGAACCGACCGGCCCTCGCCGTCCCGGACGTAACCGTAGACCATCAGGCAGGGAATGTCCAGGCAGCGCAGCGCCAGCTGGACGCCCTGCGCGTAGCCGACGCAGGTCGCCTCACCGCCCGCCAGGGCGGCGTGGGCCGTGCGCAGCGCCGGATCGGGCGCGTAAGCCGCGCCGCCGAAGTCCTGCTCCACGGCGTAACGGCAGCGGCCTGCGATGAAACGGTCCGCCGCCAGCTGCCGGCCGTAATCCGTTTCATCCCATTCCGGCCGCCGCGCCATTTCGCCGAACGCCGCGCGGCAGTCCGCCAGCATGGCCTCTATCTCGCCGGGGTGGCGCGCGCAGTAATCCGCGTCGGGCGGCAGGAGTTCTCCCGCCGCGCCGGTGGATGTGGGCATATACATGAGCTCCGGGCAGTCCGTGAGCAGCGCGTAGTCGACGCGCGCGAGGCCGGCCGCGTCGAGGCCGCAATCGTCCCAGCGCGCCGCGTCGCCCAGGGCGATGCTGTCGTACCGCCCGGAGAAGGCGCGCTTTTCCGGATCGGTCAGCTGCCAGTAATAATAATGAAGCGCCGGATCGTAGGCCGTCCACGCGGGCGCGGTTGGCTCGAGCGGACCGGACGGGCCGCCAGCGCAGGCGGGCGGGCCGCCCGCGAGGCACATCAGCGCGACGAGCAGCGCAAAGGCGCGTTTTTTCATGAACACATCCTCCCCGGCGGCGGGCGCCGCCGGCAAAATATGGCAGAAGAGGATAGAAAAGAGCGTCTGGCAGGAAGAGAGAAAAAAGCCAGACGCTCCAAGAAGTGGCGAAGGAAGAAATCTGCGAATTGAAGTGGATGAACGACAAATTCGCGCCTATTACCATCTTCGCCTGTAGTATAGCACGGAAGGGCCCGTTTTGTCTGTAACAGAATCATTTCGATTCTTAGACGATTCTTCGACAGGACGTCTCCGCACGCATGCGGCGCGGCTCCGCGGGGCAAACTGACGCGGGAACCCACCGATATTCTGCAAGGAGGAATGAACCATGAGCGGCAAGACGCCCAACAGAGACATCGGCTGCACCGTCAAGTCCTGCGCGTATCACTGCGGCAGCGAGGACAACTGCTCCCTGCCCGGCATCCATGTGGAAGCCTGCCCGAACTGCGGCAGCGGCACGGCGCGGGACGAGAGCATGTGCGGCAGCTATCGCGCGAAATAAGCCCGCGCGGGGAAGCGGCTGTTCCGTTTCCCCGCGCTCCTTTTTTTCGGTTACCGCTGCACGCGGCCGGAGCCGCTGCCGCCCATGAGCGCGAGCACCTCGTCCACCGAAACGCGGTTGAAATCGCCCTCGATGGTGTGCTTCAGCGCGGAGGCCGCCGCGGCGAAGTTGATGGCCTTCTCGTCGGAATAGCCCTTCAGCAGGGAATAGATCAGGCCGCCGCCGAAGGAATCGCCGCCGCCCACCCGGTCCACGATGCGGATGGCGTACTGGCGGGAGCGGATGGCGGTATCGGTCGCCGCGTCGTAGATGAGCGCCGACCAGTTGTTGTCGTTGGCAGAGAAGCTCTCGCGCAGCGTGAAGGCGACCTTCTTCGCGCCGAAGGTTGCGGACAGCTTCTTGGCCAGGTCGCGGTAGCCGGCCTCGCTGAGCTTGCCGGTCTCGATGTCGGTGCCCTCGGCCTCGATGCCGAACACGTCCTTGGAGTCCTCCTCGTTGGCGATCATCACGTCGACGTACTTCACCAGCTCGCTCATGACCTCCTTCGCCTTCTCCCGGCTCCAGAGCTTCTTGCGGTAGTTCAAATCGCAGGAGATGGTGAGGCCCTTGGCCTTTGCGGCCTTGCAGGCCTCGAGGGTGAGGGCGGCGGCGCTGTCGGACAGGGCGGGCGTGATGCCGGTCCAGTGGAACCAGACCGCGCCGTCGAACACCTTGTCCCAGTCGATGTCACCGGGCTTCGCGGTAGCGATGGAGGAGTATTTGCGGTCGTAGATGACCTTGGAGGGCCGCATGGAAGCGCCCTTTTCCACGAAATAGACGCCCATGCGGTCGCCGCCCTTGGCGATGTAGCTCACGTTGACGCCGAAGCCGCGCATCTGCTGCTCGAAGGCGTCGGTGATGGGATTATCGGGCAGGCGGGTCACATAGCGGGCCTCCATGCCGTAATTTGCCAGCGAAACGGAGACGTTCGCCTCCGCGCCGCCGAAGGTCATATTGAGGTTGTCTGTCTGGCTGAGGCGCAGATAACCGGGCGGAGACAGGCGAAGCATGACCTCGCCGAAGCAGACGATGGCACCCATGGGCAATCATTCCTTTCTCTTCGTCATATCGACAGGTATAGTGTAACGCCTGCGGGCCAAAAGGTCAAGGCCTTTCACGCGGCGCGCCGGTCAGGGGGATGTCCTGGAGCATGCCGGTCTTTCGCAGGCTGATCTGGCCGTCGCGGTAGAGGAGGATCATTTCGTCCAGGCAGACCTCCGCCGCGTGGAGGAGCTTCAGCAGGTGATTGAGGTCGTCGATCTCGCGCTTTACCAGCTGCCGCACGCGCCCCTGCCGCTTCCAGACCAGCGTGATGTGCCGGGCGTTGTTGTCCATGGCGGCTTCCAGCAGCCAGCGCGCGCCGCCGGGCGGGAGCAGCGCGTCCCAGTCGGAGACGACGCAGTTGCGCAGCGCGCTGGCCTCGTCGGCGCACAGCAGGGCCAGCTCCTGCCGCGTCGGGTGGATGAAGTGCGTGCGGGCCGTTATGACGGCGCTTTCCGGGGTGATCTTCGCGCCCGGCGGCTCCTCCGCTTCCTCCAGGCAGGCGTCCACCACTGCGCTGAACGCGTTCAGCATCCGCGCCACGGCCGGGCCCGCGCCGTCCACCGCGAGGATCTCCTCCGTCGTGGCGCTCAGCGCGCGGGAAAGGCTCCCGAAGGTATCCAGCAGCCGGTGGGCCAGCGGGTTGACGTCCCGCTTGGGGATGACGTAAAACAGCAGGAACTCAAGGATCTCATGGTCGGCCATGTCGTCGACGCCCGAGGAAAGGACCTTCTCCCGCACGCGCTGGCGGTGGCCGGCATGGATGTTCTTCCCGGATGGATCCATACGCTTTCAGCTCCGTCGCTTTTGTATTGACATATTTATCATAACGCGGAAACTGTCGCCTGTCAATGAATACGGGCGCGAAAAGCGGCCCATAATAAGCCCGCGCCGCGCGCCGCGGCATGGCGGCGGCGGGAGAGGAGAGGGAACGCATGAACAACGACAAAAAAACGGCCGAGCATCGCCGCTACGACCGCATGGTCAAGGCGATGACGCCGGGCAGCGACGATCTCCATGGGTATATCCGCGCCTTCTGGGTGGGCGGCCTGATCTGCGCGATCGGACAGGTTTTGAGCCTCTTCGGCGAGAAGGTCCTGGGCCTTCCGGAAGGCAGCGACGGGATGTTTACCTCCATCGCGCTGATCTTCCTGGGCGTGCTGCTCACAGGCCTTGGCGTTTACGACGACATCGGCCGCTATGCCGGGGCCGGTTCCATCGTGCCCATCACCGGCTTCGCCAATTCCATGGCCGCTCCGGCTATCGAGTTCCGGCGGGAGGGCCTGGTGCTGGGCGTGGGGGCGAAGCTGTTCACGGTGGCCGGGCCGGTGCTGGTCTACGGCCTGTCCGCCTCCATCGCGGCGGGCGTCGCCTGGTGGCTGATCGGAGGGATGGCATGATGAAGCAGACCATCGCGTTCAACCGGCGGCTGGCCCTGCGGGCACGGGCGTCCTGCGTCGGCCCCAAGGAGGGCCAGGGTCCGCTGGGCTGGTGCTTCGACCGCGTGCTGGAGGACGACCTGCTGGGCCAGGCGACATGGGAGCTGGCGGAGAGCGAAATGCTGCGCCGGACGGTGGCGCTCTGCCTGGAACGGGGCAATCTGCCGCCGGATAAGCTGGAGCTGCTGGCTTCCGGCGACCTTCTCAATCAGCTCATGCCATCCTGTTTCATGGCCCGCGCCTTCGGCCGGCCCTTCATGGGTCTGTACGGCGCCTGCTCGACCTTCGTGGAGGCCATGATACTCTGCGGCGCGATGATCGACGGCGGCTACCGCAGAAACGCGGTCTGCGCCGCGTCCAGCCATTTCTGCACGGCCGAGCGCCAGTTCCGCTCGCCGCTGGAGCTGGGCACGCAGCGGCCGCCCTCCGCCCAATGGACGGCCACGGCCGCCGGCGCGGCGCTGATCGACACGGACAAATCGCCCGCCGCCGCGCGCCTGACCGGCGGTACCATCGGTCGCGTGATCGACTACGAGGTGACGGACGCGAACCACATGGGCGCGGCCATGGCCCCGGCCGTCGCGGACACGATCCTGGCCCACTTTGCCGACACCGGCCGCGACTTTCGCGATTTCGACCGCGTGATCACCGGCGACTTGGGCTGGATCGGCCGAAACCTCCTCAAGGCGCTGCTCGAGGAACGGGGCGTCGCCGTGCCGGACGAGAAGCTGGCCGACTGCGGCGCCAGCCTGTTTTCCCAAGAGCAGGACCCCCACGCGGGCGGCAGCGGCTGCGGCTGCGTGGCCTCGGTCTCCTGCGGCTATGTGCTCAGGAGAATCGAGGAAGGCGCGTGGGAACGCGTGCTGCTGGTGGCCTCGGGCGCGCTGCTCAGCCCCACCAGCAGCCAGCAGGGACAGAGTATACCCGGCATCGCGTATGCCGCGGCGTTGGAGGCGGATGGTTAAATGGATCTGTTCATCACACTCCTGAAGGCGTTTGTCGTGGGCGGGCTGATCTGCTGCGTGGGCCAGGCGCTGCTCATGCACACCCAGCTCACCAGCGCGCGCATTTTGGTGCTGTTCGTGGTGTCCGGCGTGGTCCTCACGGCGCTCGGGCTGTACAAGCCGCTGGTGGACTTCGCGGGCGCGGGCGCGACGGTCCCGCTGCTGGGCTTCGGCTATTCGCTGGCCATGGGGGCGATGCAGGGCGCCCGTTCAGACGGCCTTCTCGGCGCGGTCACGGGCGGCCTCGTCCGCACGGCGGCCGGCATCGCCTCGGCGGTCATTTTCGGCCTGGCGGCTTCGCTGATCTTCAAGCCCCACGCCAAGCGCTGACGCGCCGCTTCGCCGCGGCCGCGCCCAGCGCCATCACGGCCACGCACAGCAGCGCCGCCGGGAGGTCGGCGGGGGCGGCCCGCAGGTCGAGGGCGGGGAGATACGCCGCCATCAGCAGCGCCCAGAGGGCGCAAAGCCCGGATTCGACGAGCTTCCAGAACACATAAGCGCCGGCCTTTACGCCCAGGGGCCGCAGGAACGTCAGGCTCTGGGCCGTGACCGACGCGCCGCCCAGCGAGGCGACCGCCGCCGTGAGCGCCAGTTTTTCCGGCCAGAGCAGCGGCAGGCCCGCCGCCGCCCGGCAGCCGCCGCCCAGCTCCAGCGCCATCTGAAGCGGACTCGTCCACGCCTCGCCCAGCAACGCGCCCAGCCGCGCGGCGATCACGGCGAACAGCGCCATATAGCCGCCGATCATCATCAGCGCGCGCATCGCGCCGGGCATCGCCGCCTCGCGCGGCGGGGGAGGCGGGGCGGCGACGGCAGCGCGGGGCGCGTCCGGCAGGCGGCGCATGAGCAGCGCCGTGCTCAGCGCGGCGAGGGCCTGCGCGCCGATGAGCTGCCAGCCCGCCTGGGCGCTGCCCAGCATGCCCGCGCCCAAGGCCCCCAGCAGGAAGGCGGGGCTGGCCCCGGAGGCCAGCACGGCGCAGCGCAGCAGCGCGCCGCTCCCGGCCCCGCCTGCGCAGGCCGCCAGCGCCGCCGCGCCCGCCGGACTGCCGCTCAACAGAGCCGTGAACCACGCGGGCGCCAGCAAAGCCGGACAGCCCACGAGCCGCATGACGCCGCCCGCTGCCCGGCCGAACAGGGCCTTCGCCTCCTCGCAGGTGAGCGCCGGCAGGGCGACCAGGAAGGGCAGCAGCGACGGAACGACCTGCCCGGCCCACTGATTCAGCGCTTCTCGCGCGGCGGCGGCCGAGCCTGCGGGATCGGAGCACACCAGCGCCAGCAGCGCCAGCGCGCCCAGCGGGCGGATCATCTTCTTCATGGGCATCCTCCTCCCGGCGCAGTCTATGCGGCTGGGCGAAGTAAAATGCGGGGCGGCCCGCCGGGTTCTATCCCCGGGCAGGCCGCCCCGCGCATTATGTATCGCGTTATCGAATGAAATTCGTCCAGTATTCGCGCTCCATCTTCGGGGCGGGCGCGCCGTTCTGCTTGCCCAGCTCGATGCACTTGATAAGCCAGGCCATGTTGCGGCCCAGGTTGCGCATCACCTGCATGCCCTCCTGATCCTGAAGAACCTCCTCCGGCGTGTTGCCGTGCACCATGTTCCAGTAGGTGGAGCCCACGGTGGGCATATGCGATATGCCGAAGTATTTGTTCAGCGCGTCCAGGGAGGCCGTGGTGCCCGCGCGCCGAGCGGAGACCACCGCTGCGCCGGGCTTCTGGCGGAACGCCGCGGAGCCGGCGTAGAACACGCGGTCCAGGAAAGACAGCACGCGGCCGCTGGGATGGGCGTAGTAGACAGGCGAGCCGAAAATGAAGCCGTCGGACGCCTTCGCCTTTTCAATGAACTCGTTTACCGGGTCGTCGCCATACACGCAGCGGCCGAGCTTGCGGCAGCCCCCGCAGGCCACGCAGTCGCGGATGGGGGTCTTGCCCAGCTGGACGATCTCGGTCCCGACGCCTTCCGCTTCCAGTACGCGCGCCGCTTCCTTCAGCGCCGTCATGGTGCAGCCGTTTTCCCGGGAGCTGCCGTTGACCATCAATACCTTCATTTTCTCAACCTCCTGTCGTTTCCCTTATTGTATGCCCCTTCAGCCGATCTCGATGCCGTCCAGGCCGAAGCGCACAAAGGCGTAGCGGCCGGCGTAGCGGTCGCTCACGCCGCCCTCGCGCCAGGTTCCGTAGCCGGAGAACAGGTCGGGCGACACGCTCAGCGGCTCGGGAGACGCCGCCCAGTGGAAGGGGCCGAACACGTTGCGATAGCCCGAAATCAGCGTGAGTTCCAGCTCGTTTTGGCCCGGCTTCACCTGCCCGGCGATGTCCGCGCGGCGGCCGAACATCAGCGTCTGCTCCGCGCCGCCGTTCAGGCGCGCCTTGGCCAGCATGAAGCGGCCGTTCAGCCGGAGCGCCGTCTCCCGGCCCGTGCCCTCGAAGGAGAAGCGCATCGTCATGCGCCCGCCGAAGAAGGGGAAACCGTCCTCGGCCAGGGCGTTGGCCCGGACATCCGATACCGGCGCGGCCAGCGCGAAGCCGCCCTCCGCCATGAGCGTGTTCCGCTCGCCCGGCGTGAACGGGCCGGCCTTCACCGAGAAGTCACCCCGCAGATACACGGCCTCTATGTCGGTGAGGTAGCTCAGGCAGTTGATGAGGCTCTCCGTGCCGTCGGAATGCTCGTAGTACACCCCGTTGAACACGCGGTAGACCTCTTCCGTCTGGTAGTAGTCGATCTCATACACCAGCTCGTTCAGCCCCGGCTTCGCCAGCGCCAGAATGTCCGCGCTCACAAAGGCCGGGTCGAAGGAGCCCTTGTCCGTCAGGGAAATCTCGCTGCCGTTCAGCCGCGCGCGCCGCGCGCGCATGGTCTCGCTCTCCAGCCGCAGCGACGCGGGCTGTCCCGCCAGGGTGAAGGCGTATTTGAGCCACACCGTGCGGTTTTTCTTGCCCCGCAGCAGCATGTCGCTCGCCGCCATAACGGGCAGCGGCTTCGTCCAGGTCTCGCCGTCGAAGGACACGGCGGCGGTGTCCAGGGTGAGGGTGTTCTCGTCGCGGGAGAGGATGCACGCCTCCAGCGGCAGGCTGCGCCACGCGGGCTCCTCCGCCGCGGGCGCGGCGCTCTGGGCGGCGTCGTCCAGCATGATGACCACCGACTGCCCCGGCGCGAAGGTGAGCGGTACGGCGATGCCGCCCTCGATTTCCCGGAAGAACAGCGGCCGGTAGGCCCGCGCCTCCAGGTCGAAAAGCTTCGCGCCCTTGGCGGCAAAGCGGTATTCGACGGCGAAGGTCGCCTCCTCCGACAGGTTCACGGCGTAGAGGAAATCGCCGAAACCGGCGCGCCGGAAGGTGGAGCGCACCTCGGTGCCCGGCGCGCTGATGGAATAGAGCGGGCTGGTCAGATCTTCAAACGCCGTGTTGGACACGAGGAAGCCGAGGTCGGCCTCCTCGCCGTCGACGAGATGGGGCGCTTTGCCCTGCAGGTACAGGCGGCCGCCATTCGCCATGTATTCCCTGAGCAGCGCGGCGGTCGATCCGTCCAGGCCGTCCATTTCGGGCAGAACCACGGCGCTGTAGGCGCATTGGCCCATGATCAGCCGGTCGCCCTCCACGCGGCCGTGCTCGGCCAGCAGGGTCTCGTCGATGTAGTGATGGCCGATGTTCGCACAGCCCAGCGCCTCGATGAGCGCCTCGAAGCGGGCGTTCAGCGCGTCGCAGGAATGGGGGTCGTTCCGCTTGAAGGTGAAATAGGCCGAGTGGATCGGATGGATGACCGCCACGGGCGCTTCCTCGCGGCTCTCGGCCAGCATGTAGCCCAGGGCGGTGAAATAGTCGTTGAAGCGCCTGAATTCCTCCGGCTTTGTCCAGGTGTTGTGGTCGGAGTAGAAGGCCGGGTAGTCGCGCTTGCGCTGGCCGCGGATGGAGTAGGGATACAGGTGCTGGCACATCTGGTTCACGCCGCTCACATACTGCCATTCGGCGATGCGCTTGAGCTCAACGGGCGTCACGTCCCAGCCCGCACAGGCGAATGTCTCCGTGAGCACATGCTTTTTGCCCAGCTGCTGCGCCACGCTGGAAACCTGCCGCGGCGCGGCCTCGGTGTAAATGCCCCGGCCCAGCCAGTCCATGCCGGGCTTGTGCTCGTATTCATAGAACGGCATGACCCCCGCGGTGCACATCATCTGGCCGAACAGGTTCCGCTCCTCGATGGTGTGGCCGGTGAGCTGGCAGTTGTGAGCCGCGCACCAGTCGTATATCTGCTTCGCGAAATTCTCCGTGTAGAGCCTGTTCATCAGCTTCCAGTAGCGGAAGCGCAGGCGGGGGCTCTCTTTGCAGTCCACGAACAGCGCGCCCAGCTCGTCCAACAGATCCTCGCCGTACTGCGCCCGATACGCCGCCAGCGCCACGGGAGTGTAGGCGGTGTCCCAGCGGAAAAACTGCGGCTCGTCGGTGAAGAAGCCCAGCATGGGCCGGCCGAAGGCCTCTTTGAAGCGCTCGTAGTACTTCTCATGGGTCTCGTCGATGAATTTGCGGACGATTTCGGGGTTCAGAATATCAACCACGGAGGAGTTTTTCTTCTCGTAGATGGTGATATACGCCGCCGCGCCGGCCTTTTCACCCCGCACGCGGACGATGGAGCCGTTCTCCAGCACGTAGACGGCCAGCGCGGCGGGGTCGAAGGCGTTTTTGGTCTCGCAGGTGATGAAGTGCTCCCAGTTGGCCTCGTCCTC
The DNA here is from genome assembly GCA_017527065.1 of Clostridia bacterium. Taxonomy (GTDB): domain Bacteria; phylum Bacillota; class Clostridia; order Christensenellales; family Aristaeellaceae; genus Firm-10. The sequence continues at coordinate 60,794 of JAFXQO010000069.1, forward strand.
CAGCAGCTTCATGCCGGCAAAGCCGCTGGGCCAGCCGTTTTCGTCGTAGCACCAGGCGTCCATGCCCTGCTTTTCGGCCTCGTCGATGCAGGCCGCGGTGGCCTTCATCCAGTCCTCGCCGAGGTAGGGCGTGGTCAGGCCGCCGCGCGCGTGCATGAAGAACCCGCCGATGCCCGCCTGCTTCATCTGTCTGATCTGGCGGCGCAGCTTTTCCGGTTCCAGTTCGTCGTTCCAGCTCCAGAAGGGAATGGATTCGTATTCCGTCAAATTCTGCGTGAGCAGCTCCCGAAGATCCATGGTCTCTCATCCTTTCATCGTGAGAATTGCCGGTATCATTATATCAAAAACGCGCGCCGTATTCAATCGCTTTCGGGCGGGAACCTTTCGCCTCGCCGGGGCATAGCATGGATCGGAAACACAATGCGGAGCGTGGTGCATCATGGTTGCGAGAGGCGAACTCTATCTGGCTGATCTCGATCCGGTCGTCGGCTCGGAACAGGGCGGGCTCCGGCCAGTGCTGGTGATTCAAAACGATACGGGCAACCGCTACAGTCCCACCGTCATCGTGCTGGCCGTCACCAGCCAGCTTCAAAAGGCGCGCCTGCCGACCCACGTGCTGCTGCCCGCCGCCGGGCACGGCCTGGAGCGCGACTCCGTGGCGCTGGCGGAGCAGCTGCGCACGCTGGACAAGCGCCGCCTGCGCGCGCGCATCGGCCAGATCACCCCCGCCGATATGCGCGCGGTGGAGCGGGCGCTCATGGTGTCGCTGGGGCTGTAGGGCAAAACGATCGCGCCGCCATCCGAGAGATGGCGGCGCGCCTTGCGCTTATTCAGCCGGGTTCACATTCATCCAGAATCGTCATGGCGTTGTTCCGGCAGAGCCGCTGCGCCAGTTCCATGTCGAAGCTCCTCTTGAGGCGCTCGTAGCATTGATCCATGCAGAAGCGGCGGGTACTGACGTTGTGCGCGTCCGAGGAGATCAGATCGAGGCAGCCGAGCCTGATGACTTTGCGCAGCCATTGCCAGGTGAAGAAGCCGCCCCTGACGATCGTGGACGCGTTGACCTGCGTGATAACCTGGTAATCCCTGTAGATTTCCTCCACATAGGCGGTCTTTCGCAGGCAGTCGTAGCGCTCGATGTGGGCGAAGATCGGCTGGTAGCCGACGCTGCCCAGCGCCCGGGCGGCCTGTTTCAGGCGGGCATAAGGCGCGTCCGGCGAGAACTCCACCAGCACATAGCGACTGCCGCCAATCGTGGGGATCAATCCCTCGTCGAGGAGACGCGCCGCGTCCTCCGTGTAAAAGATCTCGCAGCCCTTGTAAAGCTTCAGGTCGTATTCCCGCTCGGCGCACCATACCTTGGCCTTTTCAAAATGGTCGAGGTAGCGCTCCATCTGAAAGACATGACGGCCTGGCGTGGCATGCGGCGTGGCGACGATGCGCTCCGCTCCGCTTGTATACGCCAGGTCGAGCATTTGCTGCATATCCTCAATCGTCTGGGCGCCGTCGTCAATTCCATAGACGAAGTGGTGATGCATATCAACGAACATAACTACCGCGCCTTGTCCTTCTTTGAAGAAGTGGTCTTTTTATCGCTGTCCTTGCGGTAGTAATAGTTGTTGTTGTAATGAGAATAATACGAACGGTTGTAGTACTTTTTCGCGCTCAGGCTGTCGAAGGTCACCTTGTTGATGACGCAGCCAAGCACGGGGCAGCCGGCGTTGGTGATCTGCTTGTGCGCTTCGATGATGTCGCGGCGGCGGGTCTTGTTGTATTCGATGATGAGCACCGCGCCGTCGCACGCCTTGGCGATTTCCGCCGCGTCGATGACCAGGCCGACAGGCGGCGCGTCGATGATCACATAGGTGAAGTGATCAGAAAGCGTGTCCAGCATTTCGTTGAAGTGATCCGAGTCGAGCAGCTGAACCGGATTGGCGACGTCGCGGCCCGTGGGGATGAAGTACAGGTTTTCGTAATTCGTCGAATAGATCACATCGTCCAGCTCGTCATAGCCCGCCAGGAAATGCGCCAGGCCATGCCAGTCGCCCGTGGTCTCGAGGCCGTAATGGCGGATCGTGAAGGAGCGGCGCAGGTCGGCGTCCACCAGGATCACGCGGTTTCCGCGCTGGGCCAGGTTCTGCGCGATGTGCATGGTCAGGTAGCTCTTGCCTTCTCCGGCGACGCAGCTCGTGATGACGATCTTCTTGAGATCGCGGCCGGCGAAGATGAGGTTGCTGCTGATGGTGTTCAGCGCTTCAACGCCGGAGTAATCCATCTGGGGCAAATTGGTGATGGAAGCCTTTCTCATGCCGAGACGCCTCCTTTCCTCTGCCTCACGGCGTTGTGACGATCATCCTGCATCGGCAGCATGCCGAGGGTGGGGATGCCGATGTACTTTTCGACATCCTCGCTGGAATGGATCTTGTCGTCCATCAGATAGATCACGGTGATGGCGCCGCACGCCGCGATAAATCCCAACATGAAGCCGATGATCAGGTTGCGCGAAAGGTTCGGCGAAGAAGGCGCGCTGGGGAGCAGGGCTTCTTCAAAGAGATTGGGCTCGCGGGTGTCCATGGTGGTGGCGATGAATTCCTGAGCGACGGAGGCGTATGTATCGGCGATGTTCTTCGCCTCTTCCGGCGATTTCGCCGTCGCCTTGATATACAGGATGCGCGTATTCGTGGGGTTGCTTACGGTGATCATTTTGCTGATCTCCGTATATGAATACGGCAGCTCCAGCCGGTCGATGACCATCTCGTGGACGTGCCAGTTTTTGAACACTTCCTGGTAGTCCGAGGCCAGATAGTTGCCAATCTGCAGGTCGGCCAGGTTGATCGCCGAATCGCCGGCATTCAGAACGTACAGCTTCGATGTCGCCGTGTACAGGGGATCAACCATAGTCGCGGTGTAGAGCCAGGACAGCAGAGCGCCAACCAGGGCCGCCGCGATGATGTATTTTACGTTTTCGATCAGACGATAGAACAACTCGATGAGATCAATTTCGTAATCACCGATCTGTTCCTTCGCCGTAGGATTCAGCTGCGCCACTTCCTGTGTCACAGGCTTTGTCCTCATCTTTTCCATTGTTGAATCTTCCCCTGCCCTTCAAGCCGCTGGCCGCTCCGCCGGGGCGGAGCGAACCGCCGGTCTGTGTTTCCGCGCGCGCCGCGCGCCCAAAAGAATCCCTTATCGCATACCGTAAAAAAGCGCGCGCGGCCCGACATTCTCGCGAACATCGGGATGCCGCCGCGCGGCCTCATGAAAAACCAAACCTGAGAGGGCAAAAGCCCTCTCACGTTCAGTCAATTCAGTCTGGAATTAAGCGTTCAGGGGCTCGCTCAGGATGGACAGGGTGTTGGCAACGCTGTCATTCATCGCGCGCAGGGCCTCCTCGGTGAAGGTGACGGCGACCTGGTTCTCAGTCTTGCCGTCGACTTCAACCTCAACCACTTCGGCATCCAGGATATACTTGTCGGACACCCACTCGAACTCGTTGGGCGCAACCTCGACGCGCTCGCCGTTGAAGCAATCCAGGATGGCGATCAGCTTCTGGCCGGGCTCATAGGGGGTCGCGAAATCGAAGTTGACGACGACGTCGTCCATGCCTTCTTCATAATTGACGGCATCGACGCTCACGACCTCGTTGATTTCGTAATCCTTCAGATCATCCAGCGTCAAGGCCTCGGTGGCGGGCTTGTTGGCGTTCAGATGCGCCAGGATGTCATTCTGCACTTCGGGCTCAAAGTAATCGATGAGGGTACCGCCCTCGGAGACAAATTCGTACATGTCTTCGATCACGTCGGCGGTCATCGCGGTATCCGGAACAACAGTCAGCCCAAACTTATCCGGCAGCGTCTGACCGCTGGCGCCAGCGATGGTAGAGATGGTCGTCGTCGTCGTGGTGGTCTTGCTGGGAACGCCGGCGGCGAAAGCCGTCGTCATAGACAGCACCAGAATCATAGCAGTCAGAATTGAAATCCACTTCTTCATTGTCAGTTCTCCCTTCCTAATTCGTGCGATAAAATCTAGTTCAACAGATCGTAGAAGACCTGCATCACCCAGTCTGCCGCCGCGCCCTCCGCGACGTGGAATTCCATGAAGCCGTCCTCGCCGACTTCATGCTCGCCCGCCAGCGTTGCAACGGGCAACACCTCGTAATTATACGAGACGTTGGCCTCGTTGATGAGCTTGCCGCGGGTTATGTTGGCGGTCATGTTCGATTCCAGGGCGTCGAAGATTTTGCCCGCGACATTTGAGGACTTCTTCAACTCCTCCTGGAGCTTGGCGATCGCCGCCTCCATATAGACGCGCTGGCGCGCCATGCGCTCGGTGTTCGTGCCCTCTCCGACGTTCAGGCGGCTTCGCAGGAGCAGAGCGGCCTGTTCGTCTGTCAGGGTCAGGGTCGCGCCCTTGGTCATTGCGGGGTCGAGATGCGACAAATCGTCCTCCAGGGTCACCGTCACGCCGCCCAGCGCGTGATTCAGCGCGCTCATGGCGGGCATGTTCACCGCCATATAGTAGTCGATCCGAATGCCTTCCAGCAGGTTCTCCGTTGCCAGCACGGCGTTTTTGCAGTTCTCCTCAGGCGTCCGGCCATAGCCGTGGGAAAGGGAAATCTGCATCATCTGCGTGCCGACGGGATTGCCCAGCACGCCGTACACTCTGACCGGCGTCATGGTGTCTCGGTCGATCTGCAGCTGACTGACCCGCTTGTTGGCGTGGTCGATGACGATGAGCAGCAGGAAGTCCGACTGGCCGCCTGACCGGCCGCCATATGCGGCGCTGTCTTCGTCCTTGTCGATGCCCATCAGCAGGATCGTGGTCAGGTTCGTGCGCTCCGCATAGGTTTTGCCCTGGTATTCGACGCGCTTGCGCTGGCCGATGGCCTCGTGCGCCACGCCGCGCTGCTGGACCTGATTCCTCTCCTGAATAGACTGAGCCACGCCGAACGCTGCGCCGATCGCGGCCAGAACCAGGAACAAGACAATCAGATTGCGCTTTGCCCTGGCATGCCGTTCGCCTTTGCTCTGCGGCATAACGCAGCATCCTTTCCGACCGCCTTGCAGTCGCGCTTCTGTTGGTAAAAAGGGAAAAAGTATCCCTCTACTACTAGAGCTTATTCTACTACAATCGTTTTTTCCTGTCAAGGGGAAGATTATTGATTTGGACAGGAATTAACCTTTTGTTTATCATGATCCGCGCCGCGTTTTCAAAGGAGCATGCGCCTGTGTCAGCCGGGGCCGTTTTGCGGAATACCCATGGACAACTGAGGCGAATAATGATACAATGTGGTTGCATGAAAAGCCTTTCCGGCGAAGAACGAAAGAAACCGCGTTGTGAAAAATGACGCGTGCGCGAGGAGGACGGCGCGATGGCCATGACGATTGGGGACCTGATGGAGATTCAGAAGGCGTTGCAGGAGAAATACAAAGGCATATGGGAGGGCGATCACCCGGACACGGCGAAGGCCCACCTGCTCTACGCGGTGGAGGAAATCGGCGAGGTGTCCGCGATCCTGAAAAAGCGCGGCCCGCAGGCCGTCGTGGCGGACGAAGGCGTTCGGGCGCATTTCTGCGAGGAAATGGCCGACGTATTCATGTACCTGTGCGACGTGATGCTCTGCTGCAACGTGACCGCGGAGGAGTTCGAGAGCGCCTACCGCGCCAAAGCCGATCATAATTTGAAGCGCGATTTCGTGGGCGAGCACGCGCATTACCTGAAAAGCGAGAAATAAAAGGAAGAATAAGCGGATAACAGGGAAAGGGGCTGCCCGGCCGCGTCGGCGAGGCAGCCCCTTTCCGCTTACTTTCGCCCGCTGAACCATTCGTCCAGCGCGATGATGTTCATGTAGATGTTCTCGCCGGGCACGCCCAGCTTTTCGCTCACCATGGCCGTGAGCCGCGCGGCGAATTCCCTCTTCGCCTCGTCGGGAGAGGCCTTGTAGGTGCGGATCTCGATGAACACGGCGGGCGCGGAGGGGTCGCCCTTGGAGATGGCGCAGCCTCCTGTGATGTGGATCATGGTGTTTTCGCGGGTTTTGCCGGGCAGGATGGGCATGAGAGATGCGATTTCCTCGCGCAGGGCGGCGATTTCCCCGTCCGTCAGGACAGGGGAGACGTTCAGGTGAAGATAGGGCATGGGGAGCGCTCCTTTCAGTCATGTTTTTGTCGGTTCAAGGCCCTGGCCGCGCAGGTAATCGCGCGCCGCGTCGAGCGAGGGCAGGATGGCCTCGGCCGTTTCGCGCATTTCGCCGTCCGGGGCCAGCAGGTCGGGCACCATGATGGGCCGCATGCCCGCGGCGCGGGCGGCGCGGATGCCGTTGTAGGAATCCTCTATCACAAAGCAGCGGGCGGGCTCGACGCCCAGCCGCCGCGCGGCCAGCAGGAAGATGTCGGGCGCGGGCTTGCTCCGGCCCACCTCCTCGCCCCCGGTGATCACGTCGAAAAACGCCAGAAGCCCCGACGCCGCCAGTTCGGCCCGTATGGTCTTCGTGCCGGTCGACGAGGCCAGCGCGAGGGGCGCGCCCGATTCGCGCAAAAAGCGCAGCAGGGTCTCTACGCCGGGCTTCATGGGCGGGGTCAGGCCGTAGCGCGCCTTGAAGACGGCGATGGCTTCCTTCACGTATTGGTCGTAGGGGAAGTCCGCGCCGTAAGTCTCCAGCAGGTTCGCCTTCATGGAGGCGGCCGTGATGCCCACGCACTGTTCGCGCAGCACCTTCTCGATGTCCCTGATGCCGTGGGCCTGGCCCACGGGGGACCAGCACTCGATCCAGATGCGTTCGGTGTCGAAGATGACGCCGTCCATGTCGAAAATCACCGCGTTTGTCATGCGCCGTCCTCCGGTCTTGTCATTGGTTTTCGCCGATTTGCCTGAGCGCGTCGCCGAAATAGCGCTCCTTGTCCGCCTGGGAGAGTTTGAAGTACTCGCAGAGGTAGCCGATGATCTTGCCCGGCCGCTCTTCGAGGCGCTGGCGCATGGAGGCCACGTGCGTCTCCCACCGCTTGAGGGAGAGCACCTGAGCCCATTTGGCGCAGTGCAGCGTCATCTCGGGGCGGATCTCCTCGATCAGCGCGTCGAAACGGGGCAGCAGCCCGGCGGCGGACCAGGGGCCGGCCGTCAGCTCGCCGAAGCGGGTGAGGAACCGGTCGACCACGGCGTCGTTGCCCATGAGGTATCGGAAGAGCTTGTTTTCCACCTTCTTGGTGGAGCCCGCGCCTTCCTTGTCCATCCAGCGGCTGATGGAGTTGGTGTCGTTTAGCATGCCCAGGTCCTGGTCGAACACGATCCAGCGCCACTTGCCGTCGTTGGCCTCGGAGCGGTAGCGCCGCACGCCCACGTCCTGGTTGGCGGAGAAGATCATGAAGCACATGTAGTCCAGGTAGTTGTCCAGGTCTATGCGGGTCTCGACGTAGGCGATGTTGGCGTCGGTGGGGTCGGGATGATCCTTGATCCAGGAAAGCAGGTCGGCGTAGTCCCGGTTGGTGCCGTTCTGCGTCTGGTCGTTGCCCTTGATGATGTCCACCTGGCTGGTGCGCTCCCAGCCCTCGAAGTCGCACACCGAGTAGGTGCTGATGCGCTCGCGGATGTCGTATACGCCGTAGAATTCCCCGTTCAGGTAGAGCACGCACATCTCGCTCTCCTGATACATCACCTCGGTATCGCCGGCCAGCGAGTCGAGGAAGGGGTCGCGGATGAGGGCGCGGGTGCTGTCCTGCCCGCCGCCGCGCAGCAGGAAGGAGCGGTAGTTCTCATAATCGCGGTCCGTGAACAGCTCGCCCGTGAAGGTGTTGCTCTCGTCGTAGATCATGCGCCCCAGCACGCGGAAGGATTTCAGGTCGAGCTTTCGGGATGCGTCGCCGTTGAGCGCGATGCCGCAGCCCTGGGAGGGCTGGATCACCTCTCCGTCGGCGGCGTAGATCTCCACGTTGGCGGCCCGCTCCCATTTCTTGACGGGGTTAGCCATGATGCCGGTGGAGGAGGAATACAGGTTGTCCGGCGCGGTGACGAGGGACACCACCCGCAGCGCGTGGCTCGCGCCGAAGAGGTAGGTCTGCGTGGCCACGTAGGAATCCAGGCTGCCCCGGCGCACGGCGACGGCGCGAACCACCGTGTTGCCGTTCAGGGTGATCGGCCCGTTGTACACGCGGGATTCGGTGGTGGGGTCGGTGCAGTCCAGCGTGTAGAAGATGATGGCGTCCGGCTCGGCGGTGAGCTCGAGGGAGAGGGTCTCGCCCGCCCCGTACAGCCCGCCGGACACGGAGAACGCCGGCTTTTCACAGCGGGCGCGGGCGCTGGAGGAGCCGTTGTAGGCGCCGATGGTGGGCTGCTGAAAGTAGAAGAAGCCGCTCTCGCCGTCGACGCGGCCGCAGGAGATCTCGCCGTACTGCTTCATGACCGGCAGCCGGTCGACCACCTCGCCCGCGGGAGTGCACAGGGTGAGGGATTCGCCCGAGCTCAGGCCGAAGCCGGTGCGGTAGTAGCCGCGGCTGTCGGCGGCCTGTGTATCGCCCTCGGCGCACATGACCACCAGGTATCCGCCGGACTTGATGCTCGCGCCGGCGGGGAACTGCCACTTACGGGGCTTGGCGGGGTTGTCGCTGAGGCCCCAGCCGGTCAGGTCGATGGCCTGGGAACCCGTGTTGCGAAGCTCGATCCAGTCGAAGCTGTTGAGGCCGTCGTTCTGCTGGCCGGTGGAGAAGCACGCCTCGTTGATGACCAGGCTGCTGTTCTTCTCCGCCTCGAACTGCGCGGCGACGGCCGCCGCGGCCTCGGCGGTGTTTGAGAGGCCCGGCGTGGGCGGGAAGGCGGCCGTCCAGCCGCCGTTCACGAAGGAGAGCGCCTGGTCGGCCTCCAGGCCATCGCAGCGCGCCTGACCGGCGGTTTTCCCGCCGCGGCTCAGGATGACCGCCTCGCCCTTGCCGCTCAGGGAGAAGGGCGCGTGGCCCGGAAGCTCGCCCCGGCTGTCCAGGTGGATGAGCAGGCATCCGTTCGCGGGGATGGAGAGGCCGTCCAGCGGATACTTTTCCGGATCGTCCTCGTCGTCGGAAAGGGCGTATCCGTTCAGGGAGACGGCGGCGGCGCTGTCGTTGTACAGTTCCACATAGTCGCAAAGGCAGCCGTCGCCGAAGCGGTAGGTGGCGTTTGAAGCCATGATCTCGTTCAGCCGCACGGGGCCGGCGGCGGCGGGCGCGCCGGATTCCTCCCGGGGCGCGGCGCTGCCGTTGGGCAGGCCGGGCGTGGGCTCGGCGGCGAAGAAGGAGCCATCCTCCCCCCGGGCCCAGGAGACGTCGCCCTCCAGCGCGGGGATCTCGACGGCATCGACGGGCGCGCCGGCGGCGTCGAAGAGGGACACGGAATCGCCCGAGGCGCTCAGCTTGAAGGGCGCGTGATACACATAGCCCGCCCGCGTGCGGGAGCGGCCGCTGGCGAAGACGAGCAGCGTCTCGCCCGGCGCGATGGCGTCGCCGGAAAACACGAAGGCGGCGGAGGCGCGGCCGCTCATCAGCATCCAGCCGGTCAGGTCGACCGGCTCGCTCCCGATGTTGGTCAGCTCCACCCAGTCGGGGTATTCGCCGGAATCGTCCTCGAGGGCGCGCTCGTTTTTGGTCATGACTTCGCTGATGACGACGCGGCGGTCCGTCACCTTCGCCGCGGCGTTGTGATTCATATAAAACTGCGCCAGCGCGCAGGCGGCTATGACGATCAGCCCCAGCGCCGCGACCGGCGCGAGGGCGGCGGGAGATTCCCTTCCGGCTTTCGTACGCATGAAGCACCTCTAGAGAGATAGTCCTTTTCTGTCTCCATTATAGCCCATCCGCGCCGGTCGGGGACAGGCTTTTTCACGGAAACATGATTAGTATTTTGTTAAATATCGGGCGCGGCGCGAAATATCGCGAAAACGGCAAGTTGTAAAATTAAATGACGCGATAGGAAAAATAGAGACTCATCAAGCCAAGACAGTTACAATGTAAGTTGAGAGACAAAACAAGTAACTGGGAGGGCAAGATGAGCCAAGGCAATTATAGCACAGGGGAGAAGAAAAAGAAACACCTGACGGAGCGGGATCGGTATAAAATCGAAGCGCTGGCAGAGGCAAAACGGAGCACGAAGGAGATAAGCAAACAGATCGGGTGCAGCCAGCGCACGATACAGCGGGAGCTGCAACGTGGGAAGGTCACGCAGCTAAATAGCGGATATGAGTTTATAGAAGTATACAAGGCAGATGTAGGCCAGCGGATACATGACGAGCGGGCGGTGATGAAGGGCCGAAGCCTGAAGATTGGGAAGGAGCATGGGTTTGCGGCACGAATCGAGCAACTGATCGTGGTGGAGAAGTATTCGCCTGATGCGGCGATCGCGCAATGCGCGAAAGAGAACAATGGCAGGAAGGTCATATGCACGCGAACGTTGTACGCATACATATGGAATGATCTGTTCTATGGGATAGGAGAAGAATGTCTGCCGCGAGGGAAAAGGAAGAGCAAACACCAGGCAAGGCATCGGCGGGTGGCGCTCAATAACACACGGGGCCGGAGCATAGAAGAACGAACGCAAGAGATCAATGAGCGGCGAGAAGAAGGACACTGGGAACTGGATACCGTCGTAGGGAAACCGGGCACAAAAGCCTGTCTGATGGTTATGACGGAGAGGAAGAAAAATCTGGAGTTGGTGTTTCGCTTGGCCAGCAAGAGCGAGGCTTGTGTTGTGCAGGTGTTGGACAGGCTGGAGAAGAAACTGGGGTATGAACGGTTCCGGGAGGTTTTCAAGAGCATAACCTGTGATAATGGCTGCGAGAATCTGGATATGCACGGCATGGAGCGTTCTGCATTGAGGGAAGGGAAAAAGCGGACAACAATCTACTATGCGCATCCGTACAGCGCCTACGAGAGGGGTGCCAACGAAGGAGCCAATGTTCTGATACGGCGGTTCGTTCCGAAAGGGACAGATATAGGCAAGCTATCCCGGATGGAAGTCAAACGCATCGCTCATTGGATGAACCATTACCCGAGGAGAAAGCTGGACTATGCCTCTGCTTTTGAGGCGTCCCAGCTCGCTGCTGTCTTGGCTCAAAGATGCGTCATTTAAAGTTGCAATTCTCAATGGCCGCCATATACGGTAAAAATGTCTTGACATTCGTCGAAAAACAGGTATAATTATAGTGTATCATTATTTAATGCGGATTACTGGAAACAGTAGGGGGAAAATAGAGTAGGAGGGAAAAATAGATGAAAAAGAAAACATTTGAAAAACCGGAAGCGGAAGTCATTCGTTTTGGTGAGGATGTTATAGCAACGTCAATAACAACGGTCACTGGTGGTGGACAAGGTGCTCAGGGTGGGACGCCTGGTCCAGGCACGGATCCAGTTATTCCAATGCCATGAGGCATTTGATTGATAAAAGCGGATGGCGAACAGGAAGCAGTGTTGGACTATCAGAAAGATATAACAATTTTTCGGGGGAACCTATATAAGGACCCCCCGTTTTTTTGTAATATCGGGAACCCCCGAAAAAATGCGGCACGCGAAGCGTGCGGCATTTTTTTCGCGGGGTTCCCACTTTCGGTAAAGAAGACCGAAAACATATTATTGTTCAATATAATTAGATGCCACAAGCCGCTTCAGGATATCGTCCTCGGGTATATTCTTCCCATGCAGATTATTGCTCATTTCCCAAGCCTTTTTCATATCAATAACTCGGTGAATTGTTATAGTACCATCCTTATGAGTATATGTCATGGTATTTTTATGACTATCAAATTGGAATAAACCACCAACAACTGGTCTGGCAGTGAAAAAGCGGACAAATTGAAAAGTTGGTTGGGTAATCAAGCGGCGAACATCTGCTCAAAGGCAACCGGGGTAAGATAGCCAAGAGACTGGTGAATACGGCGTCTGTTATAGAATAACAGATATTTCGCA
>JAFXQO010000070.1 GCA_017527065.1 Clostridia bacterium
CCGGATCTCTCCTTTGACCCCTTTGCCATGCGACATTGTGGTCTCATGCGGTATTAGCACCTGTTTCCAAGTGTTATCCCCCTGTCCGGGACAGATCATTCACGCGTTACTCACCCGTCCGCCGCTGGAATACGTTCCGTTCCTGCCGAAGCTCTCACTTCCTGTATCCCCGCTCGACTTGCATGTGTTAGGCACGCCGCCAGCGTTCGTCCTGAGCCAGGATCAGACTCTTTTGTTCAATCCTTATCGCCTCGCGAGGCGCCAACCTCACAAGGCGCGTTTTTACTCTCTCAGAATCTGACTGTTCTCTTTCTCATTCTTCCCTATATCGTTTTCAAGGATCGCCTGTCCTCATGCGGCCCGGTTCTGTGAACCGTTCCCGTGAGAACATGATGTATTATACCTGTTCGCCCCGGGATTGTCAAGCAAATCGCCGTTTTCGTCCTATTTTATTCTTTCCTATTATAATATGTCTCATTTTGCACTTTGTGCGTCAATCTTCCATTTCCCTTTACCTTGCGGCAATCGTTCGGATTTATCCCATCGTCGCACCCTCCGGCCGCGCCTTGTTCGCGGCGTTTAACCCGCCCTTTCGCGTAAATCCGCATATTTCCCTGAATGTATCACGCGGAATCGCCCATTTTCCCGAACATTCGAAGAAATGTTAATTGTTGGAGATTTTGAGGATCCGCCGCCGGCGGGCCTGAAAAAACAGGCTGATCCGATCGAATATCGGTTGACTTTTGCCCTGTCTTCCTATATTCTTATGGCATACAGAAGCGTGGGGAGCGTGATGCTATGGCGGGAACAGCCATCATCGGCACGGTTTTTGTCGACATCAAGGGATACCCTGACGACGTCTACTGCCCCACCGGGCGCAATATCGGCACGGTCAAAATGATTCCGGGCGGCGTCTGCCGCAATGTGGCGGAGAATTTCGGCAACCTCGGCATGCCCGCGCAGTTTGTGAGCTCGGTCGACCGCAGCGCCGTGGGCCAGGAGGTGCGCCGCCAGCTGGTGGAAAGCGGCATCGACACGCGTTTCGTCGCCGACGGCGAGAACGCCATGGGCCTCTGGCTGGCCGTATTCGACGAGAAGGGCGACCTGGCCGGCTCCATTTCGCACCAGCCGGATTACAGCGCGCTGGAGGCGATGATCCGCGCCCAGGGCGACGCCATTGTCTCCGCCTGCGAAAACGTCATCCTGGAAATCGACATGAACGAGACGCTCGCCTCGCTGGTCCTCGATTTTGCCCAGCGCTACCGGAAGAAGGTCTATGTGATCGTGGGCAACATGGGCATCATCCTCAAAAGGCCCGAGTTCCTGCGCCGCGTTGACTGCTTCATCTGCAACGAGATCGAGGCCGGGCGGCTGTTCGGCCGCAACCTGGACGGGCTGGACCCCGCCGCCATGTTGCGCTTCCTGCCCGCCGCGGCGGACGGGGCCGGCATCCCCTCCATGATCGTCACCATGGGGGCCCGTGGCGCGATCTACTACGACAGCCGCACGCGGGAGATCGGCGCGTGTCCGGCGGTGCCCTGCCGCCTGATCGACTCCACCGGCGCGGGGGACGCGTTCCTCTCAGGCGCGGTCATGGCCCTCACGCGGGGACTGCCGCTGCCCGTCGCCGCGCGCGCCGGCGCGAAGCTGGCCTCGCTGGTCATCCAGCGCGTGGAAAACGCCTGCCCGCCCATGCCGGATTTCTTCGCCGGGTTCGAGCGGGCCGGGAAATAACCGTCATTCAAGTCATCAATCTGGAAAGGAAGCCTGATTCCCATGAAAATCGGTATGAGTTCCTACTGCCTGGATCGCGAAATCGAAGCGGGCCGCATGACGCTGCGGGAGGTCGTGGAGTGGGCGGCGCGCCAGGGCGCGGAGTGCCTCGAGCTGGTGCCCTTCGCCTTCCGCTTCGACGATCCCGAAACCAGCCGCATCGACACGGCCGCCATCCGCGACGTGCGCCGCTGGGCGAGTGACGCGGGCGTCGAGCTGGTCAACTACTCCGTGCTGGCCGACTTCTGCCGGGAGGGCGAGGCGCTGGAGGCGGAGATCGCGCGCGTCTGCCACGAGGTGGACATCGCCGCCGAGCTGGGCGTGCCGCGCATGCGCCACGACGTGACCGCCTTCCGCCGCCCGCTGAACCAGAACACGCTGGCCGACTTCGAGCGCTGGCTGCCGGTGCTGGTGGAGAGCGCAAAGCGCGTCACCGAGCACGCCAGGACCCGCGGCGTGATGACGATGATCGAAAACCACGGCTTCTTCGCCAACGGGTGCGACCGCGTGGAGCGCGTGCTGCTGGGCGTGAACGACCCGAACTACGGCCTGCTTCTTGATACCGGCAACATCATCTGCGTGGACGAGGACCCCGCCGTGGCCTGCCAGGTGCTGGCGCCGCGCACGCGCATGGTGCATTTGAAGGACTTCTACGTGCGCCAGCGGGATCCGGGCGACAGCACGCAGTTCGACTGCGGCGGCCACTGGTTCCGCTCGAAGGCCGGCAAGTACCTGCGCGGCGCGATACTGGCCCAGGGCGATCTGGACATCTGGGCCGCGCTGGGAGCGCTCAAGGGCGCGGGCTACGACGGCTGCGTGGCCATCGAGTTCGAGGGCCTGGAGGACGCCGCCTACGCCACCAGCGTGTCGCTGGCCAACGCCCGGCGCATCTGGAACGAAGTGTAAGCGGCGGAATACAGTGAAAAAGGGCCGGCCAGGCCCGGATCATTCCGGATCTGGCCGGCCCTTTGCGTTCCGTCAGCCCTTGCGCTTGCGGTTCAGGTATTCGTCCAGTTCGCCCTTGATCTTCTCGGGGATCTCCCGCTTGACCGGGCACTTGGCCGCGTCCGCCATGGCGGCGGTGAAGTCGGCGGCAAACGCGCCGTCGGCGCGGAGCCGTTCCTCGGAGAGCAGGGCCATGGTGTCGTAGCGGCTGTGGATGTTGGACTGGTTGCCGGGCGCCAGGCGCGCGAAGGACACGGCCGGCACGCCCTTGTCGGCGAAGGGCGTGGAATCGCTGGAATACACGCCGCAGCGCACGTCGATGCCCCAGCCGCGCTGGGCCGCGAAATAGCGGATGTAGGAGGCCAGCGCCTCCTCCGCGCTCACGCAGGCGATGAAGCGGCCCATGATGGAGCCGATCATGTCCAGATTGACGTTCAGCGCGATCTTGTCAAGCTCCGCCTCGTGCGCCTGGACGTAGGCCTTGGAGCCCAGCAGGCCCCGCTCCTCGCTGCCGCAGAACACGAAGCGCAGGCCGTAGCGGTGGGGCGCGGACGGGGCGAGGGCCTCGATGATCTCCAGAAGGCCCACGCAGCCGGACATGTTGTCGTAGGAGCCGCGGGAGAGCGGCACGGTGTCGTAGTGGGCGGTGAGGGCGATCCATTCATCCGTCTCGCCGGGCAGCTCGGCCACCACGTTGTGGGATTCGCCCTCGTATTCGCTCTGTTCGACGCTGATCTTCACGGTCTTGACGCCGTCCTTCACAAGGCGCAGCGCCTCCTTGGCGTTGATGTTCACGCAGGGGACCTTGCGGCCGGTGGCCACGTAGCCGCGCAGCTCCTTCGCGTCGATGTCGTCGTCGCGGAAGTTGACGTTGCCGTCGTAGGTGATGAAGCCCAGCGCGCCGTTATCCAGCAGGTCGTGATACACGAAATAGCGCAGCCCCGAATCCAGCAGGACGATCTTGCCCTTCGCCTTGGTCAGCGACGCGGGATCGGTGTTGGGCAGGTACACGAGGGGCGCTTCGATCTCGCCCGAGCCGCAGCAGCGGTAGCCCTCGCAGCGCACGGGGCGGCCGTCCGCGATGAGCGAGGCGGCGGTCACGTTCGCCATGGCCACCGGGAACGCCTCGATATGCGCCTTTGCGCCCAGCGCCTCAGCCTGATCCCTGAGGTATTCCGCCACGCGCAGCTCCTCGGCCGATCCGCCCGTGTGGATGAAGTCGGTGTCTTTCAGGATCTGATGGATTTTTTTCAGGTTCATGTGCTTTTCCCTCCGTTTTTGGTGGCATTGCGTTGTCCTGTTTCCCTTCGCGCGGCCGGGCCGCCTGTGCCTTATTATAGCAGAATCCGGCGCGGCTGTCACGGGGCTTTTGGGAAAATCCCCCTGCCGCATAAAATCGCCTGAAATCAACCTGTCCATAACATATCCGTTGACCTGCGTAAACCGTCGTGGTATAATTTTGGAAAAAAGGAAAGCACGGTGATCGCGATGTGGTATCATTTGGAGAAACCGACGGTGTTCGTCGACCATCAGGCGCAAAAGAGAAGCGGCCACATGGGGCACGCCATGGTCGAGTATGAGCCGGACTACATCCTGGATTTCTACTCCAACTGCGACTACGACCGGGCCAACGGCCACAGCGGCTACGGATGGATGGAGTACAAGCGCAGCCTGGACGGCGGCCAGACCTGGGGCCCGGCCCGCAGGCTGCCCTATTCCCGACGGCTCTACGAGGAGGGCATCCACACGGCGCTCTGTGAAAAGGCCGTTGTGACGGACACGGGCGCCATCGTCTGCTTTTTCCAGATAACGGACGCCAGCAAGCCCATGTCCTGCGAGCCCTGGAGCGAGCCGACGTATATCGTGAGCCGCGACAAGGGCGAGACCTGGTCGGAGGCGCGCAAGGCCTGTCCCGTCAAGGGCCGGATCTACGACGCGGTCTATCGCGACGGAGAGATCCTGTTCATCATCCAGGCCAACGACGCGGCGAATATCTTCCTCGGGAATCTGCCGGAGCATCATTACGAGCTGTACTGCTCGGACGACGACGGCCGGAGCTTTCAGCTGCGCAGCGTCATCCCCATCGACGCCATGGGCAAGGGTTACGGGGCCCTGGAATTCACGGAGGACGGAAAGCTGATGGCCTGCGTGTATGATTCGGTGGATGAATTCCACATGCCCTACTGCCTCAGCGCGGACCGGGGAAAGACGTGGCCCGACGCGGGGGCCGCCCCGGTCGCCAAGCGCATCCGCAATCCCCAGATCGTCCGGACGGAATCGGGCTGGCTCCTTCACGGGCGGAACGGCGACAAGGGCGACGGCCTGGTGCTCTACGCTTCGCCGGACGGCGTCCACTGGGACGAGGGCGTCATGGTCGACGTCCGGCCCTGCCCGGGGGTGGGGTATTATTCCAACAACCTTTATCTCCGCGGCCGGAAGAAGGTATTGATCCAGTATTCCCACGTCTACGACAAAAACAGGGTCAACATCATGCACGTGTGGGTAAACATTGATTGATCCCCACATCTGCCAAAGGAGGCGCGCGCATTGCAAATCAGGACGATGAGGGCCGATGATCTGCCGCAGGTCATCCGCGTCTGGAACGCCTGCGTGGACGCGGGCGAAGTGCTCTATTATCCGCTGACGGAGGCTTACTTCCGCCGCAAATTCGTCGAAGGCGAGGGATGCGAGCCGGAAAACTGCCTCGTCGCGGCGGACGGGGAGCGCGTGACCGGCTTCATCCACGGCGTCGCGCCGGGCGCCTTCCGCCTCGCCCGGCCGGGCCAGGCGTATCTCACCTGCCTGCTCGTCGATCCCGCGCGGCGGGGCGAAGGCGCGGGCCGGGCGCTGCTGCGCGCCCTCGAGGCGGCCATGAAGGCCCGCGGGGCGGCGGCGCTGTCCGTTTCCAGCCTCAATCCGGTGAACCTGGACTGGCGCATTCCCGGCACCCCGGGCCATGACCACAACAACATGCCCGGCGTGGATAACGGCTGCGCGGGCTTTGGTTTCTTTGAACACAGCGGTTTTCAGCGGCGACACGACGAGGTGAGCATGTACATAGACCTGGCCGAATACCGCATGCCGGAGAAAATCACCGCCCTGCGCGCGCGCCTGGCGGGCGAAGGGATTTACACCGGCCCCTACGACGCGGCGCTGCGCTGCGATTTCGACGGCATGTGCGACCGCGTGGGCAGCGACTACTGGCGCGACGTGCTGCGCACGGAAACAGAGGCGCATCTTCTGAACGCGCCCAACGCCGACGCCCGCATGTGGCCGGACGGCGTGTGCCCGGCCGGGCCGCGGACCATACTGGCCGCCGTGGCGGAAGGGCGCATCGTGGGCTTTACGGGGCCGGTCGATAAGCAGAAGAGCGGCCGCGGCTGGTTCACCGGCATCTGCACCGATCCCCTCTACGAGCGGCGCGGCATTGCCACGGTGCTGTTCAACCTGCTGATGCAGGCCTTTGTGGAGGAAGGGGCGGCGTTTTCGACGCTGTTCACCGGCGTGGAGAATCACGCCCAGAAGATCTATCTGAACGCGGGCATGCGGCCCGTGAGGCGATTCAGCATTATGTCCATCGACCTGTGAAGGGGAGGATGAATCCGTATGGGCAAGACCATCATGGCCGTCGGCGCGCACACGGGCGACGCGCAGCTGACCTGCGGCATGCTGCTGGCCAAGCACGCCCTGGCAGGCGACAAAATCGTGATCGTCGACCTGACCGCCGGGGAGCGCGGCACGCCCCAGGGCTGGACGCAGGCGGATTTCCGCGCCTACAACGTGGAATGCGCGGCGAAGTTCGCCTCGAAGCTGGGCGGGCAGTCCGTCGTCCTGGACGTGCCGGACGGGGAATTATACGCCGGGCGGGAGATCGAGCTGCGGCTGGCCTCGCTGATGCGCGAGCATCATGTCGACGCGGTGCTGTACCACTGGAAGAACAGCCTGCATAAGGACCATGAGGCGGCCCACCGCATCGCGGAGAGCGCCCTGTTTTACGCCTCGCTGGCCACCTTTGAGATGCCGCTGCCGCCCGCGCCCATCCGACGCTTCATGTGCGCGGAGAACTGGGAGGACGCGCCGGGCTTCGAGCCGTACTTCTGGTTTGACGTGACGGAGGCCTTCCCGCTGTGGAAGGAGGCCATCAAAGAGCTTTGGCTGGCCGAGCACTCGACCAGCTTCAAATACCTGCGCTATTACGAAGCCCTGAGCGTGGCCCGCGGCGCGCGCATGGGCGTCGACCACGCCACCTGCTTTGCCGCCTCGCCCATCATGGAGAAGCGGCAGATACTCGATTTGCTGTAAGAGGAGGAAATCGCCCATGTCAGAAGAGATCAGGCGCCTGCTGGGCCAGCGGCTGGCCGTGGGGTTTGACGGGTACGTCATTCCGGAGGAATACCGCGCGCTGGTGCGCGAGTACAAGATCGGCAACACGGTGCTGTTCCGGCGCAACGTGAGGGATTTCGGGCAGCTGAAGGCGCTGTGCGCCGACCTGCGCGAGCTCATTTCGGGTGAGACGGGGCTGGAGCCGTTCATCCTGATCGACGAGGAATGCGGCAGCGTGTCGCGCCTGGCGCACATCGCCGCCCAGACGCCCTGCGCCATGGCCATCGGCGCAACGGACGATCCGGAAAACGCCTACCGCATCGGCCGCCTGATCGGCGAGGAGCTGCGCGCCGTGGGCGTGAACTTCAACAACGCGCCGGATCTGGACTGCTTCACCAATCCGGACAACACGGTCATCGGCAACCGTTCCTTCTCCGGGGATCCGCAGAAGGCGGCGCTGTTCGGCGTGCGGTACGCGCAGGGCCTCATGGACGCCGGCGTGATCGCCTGCGGCAAGCATTTTCCCGGCCACGGCGACACGGCGCAGGATTCGCACCTGGACCTGCCGGTTGTGGAGAAGGACGCCGAAACGGTGCGGAAGACGGAGCTCGTGCCCTTCCAGGCGGCGATCGACGCCGGCATCGACGCGATCATGTCGTCGCACGTGGTGTTCCCGGCTTTCGAGCCGGAGCGGGTGCCCTCGACGGTGTCGCGCCGGGTGATGACGGGGCTTTTGCGGGACGAGATGGGCTTCGGCGGCCTGATCGTGAGCGACGGCATGGAGATGAACGCCGTCATGAACCTGTTCGGCATCGAGGAGGCGACCCGGCGCGCGTTGGAAGCGGGCGTGGACGTGGCGGAAATCTGCCATTCGGCGGAGCAGGCGGCCTCGACGATGCGGCTTCTTCTGGCGGCCTATGAGGACGGGCGGCTGGACCATGCCCAGGCGCGCGAGAGTTTTGAACGCATCGCGGCGAAAAAGGCGACGCTCCCGCCGCCCACCGGCGACGCGGACTTCTTCGGAAACGCCGCGCAGCGGGAACTGGCACGCGGCATCATGGACGCGGCGGTGAAGGTATTGCATGCGCCGGGCGGCGAGGCGCTGCCGGCGGTCGGCAGGGACGCGCTGTTCATCGGTCTGCCGGCCCGCGCGGCGACTTTGGCGAACGACGACGTGCCTTTGGACGCGGCGGCGAGGCTGGCGGTTATTTTTGGCGCGCGGTACGGGCGCGTGGACGGAGAGGAAACGGCGAAGGTGGTCGTGGCGGTGTTCGCGCGGCATCCGGGCCGCGGCGCGCTGGCGGAGCGGGTCAGCCGTCTGGCGGCGTCCGGCGCGAAGGTGATCGCGGTGGGCATGAACACGCCGACGTGCCTTACCGGTCTGCCGGAGAGCGTGTGGCAGGTCGGCGCGTGGCAGTACGACGATCTGGCGGTCGGCGCGGTGGCGCGGCGGCTGGGAGGAAAGGCGCTGTGAGTATGATAAAGAAGATAGCGGCCGGGGCCGCGGCGTTTCTTTTGTGCGCGTTGCTGTTTAACGCGGCTTTAGCGGCCAGCGCGCCGCTGGTGTACCGGGTGACGGACGGCGAGGGGCATCGGCTTTACCTGCTCGGCACCATTCACGTGGGGCGGAGCGACATGTTCCCGCTGGGCGGGGCGGTGGAGGAAGCCTATGCCGAGAGCGACATTCTGGCCGTGGAGATGGACGTGATCCGGGCGGGGAATCTGTTCAACGCCCTGAGGATGTCCTCCGCGGTGGCTTACGCGGATGGGGACGACGTGACGAATCATCTTTCGCCAAAGACCTGCGAACTGGGATTTGCGGTTCTCGGCCTGCCGGAGCAGACCCTCAGGATGATGAAGCCGGCCGCCTGGTTATCCCTCGCGGAGAACCTGGGCGCGGAGTACGGCCGTCTTGATACGGTTCATGGCGTGGATTATTATCTGCTCGTGCGCGCCCGCAGCGACAGGAAGCCGGTTGTGGAGCTGGAGGGGCTGGACGTGCAGATGGATTTTCTGAACGCCCTGTCCGACGAGGCTTTGGATGAGGAGATCTACGCCGTGCTGTCCGATCCGGAGGATTACGGCATGCAGATGCGCGCGCTCCTGGACGCCTGGCTGATCGGGGATGAGCTGGCGCTGGATTACATGGTCAATTCGGACGCCGGGGATGAGTTCTACGAAGAGATCATCGCCGGGCGGAACGAGGCGTTCCTTGAGCAGGCTGTGGAATATCTGAGCGGCGAGGAGACGGTTCTGATTGCCATCGGCGCGGGTCATATCATTGGAGAGACGGGGCTGGCCAGGCAGTTGGCGGCGCTGGGGTATGATGTGGAGGAAATCGGCAGGTAGGGACCGCGGTTCTGGCGCGGCGCGGCTGTTTTTGCCTCTTCGAGGCAAAAAGACGCCGTTATGATAGGGGCGCGCCCGCATTTGCCCCCCGAAGGAAACACCCGACAAATACGAGCCCCGGCGCTCCCGCGGATACAACGCGGCCGCGCCGGGGTTTCCTTGACCTTGGCTCCCCTTTCAGGGGAGCTGCCGCCCGCAGGCGGCTGAAGGGTCGTTCCCTGAAAGGTAACTTATAATTCCCCATTCCCAATTCCCCATTCCCCATTGCGGCGCTGAGCGCAGCGAGGCGACGCTGGGCTC
>JAFXQO010000071.1 GCA_017527065.1 Clostridia bacterium
CCACGTCCTTCCTCGCTTCCGGAAGCCAAGGCATCCCCCGTTCGCTCTTCTTCTCTTTCTCGTACTTAAGTGAATCTATGCGACTCAACGTCTCATAAATTTTTACTCGTTTGCCTTTGAAATTGCAGTCCCTAATTCGCAACTCGAAAAAACTCGAATTCTAATTATACAGACTATAATCTCTTTTAACTTCTTTACCTCGTTATCTCTCTCAGTATTGTCAATGAACTTTGTGTTTCCCGTTCGCTTGAGTTGTTCCCTCATCGAAAGGGACGGCAAAGGTACGCACTTTTTTTGAACTTGCAAATCTTTTTCGAAAATTTTTCAATTTTTTTGCAGTTGTTTTTGGAAAGCATTGAATCTCAGCGCATTAAAAATTTGCCCCGGGGAAAACGTCCCGGGGCAAACATACAATGATTTAATTATCAACTTCTTACAAAGTCGCTCGCCTACTCCGCGTACAGCGAAATGATGTTCCGGATCACGGCGGCGGCTTTCTCCATGCTCTCCAGGGCCACCCATTCGAACTTGCCGTGGAAATTCAGGCCGCCGGCGAAGATGTTCGGGCACGGCAGGCCGCGGAAGGAGAGGTTGGCGCCGTCGGTGCCGCCGCGGATCGGCTGGATGCGCGGCTTGATGCCGGCCATCTCCATGGCCCGGACCGCCTTCTCCACCACATGGTAGTGCGGCTCCACCTGCTCGCGCATATTATAGTATTGGTCACGCACCGTGACCGTGGCCGTGCCGGCGCCGTAGCGCGCGTTGATGAAATCGGCGCACTGGGCGATGACCTGCTTCTTCTGCTCGAACTTCGCCCGGTCATGGTCGCGGATAATATAGGAGAACTGTGCCTCCTCGACCGTACCCTTGAGACTGATCAGGTGGAAGAAGCCCTCATAATCCTGGGTGTACTCCGGGCGCTGGTCCACAGGGAGCAGCGCGTCGAACTCCTGCGCGATGTGCAGGGCGTTGCGCATCTTGCCCTTGGCGTAGCCCGGGTGGACGTTGCTGCCCTGGATGCGGACCGTCGCAGAGGCGGCGTTGAAGTTCTCGAACTCCAGCTCGCCGACCTCGCCGCCGTCCATCGTGTAGGCGTAGTCGGCGCCGAACTTCTGCACGTCGAACTTCACCACACCCCGGCCGATCTCCTCGTCGGGCGTGAAGCCGACCTTGACGGGTCCGTGCTTGAACTCCGGATGCGCCATGATATACTGGACCGTGTCCATGATCTCGGCCACGCCAGCCTTGTCGTCAGCGCCGAGCAGGGTGGTACCGTCGGTGGTAATCACCGTCTCGCCCTTGTGGGCCAGGATCTCCGGGAACTCGGAGGTCTTCAGCACGAGGCCCGGCACGCCCTTCAGGGGAATGTCGGAGCCGTCGTAGTCCGGGATGACCTGCGGCTTGACATCCGCGCCGGAAGCGTCGGGCGACGTGTCCACGTGGGCGATGAACCCGATCGCGGGGACCTTCTTGTCGATGTTGGAAGGGATGGTGGCCATCACGTAGCCCCACTCGTCGAGGGTCGCCTCGACCCCGAGGGCCTGCAGCTCGTCGCGGAGCATCCGCAGCAGGTTCAGTTCTTTCTCAGCCGAAGGCTGGCTCTCGCTTTCTTCGTTGGACTGGGTGTCCACGGACACATAGCGCAGGAATCTGTCGAGTATCTTTTCCATATCACTATCAGTTTTTCTTCAGGGATGATACAATCATGTAGGCGCAGATGCCGATCAGCGGCAGGATGGCGACGACCTCGGCACCGGAGGCGACATGGCCGGCGGCCACGGTGTTCCAGCCGGAGAGGAACCAGTCGACCTGGGCGAACTTCAGGATCGCGGAGACCACGCCCATCAGCGCGCCGCCGGCAATGAAGCCGCTGGCGATGAGCGTGCCCTTCTCCTGACGGGCGGCGTTGACCGCCTTGTCGGAGCTGCGGGTGCTGACGAACCAGGAGATGGCGCCGCCGAGCAGCAGCGGGAGGTTCAGGTCGATCGGGATGAACATGCCCAGGCAGAACGCCAGGGCGGGCACCTTGAAGACCGTCAGCAGGATGGCGATCAGCGCGCCGATGCCGTAGAGCAGCCACGGGGCGCTGCCGCCGTTCATCATCGGCTGGATCACGGCCGCCATCGCATTGGCCTGGGGAGCCACCAGGGCACCCTCACCCGTGAACCCGTAGGTCTTGTTGAGGATCAGCATCACGCCGCCCACGGTCGCGGCGGCCACGGCGATGCCGACGAACTTCCAGGCCTCCTGCTTGCGCGGGGTCGTGCCGATCCAGTAGCCGATCTTGAAATCGGTGATCAGGCCGCCGGCCGTGCTGAGCGCCGTGCAGACCACGCCGCCGATCACCATGGCGGCGACCATGCCGGCATTGCCCTTGAGGCCCACGGCCACGAGCACCAGCGCCGTGATGATCAGCGTCATGATGGTCATGCCGCTCACGGGGTTCGTGCCCACGATGGCGATGGCGTTGGCCGCCACCGTCGTGAAGAGGAAGGAGATTACCGCCACGATCACCAGCCCGATCAGCGCCTGCCACACATTGTGGACCACGCCGCCGAAGGCGAAGAAGGCGAACACGGCGAGCAGCGCGAGGGCGATGCCCCAGACCACGGTCTTCATCGGCAGGTCCTCCTGCGTGCGCTCCGGTGCTTCGGCCGAGGCGCCCGGCTTGCGGCGGAATTCGCCCGCCGCCAGGCCGACGGCGCTCTTGATCACGCCGGCGCTCTTGATGATGCCGATGATGCCGGCGGTCGCGATGCCGCCGATGCCGATATGGCGTGCGTATTCCTTGAAGATCTGCTCGGGGGCCATCTCG
>JAFXQO010000072.1 GCA_017527065.1 Clostridia bacterium
GTGGTCGCAACAGGACTCGAACCTGTGACCCCATCGATGTGAACGATGTGCTCTACCAACTGAGCCATGCGACCTAATTCCGAACCTTTTTCCCTTATCCGCTGAAATCGTTCGGTTATTTCAGCTTCCTGTGCATTTCGGTCTTGTCTACCAGTGGGCCGGTCACTTGAGATACTCATGAACCGGCAGTTTGATAACTTGACCAGTGGGTTCTACCAACTGAGCCATGCGACCATGAGATTTCCTACGAAGGTACCAGTAGGTACTACCAACTGAGCCATGCGACCATATTACTCCCAACAAAGGCTATAATACCACAGCTCAAGGGAGTTGTCAAGGTCGTTTGGCTCAAAAAATGCGAATACACTCAATTTAACGTTCGGGGTACGTCTCGCCCGAAAACGGCTGCCTGTTGAGCTTGCGGGGGAGACGAAAAACACATGCTGCTTCCGGGTTCATTATTATATGAAGCGCTGCCTTCGCCGATCCATTTGCGATCTGGCAGACTTCACCCAAAGCGCATGAGACAGCCGCCGGTCCGCGCGGGGTGCGGCATTTTCCACAATGATTCTCCGAAATGCGCCGTGCTATTGTCAGAACTTTTTACAAAAAAGATGGAAAAGCAGTGACAATGTGCTTGATAATTATACTCAAATGATGTAGAATAAATTGCTACCGTTTCAAGAAACGGAAATTTTGAAAGGGGGATTATCCCAATGAAAAAGCTGCTGGCTCTAGCGCTGGCGCTGTGCCTGCTGATGACTGGCATGGCCTTCGCTGAGGAAGAAGCCACACCCACCTACACCTACAATCTGGCGATGAGTGACTTCCCCACCGTGTGGGATCCGCTGCGGACGCAGACTGCCACGGACTCCACCATCACCGATCAGGTCGGTTCCGCCCTGTACGGCTTCGATTACAACGACGACATGGACGGCTACGTGATCGTGCCCGTCATGGCCGCCGATTATCCCGTTGACGTGACGGCCGAGTACGTCGGCGACGCTTGGAACATCGCCGAGGGCGAGACCGCCCGCGCCTGGCGCATCACCCTGCGCGAGGACCTGTGCTGGGAAGACGGCACCCCCATCACCGCCGCCGATTATGAGATCAGCGCCAAGCTGCGCCTGAATCCCATCGCGCAGAACTACCGCGCCGACAGCTTCTATAACGGCAACATGGTCATCTACAACGCCGAGAACTATGCCAAGTCCGGCCTGGACAGCGACACCACGCTGCGCAGCTACATGGATCTGACCGGCGCTGAGACCGTCGAAGAGCTGATGGAGACCTACGGCGACCTGGAAGGCTATATCGACTGGAATTATTCCTTCGGCGACACCTATGACTTCGAGGCCGAAGCCTGGACCGGCGCGGCCGAGGACGGCGTCGTCGATACCGGCCTGACCCTCAAGGAGCTGTATGAGTTCTACACGGTCGGCGCGGGCGGCGAGTACATCACCTGGGCCGATCTGGACGGCAAGAAGGAATACGCCCTGGACGAGGTGTACGCCAAGTACACCTATGACGAGATGGATTGGGAGCAGGTCGGCTTCAAGGCCACCGGCGACTACACCTTCGACATCATCCTGACCAAGCCCCTGCAGGGATTCTATCTGTACTACTCCATGACCGACGGCTGGCTGGTCAACGAGACGCTGTACAACGAGTGCATGACCGTCACCGACGGCGTGTTCAACAGCACCTACGGCACCAGCGTTGAGACCACCATCTCCTACGGTCCCTATAAGCTGGCCGAGTTCCAGTCCGATAAGGTCATCGTGCTGGAGCGCAACGACAACTGGTTCGGCTTCAACGATCATCCCGAATGGTATCAGGCCACCCACATCCGTTACGACTACGCGCCCGAACCGGCGACCCGTCACGAGATGTTCCTCAACGGCCAGCTGGATTCCTTCGGCCTGAACCGCGACTACATCACCGAGTACGGCCAGTCCGACTACACCTACTATAACGAGGGCGACTCCGTCTTCGCCATGGTCTTCAACCCCGACATGAACGCCCTGCGCAACAGCGAGAAGAACGCCGGCGAGAACATCAACAAGACCATCATCACCGTTGATGAGTTCCGCATGGCCATGTCCCTGGGCATGGATCGCGCCAAGTTCTGCCTGGCCACTTCTCCCACCAACGCGCCGGCCTACGCCATCTACGGCGGCCAGATCGTCGCGGATCCCGATAACGGCATCTTCTACCGCAACACCGACGTTGCCAAGCAGGTCGTCGCCAACTTCTGGGGCCTGGCCGACGAGATCGGCGAGGGCAAGACCTACGCCGACATCGACGAGGCGATCGACTCCATCACCGGCTACAACCTGGAGATGGCCCGCGAGTACTTCGACATCGCCTATGACAAGGCCATCGAGGCCGGCCTCATGGACGAGGACGACGTCGTGGAGATCATGGTCGGCACCCCCAACGAGACCAGCGCCTTCTACAACGCCGGTTATGACTTCATCGTCAACAACTACACCGAGGCCGTCAAGGGCACCAAGCTGGAAGGCAAGCTGACCTTCAAGCGCGACGCCACCCTGGGCAACGCCTTCTCCGAGGCCCTGAAGACCAACCAGGTCGACATGCTCTTCGGCGTGGGCTGGACCGGCTCCACCTTCGATCCCTTCGGCCTGATGGAAGCCTACACCAGCTCCAATTATCAGTATGACCCGTCCTGGGACACCACTTCGGACATGCTGCAGATCGAGCTCGAGGGCGAGACCTTTGAGGCCACCGTTTGGGATTGGACCAAGGCCATCCAGGGCGACGAGGTGGACGCCACCAACGTCACCACCGGCGAGGCCGTGACCATCAGCCTGCCCTACAGCACCGATGAGGCCGAGGCTGCCAAGCGCTTCGAGGCGCTGGCCGCTCTGGAGAACTGCGTCCTCATGCACTACGACTTCATCCCGCTGATGGGCGATTCCGACGCCAATCTGAAGGGCATGCAGATCGAGTACTACACCGAGGACGAGGTCTTCCCCATGGGCCGCGGCGGCACGAAGTACATGACCTTCAATTACACCGATGAGGAGTGGGACGCCTTCGTCGCCGAGCAGGGCGGCACGCTGAACTACAAGTAAGCGTCGGCTTTCCCGCGAACGGTCATTCGTAAAAGAGAAGAGAGAGGCGCTACAACGTCTCTCTCTTCCCGCTGTTTTCTGAAATCTCATGCCCTGCGCGCGCCCCCGCGCCTCTTTCCGGAGGCGGACGCAGGTTATGAGGGATTTTAATTTCCGGCGAAGGTATTCGGCCGTTCTGGGTTCATCCGTGGAATGATTAACCTGTAAGAGGGGAGTTGCCACATGGTCAAGTATGTACTGAAGAGGATCGCGCTCATGCTGATGGTGTTCATAATCATCATCTCCATGTGCTTCATCCTGGTCAAGCTCCTGCCCAACAAGCCGACGCAGCAGTTCGGCAAGGACATGCAGCTGATCGAGATGCGCCGCAAAGCCCTGGGCTATGACAAGCCCATCATGGAGCAGTACGGCATTTTCCTGCGCCGGACGCTGCTGGGGGGCGACTGGGGCGTCAGCGAGTCGCTGTATCTGGGGCAGAACGTCTGGGACAAGTTCATGGAAAAGATGCCGGCCACCGTGCTGGTGAATTTCTACACCATGATCTTCTCCGTCCCGCTGGGGCTGCTTCTGGGCATCTACGCCGCCCTCAAGAAGAACAAATGGCAGGACCATCTCATCTCCACGCTGGTTGTCGTCTTCGTGTCTGTGCCTTCTTACGTTTACGCGTTTCTGGTGCAGTACTTCCTGTGCTTTAAGCTGCAGTTGTTCCCCTACCAGATGAATTCGGGGTACAATTACTTCACCTACAGCATGTTCCACTCCATGGTGCCGGCCATCCTCTCCCTGGGATTCGGCACGGTGGCGCAGCTGACCCGTTATACCCGTGCGGAGCTCACCGAGGTGCTGACCAGCGACTACCTGCTCCTGGCCCGCACCAAGGGCCTCAGCCGCGCCCAGACCACCGTCCGGCACGCGCTGCGCAATTCCATGGTTCCCATCTTTCCCATGATCCTGGGCGAGTTTATCGGCATCATGTCCGGCTCCCTCATCATCGAGCAGATCTTCGGCATACCGGGCGTCGGACCGCTGTACGTCAACTCCATCACCGCCGCCACGCCGGATTACAACTTTTTCATGCTCCTGTCCGCATTCTACACGTTTATCGGACTGTTCTCCGGCATCGTCGTGGATATCAGCTATGGCTTTATCGATCCTAGAATCAGAATGGGGAGTAAGAAGTGATGAACAGACAGCCTGAATACGAAAACATCCCCAGGGAAGCCTTCGAGTTCGTGGAGCGCTCGGGCGCCATCCACGATCAGAAGTTTGAGACGAAGCCCATCGGCTACTTCAAAGACGCCTGGATCCGCTTCCGCCGCAATCAGAGCTCCGTCATTGCCGCCTGCATCATCATGGTGCTGGTGCTGTACGCCATCTTTGTGCCCATCTTCTGCGAGACGAATTACTCCCGTTCCCTGACGGATACGGATTACCTCAACTACACAAAGCTCCCCCCAAAGATCGAATGGCTGGGCATCAAGGGCCAGAGCAACAACACCCTCAACGCCACCACCTACCTGTCCTATAAGGCCATGGGCATCGAGACGGGCATGGACCCCATCGTGGCGGTCTACCGGGAGAACTACGAAGACCCCACCGCCAGCAAGAACGCCCGCTATTACGACGTGTGCATCGACGAATACTATCGCATGGGCATGACCTATCTGACCCTGACCTACGCCCAGTTCGAGGACATCCAGGCCTGGCAGGATGAGCACGGGATCGAGGTCATTTTCCCCGCCATCAAGGATTCCAAGCAGACGGACGCCAACATCTGGTACGAGGCCAACAAGAAAGGCGCGCCCACCCTGGACAAGGAGGGAAACCTCAAGCCCATCTACGAGATCACCACCCCCGAGGACACGACTTATCACTCGCTGCGCATCGCCGCGGACAACGACCCCGAAAAGCCCATGGCTTACGCCAGGGTGACCGGAACCTCCACGGCGAAGTCCTACGTCGTGCGCGTCAGCAAGTACAATTACTTCCAGTACCGCTACGGCTTTGAGCCCACCTTCGTGTTTGGCACCAACGCCCGCGGACAGGATATCTTCACGAGACTGGCCTCCGGCGCGCGGTTCAGCTTCCTGCTGGCCATCAGCATCTCCGCGATCAACCTGTTCATCGGCGCCATGTACGGCTCGACGGCGGGTTATTACGGCGGCGCGGTGGATATGTTCATGGAGCGCGTGACCGACGTGCTGAGCGGCATTCCCTTCATCGTGGTGACGTCCCTGTTCCAGATGCACCTCGCCCGCAAGGTTGGGCCTGTGATGTCGCTGGTGTTCGCCTTTATCCTCACGGGATGGATCGGCGTGGCGGGCACCGTGCGCATGCAGTTCTACCGCTTCAAGGGGCAGGAGTACATCCTGGCAGCCCGGACCCTGGGCGCGAAGGACAGCCGCCTCATGTTCAAGCACATCTTCCCCAACTCCCTGGGCACGCTGATCACCAGTTCCGTGCTGGCCATTCCGGGCGTTATCTTCTCGGAATCGTCGCTGACTTATCTGGGCATCATCAACCTGGATTCCTCCACCATGACCAGCGTGGGCACCATGCTGGCCAACGGCAAGGACTACCTGGCCACGTACCCGCACATCATCTTCTTCCCGGCTCTATTCATCTCGCTGCTGGAAATCTCCTTCAACCTGTTCGGCAACGGCCTGCGGGACGCCTTCAACCCGTCCCTGAGAGGAGTGGAGTAAATGGAAAAAAAGCTTCAGGTGCGCTCGCTGCGCATCTCCTTCCGCACCGTGTCCGGCAAGCTCCAGGCTGTGAGGGACATCTCCTTTGACCTGTACAAGGGCGAGACGCTGGCCATCGTGGGCGAATCCGGCTCCGGCAAATCCGTGACCAGCAAGGCCATCCTGGGCATCCTCGCCGGCAACGCCATCATCGAGGGCGGCGAGATCCTCTACGACGGGCAGGACCTGCTGAAAATCAGCGAGGAAGACTTCTATAAACTGCGGGGCGACAAGCTGTCCATGATCTTCCAGGACCCCCTGTCGAGCCTCAACCCCATCATGCGCATTGGAAAGCAGTTGACCGAGGCGATGCTGCTCAAGGGGAAAGCCCGCCAGCGCAGCAACAGGCGGGATTTCAATCGCAAGATGAAGCTCATGGAAGAGGCCATGAAGGCGGCCAATCCCGCCGAGACAGACAGCATTGGCGAGAAGTGCGGCCGCTTCAACCGGCTGGAAATGAAGCACATCGAGCTGGAGCGGGCCTATAACGAGGCCTTCGAGGCCGCCAGCGAAGCCCTGGTGGAGATCGAGAATATCCTTTTCCTCATCGACAAAAAGGCCCTGAAGGACGCGGGCGTTCGTTTCAGGGAAGTGCGCGAATTCGCCCTGCGGGCGGAAAACCCCTTCGTCGTCACGGAAAGCGACGCCCCGGCGCTGCGGGCCGCCGCGAAATCCCTCACCACCGGCATGGGCAGGCAGGTGAGCTCCGGCGATTATTCCAAGGCCGCGTCCGAGCTGAAGACGATCCAGGCCATCCTCACGTGCGCCACATCCGGCGAGCGGCCGGACTTCTTCGCCATCGGCTACGCGCAGCAGGCGAACCAGGGCGGACTGCCCTCCGGCGACCGCGCGGCGGTCAACGCCCGCTGCCGCAAGGCCCTGGAGGAGGGCTTCATGGGCGAGTTTTCCCGGCTGGCCCAGAAGGGCCTCGACTTTAACGACGGGAAATACGCCCGACTCCGCCAGGCCGCCGAAAAGGAACTGGACGCCGCCATGAAGGCCTTTGAAAAGGGCGTTCCGGCCGACGCCTCCGCATCCGCCATCGTCGGCGCCCTGACGCGGGCCGTGGACGCCTCCGTCAATCCCCTGGACGTGGTGAAGGACAGCCTGGTCTGCACCTTCTCCGGCAGCCTCAAAGCCTTTATGGAGACCTATCGCCGGGGCGAAAAGACCAACGGCGGCAAGATCCGCAAATATGAGCGGCAGCTCGCCCGCCACAGGAAACTGGAGGAAAAGGGCAAAAGGCCCGACTGGACCGTGGCGAAGCCCTCGATCGTGGATCTGGATCAGACCCACGAGAACATCATGCATCTCATGACCCGGCTGAAGGAGCATTACGCCAGCCTGGACGCGGCGGAGGCGACCCGCGACACCGTCCAGAAGACCGAGCGCCTCATCGACTCCATACAGGACAACGCCTCCGGCATGGTCGACAAGATGACGAAGCGCCGCGCCCGGAACAAGGCCCTGAAGCTCATGGAGGAAGTGGGCATCCCCGAGCCGCGCAAGCGCTATCGGGATTATCCGTTCCAGTTCTCCGGCGGCATGCGCCAGCGCATCGTCATCGCCATCGCCCTGGCCGCCAACCCGGATATCCTCATCTGCGACGAGCCCACCACGGCCCTGGATGTGACCATCCAAGCCCAGATCCTGGAGCTCATCAACAAGCTGAAAAAGGAGCGCCAGCTGACGGTCATCTTCATCACCCATGACCTGGGTGTCGTGGCCAACATGGCCGACCGCATCGCCGTCATGTACGCCGGAAAGATCGTGGAGTACGGCCTGTCGGAGGAGATTTTCTACGAGCCGGCCCATCCCTATACCTGGGCGCTGCTCTCTTCCATGCCCGACCTGGAAACCCGCGAGAAGCTGGAGGCCATCCCCGGGACGCCGCCCAACATGATCTATCCCCCCAAGGGCGACGCCTTTGCCGAGCGCAACCTTTACGCCATGAAGATCGACCTGGAGCGCCAGCCGCCCCAGTTCCCCATCACCGAGACCCATTGGGCGGCGACCTGGCTGCTGCATCCCAACGCGCCCAAGGTGGAGATGCCCAAGGCTGTGTCCGAGCGCATCCGGAATATGAGAGCGAGAACGGGAGGCGAGCGCAATGCCCAATGAGAAGGACGATATTCTGCTGAAGGTGGAGCACCTGTGCCAGTATTTTGGCCCCGTCAAGGCGGTGGACGACGTCTCCTTTGACATCAAGCGGGGCGAGGTTTTCGGCATGGTGGGGGAGTCCGGCTGCGGAAAGACGACGACGGGCCGCTCCATCATCAAGCTGTATGACATCACCTCCGGTTCCATCTACTTTGACGGCAAGCGCATCGCCGCGGGCGCCGGTTCCTACAAGGCCGCCATCAAAAAGGCCCGCGCCGAGATGAGGACCGCCGACGCCGACGGCAAGACCCGCCTGAAGGCTGAGATCGCCGAGCAGAAGCGCCAGATGGCCCAGGCCCTCAGCGACCACAAGGCGGCCGGCAGCGTGACGCAGATTCAGATGATCTTCCAGGATCCCATCGCCTCGCTGGATCCCCGCATGACCGTCTATGAGACCATCGCGGAAGGGCTGCGCATCCGGGGCGAAAAGAACAAGGCCGTCATCGATGAAAAGGTCTATCGCGTGCTGGAGCTGGTGGGTCTGGTGCGGGAGCACGCCACACGCTATCCCCATGAATTCTCCGGCGGCCAGCGCCAGCGCATCGGCGTGGCCCGGAGCGTCATCATGGAGCCCCAGATGATCATCGCCGACGAACCCGTCAGCGCCCTGGATGTGTCCATTCAGGCCCAGGTCATCAATTTGCTCAACGATCTGCGGCACGAGCTGGGCCTGACAATTATGTTCATCGCCCACGACCTCTCCGTGGTGAAGTATTTTTCCGACCGCATCGGCGTCATGTATTTCGGCAAGATGGTGGAGCTGACCACCTCCGACGAGTTGTTCGCCCATCCCTTGCATCCCTACACCCGGTCGCTGCTGTCGGCCATTCCGCTGCCGGATCCCCTGTACGAACGCCAGCGCAAGCGCATCGTCTACGATCCGCTGGTGGAGCACGATTATTCAACGGACAAGCCGTCCCTGCGGGAGGTATCCGCCGGTCACTTTGTGTATTGCAACGAGGCGGAATACCAGAAGTACTGCCAGGCGTTGGGCGCGTGATTCAGGCTTTGGCGGAAGGACGGGGTGGTCGGCATTGAAAAGGAAGATATACGCGGCGGTCATCCTTGCGGCGCTGGCGTTGGCCTTCGCCCTGGCCTACAGCCGCGGACTCTCGGGAGAAATCTCCTTTGGCGGAAACTGCCGGTATCTGAGCGACGGTTTTTTCGCGGTGGGGATGGTTATCCTGAGCATCGGCGGCCTTATGTGGGTGGCGACGACGGGTTTTTTCGACATGATGACCTACAGCGTTCGCTTTGGCCTGCACGCCCTGCTCGGGTTCTTTGCGCCTGAACGGCGCAAGCCGCGCCAGGATTTTTATGATTATAAGGTCGAGCGGGAAACCGCCCGCAAGAAGGGCCGCGCCTGGCCGTTGCTGGCGATCGGCGGGGCGATGGTAGCCCTGGCGGCTGTTTTCCTCGTCCTCTACTACCGCATCTGATGCGTTTCTCAATATGATGTCCTGAATGGTCATCAATGAAAAATGTCAGCGCCTTGGGGCAGAAAATGGCGCCTCCCGGCATTGCTTTTGGGAATGGGGGAGGCGTGCGCTGTATTCGCAGTTTTCCAGCGTCCGGGCCTCTTTCTCAGGCTGCATTCTGTCGCCTTCAATGAGTATGTGGTGTGACAAGGGAAGTTTTGATTTATTATTCTACTATGGGCGGGGTTGAAAGGTGGGTGAAAAACTGGTATACTGTTAATGAAACGGCACCAAATTGGCGTCTTCCAAAAACACAAGCGAACAAGTTGGTTTGTATTCTACTGTTGTAAGCCGTTGCACCCATCACGTCCACATACCGCCCCGCATTCGTGCCGCCCATGCCTGCTGTGGCGGAGGACCGGGTGGGCCTCATCCGGCCGGACGGCACGGTGATCGTGAAGCTGGAGAAGGAAGAGTAGGATTCTCTATGGGGAATGGTGATTTGAGTTCAGGCGTGGGAGCCGGAAAGGAAAAGACGATGAACGGAAGGGCATTATGGCACGGGTTGCTGCTGACGGCGGCGGTTGTTTTTCTGGCGGTGGCGATGTGGGCGTCGCCGGGTATGCGCGCGGCTGCGGCGGAGGCGGCCGTTGAGGAATTGACGGCGGACGCCGCAATGCGGGAGCTGACGGCGGCGGATTGCTTCGGCGACACGACGTACATGGTTGGGAGCGGAGGGACAATCTACATATCGCCGTCATCGCCGTCGTTCTATCAGGGCCCGTACACTTACCTTGGCATCCGGGCGTCAAGGCTCCAATTCACTCATGATTTCACCGGATCGTCGGTCATTAACGACGTGGTGTGGGCGGGGATCGTGACGGACGACTACATGTTTGTCGGCTTTCCCATATATGAAGAGGCGGGCTACATGAAAGCCTTTACCGCCGGAGGCGATGAGACACGGTTTAAATACGGCGTCATTGGCACGCGGGCCGCGCTTCCGGGCACGGGCGTTTACACGATCGACGTGACGGTGGAAGGCAATGACTTCACCATCAGGACGGGCGATCAGGTGCTCTATGAGCTTACCGTGAACAACGGCGTGAAGATCAGGGGCATCGGCATCCTGCGATACAACGTCTCGTATGACAATCGGCTCTACGACTGCAGAATTGTGCCCATGCCGGCGCAGGAGGAGCAGGATGCCGGGGGGAGGGCGTACAGCAGCATCGCGGCCGATTACTTCCTGAAGGGCAACGCCCCCAAGGCGGAGAAGACGAAGAAGCTGTGCATCATCGGGGCGGGGCAGTCGAACATAGACGGCTATGTGCCGGTTGCCGACCTTCCGGAAGACTACAGCCTGCCCATGTCCGGGATGAAGTATATCAAGAACGCCTTGAACGGATATTTCACAGACGGCTATCCGAGCGTCGACCTGTGGAGCTTCGACGTGGTGCTGTGCAAGTATCTGATAGACAACCTGGGCGAGGACAACCTGTATTACATCAAGTGGACGGAGGGCAACACGTCGATTGACCCATCCTGCGCGGCCAAGTCGTGCCACTGGACGGCGGACTACGAGCAGCTGCCTGACCTGAGCGATTCCCTGCTTTACAGCTTCGAGATGGAGATCCGGAAATGCGAGGAAAACAACCCCGGAGAGTATGAGATCCGGGCGATGATCTGGCATCAGGGTGAGGGCGACGCGGCGCGCGAATCGCTCATGGCGCCGGCGAACTACTACAGCAATATGAAAAAGGTGATCGCCTACTGCCGCGGCGTCGTGGGGAACGCGAACCTGCCGTTCGTCTTCGGGACGGTGGCCCACGCGAGCGACAACTACGATCCGGTGATCGAGGCAGCGATGAGGCGGATCGCGGAGGAAGACCCGTATGTATGGCTGGTGGACATGTCGAATGCGGAGTTGATCGACCAGTGGCACTTTAACGCGGCCTGGAGCGAATACCTGGGCATGAAGTACTATGACTGCCTGATCGACGCGGGCGTCATCGAGGGAACGAAGCTCAATCCGAGCGAACCGGCGGTGGAGGACTGACGGCAGCAAGAGCATTAGGAACAGTGAACGATGGGAATTGACGTTTGATTTTAGAAGCGGCGGAAGGGATGATTGGCTGTTGGCCCGCCTGACGGGGACGGCCTTCCCCGGACGATCACTATACTGTACCGCCCCGCTGCAGGCCACGGTCTGCAGCGGGGCGCGCTGGTGGCAAGTGCGCTTTCAGGACAAGTGGCTGACCACCGCCATCGCCCATCGCACGCTGATCGAGGGCGACGTGAGCAGCAGGGGACGCAAGTAATATTGTTTCTGCCCGCTTAGGCCGTCCGAAAACTGCTCTGCTTGACTGACATAGAATTGCTCACTATAATGACAAAAAACGACGAAAGGAAAGGTCATTGCGAGCTGTGTGTCTTGGCGGACCTGCTTCGCAATGACCTCGTGGCATGTGCCATGTGTATTGTATCAAATTGCGAGGCAGATTTCAACCTTTTAGGCGAAAGGA
>JAFXQO010000073.1 GCA_017527065.1 Clostridia bacterium
TACTCGTTTGTTCTTATTTGCTTTCGCTGCCACTTCGATTTCCCTGTATTCCGTTTCACTGATCTTCAGCATCTCTCATCACCCATATACATTATACCATTTCTTTGTTGATTTGTATATGGTTTAGAGAGAAAATAGTATGAAATCCCAGTCTGCGGTCAATCACTGTCCTGGCAGTTTTTCAGCAAAACGCTCACTGATTCACAGCAACCAGTGAGCACTTCGTACATTTTACCTGGGATTTCCGCATCATACCTTAGGATGGAATATCATATTTTTCCGCCCTTGACTATTCTCATTATAGCACGAATCGGAGCTTTGGGGAAGACAGCGCGCGTTTTTTTCGATGGACGAACGGAGCCGCCCCCTTCGCCGGGAGCGGCTCTCGTCTGTGTCGGCTGCGTTCCGCTCAGCCCCGGGCCCTGAGCGCCTCTTCGTTGGCCCAGAAACGGGGCTTTTCACCCGCGCGCATGCGGTTGAACTGGGTCAGGAGGGCGGCCGGGCTGTCCGAATAGCAGTTTTCCGTGTCGCCGCCGCGGTGGTTGGAAAGGGTCGTGTTGTCCAGGGAGGCGTAGGGCTCGTCCGGCCGGATCGGCTCGCGGGGATAGACGTCGAAAGCCGCGCCCATCAGCTTGTTGTCGCGCAGGTTCTCGTACAGCGCCTGGTTGTCGATCAGGTGCGAACGCGCGCAGTTGATGAAATAGGCGCTGGGCTTCATCATGTCAAAGTGCTCGCGGAACAGCACGCATTCGTCGCTGCGCACGTGCAGCGTGACGATGTCGGACTCGCGCAGCAGCGTCTCCAGATCGACGAACTCGCAGCCGTACTTCGCCAGGTCCGGGTCGTCCGCCGGCACGTACTTGTCGTAGACCAATACCTTTTTGCAGTCGAATACCGTGAGCTTGCGCGCCACCCGGCGGCCGATGTTGCCGAAGCCGATGATGCCCACGACCGAGCCGGAAATCTCATGCACCTGGCCCGCGTTGTGATAGAACTCCACCCACTTGTGCTGCATCATGTTGGCGTGGGTGCGGGCGATGTTGCGCATTTCGGAAATCATCAGGCAGAGGGTGAGCTCGGCCACGGAGTTGGCGTTGTGGGCGGGGTTGTTCAGCACCGGAATGCCCAGCTCTGTGGCGGCCGCCACGTCGATGTTTTCCAGGCCGCCCCGGTTGGTGAGGATGACCTTCAGGCGCTTCGCGCGGGCCAGCAGGCGGCGGTTCACCGGGCAGACGTGAACCATCAGGACGTCGGCGTCCTCGATGGCGTCATACAGCTCGGCCGGCGGCTCCAGCGTGTCCGGGCCGTTGCGTTCCATGTGATGGATCGGGTCGCGCATGCTCAGCCGGTCCTGCGTGCCGAAGAACAGCGCGTGCGTTATCTCGTATTCGGGAAACTTCTCGAAACAGCGGCGATAATATTCCTCATGCATGAACGCATCGGAAACAACAACCGTTTTCAGCGTATCGGCCATGATAAACCTCCTCGTCAATCGTGATAACCTTGCCTGCGCAGCGACGCCATGATGGAAGCGGGATAATCGGTGGTGATCATCGAGGCCCCTGAGGCGACGGCGGCGATGATCTCCTGATCGGAGTTGGAGAAGATCCAGGGCTCCATGCCCTCCGAAAGCACCGCGTCAAAATAGGCCTTCTTCGGCACGTTGAAGTTGAATCGCTTCATGCCTTCCGGGGAGAAGGCCACGCTGCTCACGCCCACGCAGTAGAAATAGCGCCTGTAGAAGGACGGGTCGTCGTAATCGCTGTCCTGCAGCACCTGATAGGGGTAATAGCCGTGCAGCCGGTATCTTTCGCCGTACTTCTTCGCGATGTATTCCAGCAGCCGGGCGCTGAAGGTGTTCAGCACGCACTTGTCGGCGTATCCGTAGGCTTCGATTTGGTCGATCAGCCTGTCGCAGCACTCGAAGGCCCATTCCTCCCGGCCCGGCTTGGGATATTCCTTCAATTCAAAATTGATCAGCGTCCCGTGAACCGAGCAGAGCTCCAAAAACTCCTCCAGCGTCGGCGGCGCGACGCCTTCCGGATAATCCTCATAGTCCGCCGCGGCGTTCAGCGCCTTGAACTCGGAGAGCGTCATGTCGCAGATCGCGCCTTTTTTATCCGTCGTGCGGTCGACCGTGGCGTCGTGCATCAGGACGAGCTTCCGATCCTTCGTCATGCGCACGTCCGTCTCGATCATGTCAACGCCCTGGGCGATGGCGTGACGGAACGCCGGCATGGTGTTTTCCGGGTAGATGAACCGTGCCCCTCTGTGCGCCGCCACCAGCACCCTGCTGTCGTGACCCGGCCACATGGGCCTTTCCAGTCGCTTCATTTGAGCCTGTCCCCCCTCCGCCGCCGTCAATCGCCCATCTGCTGCCGGAGATACTCCGAGAAGGTGATCGCCGGCTCCTGATTGGCCTGGCTGTCCAGGAGGTTCACGGTGCCCGCTTCGGTCATGCGGATGTGGTGGAAGGCGTGGAGCGTCGCCACCTGTTCCCGGTTCAGCGGCCGGAAGCGCTTCAGCTCCAGGATCAGGAAGGCGAGATGCGCGCAGGCCTCGGCGTCCTCCAGGTTGAACCAGGCCTCGTTCGGCGTCTTGCCCCAGGCCAGCGGGCCGTGATTGCCCAGATTGACCACGTGATAATCCTTCACATAGGGAATGATGCTCTTGGCCAGCTCCTGGCTGCCGGAGCAGCAGTAGGGAACCACGGGCACGCGCCCGCTGATGCACGCCGCGGCCGGTGTAGACGCGAGATCCAGCTCGATGCCCGCGCAGGCCAGCGCCGTCAGATACAGCGGATGCGCGTGGGCGGTGGAAACCACCTCGCCGTCGGTGCGATAGACGTTCAGGTGCATGCCCAGCTCGGAGGTGGGCTTCCAGGCGCCTTCCAGCACGGCGCCGTCCGAGATGCGCACACGCAGCAGTTTATCCTCCGTCAGGTCGCCCTTGTTGACGCCGGTGGGCGTGGCCCACACTTCGTCATCTCCCACGCGCACGGTGATGTTGCCGTCGTTCGCGGTGACGAAGCCGCCCTCGTGCATCTTTCGGCCGACGTCGATGATCAGGGCCTTCGCTTCTCTATCGGTTAGATACATGGACTGTCTCTCCTTGTCGTCTGGTTGCGGTCGTAAGGACCTGATTCACGCCTTTTCAGCGAAACAGCTCCTTCAGGCATGCGCCGTCCGTTCCGGTCATCTCAAATCCCAACGCGTGCGCGAAGGTCGGCGCCTCGTCCACCAGGCTGGCGTTTTCCAGCACGACGCCCGGTTTGATGTGCGGGCCGAATGCGAACAGCGTGGGGCCCGGGCCCTTGGAAGGCAAATGCCCGTGCGTCGCGCGGCCGAACCGGTAGTTCTGGTTGTCCAGCGAGCGCACCAGCGGGCGCATCCAGTCGTTGGAGAAGGTGGTGTAGCCGTCCGTCTCCAGGACGAAGGAGAAGGGGCCGGAGAGATGCTCCTCGGCGTCGGCCTCTTCAACCGTCATCACGCGGCCGATCCCGTAGACCTCCTCCGCGCAGAGCGCGTCCAGCAGCGCCTTTGTCTCGTCATAATCCTTTTTGTTGGCGGGATCCTTCAGATAGACCAGGCAGGAAGTGCCGCCGGATTTGCAGAAGGCGCGCCAGTTGGCGATCCGGCCCTCCGCGTCTACGTCGATCAGGCCGGCTTCCTTCAGCTTCACGTTCAGCGCGATGGCGCGCCGCACGTTGATCTGGCCATGATCGCTGACGATAAAGAAGTCCGTCTGGTCGTAGATGCCGGCGTTTTTCGTTTCCTGGATCAGATGCTGCATCCACAGGCTCGTCTCGGTGAGGGCGATCTCGACCTTTTTGGTAAACAGGCCCGTCTCGTGGCGATAGGCGTCCACGTTGGCGGGATGAACCATGAGCAGGTTTGGCCTGAACTCGCGGATCATGGCGCTGGCGCAGCTCATGACGAACGCGTCGCAATAGGGATGCTGGCGAATGCGCCCCTTCATGAGCGGCAGGTTCGGCTTCACGATCTTTTCCATCACCTCGGGCGAGGAGCCGGCGTCGATAAAGCACTGCTCGTCGGTCTCGCCGTGCTGCGGCCAGTATTCGGCGACGTTGTAGTCGATGCTCTTGTCATTTCCGCTGACCGGCCAGAACACGGCGGCCGTGGAGAGCCCGTTTTCCTTGGCCCAGTCAAAGATGTTCTTCCCGCGGTACATATCGCGCATGTGCTGCCAGAGGCTGCTCTTTTCGCACATGATGGGCTGTTCGTTGTTCACGATGCCGTGCTTGTTGGGATACAGGCCCGTCTGCATCGTGGTGTGACAGGGATACGTGATCGTCGGATAGATCGATCTGACATGGTTGACGCGCGCCGTCTCCGCCCAGATGCCTGCAAAGGCCGGCAGCTTGGACAGGGTTTCCAGGTCCTCATAGACCATCGCGTCCACCGAAACAACGATGACATGCCTCTCCATAAAAAAGACTTCTTCCTCCCTGACTGTCTTCTTCAGAATGAACCGATGTCCTTTGTCAGCCGGGCGATCACTTGACGCCGCGGTAGGTAAAGCCCTCTATGATCTTCTTGCTGGCGAAGATGAACACCACCAGGATGGGGACGACGAGCAGCGAGTTACCCGCCATCAGCGTGTTCCAGCGGATGCCGACCTCCGCGTCCCTCAGGCGCTCGATGGCCAGCGTCAGGGGGCGGAACTCCTCCTTCCGGGTCATGACCAGCGGCCAGAAGTAGGCGTTCCAGACGCCGATGAAGGAGAACATCGCGATGGTCACCATGGCGGATTTGCACATGGGCAGCATGATCTGCACCATGATCTGCACTTCGCTGGCGCTGTCCAGGCGGGCGGATTCCACGATCTCGTCGGGTATCTGCTTGAAGGACTGGCGCAGCATGAAGATGCCGAACGCGTCGCAGCCCAGCGGCAGGATCTGCGGCCACAGGGAGTTGATCATGCCCCAGCCGCTGACCATGATGTATACCGAGATGTAGGTCAGCTGCTGCGGAATCATGAACGCCACCAGCACCAGGCTGAAGGCGAGGCCGCGCAGCGGGAAGGTGCGCTTGGCGAAGGCGTAGGCCGCGGGCACCATGACGATCAGCTGCAGCGCGATGACAGAAACGGTCACGACCACCGTGTTGCGCATGTATCCCAGGATATTCAGGCCGGAATTGAACGTGCTCACGTAGCCCTCGAGGGACCACTGGCTGGGCAGCAGCGTCGGAGGCACCGCCACGGATTCCGAATACGTCTTGAACGCCGTGATCAGCATCCAGTAAAACGGAAACACAAACGCCAGCATGACAGCGATTTTCAGGATGTCGCTGATGACCGTGCCGACCAATTCCTTTTTTCGATCTGTTACCGTAAGATTGATCTTCTGCATAGCGCTTCTCCTTATTGATAATGGACTTTCTTCTCGACGAATGCAAAGTCAAACACAGTCAACACGATCATTATGATCATCATGATCATGCCCGCGGAACAGGCGTAGCCCAGCGTGTTGTTGCGCTGGAAGGCGTAGTCATAGATGTACATGCTCAGCACGCGCGTCGAGTCGCCCGGTCCGCCGTTGGTCATGATGCGCACGGAATCGAACACCTTGAACGAACCGGTGGTGATCGTGATCAGCAGGAGAAACAGCTGCGGCGAGATCATCGGCAGCGTGATCCTGAAAAAGATCTTGAAGGACGAGGCGTTGTCCAGGCGCGCCGCCTCATAGATCTCCGTCGGGATCGACTTCATGCTGGAGAGGATGATCAGCGCGTAATAGCCGATGTTCTTCCAGGTGTTCATCATGATGATGGAGATCATGGCCGTGGAAGAGTCATCCAGCCACCTGACCGCCGGCAGCCCCAGCGACGTCAGCACGGTATTGAACAGGCCGTAGGACTGGGAGCTGAGCAGCCAGGACCAGATGAAGCCCGCGGACACGCCCGCGACCAGGTGAGGCGTGAAGAACACCGTCTGGGCGACGTTGTTCAGCTTCCTGGACCGGAACATCCACTGGGCCAGCAGCACGGAGAACACGATGATCGAAACCAGCGCGCCGGCCGTGTAATACGCCGTGTTGCCCAGGGCGTTGTAGAAGTCCTTTTTGACAAAAAAAAGCGTGTTGTAGTTGTCCAGGCCGATGAACTTTTTGTAGGGCTTGGTGGCGTTTGAGTAAAACAGGCTCATGATCGCCATGTTGACGGCGGGATAAACGACGAAAGCGATCAGAAAGGCCACCGCCGGAAGCACCATCAGCCAGGAGGTGACGGCGTTCGTGACCCGCTTGCCCAGGCTGCCCTTATTCTGGTGAACATAGGATGGCGTCTTGTCCTTAGACATCGTTCATCCCTCCTACTACCTCCGCCAGCAGCTCCGGAGCCCCGCCGTGACTGTAATGGACGCCGGAGAGATCGAAGTAATGCAGATGCTCCGGCTCGACGGTGATCCACACGTCCTGCTTTTCGCGGAAGCGGGAATCGGCGATCTTGACCATCACGGCCTGGCCGCTGCTGAGCTCGACTTTATACTGCGTCTCCGCGCCCAGCATCTCGCGGGTGACGATCCGGCCCTTCTTGCGATAGCCGTCGCCCGCCGGCTTTTCGGCAGTGAACACCACCGATTCCGGCCGGTAGCCCATCTTGTAGCCGTTGGGCATGTCTATGATGTTCATGGGCGGCGTGCCGATAAACTGGGCGGCGAACACGTTGGCCGGCTCGTGGTAAATTTCCTCGGGCGTGCCCACCTGCTGGATCTCGCCCTTCTCCATCAGCACGATGATATCCGCCATGGACATGGCCTCGACCTGGTCGTGCGTCACATAGACGAAGGTGGTCTTCAGCTTCTGATGCAGCTCCTTGAGCTCGATGCGCATGCTGGCGCGCAGCTTCGCGTCCAGGTTCGAAAGGGGTTCGTCCATCAGGAACACAGCCGGCTTCTTGACCATGGCGCGGGCCAGGGCGATTCTCTGCCGCTGGCCGCCGGAGAGCTGGCTGGGCTTGCGGGAAAGCAGGTTATACATATCAACGATTCGGGAATACTCGTCTATCAGGCGATTGCGTTCCTCTTTGGGAACCTTGCGGTTCTTCAA
This sequence comes from Clostridia bacterium, assembly GCA_017527065.1. Taxonomy (GTDB): domain Bacteria; phylum Bacillota; class Clostridia; order Christensenellales; family Aristaeellaceae; genus Firm-10. The sequence goes on from JAFXQO010000073.1 coordinate 7,070, forward strand.
CCCGAATTCGATATTCTCGCGCACTGTCATGGTAGGATAGATGGCGTAATTCTGGAACACCATCGCAATGTCGCGCTTTCCGGGCGCGACCTCGGAAATATCCTTGCCATTCATGAGCACCTGGCCGGATGTCGCCGGCCCGATGCCGGCGATCATGCGCAGGAGCGTGGTCTTGCCGCAGCCGGACGACCCGACCAGCACGGTGAACTTGCCGTCCTCGATCGTCAGGTTCAGATTCTCTATGACCTTGTTGGAGCCGAAATATTTGCTTACGTTCCGAAACTCTATCTGTGCCATCAGCTTACCCTCCGGTTCTTGAAACGGGGCGGGAGGATATACAAGTACATCCTCCCGCCCGAGACAGGGTTTTGTTGGAATGATTACCAGATGATATCAGACTCGGCCTTGATGTTCGCAACAGCCTCTTCAGGCGTGATGCTCTTCTCCTGGATCAGCAGGGAGACGTTGTCCCAGCAGATCTGCGTGTAGTCCTGAGCGACGGTGATGTAAGGCGTCTCCTGGCCGCGGCCATAGGCCAGCATCTGATCGTAGGCGACCTTGAAGTTCGGGTTCGCCTCCCAGAAGGAGACCATCTCAGGATACTCGGCAACGGACTTGGTGCAGGCCACATAGCCGGACGTGCAGGCGTTGAAGCACTGCTCCTCGTCGCTCATCAGGAACTTGACGAACTCCCAAGAAGCCTGGATCTCTTCGTCGCTGTTGTCGCCGCCGCAGATGGAGACGTTCGCGCCGCCGATCTCGGCCACATGGTTGTCCATGTCATAGGACGGGAACATCGCGACGCCCAGATCAACGCCCGCTTCGGCGCAGGCCTTGGTCAGGTTGCCCAGGCCGGCGCAGCTGTTCACGTAGGAGGCCAGCTCGCCGCTGATGAACATGGCCATGGCCGTGTCGCCGGCGTTGGTCACGTCGAACGGACGGCACCAGCCCTCGTCAACCCAGGAGCGCCAGTCGGTCAGAACCTTCTCCATGACGCCGTCTTCCAGGCAGGGAGCGGATCCGCCGGTGCCATCGGTCTCGTCGGTGTGCATGTATTCGGAACCGAGCTGATAGATCCACGCGGCGTTGTAGTAGCCGAAGTCGTTGAACAGCTCGAAGCCATAGCGGGTGACGTTGCCGTCGGCGTCCTTCTGCATGACAGTCTGGCCGAACTTGATCAGCTCATCGATGGTGATGCTGTCGCCGATCTCAATGCCGACTTCCTCGGCGATGGCCTTGTTGTAGTACAGCAGGGGCGTGGAGCGGCAATAGGGCAGAGAATACATCTCGCCATCGGTATTGCCGGCGATGTGCAGCAGCCAGTCCATCACGTTGCCGGTGATGTCATAGCCCTCGGCCTCGGCCAGAGGCGCCATGTCGACGATCATGTCGTCTTCCAGCATGTAGGCGACGTAGGTGTTGGCGGCGGAGATGACATTCGGCGCTTCGCCGGCCTGGAAGGCCAGCTGGATGGCGGCGAACAGATCGACGTAGCCGCCCTGAAAGGCTTCTTCGACGACGATGCCCTTCTCCTTGCCGATGGTCTCATTGAAGAGATTCACGGCGTGAGTCACGCATTCGTACTGGGCACCGGAGCCGCGATGATGCCAGAACTGGATGACGATCGGGTCGCCGGAATCCGCCGCGGCGGACATCACGGGCACGGCCATGATCAGGACGAGCAGCAGTGCGAGCAGTTTCTTCATGATGAATCTACCTCCCTGAAATGTCCATACGAATCGCTTCGTATTATTATCCAAGCACTTTCGTGCTTATGCGCGTATTATACCATGCGCCACCCCGCTTTGCAATACTTTTTTTATGGACAGATTAAAAAAGAGGCAAAAAAGTTAGCGCCCGGTTAATAGAAGCGCACGGGGCGGCGGCCCTCGGCGCGCCTTGACAGCGGGCGCGGGGACGCCTTATACTGGACCCGGAAAACCGCAATGCGGAGTCAGGAAGGAGTCCATGAATCATGAGCTGCGAACGCCTTGACAGAACCCGGCTGTTGATCGGCACATACTGCCTCCAGCCCTATGCCCGGAGCGAGGCGCACGTCCGGGCGCTGGCCGACGCGGGCATCAACTATCTCTGCGCCACGCCCGCCGACCGGAATCTCCTGGATCTGTGCGAGAAGTACGGCATCGGCGTCTTCGCCACGGGCGTCCTGCCCGCCTGGTGGGGCGGCGACGGGGACAACGCCGGCACGATGGCTTCGTCCGTGCCCGTTTCCCTGTATGAAGAAGCCGCCCGCAATCTCGAGGATCATCCCGCCCTCTGGGGGCTGGACATGGGCGACGAACCCAGCGCCCTGGATTTTCCTCATTACGGACGGCTCTTTGAGGCCGTGAAGCGCCTCTTCCCGCGCCATTTCCCTTATCTCAACCTCTACCCCAACTACGCCTCCGTGCCGGAAAATACGGCCAGCGAATGCCGGTCGCAGCTGGGCGCGCCGACCTACCAGGCCTACATCGACGAATACGCCCGCTGCGTCGGCAGCGACTATATCTGCTACGACTACTACATGTACTCGACCACCGTGGCCGGCGCGTATGAAAACCTGCGCGTCGTGGCGGACAAGTGCCGCGAGACGGGGCGCGACCTGTGGATCGTGCTTCAGGTCAACTCAAACCGGCCGGCCGAGTGGATGAGTCTTTCACAGCTGCGCCATCAGGCCTACACCGCCTTGGCCTTCGGGGCCAGGAGCGTCAACTGGGCCTGCTGGACGGCGGGCTGGTGGCACAACCAGGTGCTGGACGACGCCGGCCACCCGACGCAGCAGTATCCCAAAATGTGCGCCGTCAACCGCGAGCTGCACGCCCTGGGCGAGCGGTTCATGCGCTATCGCAATCAGTCCACCCATTTCGTGGGAGCCATCCCCGCCGAGCGCCTGGCGGGGGTGAACCAGGCGGCGGAACCCGCCGTAAACGCCGGCGCTTTCCGGGATGTGCGCGGGGAGGACGGTTTCGGCGCGATCATCGGCCACATGACGGCCCCGGACGGCGCCGACGCGCTGATGGTGGCCGACGCTTCCGGACGCGGCGAAGCCGGCTGCCTGCTCTTCCGCAAGGCGGGCAAAAAGCCCGCCGCCCTGCTGAACGGGCTGCCGGCTCCCGTGCTGCGCGTCGGCGAAGACGTCTACCGCGTGCGCCTCGAGCCCTGCTCCGGCCTGCTGATCGAGTAGGCCGGGCGCGCCTTTCTGTCAGTGGTGTTCGACCCTGACCGGCAGGCCGGTCTCGATGGACCTGTTGCAGGCCATGACGAACTCCATGGTGCGCACCGCGTCCGCGTAGGGCGAACGGATCTGAGAGGGATCGCCGGTCAGCACGGCGTCCACAAAGGTGCGGTCGCACCGGATGCCACCGTAGCTGCCGTCTTCCTTGATGGTGATCGCGCCGCCGCCGGCCTGCATCGTGCCGTCGCCCCGGAACACCAGGCCGTTGTCAGCGTTGCCGTCCCCCTTCAGGCCGTAGATGTTGACCTTGCTCAGGATATAATGATCCAGCCGGCAATCCTTCGCGCTGAAGGTGATCTTGCTGTCGAAGGCCTCGCCGCTCTTCGCGTAGCAGCCGGTGGACAGGGAGCCCAGCGCGCCGCTCTCGAAACGGACGGAGGTGGTGGACACGTCGTCGGTATCGTAGTTCACCCAGTCGGTCACGAAGCCCCGGGCGGCCAGCGTGAACACCTCCGCCGGTTCGCCCATCATATAGCGCACCATGTCGATGTTGTGTATGGTCTGCTCGACGATCTGCCCGCCTGAGCGCTTCTTGTCGCGCCACCATTCCACTTCCGGAACGCCGCCCATGCGCACGCAGTCCACGAAGGTCACGCGGTGATTGTTCACGAAGTCGCGGGTGTCGTCCACGATCTTCGCGTAGCGGCACTGCAGGCCGACGGCCGTGATCAGGCGTTTTGCCTGAATCTCATCGCGGATGCGGTAGGCCAGGTCCATGTCCAGCGCTACCGGCTTTTCGATGAACATCGGAATGCCGCGCCGGATGGTCTCGAATTCGATCTCGCCGTGGCAGTAGGGCGGCACGCAGATGAACACCATGTCCGGGCCGACGGCGTCGTACATCTCCCGGAAATCCGTAAACGCGCGGCCGCTCCCCGCCTTCTCCGCGAAGGCCTGCGCCCGCTCGGGAATCAGATCGCAGAAACCCGCCAGTTCGATGTCCTTGTAATCCAGAAAATGTCCCAGGTGATAGGCGCCGATGCCGCCGCAGCCGATGACCGCCAGCTTCTTCATGTTTCTCCGCTCCTTTATTGTTTTCCGTCAGGTCTGTTCCGGTTCTCGCCCTCCGGATCGTCTCACATCGCGAGGATCAGATCGAGCGCCCTGTCCGTGATGTCGTAGAGGTAGTCCGGCGCGGCCGGCATGGGGGACAGCTCGGCGGTCAGGTATCCGTCGTAGCCCGCCTCCCGCAGGGCTCTTGCCACCCTGTCCCATCGGATACTGCCTTCGAGCAGGTTGCAGAAATAGCCCGTGTTGGTCCCGCTCCGGCGGAAGTCCTTCACGTGCACTTTCGCGATGCGCCGCCCCAGGATGTCGATCCAGTACTCCGGCCAGGAGAAAATGGCCACGTTGCCCACATCGAAATACGCGCCCAGGTTCTTCATGGCCATCTCGTCGATGAAGCGGGCCATGTCAAAGGGCGAAATGAAAAAGTTGTTCCACACGTTCTCGACGCCTACCGCGACGCCGCTTCCTTCGATCAGGCCGCGGCAGGCCTCCAGCTCCGCCTGCGCGTTCCGCCATGCCTCGCGTATGCTCATCTCGGGGCCGATGCCGCCCGGCACGACCAGTATGCCGTCCGCGCCGAGCTCCTGGGCGCAGCGCAGCTGCTGCGCCATCACCCGCGCCGCCGGCAGCTCCTGTGACGGGCCGCACAGCGTCGTCTTTCCCCACAGCGAGCTGGAAACGCCGCTCACCGCCAGCCCGGTGTCCTCGCTGATGCGGCGGATCTCCATAAGCTCCCGCGCCGAGGTCTCCATCGTCAATGAGTGGCGACTGCGCCCCGCCGGGTCGAGGTTCAGCTCCACGCCGTCGAAGCCCGCCCGCTTCAGCGCGGCAAACATGGGCTCAAAGGGCACGTCGTCCGGTACGGTCCATGCGTTCAGCGATTTTTTCATCATCCTCAGATCCCTTCTCCTGATTGTCGGGCGCGCCGGGCGTCCCGTCCTCCGGCTACGCCTTGATTCCGAAATAATCCAGCGCCTTCTCGATGGTCAGGTCCCAGAAGCGCCACTCGTGCCGGTAGCCGTCGATTTCCTCAAACTTCGCTTTCAGGCCGATTTCCTCCGCGTGCGCTTTGAAATGAAGGAAACCTTCGTAAAGCGGGTCCGCCCTGCCGCAGGCAAAATACAGCTTCGGCAGGTCGACGCCGTTTTTCACGGCCTCGTCCAGCACCCGCCAGGTGTTCTCATAGGAGGCCAGATAGGCGTCCAGGCCGCCGCGGTTGTCGATGCTCCCCTGCGTCCGCTTGAAGAAGGCCGGATTGACCCGCCTGTCCCACTCAATGTCCCGGGGCACCTGGGAGAGAGCCGCCGCTCCGGCGAAGAGTTCCGGATGGCTGAAGGCGTACACGCAGGCGCCGCGCCCGCCCATGGAGAGGCCGGCGATGTAGTTGTCTTCCCGGCGCGGGGAGAGCGGGAGCCAGTTGTGCGCCAGGGGCATGAGCTCCTCCGTCAGGTAGTCGTACATATTATAGCCGATGCTGAAGCGCTCCCAGTTCGCGTAGTTGGAATTCAGGGCCGAGGGCATGACCACGGCCAGGTTCCGCTCGCAGGCATAGAGCTCGATGTTGCTCTTGCGGATCCAGTCGCTGTGGTCACCAAACGTCCCGTGCAGCAGCCACAGGACCTTATACTTCTTGCCGGAGCCATAAAACTGAGCCGGCGTCATGTCCCGGGGCTTGTCCGGAAGGATGACGGAAACCGTCGTGTTTCCCTGCAGGTATTCGCTCTGGAAATCAAACTGCATGTATGCCATGGGCGCTTCCTCCTTTGTGAGTCAGGTCTGTCGGGTTCACATACTTCTGAGCCGCCAGGCGCAAAGGCGTCCCCTTGGGCGTCCTGAAAGACGCCGATGATCTTCTGATTGATCGTTTTGGACAGTTCATGATTGAGTCCATGTCCCGCGTTCTTCCGCTTCTTTGGCTTCTGTTGTCATTATAGCAGAAGTCGGAGCGTTTTGGAATATAGCGCACGTTTTTTTCGAGCGGCATAAGCGCGCGACGGCGGCGGGACGCCGCATGGCAAAAACCAATTTTATGATAAAAAGAAAACACCCGCCTGAGCGGATGTTTCCCTATTTGGTGCCTCCATCCGGATCCGAACCGGAGTCTTCGCCATGAGAGGGCGACGTCTTAGGCCTCTTTCCGTAAAGAAGACCGAAAACTGATTATTGTTCAATATAATTATAAGCCACAAGCTGCTTCAGGATATCGTCCTCAGGTATATGCTTCTCATGCAGATGGTTGCTCATTTCCCAGGCTTTTTCCATATCAATAACCCGGTGAATCGTTATAGAACCATCTTCATGAGTATATGTCATGGTATTATAACCTTTAAAATGGAAAAAACCACCAACAACCATCTCAAGTTCTTTATCAGTAATCTGTTTTTTTTCACCAGTCATAGATAACCTCCTCATAAATGGAAAAGCAGATGATGGTATCCTTCTCCGGACGCCCTGATGCGGGAATCACCTTTTTATCGTTAGGTGATTTTGCGGGACTTTTCGGGATTCGGGTCCGGTACGGGAACCGGGACAGGAACCGGTACGGGAACCGGTACGGGAACCGGGACAGGAACCTCGTTCCTCTCCATCCTCGCGTCCGGACTGTTACCTTTGACGGCATCTTCCGGCCCGTCGAACAGCGGGTCTGAGGCGTACCTCCTTGTTTCCACTCCGCCCGTTACCTTTTCCGTCTGTTCAAGATCCAGCGCTTTTCTCTTCATGCTTTCTCCATCTCCTTATGTATTTCTCAAAGACCTTTCGGCCCTTTACTGTTCTGCCACATCAGTTTATACGCGGCTGATCTCCCGGTGGCACCGCGGCGGCCCTTTTTGGGAAGAAGAATATCACATACGGATCCTGACGGTCCTGATACAGCCGCCGTAAGCGGGATATTGTCAATGCGTGTCCGGCAGGGAAAAACAGAATCCTGTCTTAAGGGTACCTGCACACTTCCATCATACACGACAATCATTGAATCGTCAACCGGAATTCAACTATGTCTAAGCAAGTCGGATAGAATCTGTGCGAATCTAAGCGACTGATCCGACGATGACGCTCCGGGTATACGCCAAAGCAGAGCAATCGAAGCTGCCGGCAGCGGTTTCACAAATTGACGATTACCTTCACTGACGACGTTTTGTGCGCGGTTTTGTGCGTAATTTTGTGCGCGAATCACCCAGAGCGGCGAGCCTGCCGCTGGATGGGGCAGACGGCGCGCAGAACCAAAGCGCAACAATTCTTGCAATATGGAAAAAAAGAAAACACCCGCCTGAGCGGATGTTTCCTTATCTGGCACCTCCATCCGGATTCGAACCGGAGTTTTCGCCGTGAGAGGGCGACGTCTTAGGCCTCTTGACTATGGAGGCATGATTGGCTGCCGAACTAGGATTCGAACCTAGAATGAACGAGTCAGAGTCGTTAGTGTTACCGTTACACCATTCGGCATCATGCTTTGCCGACCGCTTGCGCAATCGACAAAAGCTATTATACGGTCGGCGCGGCGATTTGTCAACCAGTTTGAATGTAAATTCTGTATGAACGCCGGACGCCGCCGCCCCGCGCCGCCCCGGACGGATGGGAAATATTAGCGATTATTCTTTCTATTCTTAATTGACTTGCGCCGTGTCCTTGCTTATAATACTCCTAATAACGGAAAACCCGCGTCTGTACTTAAGAAGGGGGACTTGACAAATGATGGGGAAGATCCGCGAGGGCCTGACGTTTGACGACGTTTTGCTGATTCCGCAGAAGAGCGACGTGATCCCGCGCGACGTTCAGCTGGCCACCAGCCTCACGCCCGGCATCCGGCTCAGCATTCCGCTGATGAGCGCCGCCATGGACACCGTGACCGAATCGCGCCTGGCCATCGCGCTGGCCCGGGAGGGCGGGCTGGGCGTCATCCACAAGAACATGTCCATCGACGAGCAGGCCGCGCAGGTCGACCAGGTCAAGCGCAGCGAGAACGGCGTCATCGCCGATCCGTTCTTCCTCGCGCCGGAGAACCTCGTGACCGACGCGCTGGCCCTCATGGCCCGCTACCGTATCTCCGGCGTGCCCATCACCCGGGAGGGCAGGCTGGTCGGCATCATCACCAACCGCGACCTGCGCTTCATCACCGACTTCGACCAGCCCATCTCAAACGTCATGACCAGCGAAAACCTGGTCACCGCGCCCGTGGGCACCACGTTGGAGGAGGCCAAGAGCATCCTGGCCAAACACCGCATCGAGAAGCTGCCCCTGGTGGACGAAAACAACATGCTGCGCGGCCTCATCACCATCAAGGACATCGAGAAGAACATCAAGTATCCCGACGCGGCGAAGGACAGCAAGGGCCGCCTGCTCTGCGGCGCGGCCGTGGGCGTCACCAAGGACACCCTGGACCGCGTGAAGGCGCTGGCCGCCGCCCAGGTGGACATCATCACCCTGGACACTGCCCACGGCCATTCCGCCGGCGTGCTGAACGCCGTTCGCATGGTGAAGGAAGCCTTCCCCGACCTGCCCGTGATCGCGGGCAACGTGGCCACCGCCGAGGCGACGGTCGATCTCATCAAGGCCGGCGCGGACGTGGTCAAGGTGGGCATCGGGCCGGGCTCCATCTGCACCACCCGTGTGGTGGCCGGCATCGGCGTGCCCCAGTTCACCGCCATTATGGACTGCGCCGAGGCGGCTGACAAGTTCGGCAGGGCCATCATCGCCGACGGCGGCATCAAGTATTCCGGCGACCTCACCAAGGCCATCGGCGCGGGCGCGTCGGCCGTGATGGTGGGCAGCCTCCTGGCGGGCGTCGAGGAGAGTCCCGGCCAGATCGAGATCTTCCAGGGCCGCTCCTTCAAGGTGTATCGCGGCATGGGTTCCCTGGCGGCCATGGAGCAGGGCAGCAAGGACCGTTACTTCCAGGAGGGCGCGAAGAAGCTGGTGCCCGAGGGCGTCGAAGGCCGCGTGCCTTACAAGGGCGTCCTGGCCGACACCGTGTTCCAGCTGATGGGCGGCCTGCGCTCCGGCATGGGATACTGCGGCGCGCACACCGTCAAAGAGCTGCGGGAGAAGGCCCAGTTCATCCGCATCACCAACGCGGGGCTCCTGGAGAGCCATCCCCACGACATCTCCATCACCAAGGAAGCCCCGAACTACTCCACCAAATAAGGACAATCCCCCTTGCGCTCCCCGTCGTTTGGCGGGGAGCGTTTCCTGTTATTTTCCTTGGGGGTGTCTCATTTAAAGTGTCATTCACAAATAGGCGTATGACGAGGATGACCCTTCAGGCGCTGCGCGCCAGCTCCCCTGAAAGGGGAGCCAAGAAGAACGCCCCAATAGGAACGATCTTGCTTCCCCTATCAGGGGAAGTGCCGAGCGCAGCGAGGCAATAGGGTCGTTCTCCAATACGTCTACATCCAATTTGTTGAACGAGTCGTTAAATGACGCCCTGTTAATTTCCCTGTCAGTCGTTGCATATCGGCCCGAACCGTGCTATACTGGACGCAGTTTCATAACAGGCAGAGACGGAGAAGAGTACCCCGCAAGGCGGCCCTCGAGAGAACGCGCGCCATCGGCTGGAAGCGCGCGGGGCAGGCGGCGGGCGAAGTTCGCTCCCGAGCTCCCGCGCTGAAAGGATCAGTAGGCGCGGGCGGTCCCGTTCCCCGATAGCGGAACGAAAGGCCCGCGCGCAGAGCGCGCGGACGAAAACGGGTGGTACCGCGAGTAGATTCAGCTCGCCCCTTTGGGGCGGGCTTATATTTTTCTCCGCCGGAATAACCAAGTCAATTCTGCGAACCGCGAAAGGAGTTCATTTACCATGCAGGATCAACTCAAATCCATCAGAGAGCGCGTGACCGAGGAGCTGAAAAACATCCAGGATTCGAACGCCCTGGAGCAGCTGCGCGTGCGCGTGCTCGGCAAGAAGGGCGAACTGACCGCCATACTCCGCGGCATGGGCAAGCTGCCCGCCGAGGAGCGCCCGAAGATGGGCCAGATCGTCAACGAGACCCGGGAAAAGCTGGAGTCCGCCATCGACGAGGCCGCCGCCGCCCTGCGCGCCAAGGAAAAGGAATTCCGCCTCAAGCGCGAGACCATCGACGTGACCCTGCCCGGCAAGACCCGCACGGCCGGCAGCCTGCACCCGATGAACATCGTGCTGGACGACCTTCTGGACATCTTCACCGGCATGGGCTTCGAGGCCGTGGAAGGCCCCGAAATCGAATACGACCACTACAATTTCGAGCTGCTGAACCTGCCCAAGAACCACCCCGCCCGCGACGCCCAGGACACCTTCTACGTTGACGACAACGTGGTGCTGCGCACTCACACCTCGCCCGTACAGGCCCGCGTGATGACCACCCGCAAGCCGCCCATCCGCATCGTCTCGCCCGGCCGCGTGTACCGCGCCGACGAGGTGGACGCCACGCACTCCCCGGTGTTCCACCAGATCGAGGGCCTGGTCATCGACGAGGACATCTCCATCGGCGACCTCAAGGGCACGCTGGATACCTTCGCCGAGCGGCTCTACGGCAAGGGCATCGTCACCCGCTTCCGCCCCTCCTTCTTCCCCTTCACCGAGCCCTCGGCCGAGGTCGATCTGACCTGCTCGGCCTGCGGCGGCAAGGGCTGCCGCACCTGCAAGGGCACCGGCTGGATCGAGGTGCTGGGCGGCGGCATGGTTAACCCCAAGGTGCTGGATATGTGCGGCATCGACTCGAAGAAATACTCGGGCTTCGCCTTCGGCATCGGCATCGAGCGCCTCACCATACTGAAATATAACGTGCCGGACATGCGGTATCTTTATGAAAATGATCTGCGGTTCTTGAAGCAGTTCAGGTAAATTAGGAATTTGGAATTAGGAATTAGGAATTTTAGTTTGATTGAAAAGGAACGGAAACGATGGACGCTGTCGGCAAAACCGCGCCCGCAGGCGCGGCTGCCCCAGTAACCATAATTCCTAATTCCAAATTCCAAATTCCTAATTCAAAACCGATCATCTATCAGTGGGAGGACAAATATCTATGAAACTGCCTATGAAGTGGCTGAAGGAATATACCGAGATCAATCTGCCCGCGCAGGAATACGCCGAGAAGATGGTCATGGCGGGCAACGGCGTGGAGGGCGTCGAGAACACCGGAGACCTGTTCGACAAGGTGGTCGTGGGCCACGTGCTCAGCTGCGAGGACATCGAGGGCACCCATCTGCACCTGTGCATGGTGGACGTGGGCCAGGCGGAGCCCTTACAGATCGTGTGCGGCGCGCCGAACGTGAAGGCCGGCGCCTGGGTCTGCGCGGCGCTGGACGGCGCGCGTCTGCCCGGCGGCGTGAAGATCAAGAAGGGCAAGCTGCGGGGCTATGTGTCCAACGGCATGCTGTGCTCCGGGCCGGAGCTGGACGTGCCCGCCGGCCTCTATCCGCATTGCGGCGAGGAGGGCATCATCCTGCTGAACGAGGAATACGCCCCCGGCACCGACGTGAAAGAGGTGTTCCACCTGGGCGACGACGTGATCGACTTCGAGGTGCTGGCCAACCGGCCCGACTGCCTGAGCGTGTGGGGCCTGGCCCGGGAGAGCGCCGCCGTGCTGGACACCCACTGCGTCATGCCCGAGATCGCCGTGGAGGAGGCGGAGGGCGTGGACGCGTTCGACGACTACGCCAAGATCGCGGTCGAGGACGACGAACTGTGCCCGCGCTACTGCGCCCGCGTGATCAAAAACGTGAAGATCGGCCCCTCGCCCATGTGGATGCGCGAGTACCTCTACGGCGCGGGCGTGCGCCCGATCAACAACATCGTGGACATCACCAACTTCGTCATGCTGGAGACCGGCCATCCGATGCACGCCTTCGACCTCTCCAGGGTGCGGGGCCGCAGGATCGTCGTTCGCCGCGCCCACGAGGGCGAGCCGCTCACCACGCTGGACGGCAAGGAATACACCCTCACGGAAAACATGCTCGTGATCGCGGACGCGGAGCGCGCCACCGGCCTGGCCGGCATCATGGGCGGCGAGGAGAGCGAGATCGTGGAGAGCACCACGGACGTGCTGTTCGAGTGCGCCGCCTTCGACCGCACCAACAACCGCCTCACCTCCCGCGCCCTGGGCATCCGCACCGAGTCCAGCGGCCGGTTCGAGAAGGGCGTGTGCGTGCGCACCACCATGGAGGCCCTGGACCGCGCCTGCATGCTGGTGAACATGCTGGAATGCGGCGACGTGGTGCCCGGCGCCTTCGATCACTACCCGAACCCGCTGAACCCGCAGGTCATCGACGCGGACGTGAACCGCATCAACCGGCGCATTTCCTGCCGTCTCTCCGCCTCCGAAATGGAGGACATCCTGGAGCGGCTGGGCTTCGAGGTCGAGGTGAGCGGCGACGAGCTCTCCTGCACCGTGCCCGAATGGCGCATGGACCTGGAGACCGACGCGGACATCTCCGAGGAGGTGCTGCGGCTGTACGGCTACGACAAGATCCCCTCCACGCTGATGACCGGCGTGACCATGGCCGGCCACCGCAGCGAAAAGCAGGCGCTCCTCGACATCGTGAAAAACAGCCTGGTGAGCATGGGCTATTTCGAGGCGCTGAACTTCTCGTTCATCTCGCCCAAGTGGATCGCCGCGCTGAACCTGCCCGAGGACGACCCGCGCCGCCGCTTCGTCACCATCCGCAATCCCCTGGGCGAGGACACCAGCGTCATGCGCACCACCCTCGTCCCCTCCATGCTGAACACCCTCGCCCTGAACATCAACCGCGGCAACGCGGAGGGCCGCCTGTTCGAGGCCGCGCCGGTGTTCTCCGAGGGCAAAACCGACACCACCGCCGCCACCGAGAAGCCCAGCCTGTGCCTGGGCCTGTACGGCGAGAAGGCCGACTTCTACGCCCTGCGGGACGCGGTCGTGTGCCTGCTGGGCCAGTTCGGCATCAAGCCCGCCGTGTCCGCCGGCGGCGACGGCTACTACCATCCCGGCCGCAAGGCCGTGCTCACCGTGGGCGAAACCGTGATCGCGCGGGTGGGCGAGATCCATCCGGACGTGGCCGGGGCCTTCGACATCGACGGCCGCGTGTACGTGGCCGAGGTGGACCTGAGCCTGGTTCCCGCGCTGGCGCGGCCCATTCCCGCCGTGCAGCCCCTGCCCCGCTTCCCCGCTGTGACCCGCGACATCGCGCTGGTGATGGGCGAGGCGGTGGAGGTGGGTCCGGTGATGGACGCCATCGTCAGGGCCGGCGGCAGGCTCATCGAAGAGGTGCGCCTGTTCGACATCTACCGCGGCGAAAAGCTGGGCCAGGACAAGAAGAGCGTGGCCTTCGCGCTGAGCTTCCGCGCGGCGGACCGAACCCTCACGGACGCCGAGATCGCCGCCGCGATGGACAAGATCCTCGCCGCCTGCCGCGACGGCTTCGGCGCCGAGCTGAGAAGCTGACGATACCCCGCGATTCGCAATCCGCGGCCGTCCTACAGCCGCGGATTGCGAATCGTTTATTGTTATTACTGAAAGAAAAAGGAGGCATGCCGCCATGACGAGATCAGGACAGGCCAGGAAGTTTGCCCGAAGGACGCTGGGCAAGACCGGCGGCGCGACGCGCCGGGTGCTGTGCGTCCAGATGGCGCTGTACACGCTCATCATCGCCGCCGCGGCCGCGCTGTTTGAGCTGGACGCCCGGGGCGTCCTGCCGCTGGGGGCGTACAGGCCGTATCTTCTGCCCTGCGCCGTGTACCTCGCGTCGCTCACGAACCTGCTCATCAACGCGCCGCTGACGGCCATCGCCCGCAAGAGCGGCGACGGCGCGTTCTCCCGCCTGAATTTCGGCCGCGCGCTCATCGCGATTCTGCTGCCCGTTCTGCACGCCGCTGCCTGCTGGGGCCTCGGCCTGCTCGCGGGGCTTGGCCAGGCGCAATCCGAGCGGATCACGGCCTGGTTCAACGACTGGGTGCTGAAAACGCTGGGCAACGAGATCATCGCCGGATGCGGGGCGGCTGCGGCGCTGCTGCTGATCGTCTACCTGTGCGGCGTGATCGGCGTGTTCACGCGGCAGATGATGCTGTACATGGCCGACAAGCCGGATAGGATGGACGGCGGGAGCGTGGGCCAGATTGCGGCCAACGGCTTCGCCTACGGTTTCGCGCCGGTGCTGATGGTCATCCGCTCGCTGTTCTGGTTCCTGCTGATCCTGATCGTGACGGCGGCGCTGCTGGGCGGGGCGTGCCTGATCACCGCGCCGGAGCCCATCGCCTTCACTGGCGGCTGGCAGGAGATCGCGGCGGCCTTCTGGAGGGCGCTGGCCGCGCTGCCGGCTTGGGCCGTGGGCGCGTCGCTGGCGCTGGGCTGCGTGTGGATACTGGGCCTGGGGCTGATCTTCTGGCCGCGCTTCGCCATGATGCGCCTCTACTACCACCGCCTGGTCATGCGCGACACGGAGGTGATGTAGCGGAGCCGGAGGCTCCGCTGCATCAATGGGGAATTGGGAATGGGGAATGGGGAATTGGAGAACGGCCTCTGACGCGGGGTCAGCGGGCGGTTGCCCGGCGGCGGGCGGGGAGATTCGCCGCGAGGGCGCCGAAGAGCGAGCCCAGCAGCAGCCCCATGGCCATCTCGATGACCAGCATCCGCGCCGTGACCAGGGCCAGGCCGCTCAGGGCCGTCAGGCCGTAGCCCAGCGCGATGTAGACGAGCCCCACGCATCCGCCGAGGGCCAGGCCCCGCCGCCCGCCGGGCTTCACGGCGATGAGCGCCCCCAGGCCGATGGCCGCGATCTTCAGCGCCTGGTTCAGCATGATGAGGGCCCTGTCGCCCAGCCGCGCCCAAACCACCAGCGCCGCCAGGATCAGCATGCCGGCCAGCGTCAGGGCGATCGCCGCGCCCAGTCCCCGCGCTATCGCGCGCACCGCGTCTCTTCTCAAAACCTGCGACATATCCATCACCTCTCTGGCGCCATGATATGCCCGCGGGCTTGTCATCATGCGTTTTCGGCTTCTCATTGATTGCGATTCCACAAATCATCCCAAAGAATTAGCAACGATTTCATTGCTTTTTTCGTCATAAGAATGTATGATATGGGCGTGGTTTCAAGACATGCCGCACGACCAAACCAACACAAGAGGAGGAAAACCATGAAGAATCATTTCAACCGCGCATTCGCGCTGATCGTGGCCCTGCTGGTGCTCTGCGCCCCCATGGCCATGGCCGACGACCTGGAGATCCCGGCCGTCAACCTTTCCCTCGCCCTGAGCAACTTCCGGGTGCAGATCGGCGATCAGCTGGACGCCACCGTTGACATCACCGCGCAGATCGACCTGACCGCCGACCTGACCGCAGGCGACTTCGCCGGCACGCTGACCGCTCTGGCCGGCGAAGAAAAGGCCATCAAGGGTGGCTTCGCCTTCGATCCCGCCACCATGAACCTCACCGCCGCCCTCGAGGGCGCGACCGACGCCGTGCTGCTGCCCATGGGCGAGATCATTGAATCGGTCCAGGCGAGCATGAGCAGCGCCACCTCCGAAGGCATGGACCTGGAGACCGTTGAGAAGATCGCCAACGTGGCCACGAACCTGGTGGCCGCCGCCGAGAACGCCGACGCCGAAGCCTTCACCGGGCTCGTTATGACCTGGATCGGCGATCAGATCACCGGCGTTGAGGAAGGCGTCTCCCTCACGGTGGACGACGTGGAGATCACCGCGGACCGCTATGACTTTGAAGTGACCCTGCAGGAGCTGGCGGCCCTGGCCGGCGACCTGGCGAAGACCGTTCAGGCCGATCCCGACCTGACCGCCGCGATCCAGGACTACATCGACCTGATCCTCGAGATGTCCGGCGAGGAGGTCGAGATTGACCTCGCCACCATGGACGTCGACGCCCTGCTGGAGCAGATCCCCGAGGACGAAGTCATGACCCTGGCCGGCAGCCTGTATGTGAACGGCGAGGAAGGCCATGTGGTGCTCGACATGACCGTGACCGCTACCGAGGATGACGAGACCGTCGTCGTGCCCTATCAGGTGATCGTGCTGAACATGGGTGACTACACCTATGTCAGCTACGCCACCGAGTTTGAGGAAGACGGCGAAACCGTGACCCTGACCGTTGACGTGAACGCCACCAACGACGACAAGGCCGTGTTCGACGTGAATGTGGCCCAGACCACCGACGGCGACGACGGCTCCGAATACGTCGGCTTTACCCTCAGCGTGGACTGCAGCGACGGCGCGGACATCACCCTGTACGTGGAGAACAGCTCCGAATACACCTACGGCGATGAGACCTACAACGCCCTGACCGCCTTCGGCGTCAACTACACCGGCACCACCATCGAGGATGAGACCGGCGTCGCCGCCACCGGCACGCTGACCTTCTACCTGAACCAGGATGGCCAGGAGATGACCTTCGCGGCCGACACGCTGGCCGCCCTGACCGCCGACAGCTACGTCACCTTCGACATGCCCAACAACGTCATCGACCTCGCCCAGGCCGACGACGACACCATGGAAGCCCTCGGCGAGGAGTACATGCAGGTGCTGTACACCGGCCTGACGAGCCTGATGAGCGCCCCCGGCATCGAGGACCTCTCTCCCGTGCTCGGCGGCCTGATGGGCTGATTCGACAATTAACCCCTTCCGGCGCTTCGCCCTTCGGCGAAGCGCCGGTTTTTTGAAAGTCAGAGGGGATTTATGCGAAAATTGGGACTT
The DNA here is from genome assembly GCA_017527065.1 of Clostridia bacterium. Classification (GTDB taxonomy): domain Bacteria; phylum Bacillota; class Clostridia; order Christensenellales; family Aristaeellaceae; genus Firm-10. The sequence goes on from JAFXQO010000073.1 coordinate 23,959, forward strand.
CACAGAGCCGGAAGGTTATGTTATAATCTGAACGAAGGGGACACCCCTACATGCGAAAATGGGAGGTAATACTCATGGGCAACAACAACGCTGATGCGGTCCTGAGCCAGTTTACTCAGGCCATCGAAGAGGAAGCCGTCGACACGTCCAGGAAACTCAAGGTCGGCATCATCGGCACCGGCTGGATCGCCGAGTCCCATATTCAGAGCTACAAGAACATGCCCGACGTCGAAATCGTCGCCGCGGCCGACCTGATCCCCGGCAAGGCCGAAGCGTTCATGAAGAAGTTCGGCGTCGAGGGCGTCCGCTTCTATCCCAGCCACAAGGAAATGATCGACAGCGAAGAACTGGACGCGGTCTCCGTGTGCACCTACAACACCGCCCACTGCGCGCCCACCGTGTACGCCCTGGAGCACGGCATCAACGTGCTGCTGGAGAAGCCCTTCTCCGTGACCACCGAAGAGGCCGTCGAGATGATGCGCGCCGAGAAGAAGAGCGGCAAGGTGCTCTCCATTGGCTTCCAGCCCCGCGGAGATGAGAACATGCAGATGATCAAGAAGGTCGTGCAGAGCGGCGTGCTGGGCGACATCTACTACATCCAGACCGGCGGCGGCCGCCGCCGCGGCATCCCGAACAGCACCTTCATCGAAAAGTCCACCGGCGGCATCGGCGCGCTGGGCGACATCGGCTGCTATTCTCTGGACGTGGTGCTCAACGCCATCGGCTATCCGAAGCCCCTCACCGTGACCGGCTACAAGAGCGACTTCTTCGGCAAGAACCCGAAGTACGCCACGCCGGATAAGTTCCACACCGCCGAGGAGAACGCCGCGCGCTTCTCCGTCGACGACTTCGCGGCCGCGTTCGTGCGCCTGGAGGGCGGCATCATCCTGGACTTCCGCATCTCCTGTGCCATGCACGCCGACACCCCCGGCGACACCATCATCTTCGGCAAGGAAGGCGCGCTGCGCATTCCCTCCACCGACTGCTGGAACGGCACCTTCACCAGCCCCATGACGCTGTATCACGACGTCGCCGGCAAGCAGGTTGAGACCGTCATCCCGCTGATTCCCCACAGGGGCCCCGGCCTGTTCGACATCAAGATCCGCGGTTTCCTGGACGCGATCAAGTACAACCGTCCCGCGCCCGTGCCCACCAGCGAGATCCTCTACAACCAGGCCATCATCGACCACATCTGCAAGTCCGCCGAGCTGGGCCATGAGATCGAGGTCGAAATTCCCGAAATCTGACAAACCGCACCGCCGAACGCATAAAAAATCCCCGACCCGCTCCGGGCCGGGGATTTTTCGGTCACTGCATCGTGGTCACGTTGCGCACGATGGTGTCCACGCGGGATTCGGCGTCCGCGTCCAGCGCGCCGCCGCCCAGCGAATCGGCGATTGAGAAGATGGTATCCACATCCTCCTTCTCGCTGGTCACGGCCACCACCTGGATGTTGGGGTCGGCCTCTTTCACCACGCCGGCGATGAGGTTCTGGATGCGCTGGGTCATCTGGCCCTGGTACTCCCTGGCGAAGGTGACGCCCACCAGCGCGGTGCTGCCGGTGGTCACGACGCGGCTGGTCTCGATCTCGCTGAGCAGGTCGATCTTTTCCTCAACCGCGGTGCGGCCGGTGATCCAGTCGTAGGCGTTCTGCGCGGCGGACGTGGCCTGCGGCATCACCGAGGCGCCCTCCGTCGGCTGGGGCGCGGCGTCGCGATCGCTGTCGCTGCCCGGCAGGCGGCCGGCGGCGTTCATGCAGCCCGCCAGCGCGGCGGCCGCCAGCAGCGCGCAGGCGATGATGAGAAATCCCTTGCGTTTCAAAGACATAATCATATCCCTCCCTTGCGAGCCTATTTTGCGCAGGGAGGGACGTTTTTAATCGCGCGGGGCGAAAAATCATTTGTCTTCGCGATAGAAACAGCATCCGCCGATGAATTCGCGTAAAATGGAATTGAGCGGGATCTCGTCCTCCACGTCGGCGGACTGGAAGTAATTGAGGAATTTGATCAGCCGGTGCGCCATGGTGTAGTAGGGGCTGGCGGGGGTGAGCCGGGTGAGCATCGGGTAGACGTATTTCTTCAGGATCGCCACCTCGTAGACCAGCGACGAGTTGAAGATCACGTCCGCCTCCTCCTGATAGGGGAAGATGTACTTCTCCTCGCCGTTGCGCACCGAGGGCCACATGGCCATAGTGTCCTCCGGCGCGGTGCCGCGGAAGTGGAAATCGCGCACCATGCGGCGCAGCAGCCGCGCCTCGGTGGTGCGGATGCGGTTGTGGTCGTCCAGGTTGAGGGTGGTGAGGGCGCTGATGTACACCTTGAATTTCAGGTTGCGCGCCACGTCGCGGGTGAGCTCGTCGTTCAGGCCGTGGATGCCCTCGATGATGATGGGCTGGTCGCCGTCCACGTGCATGAGGTGGGTGGCGGCGGCGCGACGGCCCGTCTTGAAGTCGTACAGCGGGACCTGGACCGGCTCGCCCTGCAGCAGGCGCACCAGGTGGTCGTTGAACAGCGCCACGTCGAGGGTGTCCAAGCGCTCGAAATCCCGGGTGCCGTCCGGCTCCAGGGGGATCTGATCCCGATCGAGGTAGTAGTCGTCCAGCGAGATGGCCACGGGCCGCAGCCCCAGCACCCGCAGCGCGATGGAGAGCCGGTTGGCGAAGGTGGTCTTGCCCGAGGAGGACGGCCCGGCGATGAGTATGACGCGCGCGCCGCTTGTCACGAATTCGTCGGCGATGTGCGCGATGGAGCGCTCGTGCAGCGCCTCGTTGACGCGGATGAATTCGCGGATCTGGCCGCTCTGCGTGAGCGCGTTGAGGTCGGCGGTGTTGGAGCAGTGCAGTATGGCGTTCCAGCGGGCCGATTCGGCGAAGGTGTTCATGAGCTTCGGGAGCTGCCTGAGCGGCGCGACCTTCGCGGGGTCCTCCGGATCGGGCAGCAGCAGCACCAGGCCGGGCAGCTGCAGCTGCAGAGCGAACACCTGGATGCAGCCGGTGGAGGGGGCCATGACGCCGTAAAAATACTCCATCATGTCTCCCAGGCGGTAGAGCTGGAAGGTCTCGTAGGGGCGGTATTTGAGCAGGTTGACCTTGTCGGTCTCGCCGGTCTGCTCGAAATAGGCGATGGCGTCGCGCCGGGAGATGGCGTGGCGCACGAAGGGCATGTCCTCCTTCACGATCTCCCGCATGCGCGCCTCGATGACCCTGACGTCCGCGCCGGTGAGGGAGCGCCGGCTGTCGCGCACCTCGCAGTACACCCCGCCGCCCAGCGAGTGCTCGATGCGAACCCGCCGGTTCGGAAACAGCTCGCGCACGGCCAGCAGGAAGATGAACCGCAGCGACCGCTCGTAGATCAGCCGGCCCTCGGTGTCCCGGATGGTGATGAGAGAGGCGCTGTCGCCGTCCTTGGGACGGGCGGTGAGGCACAGCGTTTCGCCGCCCACGAGCACGCCCAGCGCGCCGGCGTCCGGCATGGCCCGCGCGATGATCTTCGCGTAGCTTTCGCCGTTTTCAAAGGCAATATCCTTTCCGTTCAGATGAAGCAGCATGTCTCCGTCCTCCTCCCCGGCGGTGTGCCCGGAACGCATTTATTTGATAAAGAATTATCCTCATTAAACCACAAAAGCGGGGAAATGTCAATCGGCGCGGAAGGGCGGGAACAAGGCTCCTTCGTTCCGTTCATCCCGCCTTGACAAACGCGCCGGAAATCACTACAATGTAATATGGAATAAAATTGAGGAGGGAGCGCGGTGCCGTCGTCGCTGAAATCGAAGCTCAACGCGCTTTCCTCCGGCGCGCCTGCCGCGCCGAAGCCGGCCGCCGGCCCCGCTCTGATGGAATACGTCAGCCGCGTCCCGGCGGACGGGGCGCTGTTCTCCCTGAGCGGGGAGGGGCTGCGGCGGATGCGCTTCGACGCGCCCTTCGACCCGAGGCGGGCGCTGTTCCTGGACACCGAGACCACCGGCCTCTCCGGCGGCGCGGGCACAGTGGCGTTTCTCGTGGGGCTGGGGCGCGTGGAGGGCGACCGCTTCGCCGTATACCAGTACCTGATGCCCAACTACGGCGCGGAGCCGCTGCTGCTGGAAAAGGTGGCCGCGCTCGTCCGCGAGGCCGAGGCCCTGGTGACCTTCAACGGCCGATCTTTCGACGTGCCGCTGCTCCGGTCCCGGTTCGTCATGTGCCGCATGGAGGACCCCACCCGGGACATGCCCCATCTGGACCTCATCCACCCCGCCCGGCGGGCCTGGAAGCTGCGGCTGAAGGACTGCTCCCTGGGACACATCGAGGAGAGCGTGCTGGGGATCCGCCGCGAAAACGACATACCCGGCTCGGAGGTGCCCGAGCGGTATTTTTCCTTTCTCAAAAGCGGCGACATGAGCCTGCTGGAGGACATCGTATCCCACAACCGGCAGGACATCGTGTCGCTGGAAGCGCTGCTGGCGCGGCTCAGCCGGGCCTACGCCGCGCCGCTGGAGCAGACCAGCATGCTGGACGTGTTCAGCCTGGGCAAGGCGCTGGAAAAGCAGGGCGAGCGCGCCGAGGCGGGCGCCTGCTACCGCCTGGCCGCCCGGGAGCGCCCGCTGAGCGCCATGGCCCGGCTGCGGGAGCGCCATGTGGCCGGCAGCGCCAACCAGCGGCTGAGCCTCATGCTGCGCGCCGGTCGGGACTGGGGCGAAGCCGAGCGCGTGTGGCGCGAGATGATCGACCGGCGGCAGATGGGCGTGTTCCCCTACGTGGAGCTGGCCAAGCTGTACGAGCATCGGGCCGGCGACCCCCGGGAGGCGCTCCGGCTGACCGAGGCGGCGCTGGCGCTGGCCACGGCGGAGGAAAGAGGCGCGCTGGAGCGGCGCAGGATCCGGCTGCTCGCCTGCGTGGCCGCCCGGGAAAAGCGCGAAAAGCAAAGAAACAAAACGACGGAGGCGTGATGTATTATGGGACTTTTTGACACATTCAGGTCGGAGGCCGCGGGACGCCGGGCCTATACGGCCCATGTTCAGGGCAACCGGCTCTACGACGCGGGCAAGACCGCCGAGGCCAAGGCCAAGCACGACCAGGCCGTAACGCTGTACGAGACGGCCTTCAAATGCGGCTGCAACAAGCCCGCCTACCTCATGGCCTACGGCGTGCTGCTGCTGCGCTACGGCCGCTTCGACGAATCGAAGGAGGTCCTTCTGAAGGCCGAGCACGCGCCGGGCATCACCAAGGACCAGAAGCGCCAGCTGCGCGTCAACTTCGCCATCTGCCAGTGGAAGCTGGGCAACCTGGATTCGGCCATCTCGCAGATGCGCATCGCCATGAACGACGGCGTGAACGGCCTCATTTACGGCTCGCTGGGCTACATGCTGATCGAAAAGGCCCGCCAGACCGGCGACTTCACCGAGGCCGTCGAGTTCAACGAAAAGGCGCTGGACTACGACGACGAGGACGCCGTGGTGCTGGACAACCTGGGCCAGCTCAACCTGGCCCTGGGGGAGAAGGACAAGGCGATGGAATACTTCACCAAGGCCCACGAGTACAAGCCGCGCCAGGTGGACACCCTTTACTACCTGGCCCTGCTGTCCGCGGAGAAGGGCGACAAAAAACAGGCCCTTTCCTACATCGACCAGGCGCTGGACGGCAATTACTCCGCGCTGTGCACCACCTCCCGGCAGCAGGCGCTCGATCTCAAGGCGCGTCTCAGCGCGTAAGGCGGGCTTAAATCAATCCCGGAGGATCAACCATGGCGAAAAAGAAGCAATCCGGCGGCGCGCTGGCCCTGGCGGCGCTCATCGGCGCGCTGGCGCTGGCGGCCGGCTACCTGCTGGACCGCAGCGCGCTGGCGCGGGTGGGCGGCGACCGGGCCGCGGACCTGGGCGCGCTGCGCATCAGCGAGGTGCAGACCGACAACTGGAACACCCTGCGCGCGGCGGACGGCGCGGCCCCGGCCTGGATCGAGATCGAAAACACCGGGCGGGAGAGCGTGTCGCTGCGTGGGGCGTATCTTCAAAAGGATTTGAAGGTGGCCCGGGCCTTCGTGTTTCCGGATATCGAGCTGGCGGGAGGCGGCTTCCTGGTGGTGTTCGCCGGCGAGACGGTCTCGGCGGCTTCGCCCGGCGCGCTGGTGGCCCCGTTCAATCTGCCGCCGGGGGGCGGCGAGGCGATCATGCTCCTGGCCCCCGACCAGACGGTCATTGACTCCGTCGCCCTGCCGCGCCTCACCCCGGACGCCGCCTACTGCCGGGCGGACGGCGGGTGGGCCGTCACCCAGCGGGCCACGCCCGGCGCGGCCAACGTGGTGAGCGACGAGGCGCAGATCACGGCGTCGATGTCCACGGGCCGGATCGAGCTGAGCGAGATCATGACCGGCAATCCCGCGTTTTATCCGGACGAAAACGGCCTGTTCCACGACTATGTGGAGCTGCACAACGCCTCCGGGCAGAGCGTGAGCCTCAAGGGCTGGCGGCTCTCCGACAATCACGACAAGCCGGACAAATGGACCCTGCCGGACGTGACGCTGCCGCCGGACGGCTATTTCGTCGTCTACTGTTCGGGCCTCAACCGGGCGGACGACCCGGCGCGCCCCCACGCGAATTTCAGGCTCTCCGCCGGGGAGCCGGTGTGCCTCAGCGCGCCGGACGGGGCGCTGGCCGCCCTGGTGACGCCGCCCGCGCTGGAGAGCGGCCAGGCCTACAGCCTGTCGGAAGGCGTTTGGACGGCGGCCCTTCCCCCGACGCCCGGCGCCGAAAACGCCGCCGGCTCGGCCGACCGCCTTAACGCCCTGGGCGCTGCGGCGCTGAACGGCGTTTACATCAGCGAGATCCTGGCCCTGCCGGCGTCGGATGAAGAGGCGGATTGGGTGGAGATCTGCAACGGCGGCGGCGCGGCTGTGGACCTGTCGGGCTGGGGCCTTTCCGACCGGCTGGGCCGGCTGAGGAAATGGCAGCTGCCCGCGGGCACGACCCTCGCCCCCGGCGAGCGCCTCACGGTGACCTGCTCGCCAGAGGTCAAGGGCGCGCTAGCCGCTCCCTTCTCCCTCAGCGGCGACGGCGGCTACGCGGTGTGCCTGTGCGACGCGGCGGGCGTCCTGGCGGACTGCGTGAGCCTGCCGCGGCAGTATGCCGGGGCCTCCTACGGCCGCGAGGCGGGCGGCCGCTGCGGCTACTTCGCCGATCCCACCCCCGGCGCGGCCAACGGCGCGGCGCTGAACGCCCCCGCGGAAGGCGCGGCGTATTCCGTGTCCGGCGGGGTATTCCGGACCGGCGACAGCTTCGCCGTGTCCCTCAGCGCGGCGGCGGGCGCGCGCATCTACTACACCCTGGACTGCGCCGATCCGGACGAGTCCTCGCGCCTGTACGACGGATCGCCCATCGCCGTCTCCTCCACCACCATCCTGCGCACCCGGGTTTACCGGGACGGCTGCCTGCCCTCCCTTTCCGACACGCAGAGCTACCTCTTCGACGTGGACGGCGGGCGGGAGGTGAGCTTCGTGGTGTCGCTGGTGTCCGACCCGGAAAACCTGTACAGCGACGAAAAGGGCATCCTGGTCAAGGGCCCCAACGCCACGGACACCTTCCCCTTCGGCTCCTACGGCCGCGGCGCGAATTTCTGGATGGACTGGGAGCGGGAGGCCCATGTGGATCTGTTCGACCACGGCGGGGAGGCCGTGATCTCCCAGGGCTGCGGCGTGAAGGTGCACGGCCGCAACTCCCGCGGCTACGACCTCAAGTGCCTCAAGGTCATCGCCCGCAATCGGTACGGCGAAAGCCTGTTCAGCTATCCGATCTTCGGCGACCGGCCCTACGGCGAATACGAGGCCTTCCTCATCCGCTGCGCCGGGCAGGACTACAAATACACCTTCATGCGCGACGCCGTGCTGACCTCCCTGGCCGCGGACACCTCCGTGCTGTATCAGGAGGCGGAGGAGGGCGTGTGCTACATCAACGGCGAATACTACTCCGCCGTCTACGTGCGCGAGAACGTGAGCGCCTGGTCCATCGCCCGGGCCATGGGCTGGGAGGGCCAGGAGGAGGACATCGACCTGGTCAAGAGCAGCAAGGAGGTCATGCAGGGCTCGGACGACACCTACCTGGCCCTGAAGGACTGGCTGGCCGCCCACGACACCACCACGCAGGAGGCCTTCGACGTGATCGACGCGGCCATCGACGTGGACAATTTCGCCGAGTACATCGCGCTGCAGGTGTACCTGGGCCCGCCGGACACCGTCAACGTGAAGCGCTTCCGCAACCAGAACACGGACGGCAAGTGGCGCTGGGTGCTCTACGACGTGGACCGCGCCCTCCGGGACGACGTGGACGGCTTCGCCCTGCTGGCCCAGGGCACCAACAGCGCGCTGTTCAAGGCGTGCATGAGCAATCCCCTGTTCCAGGAGCGCTTCTTCGACTGCCTCAACCGCCTGCTGGCCACCACCCTGTCCTCCGGGCACGTGACGGCGCTGGCGCAGGCGCAGTACGGGCGCATCCGCCCGGTGCTGCCCGCTTTCTGGGAGAAGACCGGCATGACGGAGAAAAAGTACGAGGCCGCGTACAAGGGCCTTTTGAAGATGATCAGCGGGCGGCCCGCCAAGGTGATCGAAAACTGCCGGGACTGGCTGAAGCTGACAGACGATGACATGCGCCGCCTCCTGCCCGACGCCTTCGCGGCCATCGAGGCCTGGGAAGCCGCCAATTAAGCCCGATCCGCGAGGCTTTCAAACATTTTCCGCGACATCCGGGGCAAAAGTGATTGACCGGAGCCGTCCGGCGCGCTATAATTTTCCTGTACGGAGGGAGGAAGGTCACTTGAAGAAAACTCGTATCGTCAAATCGGCCCTGCCCATCTACATGGCCGCGGCCGTGTGGCTCGTGTTCGGGCTGATTCATCCGGTTTATAAGCTGCTGCCGCTGATCCTCTGCGCGGTTTTGTCCGTCGCGGCGTATTTCGTGGGGCTCAAGCTGTTCCCCGGCCGGCAGGAGGAATACGAAGCCGCGCCCGATTCCGGCGACGCGGAGGTCAACCGCCAGATCACCGAGGGCCGCGAGGAGATGAGGCGCCTGCGCGAAGCCAACGCGGCGCTGACCGACCCCGGCATCACCGAGCGGCTCGACCGCATGGAGCACGCCGCGGGCAAGATCTTCGAGGCGCTGGAGCGCAACCCGCGCCAGGCCATGGAAGTGCGCAAGTTCATGAATTATTACCTGCCCGTGAGCGTGAAGCTGCTGGACCAATACCGCACGCTGGACAGCACCGGGCTGAACACGGACCACATCGCCAAGTCCAAGGCCGCCGTGGAAAACAGCCTGGACATGATCGCCGTCGCCTTCGAGAAGCAGGTGGACAACCTCTACCGCAACACGCATCTGGACATCACCACCGACATCCAGGTGCTGGAGAACATGATGGCTGCCGAGGGGCTTACGGACGCGCCCTCGCTTGCCCGCGCCGGCCGCTGAGGTCCGCGCTATAAATGGGAATCTATTATACAGAAATGGAGGAACCCCACATGCATGATATCAAGCTGACCCTCGGCAACGAACCCATCGAACAGGCGCCCGCCGCGCCCGATCCGACCGCCGCGCTGGCCGCCGCCGAGGCCGCGGTCGAGACCGCGAAGCAGACCGTCGCCGAGCAGACCGCCCCGACCTTCACGGCCGACGAGCAGGCCCAGATCGACGAGTTCGCCGGCAAGATCGACGTGACCAATGCCTCGCTGGTGTTCCAGTATGGCGCCGGCACCCAGCAGAACATCGCCAACTTCTCCGACGCCGCGCTGGCCAACGTGCGCAGCAAGGACCTGGGCGAGGTGGGCGACATGATCGCCGGCCTGGTCACCCAGCTGCGTTCCTTCAACGTGGACACCGAGGAGGAGAAGGGCGGCATCTTCGGCTTCCTGAAGAAGAAGGTCGACAAGATGACCCTGCTCAAGAACCGCTATGACGACGTGGAAGTGAACGTGAACAAGCTGGTGAGCGAGCTGGAGAACCACCAGGTGACCCTGCTCAAGGACATCGCCACCATGGAGCAGCTCTACGACATGAACCTGGGCTACTTCAAGGAGCTGTCGATGTACATCGCCGCCGGCAAGAAGGCCCTCGACGAGTTCCGCGCCGGCGACCTGCAGGCCGCCCGCGACAAGGCGACCGCCTCCGGCCTCCCCGAGGACGCCCAGGCCGCCAGCGACCTGGCCGCCATGGCCGACCGCTTCGAGAAGAAGATCTTCGACCTGGAGCTCACCCGCAACATCGCCATCCAGATGGCCCCGCAGATCCGCCTGCTGCAGAACAACAACCAGATGCTGGCCGAGAAGATCCAGTCCACCATCGTGAACACCATCCCGCTGTGGAAGAGCCAGATGGTGCTGGCCCTGGGCCTGGAGCACTCCCAGAGCGCGCTGCAGGCCGAGCGGTCCGTGACCGACCTCACCAACGACCTGCTCAAGAGCAACGCCGAGCGCCTGCATCAGGGCAGCGTGGAGATCGCCCGGGAGTCCGAGCGCGGCATCATCGACATCGAGACCCTCACCGAGACCAATCAGAAGCTCATCCAGACCATGGACGAGGTGCTCGAGATCCAGCAGACCGGCCGCCAGAAGAGGCGCGACGCCGAGGCGGAGCTGCAGAACATCGAGAAGCAGCTGCGCGAGAAGATGCTGGAGATGAATATGAAGTAATCATCCCGAAAGGATTGAACCATGAAGCTTTCAGAAAATCGTCCGCTGGCCTGCGGCGTGCTGGCGCTGGTCATCGCCGGGACGCTGTTCATCGGCGGCGGCAACGCGCTCAGCGCGAAGGGGAAGGCCGTCGAGGCGCTGTTCAGCGCCTCCTCGGAGAGCATCACCGCGGAGCTCAAGGAATTGGCCGACAACGCCGTGGTGATGAACAGCATCGCCGCCAACGCCAAGGGCGCGAACGAAGCCTACGTTTCGGCCGTGACGGACGCCGTGGAGGCGCTGCGGGGCGCTGCGGGGGTTTCCGCCAGCGCGGACGCCAGCCACGATTTGACCGCGGCGGTCGAAAACCTGTATTCCAACGTGTCGAACCTGAAGCTCTCCGACAAGGACGCCGAGGACTTCAAGTATCGCTACCGGAACTACGAATCGGCGCTGCTGCGCATATCCCACGACAGCTACAACGACGAAGCGAGGGCCTTCAACATGGAGAAGGGCGGCTTCCCGGAGTGGCTGATCAGCGCGGTGCGCGGCATCCGCAACGCCGAACTGTTTGACTGATCATTGGCCTTTGCGAGCGGCCCGCGCGTTTTTTCCGCGGGCCGCCCGCGCAGGGGCGCGTATCAAAGCCCATCCCGCGCCGGCGGGCTTTGACATGCGCCCATCGACGCCCGGCTTTCGGGCGGATTATTGATCGAGGAGGAGAAAGATGAAGAAGGTATTCGCACTGGCGCTGGCGCTCATGCTGCTGCTCTCGGTTCCCGCGCTGGCGGCCGCCTCCGTGCTGAAGCCCACGGATGATTTCTATGTGAACGACGCGGCGAACGTGCTCACCAACGAGACGGTGGGCCACATCGTGCTGAACAACGACGCGCTGTACAAGGCCTGCGGCGCGCAGATCGTGATCGTGACGGTGGACACCACCGGCTCCACGAAGCTGGAGAACTACGCCTACAAGCTGTTCAACGATTGGAAGATCGGCGGCTCGAAGAATTACGGCTTCCTTCTGGTGATGGCCATTCGGGACGACGACTACTGGTACACCATCGGCTCCGGCCTGGACCAGTACCTGACCGCGGGCGACGTGGGCGAGCTGATCGACCAGTACCTGGAGCCGAATTTCGCCCGGCAGGACTACGACAAGGGCGCGCGGGCGTTCTTCGACGCCCTGTTCGCCGACGTGGCGCGCGTGCTGAAGGCGGGCGTTTCGGTGGACGAGACGGCCTATACCCGCTACGTGGCGAAGGAAAACGCGCAGAACGCCGGCACGCAGACGGGCGCGGTGGGCGGCGCGACCTCCTCGTCCGATTCCGAAGAAGGCTCCGCTATCGTGGGCTTTTTGTTCATCGTGCTGGTCGTGGTGGTCATCGTGCTGATCGTGCGCAGCCGCAAGCGGCGCAGGGCGACCTACAATAATCCGAATCCCACGGTCATCGTCAACAATCCCGTGAGTTCGTCGCAGTCGTACAACCGCGGCTTCCTGGCGGGCATGCTGAGCCGTTCGGCGCGCCAGGCCCGGCGCACGCCGCCGCCTCCGCCGGTTCAGACGTATACGCAGGTCCCGCCGACCGGGCGCACCAACACGGCGACCCGGCCCACGCAGGCGACGCGGCCCGTTCAGACGCCGCCGGCCCAGACACGGGGCAGCGCGTCCTCCGGCCAGTCCTACGGCGGGTTCAGCCAGCCGCCGGGACGGGCGAGCAGCGCGGGCCGGTCATACAGCGCCGGCTCCAGTTCCAGCTCGTCGCGTTCGAGCAGTAGCAGCAGCCGCAGTTCGAGCGGCGGTTCGATTTTCGGCGGATTCAGCGGCGGCGGCCGTTCTTCCGGCGGCTTTGGCCGCAGCGGAGGCTTTGGCGGCGGCCGTTCAGGCGGCGGCGGCTCTACCCGCGGCAGCGGCGGCGGCCGACATCGCTAGGCGGGCAGTGCCCGCGGACGCTTGCTGACGCGGCTATAAACGGACTTCATCGCGCTTAAGGCGCGCTCGAAGTCCTTCGCTGCGGGGCGCAGCGGCGTTAATGGGGTCATTCGCTCCGGCGGCCATAGATTGGAGCCGCCGAAGCTGTCAGAGTTTTGAAACGTGTCGATTGAAGCGCAGCCCGGACAACCGAGAAAAAGGTGTCCGGGCTGATTTCGGGAAATGGGGAATCGTTTTTTATGGAAGTCACCTGGCAAATGCTGCTCATTGTGTGTCCGCTGGTGTTTCTGGCGTCCACGGTGGACGCCATCGGCGGGGGCGGCGGGCTGATTTCGCTGCCGGCGTATCTGCTCACGGGGCTGCCGCCGGCGGTGGCGGCGGGCAGCAACAAGATGTCGGCCAGCATCGGCACGCTGATCGCCACGGGGCGGTTTTTGAAGAGCGGGCGGCTGCTGGTGAAGCCGGCGCTGTGCGCGGCGGCGGGGGCTCTGCCGGGCGCGTGGCTGGGGGCGGAGCTGCTCAAGCGCGCGGACCCGGCGGTGGTGCGGGTGTTCCTGATCGTGGCGATCCCGGTGATGGCGCTGGTGCTCATCTTCAAAAAGGACGCCCCGGCCCAGTCGAAGCCCATCACGGTGGCGCGGCTGTGGGGCTGTCTGGCGCTGGGCGTGGGCTGCGGGTTTTACGATGGCTTCTTCGGCCCCGGCACGGGCACGCTGCTCATCATGGGCCTCACCTGGCTCATCGGCATGGACATGGTGACGGCCTCCGGCAGCGCGAAGCTCATCAACCTGGCGAGCAACGTGTCGGCGCTCGTCTCGCTCATATCGGGCGGGAAGGTGCTGTTTTCGCTGGCGCTGCCTGCGGCGGCGTTTTCGCTGGCGGGCGGGTATCTGGGAAGCTGGCTGGCCATCCGGCGCGGCGCGGGGTTCATCCGCAAGATCATGCTGGCGGTGCTGGCGATCCTGATCGTGCGGCTGGCCGTGGAGTGGTTCGCGTGAAAAAGAGAATACGGGAAAGTGATAAAAAACCAGCCCTCGCGCGGTGCGGGGGCTGGTTTTGCTTTTCGATTGAATCAATCGGTGGTGTAGGGCATCAGGGCCACGGTGCGGGCGCGCTTGATCGCCACGGACAGCTGGCGCTGGTGCTTGGCGCAGGTGCCGGACATGCGGCGGGGCAGGATCTTGCCGCGCTCGTTGGTGAAACGGCGCAGGCGGGTGATGTCCTTGTAATCGATATGCTGGATCTTGTCAACACAGAACATGCAGACCTTGCGGCGCTGCTTGCGGCCGCGCGGACGGCGCATGCCGCGATCGCCTCTATCTTCAGACATGATTGTCTCCTCCTTCTGCTAAATGGTGATTTCCTCTCGGTCAGAAAGGAAGCTCGTCGTCGTCAACCTGAGTAAAGCCGGTGTTGCTCGTATAGGAAGAAGACGGTTCGGGCGGCGGCGGAACGTCGCCGGGATTATACTGACTGGAGCTGTTCGGGTTGCCGCCGACGAATTCGACCTCGTCGGCCACGACCTCGGTGATGTAGCGCTTGGTCCCGTCCTGCGCATCATAGGAACGGTTCTGCAGAGACCCCACGACGGCGCACTTGCGGCCCTTCGAGAGGAATCTCGCGCACAGCTCTGCGGTCTGGCGCCAGGCGACGATGTTGAAAAAGTCGGCCTCGCGCACGCCCTGCTGATTGGCGAAGCGGCGCTGAACGGCGATGCGGAAGGTGCACAGCGAAATATCGGAGGCGGTCTTGCGCAGCTCGGGGTCAGCCACCAGGTTGCCGATCAATATAACCTTATTCATACCAGATTCACCTGTCTTCCGTCGGGCGTAAGGGGATTACTCCTGCTCGGTCGCTTCAACCGCGGGGGCTTCCTCAGCGGGCGCTTCGGGAGCGGGGGCCTCGGCCTCGGCGGGCGCTTCAGCCTCAGCGGCAGGCGCGGCGGCCTCGGTATGAGGCGTGTAGGGCTTCAGCGGCTCGCGCTTCGGCGGCAGCGCGCCCTCGTAGCGGATCACCATGTAGCGGAGAACGTTCTCGTTGATCTGGAAGTTGCGCTCCAGCTCACGGGGCAGTTCGGCGGGGGCCGCGATGTACATCAGCACATAGTAGCCTTCCGTCTTGTAGTTGATGGCATACGCCAGGCGGCGCTTGCCCCATTCATCGACGCGGTCAACCTGACCACCATTCAGCTCTACCAGACCCGAAAAGCGATTGATCAGGTCAGCGCGAGCCTGCTCTTCCAGAGCGGTATCGATGACGTACATGACTTCGTATTGATTCATTGCTTTTCACCTCCTTATGGACTTGCGGCCCTGATCGGTTTATCAGGGCAAGGATGCGCTAATAATGTATTATAACGGTTTTGGGTCAATAGTTCAATATGTTGCGGGAAATTTTACAAACGGGCGTTTCCCTGTTCACCCCTGCTTCGCGTACTGGTGGATCAGCTGCATCACGTTCGCCACGCCGTCGGCGGAGTGCTCCCGCTCCATGGCGTCGATCAGCTCGCCGCGGTTCTTGTAGGTGTCCACCACGGCGGAGAAGAGGGTGTCCGGCGTCATGTCTTCCTGCATCAGCACCCGCGCCAGGCCCCGCTGCTCGAAGGAGCGGGCGTTGAGGATCTGGTCGCCGCGGCTGGCCTCCCTGGGATAGGGGATCAGCAGGGCGGGCTTGTGCAGCGCCAGGATCTCGCACAGCGTGTTGGAGCCCGCGCGGGAAATGAGCACGTCGGCGCAGGCGTAGGCGTGGCTCATCTGCTCGTCGAGGTATTCGTACTGGTGATAGCGGATCGCGCCTTCCATCTCGGGGTCGAGGTTGCCCTTGCCGCACAGGTGCAGCACCTGGAAGCAGTCGGTCAGGGGCCCGAGCGCCTGGCGCACGGCCTTGTTCACGGCCTGCGCGCCGCTGGAGCCGCCCACCACCATGAGCACCGGGCGCGGGTCGTCCAGGGAGAAGAGCTTCAGGCCCGTCTCGCGGCTGCCGCTGAACAGCTCGGCGCGCAGCGGCGTGCCGGTCACGCGGCCCTTCCGGCCGGCCGAGGCGGCCGCCTCGGGGAAGGTGCAGCACAGCGCCTTGGCGAAGGGCGCGGAGATCTTGTTCGCCAGGCCGGGGGACATGTCGGATTCATGCAGCAGCACGGGCACGCCGGCCATGCGCGCGCCGTACACCACGGGCACGGACACGAAGCCGCCCTTTGAGAAGACGATGTCCGGCCTGATCTGGCGCACCAGCGCGGCGGCCTGGAAGGCCCCCTGAACCACGCGGAAAGGATCTGTGAAGTTTTTGAGGTCGAAATACCGGCGCAGCTTGCCGGTCTTGACGACGTGATAGCTCACGCCGTCGAGGGGCTCGATGAGCCGCCGCTCGATGCCGTTTTCCGTGCCGATGTAGTGGATCTCCCAGCCCTCGGCGCGCAGCGTGGGGATGAGCGCCAGATTCGGGGTGACGTGGCCGGCGGTGCCGCCGCCCGTCAGGACGATTTTCTTCATGGACTGCCCTCCTGCAAAGCACAGGGATTTCATCGCCAGCTATTATATCATAACGAACTGGGCGCAGTTTTACCGTGCTGTAAAAACGGCGCAAAAAGTGGGGCGGAAAAGGGAAAGATTTGACTTGATCCGGCTGAGCGCGCGGCGCTTTTTCCCCGTCCGCCGGGCCGAATCATCTATACGCCGGCTTGAGGGGCGGCATGCGCGGCTTTTATTTCAGCAGGAAATGTAAAACATTGGTAAAATCGGATTTTTGGCAGGAATTCAAGGTTTCATGTAGAAAAGTAATCCAGAATAGCGAAACTGTCGTAAGAAGGCTTTTGTGCGAATGGAGCTGACGGTTGCCTCTCATGTGGGGTTCTGCTTTGGCGTCAGGCGCGCCGTGGCGGAAGCGGAAAAGCTGCTCGACGCGGGGAAGACCGTGCGCACGCTTGGCCCGGTGATCCACAACCCTCAGATCGTCGAGTCCCTCGCGGCCCGGGGCGCGCGCGTGGTGTCCTCTCCCGAAGAGGTGGAGCCGGGCGCGACGGCGCTGATCCGGGCGCACGGCGTGGGCCGGGCGGTGATCGAGGCGCTGGAGGCGCGGGGCGTCGAAGTCGCGGACGCGACCTGCCCCTTTGTGAAGCGCATCCACGCGCTGGCCGACGAAGCGGCGGCTTCCGGCATGCGGGTGCTGGTGGTCGGCGCGAAGGATCATCCCGAGGTGCGGGGCATCCTGGGGTGGGCCCGCGGCCGCGGCCTCGCCATTGAGACGGAGGAAGAAGCCGAAGCGGCGCCCGGCGGGGGCAAGGCCCTCGTCGTCGCCCAGACGACGGTCACGCCGGAGCGGTTCGAGCGGGTATGCGCCGTTCTGAAGCGCCGCGGCATGGATCTCGATATCCGGAACACCATCTGCCAGACCACGCCCGTCCGCCAGCGGGAGGCGGTCGAGATCGCCCAAAAGGTTGACGTGATGCTGGTCATCGGCGGAAAGAACAGCTCGAATACGCGCAGGCTGTACGAGCTGTGCCGGGCCATCTGCCCCCGGACCTATCTGGCGGAAACCGCGCGGGAAATCCAAAATATAAAAATCAGCCCGCGCGATCACATCGGTATTACCGCCGGCGCCTCGACGCCGGATGGTACATTTAAGGAGGTTGTTGCACGAATGAACGACATCAAGAATCAGGAACAGGAAGAACTTCAGCAAGAGACCGTGGCCGAGCCCGATTTCGCGGCAGAGTATGAAAAGACGCTTGTCCAGCTCCGTCCGGGTCAGACCGTCACCGGCAAGGTCGTGCAGATCACCGAGGACGAGGTCTGCGTGAATGTGGGCTACAAGGCGGACGGCCTGGTCAAGAAGTCCGACCTGTCCACGCCCGATGTCAAGATCGATGACGAAATCGAGGTCGAGGTCGTCAAGGTCAACGATGGCGAGGGCAATGTGCTGCTGAGCCAGCGCAACATTGTCAACCGCAAGGTGTGGGATGCCATCGTCGCCGCCTACGAATCCGGCGAGATCGTCAAGGGCGTCGGCAAAGAATCCGTAAAGGGCGGCCTGATTGCCGATGTCATGGGCATTCGCGCGTTTATTCCGGCCTCCCTGCTGTCCCTGCGCTACGTCGAGAAGATCGACGAGTTCGTGGGCCAGGAGATGGATCTGAAAATCATCGAGATCGACAAGAGCAAGAAGCGCGTCGTGGCCTCCCGCAAGGCCGTGCTCCAGGCCGAGGAAGAGGCCAAGAAGGCCGAGGCCTGGGAAAAGCTGGCTGAAGGCGAGATCGTGAAGGGCATCGTCCGCAGGCTGACCACCTTCGGCGCCTTCGTGGATATCGGCGGCGTGGACGGCCTGGTCCACGTGTCCGATCTGGCCTGGAAGCGCGTGGGTCATCCCTCCGAGGTCGTTTCCGTCGGCCAGGAGATCGACGTGAAGATCATCAAGCTCGACAAGGAGCGCGACCGCATCTCCCTGAGCTACAAGGCCACCCAGCCGAAGCTGTGGGACATCGCCGGCGAGAAGTACATCCCCGGCACCGTCGTGTCCGGCAAGGTCGTGCGCATTGTGCCCTACGGCGCGTTCGTTGAGCTCGAGCCCGGCCTGGACGGCATGGTTCACATCTCCCAGTGCGCGCCCACCCGCATCGAGAAGGTTGAGGACGCCGTGAACGTGGGCGATGAGATCCGCGTGAAGATCCTGAGCGTGGACACCGAAGCCAAGCGCATCAGCCTGAGCATCAAGGAAGCCCTGGCCGACGACGCCCTGGAGTCCGT
This sequence comes from Clostridia bacterium, assembly GCA_017527065.1. Lineage (GTDB taxonomy): Bacteria > Bacillota > Clostridia > Christensenellales > Aristaeellaceae > Firm-10. Next base: position 42,252 of record JAFXQO010000073.1, read on the forward strand.
CTCCGAGGACGAGTTCGCCATTCCCGAGGCCCCCGAAGCCGCTGAAGCGCCCGAGGCCCCCGAAGCCTGATCCCACTGAAACCAGCGCAGCGCCCCTCCGAGAGGAGAGGCGCTGTTTTTTGCGTGATCGCGCGCGTTATCCGTTGACAATTTGGACGCAATCGTGTACCATTATGGCAGGAGGTGAGCTCATGAACTTCTATTCCATGCGCGATTTGCGCACAGGCTCCAAGAACATGTGGGCCGATCTCACCCGCGGCGACGAGGTCGTGCTGACCAACAACGGCAAGCCCTCCGCGCTGGTCGTCGACATCCCCGAGGGCAGCTTTGACGAAATCATCCAGGCCGTCCGCCAGGCCAAGGCCATGATCGCCCTGAACAACATGCGCAGGCGGGCCGCGCGCGAGGGATACAAGACCGACGAGGAGATAGAATCCCTCGTCGACGAGGCGAGAGGCGGAGGCCGGCCATGAACATCGTGCTGGACACCAACGTCCTCGTCTCCGCGGCGTGGTCGCCGGGCCGGAACGCGAGCGACATCCTGAACGCCGCGTTTGCCCGGCGGTTCACCGTGTGCTACGATTATCGCATCCTCGAAGAATACGACCGCGTCCTGCGCTATCCCAAGCTGAAATTCAGCGAGAGCGAAATCAGCGCGATACTCGATCCATTGATCAAAAACGGCCTTTCCGTCGTGGCGGAGCCCCTGCCGGACGTCTCGTTTGAAAGGGACGATACCGACCGGAAATTCTATGAAGTGGCGAAGTTCTGCCGTGCGGTCCTCGTGACGGGGAACCTCGTCCACTATCCGTCCGATCCCGATATCATGTCTCCCGCCGAATTCTGCCGGAAATACCTGTGAGGGGCGGCCGTTTTGCCCGGCCGCCCCTCGCTTGATCTCCTGTTCCGGCTCGTCGACGCCCCGCGCTGGGCGCTGTCATTTGCCCGAAACTAAATATCCAATTCCGGCAGCCGCCAGCGCGTATACAGCACGCTGGTCTTTTCGTCTCCCGGCACCCGCTGGTAATACACCGTGAAGATCGAACCGTCCGCAAGCTCCACCGAGGCGGGGTAGCCCAGGTCGGCCTCCGGGCCGTCGTCGCGCAGTATGATCTCCTCGCTCCAGGTCAGGCCGTCCCGGGTGAGCAGCGCGCGCTGGCCGTAGGGCTCGTGCCGGTAGCCGTACACGCACACCGCCACCCCGGAGGAGTGCATGAGCAGGTGCGGCGGGGTGCCGTCGCAGGGCAGGCGGCAGGCTTCGCTCCAGGTGAGGCCGCCGTCGGTCGAGCGGCTCATCCACACGGCCGCCGTGTCCTTTTCATGCACGCGCATGGCGCACAGCAGCGCGCCGTCCTCCAGCTCCGCCAGGTGCGGCTCGTGGATCTGGTCCGCCCCGAACCCCGCCGGGCGGGGCACTGTGGCGATCACGCGCCAGCTCGCGCCCAGATCGTCGCTGAGGGCCACGGCCACGTCTTCGTTCACGGGGCGGGCGTCGCGCTCGGGGAAGGGCTTGCCGGCGTACATGAGCGCGCCGCTCTTCAGCAGGATCGGGCCGTGGGGCGCGGTGACGGGGGCGCGGCGCGGGGCGCTCCAGGTCTGGCCGCCGTCCAGGCTGAGGCGCGTCCAGCTGCCCGCGCCGGCGCGGACGACGCCGTCCGTGATCGCGCTGAGCTTGGCCTCCATCCAGGGGATCATGTCCTGCGGCAGGTGCTTGAGGAAGTTCTCGTAGAACTGGCGCGGGTCGAGGGTGAACCAGGTGAGCAGCAGCGTCTTCCCGCCCAGCGACACAATGCCCGCGTCGCGGTCGTCCAGCGGGGAATCGTGGGCCACGACCGGCGCGGTCCAGGTTTTGCCGTCGTCGCGGCTGAAGCAGACGCTGTCCTTGCCCCAGGGGCAGATGTGGGCGCAGCGCGGCCCGCTCGCCGCCACGGCCAGCGCGCCGTCCTCCATCCGGGCGACGGAGGGCCAGCCGAAATAGCCAAACGGGCTGCCCGGCATGCGGCAGACGACGCCGTGCTCGCCGCTGATTTTGACGCTCATGGCCGTTCCCCCTTTTACGCGAAGGCGTCCACGCCGCCCAGCGCGTCCACTTCCGCGAGGAACGCTTCCTTCTGTGCGGCGGTGAGGCGCTTCATGGGCCGGTTGGTCTCGCCTATGTCGTAGCCGCGCTTGTCGAGCATGAGCTTGCAGCAGGAGATGACGTCGTATTTGAGCATCAGCTCGATCAGGTCGTCCGCCTTCATCTGCAGCGGCTTGGCCTCTTCGGCGCGGCCGGCCTTCACGGCCCCGTAGAGCCGGACGAACAGCCTTGGCATGACGTTGTAAGTGGAACCGATGGCGGCGTCCGCGCCCATCAGGAGGCCCAGCATGCAGGTCTCGTCCGGGCCGTTGATGATGTTGATGTTGCCGCCGTCCAGCTTCTTGTAGCGGGTCATGAGGAAGTAGTTGGGGTTGGTGTACTTCATGCCGACGAAGCCGGGGATGTCCAGCATCTTTTCCACGGTCTCCACGGCCAGCGGCGTCCCGCTCAGGGGCGAGGCGTAAATGAGCAGCGGCAGCGCTTCGCTCTCGTCGGAGATGGCGCGGTAGTAGTCGATGACGCCGCGCTCGTCGTAGTTGAAGAAGAACGGCGGCACGGAGGAGACGCCGTCCAGCCCGATTTGCCGGCTGTGGCGCGCCAGGCGGCGCACGGTGGCCAGGTCGGCCGCGCCGATGTGGTTGATGAGCTTCATGCCCTCCGGCACTTCGTCCTTCACGATTTCGACCAGCTCCATGCGCCGCTCGGGGGCCATGGCGATGCCCTCGCCGGTGGCGCCGCACAGGTAGAAGCCGGTGACGCCGGTCTGGGACAGGTCCCGCACCAGGCGGCGCAGCGCCTTCTCGCGGATGGAGCCGTCCTCGTTCACGGGGGAGAGCAGCGCCGGCATGATGCCGGTAAAGAGTATGCGGTTCATGAGAGGCCCTCCTTTTTTCCGGTCACACGTTGAAGCGGAACAGCGTCACGTCGCCGTCCTGCATCACATAGTCCTTGCCCTCGCTGCGCACCAGGCCCTTCTCCTTGCAGGCGTTCATGGAGCCCTCGCGCACCAGGTCCTCATAGGCCACGATCTCAGCGCGGATGAAGCCCTTCTCGAAGTCGGTGTGGATCTTGCCGGCGGCCTGGGGGGCCTTGGTGCCCTTTTCGATGGTCCAGGCGCGCACCTCCTTGGGCCCGGCGGTGAGGAAGCTGATGAGGCCCAGCAGGTCGTAGCTCACCTGCACCAGGCGGTCCAGGCCGCTGGCGCCGATGCCCAGCTCTTCCAGGAACATCTGCTTCTCGTCCAGCGGCAGCTGGGCGATCTCCTCCTCCACCTTGGCGGAGATGACCATCACGCGGGCGTTTTCCCTTTCGGCGATCTGACGCACCTTCCGGACGTTCGGCAGGTCGTCCTCGCCCTCGCCCAGCTCGTCCTCGCCGATGTTCGCGGCGTAGAGCACGGGCTTCATCGTCAGCAGGAACCAGTCCTCCACCTGCGCGCGCTCGTCGTCGGTCAGCTCGCAGGTGCGGGCGGGCCGGCCCTCGTTCAGGTGGGCCAGCACCTTGTTGGCGGCGGAGAGCTCCACGGCCAGCTTGCTGTCGCCGTTTTTCACCAGGTGGCTGGCCTTTTCCTGACGCCGGGTCACGGTTTCCAGGTCGGCCAGGATGAGCTCGGTCTCGATGGTCTCGATGTCCCGCGCCGGATCGACGGAGCCGTCCACGTGGATGATGTTTTCGTCCTCAAAGCAGCGCACCACGTGCACGATGGCGTCCACCTCGCGGATGTGCGAGAGGAACTTGTTGCCCAGGCCCTCGCCGCGGCTGGCGCCCTTCACCAGGCCCGCGATATCCACGAATTCGATGGTGGCGGGGGTGTACTTCTCGGGGTGGTACATCTCGCTGAGCACGTCCAGCCGGCTGTCCGGCACGGCCACAACGCCGGTGTTGGGCTCGATGGTGCAGAAGGGATAGTTCGCGGCCTGCGCGCCCGCGCAGGTGATGGCGTTGAACAGGGTGCTCTTGCCCACGTTCGGAAGGCCGACGACGCCTAATTTCATGAAATCACATCTCCTTTTATGGTAAAACCGCGCGGACGCGTCAGCCCCCGAAGACCTTCGAGCGCTGAACGCGATAGCTGAGGAAATACAGAAGCCCGTCCACGAGGATCTTGGCCAGTATCGCGGGCACGCGGAGCTTTTCCAGCGCCAGGTGGCCCAGGCAGCTGCAGCCGAGGACGCACAGGGCCAGCGCCGCGTAGCGTGCGAAGGACTGGTTCGTGGGCTTTTTGCCGAATACCATGCGGCTGTTGAGCAGGTAGTTCACCGTGGCGCTGATCACGCGCGCGCCGATCTGGGCCCCGATGCGGCTCCAGCCCAGCGTGTAATGGGCCAGGGAGAAGAGCAGCACGTCCAGAAGCGCCGAAATCAGCGAGGACAGCACGAATTTGCCCGCCTGGCGGAACATGAGAGCGTAGATCTTCAGGCCGTCCTTCAGGGCGTTGAAGTGGGAGGAGGCGTTGTTGTCGAGGTAGATGGTCTCGATTTCGATCTCCTTCACCGGGATGTTCTGTTCGCTGGCGCAGATGAGCATATTGATTTCGTATTCGTAGCGGTCGCCCTCCAGCGTGGCGAAGCGATCCAGCGCCGGAGCGGGCAGGCCCCGAAGGCCCGTCTGGGTGTCGCCCAGCCACAGGCCGGTCAGCAGGCCGAACACGCCGCAGGTGAGGGTGTTTCCGGCCTTGGAGCGGGGCGGCATGGCCTTCTTGTCCCGGGAGCCGAGGATGAGGGCGTCCGGCTGGGCGAGGAGCGCGTCCGCGATCTTCGCAATGTCCGCCGGGGTGTGCTGGCCGTCGGCGTCGGCCGTGACGGCGCTGACGCCGGGCGTCTTTTTGATTTCCGCGAGGCCGGTTTTGAGGGCCGCGCCCTTGCCGCGGTTCACGGGATGGGTGAGCACGGTGGCCTTGCCCGCCAGGTCGGCGAATATGGGGGCGTAGGCCTCGCCGCCGCCGTCGTCCACGACGACGATGCGCTTGAAGTCCGCCGCGAGCAGGTCGTCCACCAGCTGGTTCAGCCGGCGGTCCGGCTTGTAGGCCGGGATCAGCACGGCGATGTTGTCGTATTTCATAATGATCTCCTTACGGTTTCCTTTTGTCCCGGCCGCGTTGGCCGGGCCGCGCGGGCCTGGGGCGGGCGGGCGGCGGCCGGGGCGGCCGGTTGGGGCGCGCGCCGCTTCTCCTGCGCCTCGCGCAGGCGGCGGCGGTATTCGGCGCGTTCGGCCCGCCGCTGCAGCGCGATCAGCTGGACGGCGAAATAGATGGTCAGCAGCGACAGCGCAAAGGTCAGGCGCTTGTGGAACTCGTTGGTCATGAAGCCCATGGGCTTGTTGACGCGGTCGATGGCGAAGAACACGATCAGCATGCCCGCCATGAGGATGGCCGCGTGGGGCAGGAGTTTTTTGACGAGGCGGAGCCAGTCGGCCGGCCGGGCGCGCCGGATCCGGTCCAGCGTTTTTTTGACGATCTTCATGCGCTTGCCTCCCTCAGCCGGCCATGTCGGCGACGCAGATGAGGTCGCTGGTGGAGCGGCCGTTCTTGTAGGGGTCGTTGACCAGGGCGCCGAGGAAGGTCATCTGGCTGGTCTGGCCGCCGTCCAGGTTGTAGGCCACGGCGCAGCCCAGCTCCTTGCAGAGGTTGGCGCACTCGGCGAAGGTCATGCCGGCGGAGTAGCTGTTGCGCCGGCCGTCGATCACCACGAACACGTAGTGGCCCGGCTCCACCATGCCGATGAGGGTGCGCGGCTCGTGGTTGCGGGGATTGACGCCTTCGTAGCTGGGATAGACCTCGCCGTTTTCGTCCAGCAGGCTGGGGCCGAAGCTGAAGGCCTGCCACGCGCCTTCGGCCATGGCCCGGTCGAGGTCCAGGTCGGCCTCGCCCTCATAGACCTTCATGTTGCCGTCCCGGAAGATGATCAGCACCGGCTCGTCGATCTCGAAGGCGCGGCGGTAGAGCTGGCCGTTGCGGATGACGACGCCCGCGTTGCCCGCGCCGTAGTAGTCGGAATTGATGGCCGCCACGGCGTTTGTGCGCGCGGACATGCTCACCACGTCCTCCGAGATGGATTTGCCGAAGGTGTCTTTGGCGAAGACCGTGCGCAGGCACTCGATGTTGCGCACGTAGATATCCTCCACGAAGTAGACCTCGTTGCGGTTGTTGACGGTGGTTTCATAGCGCGTCAGGGTGACGTTCAGGTTGGGGCTCTGGTAGCTGGTGTCGGTCCGGATGACTTCGTCCACGGTGAATTTGTCCGCGAACCGCGCGCTGAAATCCCCCGCGGCCGCCTGGGCCGGCGCGTCCGTCGGGGCGGGCGTCGCCTCGCCGGGCTCCGGAACGTTTGGCATGGCGGTGGGCGCGGCCGTGGCGGCGGGCGCGGAATAGGCCGCCTTCTGGGCGGGCCGGGGAATGACGTGGTCGAACAGGGCGAACAGGAGCAGGCACGCGCCGATCAGCAGGATGTCGATCGCCGCGATGAGCGCGGGATGGAGCTGCTTCGGCGGCCTGGGGCGGGGCGGCGTATGTTTATTCTGCATGGCACAGACGAACCTCTTCTTTGGGAGCGTACTGACCCGCGGGGCGGGCGGGAAACGTGTTCGCGCCGACAGGCGGCCCTTCTATTTTAGCATACGCCCTGCGCCTTCGCAAGCCCGAGTTGGACGGGCCTTCTGTTTTTTATGAGAAAATATGGATAAAGGGGGGAACAACGCGGCCGGGCCGCGCGTCAAAAGGTTAAATCTATGTTGGGAAAAGGTTGACTGAAGGGACTTGTGCGGAAAGGGGTTTGTTTCCAATGAGGAAAACGGCGAGGGTGCTCATTTCGGTTCTCCTGTGCGCGATGCTTTGCGCGGGCGCGGCGCAGGCCTCCTCCTACGCGTACGACAGCGGCTACGGCGAAACCAGCGTCTACTACTGCTCCACCGGCCAGCTGACGAACATCTACCTGGCGGCGGACGCCATCAACGGCATAACGCTCGGCGGCGGCCAGCGCTTCTCCTTCAACGACACGGTGGGCCCCCGCAGCGCCGAGAAGGGCTATGTGCGGGCGGTCAACGGGCGCGGCGCGAAGGTGCGCGGCGGCGGCGTCTCCCAGGTGGCTACCACGCTTCTGCTTGCCGTGGAGGATTTCGGCTGGATGAACGTGGAGGACTACATGGCCTACGGCGATAAATTCACCGGCGGCTACGTCTACGACACCTCGAAGGCCGTGGTCACGGACTATGAGCACGGCCACGACCTCGCCTTCACCAACTGTTACCCCGGCCAGGTCGTCATCTACGCCTGGGTGTCGGACGACGCGCTGCACGTCACCGTTTCGCCCAGCAGCAGCAGCGGCAGCAGCGGATACAGCTACAGCGGCGTTCTGGCCAACGGCGTCACGCCCATGCCCGGCGAATACGGCCAGCGGCAGAACGTGAACCTGGCCGCGTCGCTGATCAACGGCTGCCAGCTGCGCTACGGCGACCGCTTCTCCTTCAACGGCATCGTGGGCCCGCGCACCAAGGCCGCCGGCTTCGTCGACGCGACCAACGGCCGCGGCGTGAAGGTGACGGGCGGCGGCGTGGCGCAGGTGGCCTCCACGGTCTACCTGGCGGTCAAGCAGCTGGACAGCATCACCGTCGATCCCGTCAAGACCTACGGCGACCGCTTCACCGGCGGCTACGTGGCCGACAGCGCCGACGCCATCGTGACCGATTACAACGCCGGCACCGACTTCTCCTTTACCTATTACGGCGTGCGGACGCTGCTCATTTCCCTTTACGAGCAGAACGGCATGCTGTGGTGCACGCTCACCGAGATCAATTGATCCCAGCGCCGGACAGCGCGGCGGCGGCGGCGGCGCTCTCGTTCAGCCGGTCGTTCAGCGCCGAGAGGAACTGCTTGTTGCCCGGCGGGGACGGACAATGGGGCAGCGGCCGCAGGGCCGGCTCCATGCGCCGCCAGATCTGGCAGACGGCGTAGCGCATGCTGCGCTCCACGTTGGCCGGCGCGTCGCCGAAGCGCAGGGCGAGGGCGGGATAGAGCCGCCCGTCCATGTTGTCCAGAAGGCGCGGGTCGTCCGACGCCATTTCCAGCGCCTCCCGCAGGTACCGCCCGCCCTTGAGATGGGGCGAGACGCCGGCGAGAAAGAGCAGCCGCTGCAGGTCCTCCCGCCGCCTGGCGCGCCGCGCGGCCCGAACCTCCGGCGGCGCGGCGCTCTCCAGCAGGGCGGCCAGCGCGTCGCAGATCGCGCCCACCGGCGTGCCCCTCAGGCCGCAGCCGTCCGCGATGCGGGCGGCGCAGGGCGGCAGCGCCTCCCGGCTGGGCGCGTCCGAACAGGCGTAGATGCGGGGCCGCGAGGGATCGCCGCTCAGGCACTCGAGAATGCGCTCGGCGTTGGCAAAGGCCAGGTCCACCAGGATCACGCCGGCCGGCAGGAAGCACTGGCGCTGGATCAGCAGCGCGCCGCTCTGCACCGCCTCGATCTCCGCCGCCACCCGCCTTCGCCGGAGCTCCTCCGTCAGGTTGAGCAGCAGCTGGCCGTTCCTGTGCGCCAGAAGGATTCTCGGTTTATCCATGTGGTTCATCCCCGTTCGTCTTGTTGCCCTCATTATACTACAATTCTGTGACGTGTTGTAATATTTCAGAAATATATACAGAATCAGGGCCGTTATTCAAATACTCCTGCATATTATGCAGGAAACGGCCCTCGGTTTTTCTCTGGGAAAAGTATATGCGCCTTTCCTTCATGGCGCCATGGCGAAAAGACGGGGAATCGCCGGAATTTAACATAAACAGGCATCGCCGCGAGGCTGGCTCGCGGCGATGCTTTTGCGCGGGGGAATCCGGCGTTCAGCGGCGCATGTGGTTGATATCCACCAGTTCCGTGTTTTGCAGGGAGAAGCGGGAGCCGAGGATGTCCATCAGGGCGTTGGCGGTGTCCAGGGAGGTCATGCAGGGAATGCCAAGGACCATGGCCCTGCGGTGAAGCACCGTGTAGTCGCCGACGGTGTCGTCCTTCACGGCGCCGGTGTAGATGATATAGTTCACGTCGCCGTTTTCCATCAGCCCGACGATCTCGTCGCTGATCTTCGGATCGGCCACCGGCGTCACGCGGATGCCGACCTTCGATATGGCCCGGGCGGTGTCCTTGGTGGCGTAGACGCTGATGCCCTGATCGTAGCACCGTTTGGCCACCGTGACGGCGTCGGGGAAATCCTCGTCCTCCACGGAAAGCAGCACGCCGGTGCGGCCCTTTTCACGGGCTGTGGGCAGATGGAAGCCGGCGGCGGAAAGCCCCTTGAACAGCGCTTCCGCCTTTGTGATGCCGATGCCCAGCACCTCGCCGGTGGATTTCATCTCCGGGCCGAGGATGGAATCGGCGTCGTGCAGCTTCTCAAAGGAGAAGACGGGCACTTTGATGGCGCAGTAGGGCGGCGCGGGATAAAGGCCGGTGCCGAAGCCGAGATCCTTCAGAGGTTCGTCCAGCATGACCCGGGAGGCCAGATCCACCATGGGCACGCCGGTGACCTTTGAAATATACGGCACGGTCCGGGAAGCCCGCGGGTTGACCTCTATGACGTAGAGCTCGTTGTCGAAGATCAGGTACTGGATGTTGACCAGGCCCTTTGTGCCCAGGGCGAGGGCCAGCTTGGTGGAGATGTCGCAGATCTTGTCCTGGAATTTATCCGTCAGGTTGAAGGGCGGATAGACGGCGATGGAATCGCCGCTGTGGACGCCGGCGCGCTCAATGTGCTCCATGATGCCGGGGATCAGCACATCTTTGCCGTCGGAAATGACGTCCACCTCCAGCTCGATGCCCGGCAGATACTGGTCCACGAGCACGGGATTCTCGATGCCGCCGGAGAGGATCCGGGTCATATAGTCGACAGTCTGCCCCCGGCTGCGGGAGATGGTCATGTTCTGGCCCCCGATGACGTAGGAGGGGCGCAGCAGGACGGGATAGCCCAGCTCCTCCGCGGCGGCGATGGCCTCGTCCATGGTGCGGACGCCCATGCCCCGGGGCCGGCGGATGCCGAACTGCTCCAGCAGCCGGTCAAAGCGCTGGCGGTCCTCGGCGATGTCGATGGATTCGGCGCTGGTGCCCAGTATGCGGATCCCCTGGCTGTCCAGGTATTTGGTCAGCTTGATGGCGGTCTGCCCGCCGAAGGCGACCACGACGCCCACCGGCTTTTCCACCTCGATGACGTTCATGACGTCTTCCGGCGTGAGGGGCTCAAAATACAGGCGGTCGGCGGTATCGTAGTCCGTGGAGACGGTCTCCGGATTGTTGTTGACGATGACCACGTCGTATCCGATGCGGCGCAGGGTCCACACGCAGTGGACGGAGGAGTAGTCGAACTCGATGCCCTGCCCGATGCGGATGGGGCCGGAACCGAGCACCACGACCACCGGCCGGCCGGAGCGCTTCAGGCTCCGGGACTCGCAGGCCTTGTCCGTGCAGGAATAGAAGTAGGGCGTTTCCGCGGCGAACTCCGCCCCGCAGGTATCCACCATCTTATAGCTCAGTTTCCAGCCGGGGACCTCTTTGGCCCCGGTGATGCGCTTGATGGCGGCGTCCGGGTAGCCCATGCGCTTGAAAAGCGCGTAATCGCCGGGCAGCAGGCCCGTCTTTCCGGCCCGCAGCTCCAGCTCCGCCATGGCGCGGAGGCGGAAGATGAAGAAACGGTCGATCTTTGTGATGTCAAATATTTCGTCCACGGAGAGGCCCTGCTTCAGCGCCTCGAAGACCGTGAAGAGCCGGCGGTCGTCCTGCTGGGCCAGGCGCTCGCGGATCGGCAGGTCGGACAGGGAGGGTGCGTTCAGCGTATCCAGGGAGATCTCCGCCCCGCGGACCGCTTTCATCAGGGCTTCCTCAAAGCGCTGGCCGATGGCCATCACCTCGCCGGTGGCCTTCATCTGGGTGCCGAGGCGGCGGGAGGAGCCGTGGAATTTGTCAAAGGGCCATTTGGGGAATTTGACCACGACGTAGTCCACCGTCGGCTCGAAGCAGGCGCAGGTCTTCCCGGTGATGTCGTTGGCGATCTCATCCAGGGCGTAGCCCAGGGCCAGCCTTGTGGTGATCTTGGCGATGGGATAGCCGGTGGCCTTGCTGGCCAGGGCCGAGGAGCGGCTGACCCGGGGGTTGACCTCGATGACCGCGTATTCAAACGAATCCGGGTTGAGGGCGAACTGGCAGTTGCAGCCCCCCACGATGCCGATGGCGCTGATGATGTCCAGCGAAGCGGTGCGGAGCATCTGGTATTCCTTGTCGGACAGCGTCAGCGCCGGCGCGACGACGACGCTGTCGCCGGTGTGGATGCCCACCGGGTCGACGTTTTCCATGGAGCAGACCGCGATGACGTTTCCCTGGGCGTCGCGCATGGTCTCAAACTCTATCTCTTTCCAGCCGGATATACATTTTTCCACGAGGATCTGGGTGATCGGGGAGGCGTCCAGCCCGGCGCGGGCCATGACGCGCATCTCCTCCTCGTTTTCGGCGATGCCGCCGCCGCTGCCGCCCAGGGTGTAGGCGGGCCGTATGATGACGGGATAGCCGATTTTCCCGGCGGCTTTGAGCGCTTCCTCCAAAGTTTCCGCGATGCCGGAGGGCACGCAGGGCTGCCCCGCCTTCAGCATGGTTTCGCGGAATTTCTCCCGGTCTTCGGCCTTTTCGATGGCCTCGATCTGCGAGCCGAGGAGGCGGACGCCGAATTCCTCCAGCGTGCCGTCCCGGCTCAGCTGCATGGCGATGGTCAGGCCGGTCTGGCCGCCCAGGCCTGCCAGCAGGCCGTCCGGGCGCTCTTTCTCGATGATCCGCCGCACGGTGGCGGCGTTCAGGGGCTCCAGATAGATTTCATCCGCCAGGTGCTGATCCGTCATGATGGTGGCGGGATTGGAATTGACCAGGACAACGTTGACGCCCTCCGCTTTCAGCACGCGGCAGGCCTGGGCCCCGGCATAGTCGAATTCGGCCGCCTGGCCGATGACGATGGGGCCGGAGCCGATGACGAGGACTTTTTTGATGGAAGGATCTTTAGGCATGCTTGTTTGTCATCCTTTCCACAAAGCGATCAAACAACAGGGCGGTGTCCCGGGGTCCGGAAGCGGCTTCCGGATGGAACTGCACGGTGAAGCAGTTCAGGTCCGGATAATCCATCCCCTCGCAGCTGCCGTCGTTGGCGTTGCGGTAGGATTCCACGCCGACGCCCTTCAGCGAAGCGGCCACGACCGCGTAGCCGTGGTTCTGGGAGGTGATGTAGGTGCGCTCGGCCGCGAGGTCCCGCACCGGCTGATTGCCGCCGCGGTGGCCGTATTTCAGCTTGACGGTGTCTCCGCCCAGGGCCAGGGCCGTCAGCTGATGGCCGAGACAGATGCCGAAGAGCGGTTTTTGCCCGATCAGCTTTTTCAGCTCCGCGATGCAGGCCGTATTCTCCTTGGGATCGCCCGGACCGTTGGAAAGCATGACGCCGTCCGGATCGGAGGCGAGGATGGTTTCCGCCGCGGTGCGGGCGGGCCAGACCGTGACCGAACAGCTGCGCTTCTGCAGGCTGCGTATGATGTTGTGCTTGGCGCCGTAGTCGATCATCGCCACCCGGCAGCGCTCCGGGCCTTCGGCCGGCCAGAATTCCTTCCTGTTTTCGGTCACGGAATCCACAGCGTCCTTTACGGTGAAGGCGCGGACCGCGCTCAGGTCCTGGGGAATTTCGTCGCAGATCATGGCGTTCATGACGCCTTCCTCGCGGGTGATGCGGACGATTTCCCGCGTGTCCACACCGCACAGGCCGGGGATCCCCCGGGCGACCAGATAATCGCCCAGCGGATAGGCGGAGCGGAAGTTGGAAGGCGTGTCGCACAGCTCGCGGACGATATAGCCGAAGAGCGCGCTGCTGCCCTCGAAATCCTCCTCGATGACGCCGTAGTTGCCGATGAGCGGGAAGGTCTGGGTGACGATCTGGCCGTAATAGCTGGGGTCGGTCAGGGTTTCCAGGTAGCCCTCCATGCCGGTGGTGAAGACCAGCTCGCCGATCCGGTCGATGGGCGCGCCGATGCGCTTTCCTTCAAAAACGGTCCCGTTGGACAGTACGAGGTATGACATACGGATCTCTCCAATAACCATTCATGATTGAGGATAGTTACGCTTTGCAGGCCTCTTTGATGATCTCCGCGGCCTTGACGATGAGCTCGTCGGGGATATTGAGGGCGGGAAGGAGGCGGAGCTTGTCCTTGGCGGTGAGGCAGAGGACGCCGTTTTCCATGCAGGCCGACAGCACCGAGCCGGCGGGCCTGGCGGTCTTCAGGCCGATCATGAGGCCGAGGCCGGAAATCGCCTCGATGCCGGGCGCGCCCCGCAGGAGATCGCGGATCAACTCGCCCTTCCGCGTGACCTCCGCCAGGAAATCGTCCGTCAGGCGGCCGACGACGGACAGCGCGGCGGCCGCGGCCACCGGGTTGCCGCCGAAGGTGGACCCGTGGTCGCCGTAGGAGAAGACGTCCTTCAGCTTCTCGCTCAGCAGGGTCGCGCCCATGGGCAGCCCGCCGGCCAGTCCCTTGGCGGTCGACACCACGTCGGGCTCGAGGCCGTAATTCATGTAGGCGTACATTTTTCCGCTGCGGCCGTTGCCGGTCTGGACTTCGTCCACCATCAGCAGGATATCCTGCTCCTTCAGATAAGCGGCCAGCTCCCCGGTAAAGGACGGGTCCAGCGCCACGACGCCGCCCTCGCCCTGCACGCATTCGATGAGCACCGCGGCCACCGTGCCGCCGGCGCAGAGTTCCTTCAGTTTCGCCATGTCGCCGGCGGGGAAGGAAGCGAATCCGGGGGTCAGCGGCTGGAACAGCTCGTGGTAATGCGCCTGTCCGGTGGCGGACAGCGTGGTCAGGGTCCGGCCGTGGAAGCTGTTTTCCAGCGTGAGGATGGTGGAGCAGGCGGGCCCTTTGCGCTCCGCGGCCCACTTTCGGGCGGCCTTGATGGCGCATTCGTTGGCCTCTGCGCCGGAGTTGGAGAAGAAGACCTTCGCCATGCCGGTCTTTTCGCACAGCGCCTGGGCCAGGCGGGCGCAGGGCGCGGTGTAATAGAGGTTGGACATGTGCTGGACGGCGTGGATCTGCTCTTCGACCGCCGCGATCCAGATATCGTCCGCGACGCCGAAGGAGGTCACCGCGATGCCGGAGCCCATGTCGATATACTGTTTGCCGTTCACGTCTGTCACCAGGGACCCCTTGCCGCTCACGATTTCCACCGGGAACCGCTTGTAGGTTCCCGCGATATAGGTCCTATCCAGTTCAAAGGTATTCATGATATCAGCTCGCTCTCAGAATTGTCGGTTCGCATGCCGTGTTCAAATCTTTCCGCCGGCGGCGGTTCGGGGCCGCCCCGCCGCCCCTCAGGCTTTGCCCTTTGAAACCATGGTGCCCGCGCCTTCGTCGGTGAGGAGCTCCATGAGGATGGAGTGGGGGACCCGGCCGTCCATGATGACGACGTTGCGCACGCCGTGGGAGAGCGCGGCGGCGCAGCACTCCACCTTGGGGATCATGCCGCCGGAGATGACGCCGCTTTCATACAGCGCGGGGAGCTCCTGCAGCGTGATTTCCGGAATCAGAGTGGAGGGATCGTTCCGGTCCGCCAGCACGCCGGCGATGTCGGTCATCATGATCAGGCGCTCCGCGCCCAGCGCGCCGGCGACATACGCGGCGGCGGTGTCGCCGTTGATGTTGTAGGCGTTGCCGTTTTTGTCGCAGCCGACGGTGGAGACCACCGGGATATAGCCGCGATCCAGAAGGTCCATCACCGGCTGGATGTGCACCTTCTCGATTTCTCCCACGAAGCCCAGGCGTTCGTCCTTTACGGTGCACTGGAGCAGGCGTCCGTCCATGCCGGAGAGGCCCACGGCCTTGCCGCCCTTCATTTCCAGCAGGTTGACCAGGGTCTTGTTGATTTTGCCGGCCAGGACCATCTGGACGATGTCCATGGTTTCCTTGTCCGTGACCCGCAGCCCGTCCACAAACTCCGGCTTTTTGCCGAGCCGGGCCATCAGGTCGTTGATTTCCGGGCCGCCGCCGTGCACCAGAACGATGCGTATGCCGATAAGCCACAGCAGGACGATGTCCTCCATCACCTGCTGCTTCAGCTGTTCGTTGATCATGGCGTTTCCGCCGTACTTGACGACGACGACCTTGCCGTTATAGCGGCGGATATAGGGCAGCGCGGCGGTCAGCACCTCCGCGCGCTCCTGATTGGTCAGATCACTGTACATGGCTGTTTTCCCCCTGCTCCGCGGTTGTCGGAAAGCTTTTGCCGGACGGCGGATCGTGCCGTCAGGTCCTGTAATCGCCGTTGATCTTCACATAGTCGTAAGTGAGATCGCAGCCCCAGGCGGCGGCTTCCGCCTCGCCCATGTTCATGTCGCAGTCAAAACGGACGTCGTGCTCCGAGAGGATGCGAAGCGCCTTCTCCTCGTCGAAGCGCTGCACGCAGCCGTCCTTATAGAAGCAGACATCGCCCGATTTTCCCGACATGGTGATGACCAGCTTTGCCGGATCAAAGTCGGGGCCGGCGTAGCCCAGCGCGCACAGCACCCGGCCGCAGTTGGCGTCCTTTCCGTAGATCATGGCCTTGACCAGGCTGGAGCCCACCACGGAACGGGCGAGGACGCGGGCGTTTTCCTTCGTGTCCGCGTGGAAGACGTGGGTCTCTATCAGGTGGGTCGCGCCTTCGCCGTCGGAGGCCATGCGCCGGGCCAGATCGTGACAGACGGTGAACAGGGCGGCGCAGAACAATTCATAGTTTTCATCTTCCTCGTCGATCAGCCTGTTGCCCGCCAGGCCGCTGGAAAGCAGGATCAGCGTGTCGTTTGTGCTGGTGTCTCCATCCACGGTGATCATGTTGAAGGTATCCTTGACCACGGCGGAGAGGGCCTTTTGCAGCAGGGGCGGCGCGATGGCGCAGTCCGTGCTGAGATAGCCGAGCATGGTGCACATATTGGGATGGATCATGCCGGAGCCCTTGCTCATGCCGCCCAGGCGCACCGTCACCGCGCCTTCCCCGGAGGCCGCGGGCAGCTCGAAGGCCACCGCGGATTCCTTGTTCACCGTGTCGGTGGTCATGATCGCCCGGCTGGCGGAGGTTCCGGCTTCGGCGGAATCGGAAAGGGTTCCCGCCATCGCCGCGACGCCGGCGGTGATCCGCTCCAGGGGGACGTTCGGCCCGATGACGCCGGTGGACCCCACCAGCACGGCATCGGCGGGTATCCCCAAAGTATCCGCGGTGAAGGCCGCGGTTTCCCGGCAGAGGCGGAGGCCCTCTTCGCCGGTGCCCGCGTTGGCGATGCCGGTGTTGACCACGACGGCCCGGACAGGTTTCCCGGATTTGACGATGTCCATGTCCCAAAGTACCGGCGCGGCCTTCACTTTGTTGGAGGTAAACGTGCCGGCCGCGGCGCAGGGGACCTCCGTGAAGAGCAGGGCCATGTCCAGCCGGTTCTGATACTTTATGCCCGCCTGGCAGCTGGCGGCCTTAAAGCCCTTTGCGGATGTAAATCCGCCCGTGATGTTACGAATCTTCATTGTCTTCTCCTATGAACATTGTGATATTCGCTTCGTTCAGCACGAAATCGTAGTAGTTTACGTCAGACCGCTTTGTCCAGCCGATCTGTTTCCAGAAGGCGTTTCCGGCGTCGTTGACCGTGAAGGCGATCAGGGCGACCTTGTTGATGCCCATGGCCTTGAGCTGGTTCATGCAGAAACCGACCATGCGGGTGCCGATGCCGCGCCGCCTGTATTCTTCGGCGACGCAGACATGGTACAGCGCCCCCTGGCGGCCGTCTGAGCCGCAAAGGATGGTTCCGATAATCCGGCTCCCGGCTTTCGCCACCACGCTGGTGGTGGGGTTGCGGAGGATGAAGCGCTCAATGTCTTCCCTGGAATCGTCCAGGGCGCGGATCCCGAAGCCGCGGATCGTCAGCCAGAGAGCGCGTATATCGTCGTAGTCTTCCGGCTTCATGGGGACAATGCTGATTTCCGTCGGGTTCTTCTGATCTTCCATAGGTCCTACATTACCAACCCTTCCGTTTCTTCCATGCCGAGCGCGATGTTCATGTTCTGAATCGCCGCGCCGGAGGCGCCCTTGCCCAGATTGTCGAAACGCGAAATCAGCAGGATCCGCTCTTCGTTTCCGAAAACGGAAACCTCCAGGTCGTCCCGGCCGCTGAACGCGCCGGCGGAGAGGAAGCCGCCCTCCTCCGACGGCTCCGCATACCGGATCAGACCCCCGTGATAATACGCGCGGTAAACGGCGCGAATTGCATCGGGAGAGGCGGCGGTGTCCTTGGGCGTCAGGGGCACGGTGACTTCCATCCCGGCGTAATACGGCGCGACGATGGGGCAGAAGACGGGCGCGTGTTCCAGGCCGCACAGCTTTGCCATCTCCGGCAGGTGCTTGTGGGTCTGCCCAAGGCCGTATTGGCGCGGCGCCTGATACAGGGGATCCCTGTCCGGGGATTCGTACTCGGCGATCATCTTCTTGCCGCCTCCGGAATAACCGGTGAGGGAGAAGCAGGAAAGCCTGGCGTCCGGCCTGACCAGTCCGGCGGCCACGAGGGGGGCGACCAGGGCGATAAACCCGGTGGCGTGGCATCCGGGATTGGCGATGCGCGTCGCGGCCTTCAGTTTTTCCCGCTGGCCGGTCAGCTCGGGCAGGCCGTAGACCCAGCCTTCGGCGACCCGATGGGCCGTCGAGGTGTCGATGACGACCGTTTTTGGATTTGTTACGAGGGGGACCGCTTCCACGGCCGCGGCGTCCGGAAGGCAAAGGAAGGCGACGGCCGCGGCGTTCAGCGCCTCCGCCCGGGCGGAGGGATCCTTGCGCTTCTCCTCCGGCAGGGCGATCAGTTCGATTTCCTTCCGGCGGGAAAGTCTTTCACGGATCCGCAGGCCGGTCGTCCCCGCGCTTCCGTCAATGAATACCTTAATCATAAGCATTACCGGCTTTCCTGACAGAGGCGGCCCTTATAAAAGCATCTTTATTCACTATATTGGCCCCTTTTTACATGATTATGCAGAAAATATACACCAAACAACCCTCCTTGTCAAGTGAAAAACAGGCGTAGGTTCGTTTAAATCATGGGAACAATCGTGGTTCGATTTGCCGTCTTCGGCCCCGCGCTCTTGCAATAACCGGCCGATGCCCTTATAATAGAAGCATGACAAACGGGGAGGTGAGCGGCATTGCACGGCCATACGGAAGACGGCCGGCGCGGCGCGGCGCCGCTGGAAATCGAGCGGAAATATCTGATCGCCTGGCCCGACGTGGCGGCGCTGGAGCGCAATCCCGACTGCGAGCGCGTGGACATCGTTCAGACATACCTGAGAACGGACGATCCGCGGGACACCCTGCGCGTGCGCCGCTGGGAGAGCGGGGGAAAATGCGTCTACATCAAAACCTACAAGCGCAAGCTCACCGCCCTGACGCGCATCGAACGGGAAGAAGAAATCGCCGAGGCGGACTACGAGGCCCTGCGCGCCCGGCCGGACCCGGACTGCCGGCCCATCGTCAAGCGGCGCTACCGGGTGAAGGAGAACGGCTTCTGCTACGAGATCGACGTCTTTCCCGAATGGACAGACCGGGCCATACTGGAAATCGAACTGACCGGCGAGGATCAGCCGGTCCTCCTGCCGGACTGGGTTTCCGTCATCCGCGAGGTGACGGACGACCCGCGCTACACGAACCGCGCCCTGGCCCGCCGGAACCGGCCCTGGCCGGACTGACGCGCCGCGAAGGAAGAAAGAAAGGAGCCTGCCCATGAACATTCGCCCCATTCCCGAACAGTACCTCGCGCCCTGCGCCGCTCCCGGCCGCGTGGAGCGGGTGGACTACGTCACCACCGACGCCTTCGCCCAGGAGAAATACGCCCTCGTGTACCTGCCTCACGGCTACGACCCCGCCAGGGCTTACAACGCGCTGTACATCATCCACGGCGGCGGCGGCAGCCAGGAGTCCTTCTTCTCGAAGGCGTTCCTCTCGCTGCTCGATCACATGATCGCCTCGGGCGAGCTGGAGCCCCTCATCGTCGTCTCGCCCACCTACTACCGCCCCGACGAGACCGACAAGACCCCCGGCTCCTCCGGCAACGCCGTGGCCGTCTTCGCCCGGGAGCTGAAGGCGGACGTCATCCCCGCCGTGGAGGGCCGCTACCGCACCTTCGCAACCTCCACCGACGCGGCGGGCCAGCGCGCCTCCCGCGACCACCGGGCCATCGGCGGCTTCTCCATGGGCAGCGTGACCACCTGGTACGCCTTCCTGGACGCGCTGGACGCCTTTCGCTGGTTCATGCCGCTGAGCGGCGACTGCTGGCTCTACGGCAGACTGGGCGGCTCCAGCCACGCGGAGGAGACCGCCCGGGCCCTGGCCGAAGCCGTGGCGAAGCAGGGCTTCACGCCGGAGGACTTCCGAATCCACGCCCTGACGGGCACCAAGGACATCGCCTATCCCAACGAGACGGCGCAGATCGACGCCATGCGCGCCTTCCCGGAGGTGTTCCGCTTCGGCGGCAACATCGACTACGACCTGCTGGAGGAGGGCGTGCACACCTACGAGGACATATTCCGCTACATCTACAACGCGCTGCCCGCGTTCTTCAGGGCGGGGAAGTGAGCGCGCGCCGTCTTGAAAAGCCGGGCGCGGGGGCGTATACTATAACCATCCTGATGCTGGGGGCCTGAGAATGATCATACGAAACGCCGTGGAAGCGGGCAGGAAAAGCGAAAACGCCTTCGTGGCCGTCGACAGCCTCGGAGACGAATACGGCTGGTGCCGCGTCGAGCCGCATATGAACGAACAGCAGACGCCCGAGCGCCCGCTCGAAATCAAGATTTCAGCCGGCGGCCGGGACGACGCCCAGCTCAGCCTCTTGGCCGCCGCCATGGCGCGGGCCATGGTCATCGCCCGCGAGCGGCCGGACGTGCGCGCCCGGGTGTACGCCGAAGTCCCGCCGGGGGACGACGCGCTGATGGAGCGGCTCACCGAGCTTGGCTTCGCGGACGACGACGCCCTGCTGCGCATGCGCCGGCGCGTGGTCGGCGGCCCGATTACCGTGCCCCTGCCGGAGGGCTGCGCGCCCGTGGGCGACCGGCTGGACGATCCCACCGAGCGCCGCTTCTTCCTGGAGCGGCAGGAGAAGCTCTTCCACCGCGACGACGCCGCCGCCTGGCTGGACGAGCTCCGCGGCCGCCCGGGCTTTCGCCGGCTGCTGCTCACCGCGCGCAGCGGGCTGGCGGGCGAGCTCATCTGCTGGATGGAGCCGGAGACCCGCGAGGGCGTGGTCGGCCTGGTCTATACCGTGCCGGACTGGAGGCGGCGCGGCGTGGCCTCCTACCTGATGGAGGCCGCGCGGCAGTACTTCGACCAGTGCCGCCTGCCGGCGGCGTACCTGCCGAAGCTGCGCTTCGCCAAGGACCGCCCGCTGGAGGACAGCCTGCTCGAGGCCGTGGCCGACGTGCGCTGGCGGCAGGCCCCCGCCGTTCACCTGGCCGCCACCGCCGGCTACCGCCGCGGTGAGACCCTGCTGCGTCTCCCGGGCATCGACCTGTGAGGAAGGACACGCCCCCGAAAAGGCTGCGGGCCGTATCATTTGAAAAATGAGAGCGCAAAGCCGCGTTTTTGGAAGAAATGCACTGCCAAATTGTAATGAGTCAACGGCATATGTCGTGCACACCTCTTCCCCTGCACCCCTTCCCCGCTCATCGCGGGGACGGGGAAAAGTTTGTTGTGGGCTTCGCCCACACGGAGCAGGGCTCCGCCCTGTACCCGGCTTCGTTAAAGCGCAATGCGTTCGTTTTGACCCCGGGGTCCGGGGCCGGGAGGCCCCAGTGGGTGCAGGGCAAAGCCCTGCTCAGCATGGGGCGAAGCCCCATATCTATTCTTTCCCCGTCCCCGCGGAGAGCGGGGAAGGGGGCGGGGGGAAGGGGTCTGCTCGGCATACGCCGCTGACTCATTGCGCTTTGCTGTTCATTCCATCGAGCGATATTTCAAATGAAACGCCTCCGCAAAGGCCATTTTTCTGATGGACAGGACGCCAAACCCGTGATAAAATAAAATCACGATAATTTAATCATCAAGGGAGGAAGATCAACATGGCTGTCAACCGTTATGTCGGAGAATATCCCGTGATCGGCATTCGCCCCACCATCGACGGGCGGCGCGGCGTGCTCAAGGTGCGCGAGAGCCTGGAGGAGCAGACGATGAACATGGCGAAGTCCGCCGCGAAGCTGTTCACCGATAACCTGCGCTACTCCAACGGCGAGCCGGTCAAGGTCGTCATCGCCGATACCACCATCGGCCGCGTGGCGGAGGCCGCCGCCTGCGCCGAGAAGTTCCGCCGCGAGGGGGTCGAGATCACCCTCACCGTGACGCCCTGCTGGTGCTATGGCTCCGAAACCATGGACACCGAGCGCGACACCATCAAGGCCGTCTGGGGCTTCAACGGCACCGAGCGCCCCGGCGCGGTGTACCTGGCCTCCGTGCTGGCTACCCACGCCCAGAAGGGCCTGCCCGCCTTCGGCATCTACGGCCGCGACGTGCAGGACGCCGACGCCACCGAGATCCCCGCCGACGTGACCGAGAAGCTGCTGCGCTTCGGCCGCGCCGCCGTGGCCGTGGCCACCATGCGCCGCAAGAGCTACCTGCAGATCGGCTCCATCACCATGGGCATCGGCGGCTCCATCATGGACACGCACTTCATCGAGGACTACCTGGGCATGCGCGTGGAGTCCGTCGACGAGGTGGAGATCATCCGCCGCATGACCGAGGGCATCTACGACAAGAAGGAATACCAGAAGCTTAAGAAGTGGGCCGACAAATACGTCGTCGAGGGCTTCGACAAGAACCCCAAGGAGCTTCAAAAATCCCGCAAGCAGAAGGATGCCGACTGGGAGTTCACCCTCAAGATGTACCTCATCATCAAGGACCTGATGAACGGCAACAAGAACCTGCCCGCGGGCTGCGAGGAAGAGGCCGTGGGCCACAACGCCATCGCCGCCGGCTTCCAGGGCCAGCGCCAGTGGACCGATTTCTACCCGAACTGCGACTTCCCCGAGGCCATGCTGAACACCAGCTTCGACCACAACGGCGCCCGCGAGCCCTACATCCTGGCCACCGAGAACGACATCCTCAACGGATTGGGCATGCTGTTCATGAAGCTGCTCACCAACCGCGCCCAGATGTTCGCCGACGTGCGCACCTACTGGAGCCCCGAGGCCGTGAAGAAGGCCGCCGGCTACGAGCTGGAGGGCGTGGCGAAGGAGAACGGCGGCTTCATCCACCTGATCAACTCCGGCGCCTGCTGCCTGGACGCCAACGGCAAGGCCGCCTACCGCAACGGCGAGCCCGTGATGAAGCCCTGGTACGACGTGACCAAGAAGGATCAGGAAGCCATCATGGCCCACACCACCTGGAACTACGCCGACCTGGGCTACTTCCGCGGCGGCGGCTATTCCTCCCGCTTCGTGACCGACGTGGAGATGCCCGTGACCATGATCCGCCTGAACCTGGTGAAGGGCCTGGGCCCGATGCTGCAGATCGCCGAGGGCTGGACGGTCAGGCTGCCCGACGAGGTCACCGACATCCTCTGGAAGCGCACCGACTACACCTGGCCCTGCACCTGGTTCGCTCCCCGCTGCGACGGCAAGGAAGGCCCCTTCAAGGACGCCTACAGCGTGATGAACAACTGGGGCGCGAACCACGGCGCCATCAGCTACGGCCACATCGGCGCGGACCTGATCACCCTGTGCTCCATGCTTCGCATCCCCGTGGCCATGCACAACGTGCCGGAAGAGAAGATCTTCCGTCCGTCGGCCTGGAACGCCTTCGGCATGGACAAGGAGGGCGCGGACTATCGCGCCTGCGCCAACTACGGCCCAGCCTACAAGAAGTAATACCGTTTCCGCACAGGAGGGGGCTGTCTCAAAACGCGCGCGTTTTGAGACAGCCCCCATGATTTGCGCCGCGGCAGGGTTTTGAGCCGGGGCGACGAATTCATTACACGGGCCAATCCGACGGACGCTGAAGGGGCAATGTCATCAACTTAAGCCATATGTAACTGCGAAGCGTGGCATTGGCAGACCCTTCAGGCAGCTTCGCTGCCAGCTCCCCTGAAAGGGGAGCCAAGATTCGCTCGTGTCTCGCCTCCCCTTTCAGGGGAGGTGCCGAGCGCAGCGAGGCGGAAGGGTCCGTTCCCGTTGCGGTGTATTGACATACATTCCTTGAGTTTATGACATTGGCTGAAAGGGGACGCGGCTGCATGTCTGTATATATCTCATTCGACGGCGGGGGCAGCAAGCTGAACGGCATGATGTTCGACGAAAACCTCCACCTGCTGGGCGCGGGGCGCTCGGGGGGCATCAACCTGACGCAGACCTCGCTGGAGGACTGCCGCGCCAACGTGCGCGACTGCCTCGCCCAGCTGTTCGCTTCCCACGAGCCGGAGACGGTCGACGTGGTGTTCTACACGGGCGTGGGCAATTTCCAGCTGCTCTGCGAGGAAACGGGCCTGCGCGCCCACGTGGCGCAGTACGTGGGCACCGACGAGGCCCTCGGCGGGCTGCTGGCCGGCGCGCTGAAGCGGGAGGGCGTGCTGGCCCTGGCCGGAACGGGCTCGGACGTGTTCTATATCAGCCCGGGAAAGCGCCTGGTGGTGGGCGCGTGGGGGCCCATTTTGGGCGACGACGGCAGCGGCACGTGGATCGGCCAACAGGCCATGCGCGCCGTGGTGCGGCTGATCAACGGCTGGGGCGAGGACACGCTGCTGCTGTCTCTCTTCCGCGAAGCCTGGCGTCTGAAAAACGACTGGCAGATGGTGGAGCTGGTGCACCGCTCCCCCGCGCCGTTCCGCCAGGTGGCCTCCGCCACGCCGCTGGTGGGGCAGGCGGCCGCCCGGGGCGACGCCGTGGCCCTGGGCATCCTGCGGGAGGCGGGGCATCTGATGGCCGTGCAGACGGAGGTGCTCATCCGGCGGGCGGGGCTTCGCGAGGACCAGCTGGACATCACCCTGTGCGGCGGCGCGTGGAAGGCGCATCCGGCCATGTACGGGCGCTACGTGGAGGAGCTGCGCGCGGCGCATCCTTCGCTGACGGCCCGCCGGCCGCTGTTCGAGCACGTGTGCGCCGGGCCGGCCCGGCTGCTGCTGGAGCGGGGCGTGCCGCGGGAGGAAGCGATCCGCCTGATGAAGGCGCAATTCACTCAATATCGCGTCGACACGGCGGACGAAACGTGATATAATAGCCCATGGAGAACGCGGGGCCGCCGGCCGGCCTCGGCAAACACAGATACGGGAGTGATGGAAATGAGCGCGATCAATGCCTATTTTGAGAACCTGACGAGGATACTGGACGAGGTGCAGGCCACCCAGAGCGCGGCGCTGGAGGAAGGCGCGAAGCTGCTGTGCGAGGCCACGCTGACCGGACACAACATCTTCGCCTTCGGCTGCAGCCACGCGGGCCTGCTGGCGCTGGAGCTGTATTACCGCACCGGCGGCATGGCCAACATCAATCCGGTGCGCGGCCCCGGCCTGTGCTGCGACGTGGACCCGGCCACGATGACCAGCGAAATCGAGCGCCTGCCGCTGTACGGCGAGATCCTGGCCAACAACCAGCCCATCGGCCCGGGCGACGTGGTGATCGTCCATTCGGTCTCCGGCCGCAACACCGTGACGGTGGATTTCGCCCGCCGCTGCCGCGAAAAGGGCGCGAAGGTGATCGCGCTCACCAACCTGACCTATTCAAAGAGCGTGACCTCCCGCCATCCCTCCGGCAAGCGGCTGTTTGAGGAAGCCGACCTGGTGCTGGACAACTGCGGCTGCCCCGGCGACAGCTCGCTGGAAATCAAGGGCGTGCCGGAGAAGGTCGCCCCGACCTCGACCGCCGTGGGCGCGGCCATGGTGAACGCCATGATGGCGCGGGCGGTGGAGCTGGTGACGGAGGCGGGCGGCGTCGCGCCGATCTTCATGTCCGCCAACCTGGACGGCGGCGACGAGCACAACAAGAAGATGCTCGCCAAGTATAAGGATCACATTTTCTACATGGGCCATTGATGAAAGGGAGGGACTTTCCTATGCTGATGGACAGGTACTGGGAGCATGTTGACGATCTGTATACCCGCGTGAAGACCACCCAGCGGGACGCTATCGAGCGCGCCGGCCGGCTGATCGCCGACGCCGTGGACAAGGGCGGCTGCGTGCACATCAACGATTCGGGCCACATCATCGACAGCGAGCTGATCTACCGCGGCGGCGGCCTGATCCTGTATAAGCGCTTCAAGTACGACCTGGTGGTGGACGACGCCGTGCGCCCCCGCGACCGCAGCGACCTGGACACCTCCATGGAGGGCCTGGCCGCCTACGCGCTGAAAAAATCCGGCGCGCGCCCCGGCGACGTGCTGATCTGCGGCAGCGTGTCCGGCCGCACCTTCTACGTGGTCGACCTGGCCTACGAGGCCAAGAAGATGGGCCTGAAGGTCATCGTCATCACCTCCATGAGCTACGCCACCAGCGTCGATCCGGTCCATTCCAGCGGCCAGAAGCTGTATGAGATGGCCGACGTGGTGATCGACAACTGCGCGCCCGCCGCCGAGGCCATGATGGAGGTGGAGGGCCTGGAGCCCCGGCTGTGCGCCGCCTCCGGCCTGGCCGCCGCGTTCATCATGTGGAGCGTGACCACGGTGGTCGTGGAGGAGCTCATGAAGCGGGGCAAGGTACCCGGCGTGCTCAAGAGCGCCAACTTCCCCGGCGGCCCCGAGTACAACAAGGGCTATGTGGAGCCACGGTACGCGAAAGAGGGCCTGTAACCGCCGCCAAAAAGATTCGTCCCGCCGATAACGCCGGCGGGACGGACTGTATTTATGAGGTTTTCTTAAGACCTTCTCCTGCCGCGGCCGCCGAGGATCAGCAGGCGCGCCAGCTGCAGCACGGCGGTCAGCGCGGCGGCGACGTAGGTCAGCGCCGCGGCGGAGAGCACCTTCCGCGCGCCGGCCATCTCGTCCGCGTCCAGGTAGGCCTGGCCCTCGAGGGTGGCGAGGGCGCGGCGGCTGGCGTTGAACTCCACCGGCAGGGTGATGAGGGTGAACAGCACAACCAGGGAGAACAGCAGTATGCCCGCCGTGATCAGCGGCTGCCAGCTGAAGACCAGCCCCAGCAGCACCAGCGGCCAGGACAGGTGCGAGCCGATGTTGACCGTGGACACGGCGGCGGTGCGAAGCACCAGGGGACCGTAGGCGTCCCGGTGCTGGTAGGCGTGGCCCGTCTCGTGGGCGGCAATGCCCAGCGCCGTGATGGAACGGCCGCCGGCCACCTCCTGGGAAAGGCGCAGCGTGCGGCTGGCCGGGTCGTAGTGGTCGGTCAGGTTGCCGGCGATGACCTCGATGGGAACATCGTTCAGCCCGCCGTCGTCCAACATTTGACGGGCCAGGTCGGCCCCCGTGAGGCCGCAGCGCGCGGCGACGCCGGCGTATTTGGCGGTGACGCCCCGCACGCGGGCCTGGGCGATCAGCGAAATGACCATGCCCAGTATGACCAAAAGATATGTGGGATCGAAATAATACGGATAATACATATAACCGCCTCCTTTGCGGATGTCCTATAAGCCTCCATGCTGTTATTATACCATGGTTTTCTGTGTTTGATGTGGCGCGAAAGTGAATAAAATAAAAACATCGCGCGCCGCCCCGCCATTGGCTCCGCCTATGGGCGAAAGCCAAATAATTCTATGGGCCTGCCGCCCCGCAGGCTATTGACTTTCCCGCGGCGCATGATATAATATCACAAAATCAAAACCCTATCAAATCAATGGGAAAAAGAAAGGGAGAGAGCCATGAAAAAAAACATTCTGATCTTCGCACTGATCGCGGCGCTGGCGGCGGTGTTCGCGGCCCCGGCGGGCCTGGCCGAGGGCGGCGGGACGACCTTCGTCTACGCCCGGGCGGATTCCGTCACCTCCTTCGACCTGCATCGGGAAATCACCTCGAACAACGCCTTCGCCATCGACAAGGTGTTCGAGCCGCTGGTGATGTTCGACGCGGAGGGCCTCATCGGCGACTACCTGGCCGCCTCCCACACCATCAGCGAGGACGGCCTCGTGTACACCTTCACGCTGCGCGACGGCCTCAAATTCAGCGACGGCGCCGACGTGACGGCCGAGGATGTGAAGTTCTCCCTGGAGCGGCACCTGGCCGTGGAGGGCCCGCTGCCCCTGGAGGCCGACATTGCCTCCATCGAGGCGGCCGATGAAAAGACCGTGGTCATCACGCTGAACGCCGCCTACACGCCCTTTTTCTCCGAGCTGGCCAACTTCTCCAACGGCATACTGCCCAAGGACTTCGGCGGCAAAACGGAGGAGGAATTCTTCAAAAACCCCGTGGGCACCGGCCCCTTCGTGGTGTCCGAATGGGATCCGGCGGGCGACCTCGTCTTCGTGAAGAACGAATACTACTGGCAGGAGGGCAGGCCCGCCGTCGACAGGCTGGTCTACAAGGTGATAAGCGACGACAACCAGGCCATCAACCAGCTTCGGGTGGGCGACGTGGACGCCGTGGAGTCGCTGAGCTACGCCAACGCCGCCGAGATCGCGGGCGGCCCGGAGACATACATCATCGCCAGCGGCAGCTGGAACGTGGAGGAGCTGTTCTTCAACACGCTGGACGAGCACTTCTCCGACGTCCACGCCCGCCGCGCCCTGGCCCTGGCCCTGGACCGCGAGGCGCTGGCCCGGGCCCTCACCTTCGGCTACGGCGAGGCGGCCGACGCCGTGCTGCCCGCCGCCCTGCGCTACAGCGCCGCCGGCGCGGTCGCGGCCCTGACGCCCGATCTCGAGGCCGCGAAGGCCGAGCTGGCCCAGAGCGCGTTCCCGGAGGGCTTCAGCACCACCCTCAGCATTCCCTCGGGCAACAACGTGCGCCTGCAGGAGGCGCTGATCGTCCAGGCCGCGGGGGCGGCCATCGGCATCGACATCCGGCTGAACGTGCAGGAGATCGCCGCCTTCCGCCAGGATTTCCGCAACCTGAACTATTCGATCATGATCAATGTGGCCGTGGCCGACTTCCCGGACGCGGATTCCATCTTCGCCTTCCAGGTCGACCCCGAGGGCTTCAGCAACTGCTTCTGGACGAGCTACCGCAGCGACGAGGCCGTGGCCCTGATGAAGGCCGGCCAGGTGACGCCGGACGGCGGCGAACGCGCCGAAATCTACGAAGAGCTCCAGCGGATCCTGGCGGCGGACGCGCCCTACGTGCCGCTGTACTATCCCAGCATCCTGGTGGGCGCGCGCGCCGATGTGGAGGGCCTTGCCGTGCTGCCCAACGGCACCGCAGATTTTACAGGCGTCGTGAAAAAATAATTGTCCTATTGGAACGACATGTGATAAAATGAATAAAAGGCGCAGGGACGGACGCGCTTCGTCCCTGCATTTTTCTGACGTTTTCCGGGACGAGCCGTTTGAGGGAGGCCTGATGCGCAGCATGGCGCGCGAACGTACGACACAGGAAAAACTGCGCTTTCGCCGGTGGCTGCGGCGGGCACTGCTTCGCTCGGCGCTGGTCGTCGCGCTGATCACCGTGGCGGTGTTCTTCATCATCCGCCTGGTGCCCGGCGATCCGGCCGTGATGGTGCTGGGCGAACACGCCGCCAGCGACGCCATCGAGGCACTCAGGGACAGGCTGGGGCTGAACCTGTCTCCCGGGCGGCAGTTCGCGCGGTTCCTTCAAAACGTGTTCCTGCGGGGCGACACGGGCGAGTCCGTCAAATACGGCGTGTCCAGCCGGGCGCTGGTGTTCCAGCGCGCGCCGGTCACGTTGCTGCTGGCGGCGCTGTCCACCCTCATCACCCTGGGGGCCACGCTGCTTCTGGCCTTCCTGGCGGCGACCCACAGGGACGGTTTGTTCGACCAGGTCATCCGCGTGGCGCCCGCCTTCACCCAGGGCATGCCGGTGTTCTGGCTGGGGCTCCTTTTGATACTGTCCTTCGCGGTGCGGCTGCGCTGGTTCCCCGTGGGCGGGCTCAGGCCCGGATTCGGCGGCATGCTCCACAGCCTGGTCCTGCCGGCGGTGACCATCTCCTTCGGGCAGATCCCGCCCCTGGTCCGGTCCCTGCGGGAGCGGCTGATCGAGGCGCTGGACGCGGATTACGTGACCACGCTGAGGGCCGCCCGGGTGCCGATGCGCACGATCTACCTGCGCCATATCCTGCGCAACGCCTTCATTCCCACGCTGATGCTGTTCAGCGTGAACCTGTCCTACCTCATCGGCGGCACGCTGGTGGTGGAGCAGGTGTTCGCGGTGCGCGGCATCGGCCACCTGCTTTTCGAGGCCATTTCCAACCGCGATTTTCCCTTGGTTCAGGCCGTGGCGCTGTACTGCGCCGTGTTTGTGGTGATCGTCAGCTTCCTGGCCGATCTGATCGCCCACAGGGCCGACCCCAGGACGCTGACCTGAGGAGGCGCGCATGAACAGACGGTTAAAAAGGCCGCGGCGCGGCGCGGTGACGCTCTCTGTGGGCCTTTTCATGATGGCCGCGATGCTGGCGCTGGCCCTCTTGGCCCCCCTTGTCTGCCGCTACGATCCCCTGGAGCAGGACCTCTACGCCTTCCTGCAGCCGCCGGGGGGCGCGCATCCCTTCGGCACCGACCAGCTGGGCCGGGACATGTTCAGCCGCGTGGCGTACGCCGCCCGCACCGACCTGCGCATCATGGCGCTGGCGGAGATCGCGCCGTTTGTCACGGGCCTGTTCCTGGGCATGCTCTCCGGTTACTACGGCGGCTGGGTGGAATGGCTCGTCATCCTGGCGACGGACGCCTTCATCGCCTTCCCGTACTACCTGCTGGTGATCGTGGTGGCCTTCGCCACCGGCGCGGGGGCGCACGGCATCTACATCACCTTCATGCTGGTGGGGTGGCTTTTGTACGCGCGGGTGGCCCGGGGCGCGACGGCGTCGCTGCGGGAGAGCGAGTGGCTGCAGGCCGCGCGGATGATGGGCTATTCCGACATGCGCGTCATCTGGCGGGAGCTGTTCCCCAACGTGCTGCCCCAGGCCGTGGTGGTGCTGATGACGGACATGGCGGGCCTGTTGGCGATCATCGTCACCCTGGGCTACCTGGGCATCGGGGTCACGCCGCCCACGCCGGACTGGGGCGCTATGATCGCCGAGGGACAGAACTTCATGACCACCGCCTGGTGGCTGTCGGTCATTCCGGGCCTCATGGTGGTGTACACCGGCATCGCCCTGTCCTTCATCGGCGACGGACTGGCGGATATATGGAATTAGGAATTTAGAATTAGGAATTGGCAGGGCCGTCTCATTTAAACTGTCGTTCAATAAATAAGCGTATGGCGAGGAAGACCCTTCAGGCGCTGCGCGCCAGCTCCCCTGGAAGGGGAGCCAAGAAGAACGCCTCAAGAGGAACGATCTTGCTTCCCCTCTCAGGGGAAGTGCCGAGCGCAGCGAGGCAATAGGGTCGTTGCTTATCACGCTTCATCCAATTTGTTGAATAAGTCGTTAAATGAGACAGCCTTGGGGAATTGGGGTTTGATATGGACGGAGATGTGATCCTGGGGGTCGAGGGGCTGAACCTCTATGACCGGGCGGGAAACCGGCTGGTCAGGGATGTGTCGATCGGGCTGCGGGCGGGCGAGACGCTGGGCCTCGTGGGCGAATCCGGCTCAGGCAAGACGCTGACGCTGAGAAGCCTCGTCGGGCTTTTGCCGGACGGCGTCCGGGAGGAGTGCGCCGGGCGGCGCGACAACCCGAACTGCGCCATGATTTTCCAGAACCCCATGAGCGCCCTTGACCCGCTCTGCCCGGTGTTCCGCCAGCTGTGCGAGGTGATCCGCATCCGCCAGCGGACGAACCCGGCGAAAACGAAGGCCCGGGCGACGGAGCTTCTCAGGCGGCTGTCGCTGCCGGAGGAGCTGGCTGTGTCCGACCGCCTGCCGGGCAGCCTGTCCGGCGGCCAGTGCCAGCGAGTGCTGATCGCCATGGCCCTGTCCTGCAACCCCGAGGCGCTGCTGTGCGACGAGCCGACTACGGCGCTGGACGTGACGGTTCAGCGGCAGACGCTGGCGCTGATCGGCGAACTGCAGAGAGAGCGCGGCTTTGCCGTCCTTTTTGTGACGCACAACCTGGCGGTGGCGGCGCAGGTATGCCGGAGCCTGGCCGTCATGCGGCGGGGCGAGATCGTGGAGCGCGGCCCGGTGCGGCGGCTGCTGACCGAACCGGCCCACGAATACACGAAGACGCTGGCGCGCGCCATACTGCCGGTGTCGCGGAGGGAGGCGTAAGATGGACGCCGTGTTGGAGCTGAGGCATGTCCATGCCGGCTATGAGGACCGGCCGGTGCTGGAGGACGTGAGTCTCGTCATTCCGCGGCACAGGGTGGTGGGGCTGGTGGGCGAGTCCGGCTCGGGCAAGTCGACGCTGGCCCGGGTGGCGGCAGGGCTGCTGGCGCCCGCCTCCGGCCAGGTGCTGCTGGACGGACGGCCGCTTTCCGGGCGGCGCGACAAGGCGGCCTGCCGGAAGATCCAGATGGTGTTCCAGAATCCGGAAGGTTCGCTGAACCCGAGGCGCCGCGTCGGGCGCGCGCTGGAGGAAGCCATGGTGTTTCACGGCGCGGCGGCGCGGGGCGAGGCGCGGGAAAAGTGCCTTCGCCTGATGGAGCGCATGGAGCTGCCCGCCGATGCGCTGGATCGCCTGCCGCGGGCTTTTTCCGGCGGCCAGAAGCAGCGCGTCGCCCTGGCCCGGGCGCTGGCCGTTGAGCCGGAGCTGCTCATCGCGGACGAGGCCACCTCGGCGCTGGACGTGTCCGTGCAGCTGAAAATGCTGGATCTCATCCGCGCGCTGCGGGCCGAGCGCAGCCTGACCATACTCTTCATTTCCCACGACCTGGGCGTCATCCGCTACGTGTGCGACGAGGTGGTCGTGATGCGGGCGGGGCGCATCCTGGAGGCGCAGCCGGCCGGGGATTTTTTCCTGAGGCCCCAGACCGAATACGGCCGCCAGCTGCTGGATTCCGTGCCGAGGATAGACTTTTAAAAAGAAAAGCGCGGTCCGCCGCCCTTCCGGCAGTGGATCGCGCTTTGTTCATTTCGTCCTTGGGCGCTTGTCAGCGGCTCTGCCCGCTCATCTGGCGCTCCTGGGATTCGATCATCTTCTTGACCATGTTACCGGAACGCCGGTGTTTTACCCTGGCCTCACGGGGCTCGTCGACAAATTTGAGGCAGATTTTCATCGGGATTTCCTTGCCCTCCGTGGGGAAAACCTCGATTCGGTCAATGAGCATGGAGGCCGTGCCGGCGTCCAGCCCTTGCCCGTCGTAGTCCTTAAAGAATGCGAGGATTTGCTCGCACAGCCGGTCGACCTTCTTTATGTTCGCCTTGACGGACGCGATCGAGTCCCTGGCTTCATTGATCCGGGCTGTGACCTCCTGTATTTCAGTCGTCACGGCCCTGTTCATTTCCTCAAACTGCTCGTCCGATATCCTGCCGTTGACATTGTGATCGAGGAGTTTATCCCGCTTTTTGTATAGCCGCTCCAGTCGGATGGTCTGGCGCTTCATTTCCTTTTCTGCCGATTCGGGAAGGCTTTGGGATTCCTCTCTGAGGAGGCGGGTATACTCTTGGGCGTTCTTCGTGATCATGCCCTTCAATTCGCCCAGAACGGATTTGAGGATCTCCATGAGTTCTTCCGTATAGATCGGCGACGTGGGGCAGGAGGCGGAACCGTTCTTCTTTTTATAGGAACAGCGCCAATACTCCTTCCCCGCCGTGCTGCCAAAGCTGACCACATCGCGCCAGAAAGGCGCGCCGCAGGTGGCGCAGAATAATTTGCCGCTCAGAGGACTCCGCCCCCAGCCGACGGCGGGCGCGCTGTTGTTCGCCCTGAGTTCCTTATACTTCGCCTTCCGCTGCCGGTAGCGTTCGTTGGCCTGTTCCCAGACAGCCTCGTCGACGATGGCGGGCACTTTTTCGCCGGTCTCGTCCTTGTACATGACCCACTCGGACTCATCCAGGAATTTCTGCTTGCGGGTCTGCATGTCGATGACTTTGACCTTGTTGCCGCAGTAGTATCCCTTGTATTTGGGATTTGTGATGATGGCCCCCAGCGTGACGTGAGAAATCCTGTTGCCCTTGCTGTTTTTATAGCCCATTTTGTCAAGCGCCAATTCGATCTGGTGAAGGGACATGCCGCCTGCGGTGTACATATCAAAGACCTGCCGGACCATCGCGGCCTCGGCTTCGTTGACGGCGAGGCCGCCGGGGATCTTGTTGTAGCCATAGATCAATCCATTGCCAAAGACCGTTCCCTTTTTGATGGACTGCTGATGGCCGAAGGAAACCCGGCGGGAGGTGTTTCGGCTCTCCTCCTCCGCGATGACGCCCCGGATGTGCAGGCTGAAATTATCCTGATCGCGGAAGCTGAGGATATTGTCGTTCAGGAAGAGCACGCCGACATTGCAGTCCTTCAGCCTTTTGATGTAGTTGAGGCACTCCCGGTTGTTGCGCGCGAAGCGGCTGACCTCCTTGGTAACGATCAGAGAAAAGCATCCCTGTTCGGCGTCTTCGATCATGCGCAGGAATTCGTCGCGCTTGTCCGCGCTGGTGCCGCTGATGCCTTCGTCGACATAGCCGCGATAGAGCGTCCAGTTTTTGCATTCCGCGATGTATTTTTCGAGGTATTCGTTCGAGTTCTCCAAAGAGTGAAGCTGATATTCCTTATCGGTGCTGACGCGGCCATAAAACGCCACGGCAAGCGGAATATCCCGGATATTCGTGCCGGCGTTTACCTTTTCGGCAATCTGATACCAGCCCATATATTTAGCGTTCATATATCATACCTCCACCATAATACAACTAGTTTATCACTGCCTTCCTGTTTTGTCAAATGAGCTTCTGATCTTCCGATCCATCTTTTCATAGGTGATTTGGTCAATGAGTCCCTTATGGTATATTATGGCATTCATCCACAGTAACATCGTCCTTTCCTTCTTCAATTCTGTCTGCTCCTCTCCTGTCAGGCATTGTTTGGTTGCGTCTTACTGTCAATATTATCCCACGGATTTTGAGAAATAAGCAGCGTTCATTTGTCCGGTTCAAAAGACGCTGATTTTCTCTCAAACGCAGTGTCGATGACACACGTTTTGGGATCACTCTCTTGCTTTGCGGTAAAATATGGAATCGCCGCCCTTTCCAGTTGAAAAACGGGCAACGATGGAGTATAATATGAGTAGGGAAATCCTGATTTCCTACTACATCATGAGGAGGGACTTTCATGTCTCAGCCCGCATTTGTCAATGACGCAAGGGTAATGGCCAAGGGGCAAGTCACGATTCCCAAAAACGTACGCGCCGCGCTCGGCGTTGACACAGGCGACCGGGTTACCTTTATTGTGGATGGAAACAACGTTCGGGTCGTCAATTCCACCGTATACGCTCTCATGCGTTTTCAGGAACAGATGAAGGGCGAAGCGGAGAGAGCGGGCCTTTATACCGAAGATGACGTTGCCGAGTGGATAGCGCAATCCCGCAGGGAGGAGTCGGCAGAATGAAGGTCATGCTCGATACCAACATAATCATATCCGCGGCGCTTTTCCCGGGCGGTCGGGCGGCTCAGGCTTTGATGAAAGCGCTCAATCCGCCCTTTGAGCCTGTCGTCTGTGATTATGTCATCGACGAGCTGCATCGGAAATTCCATGAAAAATTCCCGAACAAGCTTACGGAGCTCGAGGCTTTCCTCTACAATTTTCTCGGCCTGGTCGAACTTGTCTCCACACCGGAAGAAGAGAATCCCTCCGAAGAGAAGATTCGGGATATCAAAGACCGCCCGATCCTGAGAGCGGCGCTCAACGCGCATGCCGACATCTTTCTGACCGGCGACAAGGATTTTCTTGAATCGTCAGTTACCGATCCGAGGATCATTGGCGTCGCGGCATTTCTCGATATGTGACTGATTCCCGTCAAAGGGGCATGTGAAAGAATAATCTTAGGAAACACTGATTTCCTTCCTGGTCTTGCGCGCACAGCGCTGTCAGGCTATAATAAAATAAAAAACAAGGCGGGAGAGAAGCAATCTCACACCGCCTGCGCGCATCGAGGAGGATGATCGACCATGAGGGTACTCCGCATTGAGGCGGCGCGCGATTGCGTCCGCCTGTTCACCGACTCGGACGGCCCCGCGCTGTTGCGCGAGAGCGCGCCCACCGTAGGGCCCAAGCCGGGCCGGGCGCTGACTGTCCTGCCCGTCGAGGTCAGGGGCGGTGTGATCGAACTGCCCCGGCTGGACGGCGGCCGGGACCGCATCTTCTCGCGCTTCGACCTATACGAGAACGGCGGACGCGCCGAGGGCGCGCGCTACGTCACGGACGTGGCCGCCGGCGTGCCTGCCGACGAGACGCCCTATCCCCGGCCGGACATCATCAAGACGCTGGGCCTGCCCGGGGAACTGGCGAAGAAGTACGGCGTCAGCATCCGCCAGGGCCTGATGAACATCAACCTGCCCGCGCTGATGGCCGCCGCGCCCGGCCCGGGCACCCTCGAATACCCCTTCAACGGGCGTGTGTACTATGTGCGCGGGTCCGCCGTGGAGGAGATCGACGCGGCGATGGCCTCCGTGCCCATGATGACCATGATCCTGCTCAATTCGCCACGGCTGTTCGGCTCCACCGGCGAAAGGGCGCTGCTGGACGCCTGCATCCATCCCCGCTACGACTGGAACTGCCCCAACGCCTACATCAGCGCCTTCGACATGGAGACCGAGGAGGGCCAGGGTTATTACGCGGCGTTCGTGTCCTTCCTGGTGGAGCGCTACACCAGGAAGGACGGGAAGTACGGTCACGCGGCAGGCGCGATCATCTCCAACGAGGTCAACAGCCAGTACATCTGGGGCAACGCGGGGGAGATGCCCGTGGAGGACTACGTTCGGGAGTACGCCCAGGCGCTGCGCCTGGCCTGGCTGTGCGGCCAGCGGTTCTGCCGCCATTTCCGCGTCTACATCTCGCTGGATCAGTTCTGGTGCGGCGCGAATTTCGACCCCTCGCAGAAGGGGCGCTATTACGTCGGCCGCCGCATGCTGGAGCTGCTGGCGGCGTATGGCCGCGAGGAGGGCGATTTCCCCTGGCACGTGGCGTATCATCCCTATCCGGAAGATCTGCGCTGGCCGGATTTCTGGCACGACCGCGCGCCGGATTTCACCTTCTCCACCGCCAAGATCACCTTCAAGAACATGGAAGTGCTGGAGGCGTTCCTCTCGCAGGAGGCGTTCCTCTACAGGGGCGAACCCCGCCGCATCATCTTCAGCGAGTAGGGCTTCAATTCGCAGAACGGCCCCATGCAGGCCCTCACGGAGCGCATGGCCGCCGCGGGTTACGTACTGGCCTACATGAAGGCCCGGAAGATGAAGACGGTCGACCTGTTCACGCACCACGCCACAGTGGACAACCCCCACGAGTTCGGGCTGAACCTGGGCATGTTCCGCTACGATCCGGACGCCCCGCACCACATGGGCGAACCCAAGCCCATCTTCGCCTCCTTCGCCGCCATGGACACGGAGAAGGAGCCGGAGGCCGTAGAAAAGGCCAGGGCGTTCATCGGGGAAGAGTTGTTTGATTTCCTGCTGGAACCGTCCATCCTGTATGGCGAGCGGGATACCTCCCGCGACGGCGAGTTCGGGGCCTGATCGTTTCTTTTTCTCCCATCCCCCATCCATAAAGAAACAGTGCCGCGCAGCCCATATACGCGGCACTGTTTCTTTATGAGGTTTGCAAGAGCTTCGTCAGAGGAAAGGATCAGCCGGCGATGTCGTTGCCGGTGCCCATGGCGGCCTGATAGTTGTCCCAGGCGCCCTTGAAGATGGCTTCCCACTCGCGCAGGCCCATGCCCTCGAGTTCGGTGACGAAAGCGTCAAACTCCTCGATGTCGCGGTCGCCGCTGATGAACTTGGCGATTTCGCCCTCAGCGTAGACCTTCAGGGTCGCGTTGTAGTCGGACATCTCTTCGGTCTCATCCAGCGTGTAGTAGGTGATGGCCGGGAAACCGCTGGTCTCATAGGGGGTGACCCACTCGTACATGGAGCCGCGGAACTGGCCCTCGGTGGTGTGGGTGTCGAAGGTCGGCGGATTGGTCTTGTACTCCATGTAGTGCTCGATGTAGTAGTTGAAGTCGTCCTCGGACTTCCAGCCGATGCCGCGGAGCATCATGGCGTCGGCACGATCCGCGTACACGCCCTCGGGCAGGCCGACGGCGCGGCTGGTGGCCACGTGGCCGCCGTTCAGACCGAACTGGGAGTAGGGGCCGCCGCAGATGGAGTACTTGAAGTCGTAGTCGCCGTCATAGGTGCCGTCGTCGATCTCGGGGGTGACGGTCTTGATGTTGGCGAGGCCATCGGCGCGCAGGTTGTCATAGTCGATGTAGGAGTAGGCGCCCTGCAGGATGCCCATGGTGTTGTTGCCCATGCGCGGGCCGTCCCAGATCATCATGAAGCCGTAGTCGCTGTAGAAGAAGTCGGCCAGGCGGGCGATGATCTCGGGATACGCGGTCTCGGCGCTGGAGGCGAAGCCGCCGACATCCCAGCAGTTGTACTCGAGCCACTGCTGCTTGTCGCTCCACTCGGAAGTGAGGGGAGTGAAGGATACCCAGTGAGAGTAGTCCTCATAGTTCGGGGTGACGGTGAAGGGCACGAAGGGATACACGCCCAGCTTGCCTTCGCTCATCTTCGCGTTGACGGCGGTGCCGTCGTCGGTGAAGAAGCTGTTCGCAATGATGCCGTCCTCATAGAACTGATGCATGATCTTCAGGTATTCCTTGAACAGCGGATCGCCCACCGGCAGCACGGCCTCGCCCTCGCGGATGGTGATCTTGGTGCCGTAGTTGGAGCTGGCGCCCAGGAAGCCCATGGCGTTCAGGATGTAGTAGCCGGGGTTCATGCTCTCGTTCGCGCCGCCCAGCGGGATGCAGTCGGGATCGGCTTCCTTGAAGGCGTACAGCATGGCGATGAAGTCATCCAGCGTCTTCGGAGGCTCGGTCAGGCCGGCGGCTTCCATGCGGTTCATGTCGATGAAGATACGGTTGCTCTCGCCGTAGGGGGAGAAGTAGCCGCGGTTGTAGGGCAGGGAGTAGATCGCGCCGTCCGCCGCGGTGGCGTTCGCTTTGAAGATCGGGAACTCCTCAAACGCCAGGCAGAGGTTGGGCATGAGCTCCTCGGTGATGTAAGGCGTGTAGTCCAGCAGCAGGCCCTCGCCCGCGCCGTAGTTCATCATGTCCGTGGTAGTCAGGCCGACGCACAGCAGGATGTCCGGCAGGTCCGCGGAAGCGAACAGCAGGCTCTTGCGCTCGGACAGAGCGCTGTCCAGCACCTGTTCGATCTCGAAGGTGACGCCGGTCTGCGCTTCCAGCCAGTTCCAGAACCACAGGTCATGGGGATCGGTGGGATGCGCGTCTTCCATGTGGGTGAACACGGTCAGGGTCAGGCTCTCGCCCTCTGCGACCAGCGGCCAGGAATTGCAGTCCGTTGCCATGTAGTCGTAATCAGGATTGTACTGATACAGACCGTCGCTGGCATAGGTGAGCCCTTCGGCCAGGGCGGCGCCGCTCATCGCGAGCATCGCAAAGGCCAGAACCAGACAAAGCAGCTTCTTCATGAGGTGACCTCCTTTAATTATTTCCTCACCGACTCATGGGCAGCCGGGCGGAGCATCTATCGAGACCGCCATGAGGCGGTTCGAATCATGGGGAAACGGGCGTCAGCCCTTCAGAGAGCCGATCATGATGCCCTTGACGAAGTATTTCTGAACGAACGGGTAGGCGATCAGAAGCGGCGCGGAGGAGATGAAGATCAGCGAGTACTTCATGCCCTCGGCCATGTACACCTGGCGGGCCAGCGTCAGCATGTACTCGATGTCGTCCTGGCCCAGGTTCTGGGTATTCAGGTTGGCCAGCGCCGTCTGATTCAGCAGCAGGATGCCGCGCAGGATGATCTGCAGGGGCTGCAGGTTGTTGTCGCTGATGAAGATCAGGGCGGTGAAGTAGTCGTTCCAGCGGCCCACCGCGTAGAACAGCGCCATGACCGCGATGATGGGCTTGGCCAGCGGCAGCGCCATCTGGAAGAACTGCCGGAAATCGCTGGCGCCGTCGATGGTGGCGGATTCGTAGATGTCCTCCGGAATCGACGTCTGGAAGAACACGCGGGATACGATCATGTTGTAGATCGACAGGCCGCTCAGCACGATCAGCGTGTAGGGCGTATTCACCAGCCCCATGCCCTTGATCTGCATGTAGGTGGGCACCAGGCCGCCGCCGAAGTACATGGGAATCAGGAAGTAGGTGGCGAACAGGCCGCGCCCGTGCAGCTTCTTCTTGCTCAGCACGTAGGCCGTGGGCAGGGTGAGGATCAGGTTCCACAGGGTGCCCAGGGGCACGTTGATCAGGTTGTTTCGGTAGCCGATCCAGATGCGGCTCTCCTTGAACACGTTCGCGTAGGGCTCCAGCGTGGGATTGATGGGCCAGAAGACCACCTTGCCGTTGACCACGGCGTAGGGATCCGAGAACGACGCGATGACCGTGAAATACAGGGGATACAGGATCACGAACATCAGGATGACCATGAACACGGTGTTGAAAACGTCGAACACCACGTCGGCCCTTGTCTGGCGGATTTTTTTCTTCGTTGTTTTCGCGTTTGTCATTTTCTCCGCCTCCTCAGAACAGGCTGATCTCACTGATGCGACGGGCGATCGCATTGACGATGAGCAGCAGCGTGACGTTGACGATCGTGTTGAACAGACCGATGGCCGCCGAGGCGGAATACTGGGCGTTCAGAAGGCCCAGCTCGTAGACGTATGTGGCGATGATGTTCGAGGCGTCCAGGTTCAACTTGTTCTGCAGCAGGTAGACCTTTTCAAAGCCCACGGAGAGGATGCCGCCGCAGGACATGATCAGCGTGATGACGATGGTGGGCATGATGGAGGGGATGTTCACGTGGGTCACGATCTGCAGGCGGTTCGCGCCGTCGATGCGCGCCGCCTCAACCAGCTCCGGCGACACGCCGGACAGCGCCGCGATGTAGAGGATACTGCTCCAGCCGATGCCCTGCCACACGCCGCTCCACACGTAGATGGGCGTGAACAGATTCGCCTTTTCGAGGAAGGCCGTCCGCTGGCCCCCCAGCGCCTCCGCGATGTGGTTGAACAGGCCGCTGTCCTTGTTGCAGAACAGGGTGACCATGGAGCAGACCACGACGGTGGACAGGAAGTGGGGCGCGTAGGTGACCATCTGCACGCTCTTCTTGAACTTCTGGTTGTCCAGCTCATTGATCATCAGCGCCAGGAGGATGGGCAGCGGGAACGTGGCCAGCGAGTAGAGGCTGATGCGCATGGTGTTCCAGATGAGCCGCCCGAAGAGGGGGTTTTTGACAAATTTCTCAAAGTATTTGAGGCCGACCCAGGGGCTGCCCCAGATGCCCTTCGAGGGCTTGAAGTTCTTGAAGGCGATCTGCACGCCGTACATGGGCATATAGTTGAACAGGAAAATGTAGATCACGGCCGGGGCGATCAGCACGTACAGCTGCCAGTCCGAGAAGATGCCGCGCAGCGTGCGCATGGTGCGCGACGCCCGCGTGGGCGCGTTGACCGGGCGGCTGTCTTTTTTCGTTGGCGCGTAATTCATATGACCCCTCCTCTGAGACGGATGCGGACGGCTGAATCGAAGCCGCTTGTTAAGTATAACATTTTGTGTACTTTCTGTCAATAGATTTGCGCCATTGATCTTTACGCAAACCTAAAACATAGAGGTAAAAGCGTTGACTTCATGGTGGAAATGTGGTACTTTTACCTAAAAGGAAAATCCACTGTATTTGAAAGGGAGGCTGCAGCATGAACGTTATTCGCAAGGAGGGCGTGTTCCGTCTGTATGACCGGGTGGCGACACTGATACTGACCGATGAGAAGCAGCTGGAGCGCATCGCGTCCGATCCGGACAAGCCGCTGTTCGACGACCAGGAGAAGGGCTTTTCCGGCGAGAAGAAGCGCATGTATCCCGAGGGCACGACGCTGGAATCCTTTGTGCGGGACGCCAAAGAGAGGGGCTGCGAGCGCATCGAGGTGTCCTACGACTTCTTCTTCGGCGGCACCACGCGGCGCAACTATCCCTCCTCGCCCGCGACCATCGCGGCGTTCAGAGTGGTGTGCGACTGCGCGAAGAAATACGGCATGAGCTTCGGCGCGTCGCTGATCTCACCGCTGGACATCGGCGGCGGCTACGCCTCGGATCATATGGATACGGGCTATCAGTGGCAGTTCCGGGCCGGCGCCATCGAAAACGGCGCTTATTCCGTGAAGACCCGGCGGCAGATACAGTGGTACAACAACAAGGGCCCGATCCAGCTGACGGTTCACAGGGTCATGGCCGTGGCGTTCACCCCGGAAAAGCTGGAGGGCGACGGCCTGTACTATGTGGATGAGAACGACATCGTGGATATTTCCTCCACAGCTAACTGGACAGTCGTTCCGAACAGCTACCATTTGACCGGGGCGGGGTACGCCTACGACGACATCGTCATATCCGGCCTCACGGACGTGAAGAAGGACAATGTTCTGGTGGTCATCGAGTACAGGACGCCGGAGCTGGACTATTTCGCGGACAGCGCGCTGCCCTACGTCAAGGGCGTCATCGACGAGCACAGCCGGGCGGGCATCCGCTACGGCGGCTTCTATTCGGACGAGATGCACATCCAGTTCGACTGGGATCTGAACGAGCATTTCGGCCCGGACACGGAGATCACCACGCGCTACGTCACCGATTCGCTGATCGAAACCTTCGCGTCGCTTTATGGCGATAAATACCGGGATTTCCTCAAATACATGGTGTATTTCGCCTACGGGCAGAACCGCTTCATGCCCGGCGGCGACAAAGACGAGCCAACCCAGTACCTGATGGGGAAAGGCGCGGAAGGCGCTTACGAGACTTGGCTGTTTCGCAAGCGCTATTTCGAGCTGCTGAGCGGCCGGGTGGTCGATTTGGCCATAGACGCCCGCGTCTACGCCGAGGGCCTGATCGGCGGGCCCGTGATGTGCCGCGCCCACGCCACCTGGCAGGAGGCGCCCACCTGCGATCACTTTGCGGAGAAGGTGGGCTTCCAGCTCAACGAGGGACAGCAGCGCGTCAGCCGCTACGATTACGACAAGCCGTATGTGTGGAGCTCCACCGTGCGGGAGAACATATCGGCCTGCGGCGACTACTTCCGCTGGAACGAATTCCTCTCCGGCGCGGGCACCGACCATCCGGAAGGCGGCTTCATGGATCGGGATTACTACGCGCAGGCCATCGCCGCGTCGTTTGGCTCTCTGAACCGCTTTGAGAAGGCCTACTGTGCGGGCTGGGGCTCGCCGAAGGAGGTGCTGCGCCGGTTCTACGACGTGGGTGTGACCTACGGCGCTTCCGATCTGAAGGACGCCCTCGTGCAGAACATGCAGCACCGCTGCAGCGACGTGCTCATGCTCTATCCCACCGAACTCAACTACAGCCAGGAGCGGTTCGGGACCTGGATGGTGCAGTACGGCTACTGCAACTACATCACCGAGGAAATGCTGCTCAAATACGGCCGGGCGGACGGCGAGGGCCATCTCATCGTGAACGGCCGCCCTTACCGCGCGCTGGTCAGCCAGTTTGAGATGTTCCTCTCCCCGGCCACCATGGACATGCTGGAGCGGTTCGTGGAGACCGGCGGGCGGCTGATCTGGACGAGCGTGCCCGCGCTGCGCTATGAGGACGGCTCCGACTGCGCCGCGCGCTTCTTGAAGCTGTTTGGGCTGAAGGCCGTGGCGACACCCGACAGGCCGCTGACGCTGGCCGACAGGGAAATCGCCTTCGAGGGCAAACTGGCTTCGCTGGCCCCCATGAAGATACTCACCGATTACCTGCCGGACTACGCCTATCCCATCGAACTGGACGACGCGCAACCCACCGCCCGGTGCGGCGAACACCTGCTGGGCGCCTGGGTGAAGCGCGGCGCGGGCGAGTGCCTGTACCTGGCCTTCCGGCCCCGCGACGACCAGAGCCAGTCCATGGGCCGCGACATTTCCACGCTCTTCGACGCGCTTTGCGCCATGGGAGCCTACGCGCCGGACAGCCTGGAGGCGCTGTCCCGTCCGGCGGAGGCGCGCTACATCGCCAACCGCTTCCCGAACGGCGCGGTATCCCTGGCAAACCATTACCGCACGTTCTATGAGGACTGGCCCGGCCCGTTCTACCGCGACGAGGCGGAAGACGCGCGCTGCCTCGAGGGGCGGACGCTGCCGCCTGTCGGGATCGACCTGGACGGCGTCCCGCTCGACGGCCACAGGATCACCTTCCACGGCAAGGACGCGCTGACCTACCGCTATCGGGACGGGGCGCTGCTGGGCTACGCGGGCCGCGAAGCGGACGGAATCGGCATAGACGGAAAGACATGGCGGTTCGCGGGAGAACCCGTGAGGCTGGCCTTCACCGCGGTGGAAAAGGAACGTCTGGCGGACGGCGTGAAGGCGGCGCTGCTCATCTGCTGCGACCGACCCGCGACCCTGACATTGCCCTGCCCATTCGCGCCGGACGAATGCGCGGCCTGCGCGCTGGATTTCTTCAGGGCAGACCTGCCCGTGGAATGGGCGTATCAGGACGGCGTGCTTTCCGTCAGGGTGACGGAGGAGCTGGCCGGAAAGTGGATCGCGGCCATCGCGAAGTAAAGGAGGCTGAGGCCGCCACTGTCATGACGAGAGGAGGGATACCATAACAGACAACGAAAATGTCATCATCCCGATGTTCCTTCGGTGGATCTTCACTTGGCGTTCCAGAAGCATGGTGTTGACCATCATACCGCCGATGGAGCCAGCGTCGCGGGAGGTTAGGTCGCCGTTGTAGCCCTGCTTCAGGTTGATGCCCAGCTCATTGGCTACTTCGTGCTTGAAGTTATACATCGCGTTCCTGGATTCGGGGATGTTGATCTGGTTGCTGTTATTGGAAGTCATGATATTTTCCTCCTGAATTGCAAATGATATTGTCACGGGGATCAGCGGTTCGAGGACTGACGCTCGTAGTCCTCGATCATCTTCTTGAACATGTGCCCCGTTCGAACAGTTACTTTTGAGCGGGAATTTCGGGTTGTGGAGGGGCACAGGAAGGCGGTAAGGTATCAGGTTGTCGTGGGGGTGTGAGCAGGAAGGCAGTGGCAGACGATAGCTGCGTAAAAAGCTGACATGAGATTGCGGGTTAAGGTGCAGTGATGCCAGCTCGTTATAGTGCGCATTGTCCGGTTTTCTTCATCACGCTAAACTGCGTATTGTCCGGATTTTCTGGCATAATGAACTTGCGCTTTGTCCAAAATCCGTATATAATTGGGTTTGAGGTGATGATCCCGTATGT
This sequence comes from Clostridia bacterium, assembly GCA_017527065.1. Lineage (GTDB taxonomy): Bacteria > Bacillota > Clostridia > Christensenellales > Aristaeellaceae > Firm-10. The sequence goes on from JAFXQO010000073.1 coordinate 86,708, forward strand.
TTTTCAAGCGCAAGATTTACGACAGGCTTCTCGCGTGGAAGCAGGACGCCGCCGGCGAAAAAGCGCTCATGATTGAAGGCGCGCGGCGAATCGGGAAATCAACAATTGTGGAAGAATTTGCCCGAAGGGAGTATCGAAGCTACCTGCTGATTGATTTCAATGATGCTTCTGACGCGGTCAGGAACGCCTTTGAGCGGTATCTGAACGATCTGGACTCCTTCTTCCTGATTCTTGCCACTGAATACAATGTGACGCTGTATCCTCACGAATCGCTGATCATCTTCGATGAGGTTCAGCGGTATCCCAAGGCCAGACAGTCCATCAAGCGTCTGGTAAAGGATGGGCGATACGATTACATCGAAACGGGCTCTCTGATTTCCATACGGGAAAACGTGAAGGATATTACAATCCCTTCCGAAGAGCGCCAGATGAAGATGTATCCCATGGATTTTGAAGAATTCTGCTGGGCCCTTGGCGAAGAGCAGATGATCGCCTACATCCGGCAGTGCTTCGCCGCCCTGAAGCCACTGGAAGAAGCACTGCATCACAAGGCGATGCTGCTGTTCAAGCAGTATATGCTTGTGGGTGGCATGCCCAAGAGTGTGGACAGGTATTTGGAAGGAAACCGCAGCTTTGTTGCGGCTGACGCTGAAAAGCGGGATATCCTGGCCCTGTACGCCAACGATATCCGCCGTGCCGACGCGAGATACCGTACCAGAATCGTGTCCATCTTTGAACAAATCCCCACGTTTCTGTCACAGCATGAAAAGAGGGTCAGGCTGTCGAACATCGAGGCGAAGGCAACTTATCCGATGTATCAGGATACTTTTTTCTGGCTGGGAAACGCCATGATGGTCAATGAATGCTTCAACTGCTTCGACCCCAATGTGGGACTTGCCGTCAATGAGGACCGAACGCTGCTCAAATGCTATATGGGTGATACCGGTCTTCTGGTCAGCCATGCCTTCTCTGAAGCGGAAATCGCGGAAGGCGCTCTTTATAAGCAAATCCTGAATGATCGGCTGTCAATCAACGAAGGCATGCTGTTTGAAAACGCCATTGCCCAGTGCCTGACGGCGAACGGCTATCGCCTGTTTTTCTATACGCGATACAATGAAGAAAAGCATCGCAACGATATTGAGATCGACTTTCTCATCAGCAATGGCAGCAAGACAAAGCCAAAGATTTTCCCCATTGAGGTCAAATCCGGGAAGCGCTATACGACAACTTCCCTGGAACGCTTTATTGGGCTTTATGGCCAACGTATCGGACAGGCCTATGTCATTCACCCCAAAAACCTGCAGGTGACAGACCGGATTGTGTACCTGCCTTCGTACATGACAATTTGCCTCTGATCAAGCCTGTGCGGAAGGGAGCGGAGCGTATGAAAATCGGCATCCTCTCAGATACCCATGGCCTGCTGCGGCCGGAGGTGATGGCCGCGCTATCGGGCTGCGAAGCCATCCTGCACGGCGGCGACATCAACCGGCAGGCGATCATCGACGCGCTGGAGCGCATCGCCCCGGTTTATGTCGTGCGCGGCAACAACGACAGGGATTGGGCTGAACAGCTTCCCCTGTTTCTGGACTTCGGGCTGGCCGGGCTGCGAATCTACATGACCCATAAGAAGAAGGACCTGCCGGACGACCTTTCCCCGTATGACCTGGTAGTCTTCGGCCACTCCCACAAATACGAGGCATCGCGGCAGGACAAAACGCTGCTACTGAACCCCGGCAGCTGCGGACCAAGGCGGTTCAATCAGGCCATCACGCTGGCGGTGCTGGAGGTGGAGGCGGGAAGCGTTCACGTGAACAGGATAGACATTCCCCACGGGAGCAAGGCCGTCGCCCTGCCGAAAACCGTGGACCTCAAGGGACAGATCGAGACGATCATGAAGGAGACGCAGAAGGGCCGCGGCCCCATGGAGATCGCCGAGCGCCACGGCTGGGACGCCGCGCTGGTGGAGCAGATCGTGCGGCTGTATGTCACCCACCCCGGCGTGACGGCGGACGGGATCATGGGAAAGATGGGCTTATAAGGAGGAGAACCGCATGAAACAATACATCGTGGACGCCTTTACGCCGGAGCCCTTCGCGGGCAACCCGGCGGCGGTGTGCGTCATGGAGCGCTGGCCCTCGGAGGCCTCGATGATGAAGCTGGCCATGGAAAACAATCTGTCGGAGACGGCGTTCATCGTCAAGGAAGAATCGGGCTACCACCTGCGCTGGTTCACGCCGGGCACGGAGGTGGAGCTGTGCGGCCACGCCACGCTGGCTTCATCCTATGTCATCCTGAACCACTATGAACCGCAAAACGATCAGGTGATCTTCAACACCCTCAGCGGCCCGCTGACCGTGACGCGGCGCGGCAGTCTGTACCGGATGGATTTCCCCACATATGACCTCAAGGAAATCCCCGTGACGGACGACATGGCGCGGGCCTTCGGGGTGCAGCCGGTCAGGGCCGTGCTGGGACTGGACTTGGTCTGCGTGTTCGACAACGAGGACGACGTGCGGGCCATGACGCCGGACCAGGCGCTGCTGGCAAAGCTGCCGGGCCGCATCCAGAACGCCACCGCCGCGGGCCGGGAGGCGGATTGCGTATCCCGCAGCTTCTGCCCGAAACTGGCGATCCCGGAAGACCCCGTGTGCGGCTCGGCCCACTGCCAGATCGCTGTGTACTGGGCTGACGTGCTGGGCAAAAAGACCATTCACGCCTATCAGGCATCCCGGCGCGGCGGGCATCTGACCTGCGAGGTGCTGGGAAATGGCCGCATCGCTATCAGCGGCGAGGCGGCGCTGGTGGCGGTTGGGGAGATTGTGGCGGGGATGTAGAGGAGAGATATACATAAAAGACATGAATCTTCTGCCAACGGAAGAAGCGACATGCAACACCACAGCCTTTGCCGGGTTGTTGCATGCCGCTTTCTGTTTTCTTTCGTTGGGGTTATTCGCCAAGTTCTGAGTTCTCCTCACTCTGCGTTGAAGCAACGACGTCATCTGCAAGCCTTTGAACATACAGCGTGATGCTGTTGTAAGTCTGTGTGTCGATCAAATTGTCATATTCTTTTCCATTGCTGTCCGTCAAGTAAGTCATGCGCATTTCTGAATTTGGAGCAATGTCCTGTCCTGTCACCACATAGCGTTTCAGCAGATCGTAGTCTTCCGGATCAATATACGCGCCGTCATCAGCAATGAACAAGAACTTTATATGCCCGTCGCCGTATTCGTCCATTCGATCTCCACCCCATGAAGTGTAACCAAACGAGGCGACGTTTTTGCCCACATAGTTCTTGATGTATGCTGTGTACTTATCGGGCGTTGGATTGATGGCTATCATCTCTGCCTTGACCGGCGAACCGATCATGACGCCGTCCACTCGCCTGACCAGCAGGTCGATTTCGCGGAAGCTCTGAAACGCAACCAGGTTGCTATATTCTTTGCCTTTACTGTCGGTCTCAAGCGTCAGTTTGAGCTCTGTGTTTGGCGCTTGGCTCTGTCCAATAACAACGTATTGCTTCAACAGGGATTCATCTTCGAAATCTAGATACGCGCCGTTTTCCGTCATGAAGATGAACTGCACATAGCCCGCGCCATATCGCTCCAGCCTGTCGCCGCCCAGCGACGTATAGCCGAATCCTGCGGCGTTTCGGCCAACATAATCCTGAATATACCAGGTATACTTGTCGGGCGAAGCCTTGATTGCGACAGGCATATGCGGTGTGTCTGTCGTGTTAGCAGTGCCTGTGTTCTGATCGCTTCCGAGCAACTCGTCAATTTGATCACGAAGAGCGGAAAGCTCCTCATGGCTCATTCCGGACAAGTCGATTTCCGCATAGGCCGTTGTGAACAGCATAAGCAGGGTCAGCATCAGCGCAACAAACCTTTTCATGGGCAAACCTCCTTCAAATGCGTTGACAGTACATAAAAGCATAGCATATAAAATGCCCGTGTTTGTCTGACCGGACAGACAAACGCGGGCAAAAATCATGATAGAATATTCGCGTAAAAAACACGCCCTGTTATGGAGGCATTGGCCTACCATAACGAAGGAGCGATGTTTATGCCATACGATCACAGAATCACCGGGCAGGTTATCCGTGCGCTGCGGCTGGAGCGAGGTTTTACGCAGGAAGTGCTTTCAGGGTTGGCGGCTGTTTCCCGCAGCCATCTGGCGGCGATCGAGAGCGGCGCGGTTAGTGCGGATGTCGACACGCTTTGGCGCATTTCGGAGGCGCTGGGGGTACGGCTGAGTGAGGTTATTCGGCGGGTGGAAGAGATAAGCAAGGGGCAATAATCGGAAAGAAAGGCCCGCTCGTGCAGTTTGACGACTGCACGAGCGGGAGCATCACTATAATGTTCGAAGAAATACTGAAATAACAATTCGTTATATTTTGTAGGTGGTAGGAAATTAATGTCAAGAATCTTTATGCAACAAAGTCTTAACAACAGTCAGCAACAAAAATGAGCCAACGGTGGTCGCGACAAGAATTACTGCATTCTTAACTCTGTTGTCTCTTATCTCATTTTCAATCTGTGCTGTTTCTCGCATATGTTCAATTGTATGGCTGTCATTTCGGTATGATGCATTCAATTTTTGGTCAGTGGTCATCTCCTTATCTTCATCGATCAGACGTTTTCTCTGGTTGTATCCTTCTTTTTCTAGAGACTGTTTCCAAACGCATAATCGACCAGGTTATGCAAGCAAAATACGAATACAACCAAGGTAAACAAACGACAGAAAGCGGGAAGCGAGCTTGTCAAAACGCATAGCAACACGACGAAACTCCTTGAGCTTGAGGA
>JAFXQO010000074.1 GCA_017527065.1 Clostridia bacterium
GCTTCCCCCGCCGGGGCCTGGGCCGCGGCGGCCGGGCGGACGCCCTCGGCCATCGCCCTTTCGAGGGCGGCCAGCCGGTCCTCCAGCGCCTCCTCGCCCTGCTCCCGCTCGGGATGGCAGCCTCGCACGGCGCACAGCTCCAGCACGATCCGCTGCTGGGACGACCACTTCATGTCGTTCTCCGCCTGGATGAACAGCTCCATCAGCCGCATCAGCCGCGGCTGCGAGGCCTGCGACGCCTGCGCCTTCATGCGCTCCGCGTCCTCCCGGGTGATCTCCAGGAGGTCCTCCAGGCCGTCTTCGCAGGTGCGGGCCACCAGCAGCCCCCGCACGTGGCCGGTGACTTCCCGGGCGAATACCGCCGGATCGCGGCCGCCCAGCATCACTTCGCCGATCATTTCCACGGCGCGCGCGGCCTCGCCGTCGATGAGCGCCTGGGCGAAGTCGAACAGGAACGCCCGATCCGACGCGCCAAGCACCTCGCGCACCAGCGCCGCGGTGAGCCGCCCCTCGCCGTAGGAGAGGCACATGTCCAGTATGCTCAGGGCGTCGCGCATGCCGCCCTCCGCGGCCCGCGCCACGAGGGACACGGCCTCGTCCTCCGCGCCGGCGTCCATCGAGTCGAGCACCTGGCGCAGCCGCTTTTCGATCAGCCGGGCCGGGATGCGCTTGAAATCGAAGCGCTGGCAGCGGGAGAGGATGGTGGCGGGCAGGCGCTGGGGCTCGGTGGTGGCCAGTATGAACACGGCGTGGGCCGGGGGCTCCTCCAGCGTCTTCAAGAGCGCGTTGAACGCGCCGGCGGAGAGCATGTGCACCTCGTCGATAATATACACCTTATACCGCCCCACGGTGGGGGGATATTTCACCTTGTCGCGCAGGTCGCGGATCTCGTCCACGCCGTTGTTGGAGGCGGCGTCGATCTCCACGATGTCCAGGTTGTTCTCCCCCGCCAGCTGCACGCAGGCGGCGCAGCGGCCGCAGGGCTCGCCGTTTTCCGGCTCGAGGCAGTTGATGGCGCGGGCCAGCACCTTGGCCGTGGAGGTCTTGCCGGTGCCGCGGCTGCCGCAGAACAGGTAGGCGTGGGCAATGCGCCCGGAGGTGATCTGATTGATCAGGGTGGTGATGATGCGCTCCTGGCCCACGAAATCGCGGAAGTATTCCGGCCGCCACTTGCGGTACAGCGCCTGATAGCTCATCCCGTCGCCTCCCCGTCCGCAAAATCTCCCCCATAGCATACCACTTTTTGCGGGGATTGTAAATCGGAAAAATGCGTGGGATCAGGGCTGTCTCATTTAGCGTCTCGTTCAACAAATCGAATGCAGTCGTGTTAAGCAACGACCCTATTGCCTCGCTGCGCTCGGCACTTCCCCTGAGAGGGGAAGCAAGATCGTTCCTATTTGGGCGTTCTTCTTGGCTCCCCTTTCAGGGGAGCTGGCGCGCAGCGCCTGAAGGGTCATCTCCGTCATACGTCTGTTTGTAAACGACACTTTAAATGAGACAACCTTGATGCGCGGGATCAACCCCCGGTTGAATCGGTTTTTTTATCAACCGCCGGTTGATTTTCGCCGTCTTTCCGGTCAACTGCGCCTCCATTGCGCGGGGGCGGCGGCTATGCTATCATAAGGCCGTCGGATCCGAAGAGAATACACCGCGAGGAGCGTGATATTATGAGCATAACGGCGGAACAGATGGGCGTCATCATCAGGGAACAGCGAAAGAAAAGGGGCCTCACCCAGCAGGACCTGGCGGTGGCCGCGGGCGTGAGCGTGCAGGCGGTGAGCAAATGGGAGATCGGGCAGTCGCTGCCGGACGTGACGCTGCTGCCGGACATCGCCGACGGCCTCGGCCTGCCGCTGGCGGCGCTGTTCGGGCGCGAGGAGACAAGGGAAGAAGCCGGCGCCGTCGAAGCGCGGTTCCCGGACGACGGCAGGCTGCGCGTGGCGCAGTTCCTCGGAAACAGGCTGCTCACGTCGGATCTGCAGACGGAGGACACGCCGCCCATTCCCCTGGCCATCGAGGAAGCGCTGAAGCGCGGACTCACGGAGGATCAGCTGGGGCGGCTGGCGCTCAACGTCGAAATCCGGGGCTCGGCGAACATAGAAGGCGACATCCAGGGCGACGCGCAGGCCGGCGCGCGCGTGGTCTGCATGGGCAACATCGGCGGCGACGCGCAGGCCAACGGCGGCATTGAGTGCCATGGCGACATCGGAGGCGACGCCTCGGCGGGCGGGAGCCTGTCCTGCGGCGGCGGCATCGGGGGCGACGCCTCGGCGGGCGGGAGCCTGACCTGCGGCGGCGACATACAGGGCGATGTTTCGGCAAAGGGAGGCCTTAACTCAAAATCGATGAGCATAACATAAAGGAAAGGGCGGACGCGCGGCTCCAACATGACCGCGCCGTTCGCCCTTTTTCCAATTATTCCCAGCGCGATTTCCTGTGGAAAGCGGAAACATTTTCCGAAAAAGCGCGTCTTATTTATCGTAAGGCGGCCCGGGAAGGCGGAAGCGGCGCGCCCTTGAACGCTCCCCTGTTCGCCCGCAGAACAAATTCCTGGAGGTGTTTCCGATGAAACGCAAAATCTCCCTTCTGATCGCCCTGTGCCTGATCCTCTCGGCCTTCGCTTCCTTCGCGCTGGCCGACACCGTGACGGGTTACATCAAGACGCCCGCCTCCGACGGCTCGGTCAACATCCGCTCCCAGGGCAGCGCGAAGTATCCCATCATCGGCTGGGCCAAGAACGGCGCGCAGGTCGAGATCCTCTATCAGGGCAATTACTGGCACAAGGTGCGCGTGCTCTCCTCCGGCAAGGTCGGCTGGGTCTACGCCCAGTATGTGCAGATCACCAGCTATTCGCCCGACCCCGCGCCCTACGTTCCCACCGACGGCACCATGGCCACCGTCACCACCAAATACGCCGGCAGCGTCGTCAACCTGCGCACCGGCCCCGGCACGGAATACGCCGTCGTGAGCGGCGCGCGCAGCGGCGCCTCGCTGACCGTTCTCGCCTCCCAGGGCAACTGGTATCAGGTCTACGTGCCCTCCAGGGGCGTCACGGCCTGGATCAGCCGCAACTACGTCTCCCTCGGCCTGAACGCCTACGCCACCGGCGACGTGAACCTGCGCACCGGCCCCGGCACGGAATACGCCCGCATCAGCGTGATCAAGAAGGGCGTGCCCCTGAACGTGCTCTCCCAGGGCAGCAACTGGAGCCAGGTCTACTGCAACGGCCAGACGGGCTATATCAGCAACAAATACTGGGCCTACCGCTGAGCGCTGCAACGGACGCAAAAAACCGCCGGCCGCCTCTCCGTTTGGAAGGGCGGCCGGCGCGCTGTTATATTACCAGTTCCCGCGGCCGTGGGTGGCGTAAAACGACTCCGCGAAATCGCCCAGGGCGTCCTGCTCGATGGCCCCGCGGATGTCCTCCATGAGCCGGAGGAGGAAGCGCAGGTTGTGCCAGCTGATGAGCCGCAGCGCCAGGATCTCGCCGGCCTTGAAGAGGTGCCGCAGGTACGCCCGGCTGAAGTTTTTGCAGGCGTAGCAGTCGCAGCCCTCTTCCAGGGGGCCGAAATCGTGGGCGTACTGGGCGTTGCGGATGACCAGGCGGCCGTTCCGTGTGAAGGCGGTGCCGTTTCGCGCCACCCGCGTGGCCAGCACGCAGTCGAACATGTCAACTCCCCGCAGCACGCCCTCGATGAGGCAGTCCGGGCTGCCCACGCCCATCAGGTAGCGCGGCTTGTCCTGGGGCATGACCGGGTTCAGCGCCTCGAGGATGTCGTACATGATCTCCTTCGGCTCGCCCACCGACAGGCCGCCGATGCCGAAGCCCGGCAGGTCCAGCTTCGCCATCTCCCGGGCGCATTCCAGGCGCAGGTCCTTGTAGAACGCCCCCTGCACGATGCCGAAGAGCGCCTGATCCTCCCGGGTCTTGGCGGCCATGCAGCGGTTCAGCCAGCGCAGCGTGCGGTACATGGCGCCCTTGGCGCGGTCGTAATCGCAGGGCCAGGGCGAGCACTCGTCGAACTGCATCATGATGTCCGAGCCCAGCTTCTGCTGGATGCCGATGGAGGTCTCCGGGGAGAAGAAATGCCGGCTCCCGTCCAGGTGGGACTGGAACTCGACGCCGTTCTCCGTCACCTTGCGCAGCTCCGCCAGCGAGAACACCTGGAACCCGCCGCTGTCGGTGAGGATGGGCCGGTCCCAGTTCATGAACCGGTGCAGCCCGCCCGCCTCGGCCACCAGGTCCTCCCCTGGGCGCAGGTGCAGGTGGTAGGTGTTGGAGAGTATGATCTGCGAGCCGATCTCCTTCAGTTCGTCGGGCGACATGGTCTTGACGGTGGCCTGCGTGCCCACCGGCATGTAGATGGGCGTTTCGATCACGCCGTGGGGCGTGTGCAGCCGCCCCCGGCGCGCGCCGGTCTGTCTGCACACGTGCAAAAGCTCAAATTCAAAGGGCTTGGACAACGGACATTCCTCCTGTTTGGGGTGTTTTTCCGGGCCTTATTTCTTGGGGAAGCGCTCCAGGATGACGCCCGCCGCGCCGTTGTCCGCGAAACCGGGCCAGGGCTTGGCCGCCTCGGCGGGCAGGCGCTGGTTCGGCCAGGTGGCGCTGTGGCCTTCGGGCACGGGCACGTCCAGGTAGCGGCCGGCCTCTTCGTCGCCCCTGAGGACGGAATCCAGGAAGGCCGTGGTGAAGTGGGCGTTCAGGTTGTTCAGCTTCCAGGTGTCCCACACCGGGTCGGCCCAGCGCTTGTAGATCTCACAGGAGGCGGCCTGCGCCTCGACGGGGGCGGGGTTGTTCGCCACGTTGTGGCCGCAGCGCTCGTAGCTCACGAACACCCGGTCGGAGCGCTGGACAAACCGGCTGAAGCGGTGGACCTCCTGATAGAACACCGTCCTGTCGGAGGTGCCGCAGAACCAGAGCGTGGGAATGTCCACATCCTCCGCGCGGGTCTTCTCCAGCCAGAACAGCGCCGGCGCGAACAGCACCGCGGCTTTCACCGCCTTCACGCCCGCGTAGCCCTCCGGCTCGGCCAGTTCCTCCGCCAGGGCGGCGAAGGGCGTGCCTTCGGGGTCCTTCATGCCCACGCCGATCGTCCTGAGCGCGCCGTAGCCGCCCATGGAGAAGCCGACGAGGCCCACGTTCTCCGGCATGAGCAGCCCCTTGAGGAAGCCCTCCCCGTTCAGCCGCGGCAGCTCGCCGATCACGAAGCGCTGGTCCAGCGAGCGGTGGATGAGCGCGCTCTCGAGGGAGCCCCGGGCGGCGAAATCCTCGTAGGTGTTGTCCGTGTGGCCGATGGAGAGCACCACATAGCCCTTGCTGGCCAGGTTCTCCGCCAGGTTCACCAGCAGGATGCGGGAGCCGGGATAGCCGTGGGATATCACGACCACGGGCCGTGGCCCGGCCTGCGGATCGGGCCGGGCGTCGCGCCAGGCTCGGCCCGGAATGGCGTAGGGCGAGAGGTTGTTCAGGTCGGCGCGGCCGAGGTAGTCGGTGTAGACGGCGCGCTCGCCGCCCGCCAGCGCGGGATACCAGACCTCCGCCGCCAGCGGCCGGTCATAGCGGGGATAGCGCCCGTCCCGCAGGCCGGAGAGCACGTCCGCCTGGCCGGGATGGGTCAGCCGGATCGTCCGCACGCCGACGACCGTGTCGCCGCGGGCGGCCAGCGCCGGCGCGCCGGGCAGGGGATCGCCGAGGATCGTTCCCATGGGATGCGCTTTCAGCCATTCGTCCATCGTCATTTCGCTCCTTTTCACCGGTTATTTGACACTTTGTTTCAGTATAGCAGAAAAGCCCCGTAATTTCCAGCCGTTTTCGCGGATTCCTCCGCCCCTTTTTGCCCGTTGTGGGAAAAGAATCATCGGACGAGTAGACAAATCCCCGGCCGCCATGATAGAATGATATGCAGGACAAAATAAATAATCAGAGGAGGGATACCATGAAACGCCTTATCGCGCTGCTGCTGGCCGCCGTCATGCTTTCGGGCGGATTCGCCCTGGCGGAAGAACCCGCGCCGGCGGAAGAACCCGCGCCGGCGGAAGAACCCGCGCCGGCGGAAGACCTCCGGGAGGCCTTTTGCGAACGGCTGACGGAGCTGCTGGAGGATTTCGACCCGACGGACGGGGACCGGGCGGCTCTGAGCCTGACCGCTCCCGATTGGCCGGGTGTCGGCCTCATCCTCAAGGGCGCCGAAAACCTGCTGGACCTGACCTTGCAATCCCCGGAAAGCGGAGACGCCAGGGCGCAGCTCACGCCGGAGGCGGCGTATCTCGCCGCGGGCGGATCGACGATAGCGCTCCGCTATGAGGACATCCCCGCCGTCGCCCAGGCGGCGGCCCAGGCCCTCCTGGAGGCCCAGGGCGTCGCGCTGGACCCGGAGGCTCTCGCCGCCATCGACGGGGAGACCGTGGACGAGCTGTTCGCGCTGCTGCTCCGGACGGCCGTCATGAAGCGCGTGACGCTGAAAACGGACGAGGACGGCCTTACGCTGCGTTACGCCGCCAGCGGGGAAGAGTTGCTCGCCGACCTCTGCGAATTCGCGGATCAGGTTCTGGCGGAGGAGAAGTACCAGCCCCTTTTGAAGCAGGTCTGGGCACTGATCCGGGCCGCGAACGGCGGAACAGATCTTCCCGAATTTGAGGCGCTCATCGCCGCGTGGCCTCAGGCGAAGGAGTACCTGCTGGCCGTGGAAACCGATTTCTCCCTGACCCTGGAGGCCAACATTAAGAACGGCGGCGACCGGATCGCCATCAGCGCCGAGGCGGGCGTGCCGGGCGACCTGTACCTGGCCGACATCGCCCTGACCGCCGATCCCTACCGGGGCAAGCTGACCGCGGACGCCAAACTCACGGAGCGGATAACCCGCGGTAGCGGCGAGGAGGCCGTCGTCCGGGATTACGACATTCTGGCCGGCTTTGACCTGACCGTCCGGGACGACGGCGCCCTGTGGCGGTTCAACGTGGATTATCCCAGCCGGTATTTCACGCTGACCATGAACGGCAGCCATCTGGAGGGCGAAGGCCGGATCACCCTGTCGGTGAGCGACGTGAGGCGCGCGCGGTATTCCTTCGACGCGGCGCTGGACTACGCGCTGTATGAGGACAGCTTCTCGGCCAACCTGACGGTGGACAGGCCCAGAGGCATGGGAACCGTTTTCACCCTGGCCCTGGACGCCAGAGTGATCGACGACGAGAAGGTTGTCCTCAGCTTCGAGGCCGGCACGCCGGAGGACATGTACCTGGCGGACCTCACCCTGGCCTTCGATTCCGACAAGGGCAAGCTGACCGCGGACGCCAGGCTCACGGAGCGGATAACCCGCGAAAACGGCGGGGAGACCGTCGCCCGGGATTACGATATCCTGGCCGGCTTCGACCTGACCGCCCGGTACGGCGGCGCCCTGTGGAGGCTCAACATCGACTATCCCAGCCGGTATTTCACCCTGACCCTGAACGGCGCTCACCTGGAGGACGAAGGCCGGATCACGCTGAAGGCGGCCAACAGGATGAGTCCCCGGGGATCCTTTGACGCGGAGCTGAATTACGCCATGGATGTGTACGAAGACAGCTTCGCGGCGGATCTGAAGGTGATCGACGGGGCCGGCGCGGAAACCGATCTGGACCTTTCCCTGGACGAAAGCCATTTCTCCTTCACCGCCGCCCGCGGCTATTCCCGCGACATCACCATGCGCCGCGGCCTTGAAGGCCCGGTTTCGGACGTGGTCTTCGCCCTGAAGGCGGAGGCGGACGAGGACGGCGCGCCGCAGTACGCGCTGCTGGCCGCCCGGGACTTCTCCGTGGAATACGACGGAGCGCAGGTGAACATCACCGCGAACGGCGTGACCGTACACTGCGCGGGCGAATTCGTATCCGACCATGAGTATCTGGTCACGCTGACCCCGGAAGGAGAACGCCTGGCCGACACGACGCCCGCCTACCTCCGCGTCTCTTATGAGGGCGAGGAGGGCGACTGGACGCTCCGGGCCGTGATGATCGATCCCGAAGGCGGCGAATACGCCTCGGCCGTCCTCGCCGTCGCCCCGGCCGGGCCGGTGGAATCCCTCGCGGACGCCGAAGGCCTCATGACGCTGACCCCCGAGCTCGCCCGGCAGCTGGTCGGCCTGATGATGGACAACTGAGGCGCGAACGGCGCATCCCGATCCGCAAAGGCCCGCGGCGCAGCCTTCCAGGCAAAGCGCCGCGGGCCTTTGCGCCGCCCCACTTTCTTTTTTAACCTTTGACGCCCGGCATTTACAAACCATAGCCTGTATGGTATAATTGCATTGTCACTTTACGATAACAGGCCGAAGGGGAGTGGAGGATGGTGAAGAGTACGTTCCGCGGCGGCGTGCATCCGGCCGATCATAAGGATCTGAGCCGGGAAGCGCCGCTGCGCGAGTTTCTGCCAAAGGGCGAGATGGTTTTCCCGCTCTCGCAGCATATTGGAAAGCCGGCCAGGCCCATCGTCAAAAAGGGCGACGCCGTGCTGGCCGGGCAGCGCATCGCGGAGGCCGACGGCTTCGTCTCCGCGCACATTATATGCTCCTGCTCGGGCACGGTGAAGGCCGTCGAGCCGCGCCGCACGCTCACGGGCGGGATGATGGACTGCATCGTGGTGGACAACGACGGGCAGTTCACCCCCGCGGCGGACTATACGAAACGCCAGGACGTCTCGAAGCTGGACGGCGACGAGATCGTCCGCCGCGTCCAGGAGGCGGCCATCGTGGGCCTGGGCGGCGCGGGCTTCCCCACGCACGTGAAGCTCCGGCCCAAGGATCCGGCCGGCATCCGCTATCTCATCGCCAACGGCGCGGAGTGCGAGCCCTACCTCACGGGCAACGACCAGCTCATGCGCACCCAGGCGGAGGCCATCGCCGAGGGCATGGAGCTGATCCTGTGCCTGTTCCCGAACGCGGAGGGCGTCGTCGGCATTGAAAAGAACAAGCCCGAGGCCATCGCGGCCATGCAGAAGGCCTGCGCCGGCAAGGCGCGGCTGCGCGTGCTGCCGCTCAAGACGAAATATCCCCAGGGCGGCGAGCGCAGCCTGATCCAGGTGATCGCCGGGGTGGATTTCCCCATCACCGGCCTGCCCGCCGACGTGGGCTGCATCGTGGACAACGTGGGCACGATCTACGCCGTGCAGCGGGCGGTGGTCTACGGCGAGCCGCTGTTCTGCCACGCGCTCACCCTCAGCGGCGAGGCGGCGAAGAACCCCGGCAACTACATCGTGCGGGACGGCACCAGCTTCCAGGAGCTCCTGGACGCCGCGGGCGGCCTGAAGGACGGCGTGACCCTCAAGAAAGCGCTGGCCGGCGGCCCGATGATGGGCATCGCCATGGCCTCGCTGGAGGTGCCCATCCAGAAGCAGAACAACGGCCTGACGCTGCTCGCCGAGGACGAAAACGAGCGCGCCGAGCTGGAAATGACGGCCTGCCTGCACTGCGGGCGCTGCACCACGGTGTGTCCCATGGGCCTTTTGCCCCAGCTGATGGCGGACGCCGTGTCGGTGGGCGACCTGGCGCGCTACGAGGGCAAGCTCTACGGCCTGGAGTGCATCCAGTGCGGCTCCTGCACCTACATCTGCCCGGCCAAGCGGCCGCTGATGCAGACCTTCAAGCAGACCAAGGCGGAAATCATGGCGCGCAAGCGCGCGGCGGGAGGTAAAAAATGAATACGGCGCTCAATATTTCCTCCAGCCCCCACGCGAGGGACAAATGGACGACCGCGTTCATCATGCGGATCGTGCTGCTCGCGCTCCTGCCCACCACGATCGTGGGCGTGGCCGTTAACGGGCTGCACGCGCTGCTGATCGTGCTGATCGGCGTCGCCGCGGCGGTCGGAACGGAATTCGCGTTTGACAAAGCCTGCCACAAGCCCGATACCTGGAAGGACGGCAGCGCGGCGGTCACGGGCCTGCTGCTTGCGCTGTCCCTGTCGCCCTCCTCGCCGCTCTTCGCGCCGGCGCTGGGCAGCGTCTTCGCCATACTGGTGGTCAAGTGCTGCTTCGGCGGCCTGGGCAAAAACTTCATCAACCCCGCCCTGGCCGGGCGCTGCTTCCTGCTGATCTCCTTCGGCCGGGCCATGTCCAGCTTCCAGGTGGACGGCGTGTCCTCCGCCACGCCCATCGCGCTGCTGATGACCGGCAAGGCCGTGAACATCACGCAGATGTTCCTGGGCACCGCCAACGGCGTCATCGGCGGGTCGATCCTGTGCCTGTTGGCCGGCGGCCTGGTCCTCTGGGCGCTGGACGTCATCCATGGCGAGATCTGCTTCTCCGTGCTGGGCGGCTTCACGCTGTACATGGCGCTGTTCGGCGGGCAGGGGTTCGATCCTAAGTTCCTGCTGGCGCACCTGTGCGGCGGCGGCGTGATGATGGGCGCCTTCTTCATGGCGACCGACTACGTCACCTCTCCGGTCAGCAAGCTGGCCCAGGCGTGCTACGGCGTGCTGATCGGCGTGCTGGGCGGCCTGTTCCGGCTGCACGGCGGCACGGCGGACTCCTTCAGCTACGCCATCATCATCGGCAACCTGTTTGCGCCGATCCTGGACACCTATGTCATTCCCAAGCCCTTCGCCTACCGCCGCGCGGCCCTGCGCGCCCGCAGCGGCGACAAGCGCCCCTTCCTGCAGCGCGTCCCGCGCCCGGTGGTCGTGCTGACGGCCATCACCCTCATCGCGGGCCTGGCGCTCTCCGGCGTCTACGCCATGACGAAGGACATCATCGAGGACCAGCAGCGCCTGGCAAACACCGCCTCCTACAAAGTGGTCGTTCCCGAAGCCGACCACTTTGAGAACGTGGCCGCCATCGACCGCGCCATCGAGGACCTGGACGGCGGCGTATACGGCGCGGGCTTCGGCCGCGCTTACATCCGCGAGACCGTGGCCGGCGTGGACGCGGAAGGCCATACCGTGGGCTACGCCATCCGCGTGACCAGCTCCGACGGCTTCGACGGGGACATCACCCTGGTGGTGGGCGTGACGGTGGAGGGCGTTCTGAACGGCATCTCCTTCACAGAGCTGAACGAGACCCCCGGCATGGGCATGCGCTGCGCCGAGCCGGCCTTCAAGGACCAGTTCAACAACCGCAGCGCCGCCTCCTTCCGGCTGAACAAGTCCGGCGCGTCGGATAACTCCGACGACGGCATCGACGCCGTGTCCGGCGCGTCCATCTCCTCCAGCGCCGTGGTCAACGCGGTGAACGCGGGCCTCGACTTCTTCCACTCCGTCATCAAGGAGGGAACATGACATGAACAAGTACCTTGAGCGGCTGTACAACGGCATCGTCAAGGAAAACCCCACGCTGATCCTGATGCTGGGCATGTGCCCCACGCTGGCGGTCTCCACCCGGGCCATCAACGGCATCGGCATGGGCCTGTCCACCACGGCGGTGCTCATCCTCTCCAACCTGGTGATTTCCCTCCTGCGCAAGCTGATCCCCGACCAGGTGCGCCTGCCGGCCTACATCGTCGTGGTGGCCTCGCTGGTCACGGTGACGGAGCTGACCATGCAGGCCTACCTGCCCGCGCTCTACGAGGCGCTGGGCATCTACATCCCCCTGATCGTGGTCAACTGCATCATCCTCGGCCGCGCCGAGGCCTACGCCAACAAGCATTCCGCCGGCCTGTCCGTGATGGACGGCCTGGGCATGGGCCTGGGCTTCACCCTGGCGCTGACGCTGGTGAGCGTCATTCGCGAGCTGCTGGGCAACGGCACCTTCTTCGGCGCGCAGATCCTGCCGGAGAGCGTCGATGCCATCGCCATCTTCGTCCAGCCGCCGGGGGCCTTCCTGGTGCTGGCCGCGATCATCGCCGTGATGAACGCCATCGGCATCAAGTCCCGCCAGCGCAAGCTGGTGGAGAGCGGCTGCGACGGCCAGTGCGCCGCCTGCGCCATGAGCTGCGATAAGAAGGGGAAGGAGGGAAGCGCCCAATGAAAAGCCTGATTCTGATCATCGTCAGCGGCGCGCTGATCAACAACGTGGTGCTGAACCAGTTCCTGGGCATCTGCTCCTTCCTTGGCGTCTCCAAGCAGATGAAAGCTTCCGTGAGCCTGGGCGGCGCGGTCATATTCGTCATCACCATCGCCTCCGCGGTGGCCAGCCTCCTGTACGACTACGTGCTCGCCCCGCTGGGCCTCGACTTCATGAAGACCATCGTGTTCATCCTGGTCATCGCGGCGCTGGTCCAGGTGGTCGAGATGTTCCTGAAAAAGAAATCCCCCGCCGTCTACAAGGCGCTGGGCATCTACCTGCCCCTGATCACCACCAACTGCGCGGTGCTCGGCGTGGCGCTCACCAACGTGCAGGACGGCTACAACTTCCTCGAGAGCGTGCTCTCCGGCTTCGGCACGGCGGCGGGCTTCACCATCGCCATCGTGCTGCTGGCCAGCATCCGCAGCCGCATGCGGGAGGAGGACATCCCCGCGCCGCTGCGGGGCGCGCCCATCGTGATGATCTCCGCCGCGCTCATGTCCATTGCGTTTCTGGGCTTCTCGGGCCTGTCGTTCTGAGGAGGCGATCGCATGCAGATAATTTTGATTACGACGCTTGTCATCGCCCTGGTGGGCCTGGTGGTCGGCGCGGCGCTGGTGTTCATGAGCGGCAAGTTCCACGTGGAGGTGGACGAGCGGGAGAGCGCGGTGCGCGAGTGCCTGCCCGGCAACAACTGCGGCGCGTGCGGCTACGCGGGCTGCGACGCCATGGCGGCGGCCATCGCCGCGGGCGAGGCCCCGGCGAACGGCTGCCCGGTGGGCGGCGCGCCGGCGGCGGAGAAGATCGGCGCCATCATGGGCGTGTCGGTGGAAACGGTGGAGCGCAACGTCGCCTTCGTGCGCTGCAAGGGCAGCTGCGACGTGACCCACAACCAAGGCAACTACATCGGCATAAAGGACTGCCGCAGCGCGGTTCTCTCGGGCCTGAACGTGACCGAGTGCGGCTACGGCTGCCTGGGCTTCGGCTCCTGCCAGGCGGTCTGCCCGGAGAACGCCATCCGCGTGGTCAACGGCGTGGCCGTCGTCAACCGCAGCCGCTGCGTGGGCTGCGGCCTGTGCGTGAAGGCGTGCCCCAGGAACCTCATCGAGCTGGTGCCCGCCAGCAAGCGCGTGGCCGTTCAGTGCTCGAACAGGGACCGGGGCCCGCTGGTCAAGAAGGTGTGCTCCGCCGGCTGCATCGGCTGCACGCTGTGCACAAAGCAGTGCGAGGTTGGGGCCATTTCGATGAACGGCGCCCTGGCGCACATCGACTACGCCGCCTGCGTGCAGTGCGGCAAGTGCGCCGAAAAGTGCCCCGCAAAGGTCATCACGCCGCCGGCGGCCTCCTGAGATACTGAGGATCACCCCGGCTGAAAGGTTGAGGATCGGATATGGAAAACAAGAAGTACGTCAAGATAGCCTGCGCGGCGGCGGTCGTCGTGGCGGCCGCCCTGTGCCTGAGCGGCCTGTTCGGCGGCGACATGATGTATCACCTGCGCAACCGCGGCAGCCTCGGCCCGCTGACCCGTGACGACATCGACTACCGGGAAATCGAAGCGCCCGAAGCCACCAGCCAGGACGGCACGATCAGCGCCGCCGACTGGGCCGAGGCCTATCCCTACATCGTCGCCACCATGGGCGACAACGACAAAAACAGCTACGTCGTCGACTACCTGGAGCAGGACCCGTACCTCGTGAACATCTACGAGGGCTATGGCTTCGCCAAGGACTACGGCAGCGCGCGCGGCCATAACTACACGCTGGCCGACGTCGAAAAGACCCAGCGCCCCCATCCCAAGGCCAACTGCCTCACCTGCAAGACCCCCAACTTCGCCAAGCTGGTCAACGACCAGGGCGTGGGCGTCTACTCGATGCCCTTCGACGAGGTCATGGCGCTGATGGAGGAAAACATCAGCTGCTACACCTGCCATGGCAACGACGCCGGCAACAAAGGCGCGCTGGTCGTCACCCACAGCTACGTGACCAAGGCCCTGGGCAACAGCGCGAAGGCCATCGACCCGGCGACGCTCTCCTGCGGCCAGTGCCACATCGAGTATTACTTCACCCGCGAGGACTCCGAAACCATGATGCCCTACCGCAACGTCGTGGGCATGACGCCCGACGCCATACTGGCCTACTACGACGGGATAGACTTCTACGACTGGATCCAGGAATCCACCGGCACGAAGCTGCTCAAGGCGCAGCATCCCGAGATGGAGACCTTCCTGCAGGGCAAGCACGCGGCGCTGCTCAACTGCGCCGACTGCCACATGGCCATCGAGCAGGCCGACGACGGAACCATCTACCACAGCCACGAGCTGGTGAGCCCGCTGGAGAACGAGACGCTGCTCTCCAACTGCGCCACCTGCCACGGCGACACCGACATGGTTGGCATGGTGCGCCGCCTGCAGAGCCGCGTGACCGACCGGGAGACCGAGGTGGGGAACAAGCTGAGCGACATGAAGGACGCCCTCGCCGAAGCCGTCTCCTCCGGAACCTGGAAGGAAGAAGACCTGGACGCCGTGCGCAAGCTGCACCGCAGCGCCCAGTGGTACTTCGATTTCTGCTACGTGGAGAACGCCGAGGGCGCGCATAACTCCGAGCTGGCGCTGAAGTGCCTGGACGCCGCCGAGGCGATCATCGACGAGGCCATGGGACTGCTCGCAAAATAAACGGAAAGGCCGACGCGGCAGGCGCGGGCGCACATTCGCCCGGCCCTGCCGCGCTTTTTGGATGGGAGGATATATGCCGACTGTCAGGAAAATCTGGAAATTCGTCTCCTCCATGCGCTTCGCCATCATCCTTTTGGCGGCGCTGGCCGCGGCCTGCTCCGTTGCCAGCCTGGTCACCCAGGGGCAGGACTACGCCTGGTACGCCCAGCGCTATTCCGACAGGACCGCGGCGCTCATACTGGCCCTGGGCCTTGACGACGCCTTCCACAGCGGCTGGTTTATCCTCATCAACGGGTTTCTGTGCCTGAACCTGCTGCTGTGCAGCGTGTCGCGGCTGCCGCGGCTGATCGAACGCACCCGGGCCGAGGCCGACCCGAAGGCCGCGCTGCGGGGCGAGGGCGGCGTCCGCGCCGAAGGCGTCGCCGACCCGAAGGCGGCCTTCGCCCGGCTGCGCATGGGGAAACCCGTCGAGACCGCGACGGAGGACGGGCGGCGCGCGCTGTTCGCCTCGAAGAACCGGATCGGCCTGTGGGGCGCGTGGGTGTGCCATGTGGGCATCCTGCTGCTCATCGCGGGGTTCTCGCTGGGGCAGGCGACGCAAAAGCAGTACGCGGTGTACGGCGCGCCGGGGCAGGCAAAGGCCATCGGCGACACGGGCTATGTCCTCGCCATAGACGATTTCCGGATCGCCCTGCGGGAGGACGACACGGTGGAGCAGTACACGGCGGACATCACCGTGACGGGGCCGGACGGCCGGTCCGAAGGCGCTGAAATCAGCGTCAACAACCCCGCCGCGCTGTTCGGCATGAAGTTCTACCAGAATTCCACCGGCTGGGCGGCGACGGTGCGCGTGGCAGAGGGCGGCGAGCCGCTGCAGGAGGCGATCCTCTGCGCGGGCGAATACCTGCGCGTGGCGGACAAGCCCGACCTGGTGATCGACTTCAACGCCTTCTACCCGGACTACGTTCAGAGCGCCGGGTCCATGCCCGCGACGGCCACGGGACAGCTGAACAACCCGGCCTACCTGTATTCCGTGTATTACCTGGAGCAGATGATCGGCATGAACGTGCTCATGGAAGGCGAAAAACTGACTATAGACGACTACACCGTCACCTTCTCCGAGCCGCAGCCCTACACCCTCATCCAGATCAAGGCGGACCGCTTCACCGGCCTGGCGCTGCTGGGCGGCCTCATCACGACGCTGGGCCTGCTGCTGGCGTTCTACGTCCAGCCGGCGAAGGCCTGGGCCGTTCAGGAAGCGGACGGCCGCTGGACGCTGCGGGGCGAGAGCCGGAAGGGCGGCGCGCTGTTCAGGGAAGCGTTCCTGCGCGCGGCGGGCGCGGAGAAAGATAAATCATAAAGAAAAATCATAGAGAGGTCAAAATTCATGCTGCAAGCCGAAAACACGCTGTTCACCATCGTCATGCTGATCTACTTCGCCGCAATGATACTGTATTTCGCCTTCATCGCGGCCCGGCGGGAGGGCGTCGCCAAGGCGGCCGTGGCGCTGCAGGCCGCCGGGTTCCTGCTGCATACGGCGGCCCTCGTCTGCCGGGGGATCGGCGCGGGCCGGCTGCCCCTCACCAATCAATACGAGTTCGCCACCAGCTTCGCCTGGGGTCTGTGCCTGGTCAGCCTGGCGTTCATCTTCCGGTACAAATTCACCGTGCTGGGGGCCTTCGCCGCGCCGGTGGTCTTCCTCATCATCGGCTACGCCGCCATGCAGAGCAAGGAGGTTCGCGAGCTCATGCCCGCGCTGCGCAGCAACTGGCTGGGGTTCCACGTGTCCACCGCCATCATCGCCTACGGCGCGTTCGGCGTGTCCTTCGTGCTGTCGGTCATCTTCCTGCTGCGCGACCGCATGAAGGCGAGCGGTTTCCTGGACCAGCACATCCCGGACCGTGAAAAGCTGGATGTGATCAGCTACCGCAGCGTGTCGCTGGGGCTGCTCTTCCTCACCTTCACCATCGTCACCGGCGCGATCTGGGCCGAGCGCGCCTGGGGAAGCTACTGGTCCTGGGACCCGAAGGAGACCTGGTCGCTGGTCACGTGGATCGTGTACGCCGCCTACCTGCACCTGCGCATCCGCCGGGGCTGGGAGGGCCGGGCGGCGGCCGTCTTCGCGGCGGTGGGGTTCCTGTGCGTCATGTTCACTTACATCGGCGTGAACACCTTCCTGCCCGGCGTCCACAGCTACGCCTGATTCATCGTGGGTCCAGGGGCCATGGAGACCGGCTTCCATGGCCCCTTCCTTTTATGCGGCTCATCCCCGAACCCGGATGAACAGCGGCGTCCCGGCGCTGGCCGCGGCCAGGCCGCCGTTGTCCGCCTTCAGCTGCTCCAGGGGGATCCGGTAGCGCCGCCCGACCGTCCAGAGGGTATCCTCCGCCGAGGGATAATATACGCCCATGCCCCGCCGGCGCGGCTCGGCCTGGGCGGCCTGGGCGTCGGTCACGACGGCGGTTTCCATCGTCTTCCAGGAGACGCCCCGGGCGGTGAGCACGCATTTGAGCTCCATGCGGTCGCTCATCAGCGCGCTGGCCTCGGCCTCGGAGGCCGTCACCCAGAGGGCCGCATCCTCGCCGGCGGGCGCGTCCAGCTTGATGGAAAAGGGCAGCTCCGTCCGCACGGAGGCCAGCCGCTCCCCGCCGGAGGGCATGTACAGCACCGTCGCCTCCAGCACGCCCTGCGCCTTGCCCGCGCCGTTTTCCGCCTCCCAGCCGCTCACCACCGGCCGCACCCGCGCCGCCAGGGCCGCGCCGGCGCCGGGCGCGCCCTCGGGCAGCAGCAGCGCGCCGCGGAAGGTCTCCCGCGCCTGGACGCACGCCGCGCCGGCGCAGACCGTCAGCGCCTCCCAGGTGAGGGCGAGGGCGCCGCCGCCGGCCACATAGGCGTCGCTCACGGCGTCCACGCAGTCCTCGCCGTCCAGCCGCGCCGTCACCTGCAGGGCGCATTCCAGCTTCAGCGCGGCGTCCCCGCCTTCGGTGCCTTCCTCCACCTCCACGTTCAGATCCTGCACCTCGGCCTCGCAGTCCGGCTCGCCCTCGAGCCAGTCCGGCATGGCCACCAGCTGCTCAAAGGGCAGCTGGCAGCGCACCAGGGCCACCGGCCGGCCCGCCACGCTGCTGGCGATCAGCGACTCCACCTGCACCGCGCCGCTCACCCGCACGCCCCCCAGATCCCGCTCCGCCGACTCCACGCGGGGCTCCGCCCACTGCATCAGCACCACCCGCGCGTGCAGCGCCCCGGGCAGGCTGACGCTGTCCGACAGCCGGGCCGTCTCGCTGTTTTCGGCGCTGGTGCGCGCGGAGCAGACCGGAGATGTGAGCGCCTCGACCGGCTCGTCCGCCGCGATCTCCGTCACGGCCTCCACCGGCGCGAGGCTGCGCACGCGCACCATCACCGCCACCGTCACCTGGAACACCATGTGTCCGTTGTCGTAGGCCGCCTCCACGTGTTCCACGGCCGCCCGGGCGCGCACGGCCATCTGCGGCTGCGCGCCCTCCATGTCCACGGCCTGCTCAAACCCGGCGCGGGCTGTGAGGGCCTTGAGGCCGCCTTCCTCCCCCAGCCGGTACACCGCCTGGCACTGAACCTGGCCCGTGACCAGCACGCGCCCGGCCTGCGCCTCCGCGCCCGTGACCGACGCGAAGGCGTCCTCCATCAGCGTCTCCACCGATTCCCGGCCCGCGCCGGGCACCGCCGCCTCCGCCCGCACGGGAATCTGAAACGACGCGCCGCCCACCAGCCTTTCCACTTCGATCGACCGCTTCGTGCACGATACCTCCATAACCCAGCCTCCTTCCGAGCAGACTGCCGCTCTCTGAAAGATGGATATGCGCGCCCGCGGCGGAATATCTGCGGCTGCGCACGGGTTTCGCGTCGGTTAATCGCAGGGGCGTCTCATTTGAAAAATGAGAGCGCAAAGCCGCGTTTACGGAAGAAATGCAATGAGTCAACGACGTATGTGGTAAGAGACCTCTTCCCCCGGCCCCCTTCCCCGCTCTTCGCGAGGACGGGGGAAAAGTTTGTTGTGGGCTTCGCCCACTCGGAGCAGGGCTCCGCCCTGCACCCGATTCGTTAAAGCGCAATGTGTTCGCTATGACCCCGGGGTCTGGGGCCGTGAGGCTCCAGTGGGTGCAGGGCAAAGCCCTGCTCAGCATGGGGCGAAGCCCCATATCTATTCTTTCCCCGTCCCCGCGGAGAGCGGGGAAGGGGTGCAGGGGATGGGGTCTGTACGGCATTCGCCGCTGACTCATTGCGCTTCGCTATTCATTTCATTAAGCGTTATTCCAAATAAGACCACCCCGAGTTAATCGGGAATAAACTTGACAGAACGGAATGGCGATGCTATCATTTCAGTATTATTCCGCATAGAATAGACAGAGTTTCCCCAATAATATGAAGGTTTGGAGGCGGGAAAATGCAAAAATACCGCGTGGGCGTCATCGGCGCGACCGGCATGGTCGGCCAGAGATTTCTGATGCTCCTGGAAAATCATCCCTGGTTTGAGGTCAAGGCCCTGGCGACCAGCGCGCGCTCGGCCGGGCGGCCTTACCGGGAGGCGGTGGAGGGCCGCTGGGCCTTCGACTGGGATATCCCGGCCTACGCCGCGGACATGCCCGTGCTGGACGCGGCAGACATCGAAGCCGTGACGAAGGACGTGGACTTCGTGTTCTGCGCCGTCGATATGCCGAAGGATCAGATCCGCGCCCTGGAGAGCGCCGTCGCATGCACCGAGACGCCGGTCGTCTCCAATAACTCCGCCCACCGCTGGACGCCGGACGTGCCCGTGATGGTGCCGGAAATCAACGCGGACCACACCGCGGTCATCGAGGCGCAGCGCCGCCGCCTGGGCACCAGGGTTGGCTTCGTGGCCGCCAAGCCGAACTGCTCCATACAGGGCTATGTGCCCGCGCTGAGCCCGCTGCGCGATTTCGGGCTGAAGCAGATCAGCGTGTGCACCTACCAGGCCATTTCCGGCGCGAGCAAGACCTTCAAGCGCTGGCCGGAGATGGTGGACAACGTGATCCCCTTCATCGGCGGCGAGGAGGAGAAGAGCGAGCGGGAGCCCCTGAAAATCTGGGGCCGCGTGGAAAACGGCCAGATCGTGTGCGCGGAACGGCCGGTCATCAGCGCCCAGTGCTACCGCGTGGCCACGTCGGACGGACACATGGCCGCCGTGTCGGTGTCCTTCGACAAAAAGCCTCCCAGGGACGAGATCATCGCCCGCTGGAAGGCGTACAAGGGCCTGCCGCAGGAGCTGAACCTGCCCAGCGCGCCCAAGCAGTTCCTCACCTATTTTGAGGAGGAGAACCGGCCGCAGACCCGGCTCGACCGCGACATCGAGCGCGGCATGGGCGTGTCCATCGGCAGGCTGCGGGAGGACCCCATCTTCGACTACAAATTCGCCAGCCTGGCCCACAACACCATCCGCGGCGCGGCCGGCGGCGCGGTGCTCACCGCCGAGCTGCTGTGCGCGCAGGGGTATATCCCGCATAAATAAGCAAAAAAAGAGATTCATGACGGAAAGTTGTGGGATGCCGACTCCCTTCGTCTCGGCTGCGCCGAGCCACCTCCCTCAGGGAGGGAGGCAATGTCGTTTCCCTTCGCCGCTGTGAGGCTCCCTCTTTGAGGGAGCTGGCACGCGAAGCGTGACTGAGGGAGTTGTAATCCACAGAAAAACGTGAAGGACCAAAAAGAAATACCGCCGCGGCGCGTTCCCGTTGGAACGCGCCGCGGCGGTTTTTTACGCCTGAGGTTCTTTCTTTTCAAACAGGAAAAACGGCCTGTGCCAGCAGTCCGAGGCGAGGATGGAGAAATCGGCCACGGCCAGATTCCCCTCCATGCGCACCTTGCCCGCGCGGCCGGGAACGTCGAAGCGGCCGGGGCGGTACATCGGGTCGAGGACCCGCGCCTTTTCCCCCTCTACGCCGACGACGAGCACATAGTGCCCCGAATCGGAGAACACGCCGATATAGCCCTCCTCCGGACGGTCGCCGTAGGTGTTGGCGATGACCATGCCGCGCCCCGCCGCCAGGAAATCGTAGGCCTCGCCGGCGTCCTCGGTATCCCTGACGGCCAGGCCGAACCGCGCCGCCACCGCCTTCGAGGCGACGTACAGGTTCGTGCCCACGTCCGCCCGCGCGCCGCACGCCAGGAAGAATTTCGCCGATTCCTCCGGCGGAAACGGAACGCCCAGCATGTTCTCGATCAGCATGGACACCGACAGCGGCCCGCACCCGTTGTTCGCCAGATTCCCGAACCCGTTCTTCGGCGAGGGAAAGGGCACATGCTCATAATCCAACTGACAGTAAAACGACGGAACAGATTTCATAAAAAACCACCACTTTCCCATCCCCGGAACGCTCCCCCGCGTCCCCTTTCAATCAAACTTTCAATTCCCCATTCCCAATTCCTAATTCCTAATTCCTAATTCCCATGTAGTCCAGCACGAACTGCACGAACACCTTCACGCCCGTCTCCAGGCCGTCCTCGTCGATGTCCCAGTCCTTGGTGTGGGCCGGGTGGCAGGCGCCCTTCGCCTCGTTGCGCATGCCCAGGCCGAAGAGCAGGCCGGGCTTGTGCTGCTCGTAGTAGGCGAAGTCCTCGCCGCCGGGAGAGGGCAGCAGCAGCTTCACGCGCTCCGGGCCCACCACCTTGCGCGCGGAGGCGGCGAAGGCCTCGTAAAGGGCGGGGTCGTTGTGCGCGCTGGGCAGCGGCTCGCCCGACCAGGACAGCGCCCAGGTGACGCCGGTCTCCTCGGCGGTGAGGCGGACGAGCTTTTCCAGGCGCGCCCGGGCCCAGGCCATGGTCGCGTCCCTGAGGCAGCGGATGGAGCCCTCCATGACGCACTCGTCCGCGTTGGTGGACACGGTGGAGCCCGCGTGCATGGCGCACACGGCCATCACGCAGGTATCGAAGGGATCCACCTCGCGGCTGACGAGCGTCTGGATGCCGTTGTAGATCTTTACCCCCGCGGCCAGCGCGTCGACGCCCATGTGGGGCGAGGCCACGTGGACTGACTTGCCGCCCAGGGTGATCTTGTAGGCCACGGAGGTGGCGTTGGTCACGCCGGGGCAGCTGGATATGACGTGGGTCGGGTCGCCGCAGTTGACGTGGCACATCAGGATGCAGTCGATGTCGTCCATCACGCCGTGCTGGCACATCACGCTCGCGCCGCTGGGCCGGCCCTCCTCGCAGGGCTGGAACAGCAGCCGCACGCGGCAGTCGATCTGGTCGCGGATGGCGTAGAGCGCGCGCGCCACGCCGATCATCATGGCCGTGTGCGCGTCGTGCCCGCAGGCGTGCATCACGCCCTCGTTCCGCGAGCGGTAGGGCTTGTCCTGGTTGTTTTCGTGGATGGGCAGCGCGTCCATGTCGGCGCGCAGGCCGATGGTGAAGCCCGTCTTCTCCGGGTTGATGGTGGCCACGGTGGTGTACTGGCCGTACTTGTCGGCCTCGTAGGGAACGCCGATCCTGTCCAGCTCTTCGCGCACCAGCGCGGCGGTTTTGGGCAGGTCCCAGCGGAGTTCGGGATACATGTGCAGCTGGCGGCGGATGCGCACCAGTTCTTCCTGGTCGATGAAGGGGATACGGCTGTCCATGGTGTATGGCCTCCCGCGTTGTTTTTTTCAGCCGTATTATAGCACAGCGCGCCGGAGGCGGCAAGGCGGTTTGCGGGAAAAAAGCGGACGGCACTCTGTCCTCTGAGCGCCGTCCGCGGGATATTCACGATGGGTCTGTCATTCGCCGGCTTCCGGCTTCGGCTCCTCGCCGGGTTCCGGTTCAGTGGTTTCGGGTTCCGGTTCAGTGGTTTCCGGTTCAGGTTCGGTGGCTTCGGTTTCCGGCTCGGCAGCTTCGGGTTCAGGTTCAGCGGCTTCGGGCTCCGGCCCGGCTTCATCGGCTTCCGGCTCGGCGGCGGCCTCCGGCCTGGCGTCGGGCCAGTTGATGTACACGTCGCGGCCGTCCCCGGCGGGGGCTTCGGCCTCCGGTTCGGCTTCAGGGGCGGGCTCGGCCGGCTTCTCCGGTTCGGCGGGCGCCTTGACCTCGAGCTTCGCGCCGCACTTGCTGCAGAACAGCGCGCCTTCCTCCACCACGTTGCCGCAGACCGCGCAGCGGCACACGCCGTTGATCTCGTCCACCTTGCCGCGCAGCTTGTCGATCTCCTGGGCGAGGGCGGTCACGCGGTCGCACAGGGCGTCGATGCTCTCCTCGGGCTGAACGCCCCTCTGGCGGCAGCTGTAATAGAGCTGGCCGATCTGGTGATACAGGGAGTCAAATTCGGCCTGCTTCTGGTTGATCTGATGCTGAATTTTCGCCACCTCAGTCGTCTTCTGGGCGGATTGGTAGATGCCGTTGATGCGCTTGCTGAATTCATCGAAAAAGGCCATTTCATTCACTCCTTTGACTGTTGTCAACCGGCCGCGCTGGATCAGTCTATGCCGGCGGTCCTGCCTTTATTCTGTGAAGTATTATAACCAGCGCGGGGAGAATTATCAAGGCTGTGAGGCGTTTTCACGCTGTTTTCTAGTATAATTCTAATCTTTCGGCGCAAAATGAAGGCAAAAAAGAGAATTCGCCGGAGGATATCATGCTCACGCTGTTCATTCGGGCCATCATCCTGTATATCGCGCTGATGGCGTTTACCAGGGCCATGGGCAAGCGCCAGCTGGGGCAGTTCCAGCCCTACGAGCTGGTCATGACCATGCTGATCGCCAACCTGGTGGCCGCGCCGATGGGGGACGTGGCCACGCCCCTGCTGCACGGCATACTGCCCGTGGCGGCCATGTTCGTGGTCCATTCCGCCATCACCCTGCTGAGCATGCGCAGCGACCGCATGCGCTGCTTCTTTTCCGGCAAGCCCTCGGTCATCATGGCGCGGGGCGTCTGGCAGGAGGCGGAGATGCGGCGGCTGTGCCTCACCCTGTCGGACGCGCTGGAGGGCCTGCGCGCGGCGGGCATCCTCGATCCCGGCGAGGCCGAAACCGCCATCCTGGAGGCCAACGGCAGCATCTCCGCCTTTCCCCGGGCGGCGCAGCGGCCCGCCTCCGCCCAGGACATGGGCGTTCAGACGGTCTACCAGGGCGCGCCGCTCATCCTGGCCATGGACGGGCGCGCCCAGAGCGGCAGCCTGGCCGTCGCGGGCCGAGACGAGGCCTGGCTCGACGCCGCGCTGGCGGCCCGGGGCCTGTCCACGCGGAACGTGTTTTTCTGCTGGCTGGACACCCAGGGGCTGATGACCGTTCAGGAGCGGGGCGGCGCGGTGAGCCGCTTCCAGGCGATGAAACCGGAGGAGGTGAACTGGTGACATGAAGCGGTGCTTTATCTCTATGCTGGCGGCGCTGCTGCTCTCGTTGGGGATCTGCCTGGGTTCGTTTCTGTTCATGCGGCATGTGGCCGAGGAGATCGAGGCCATGCGCACGCAGATCCTGCGCCTGGCGGAATCGGGCGACGAGGCCGGGGCGCGGGAGCGCATGACGCAGATGGCCGAAATGTGGGAGAAGCACGAGCCGCTGCTGGAGGCCATTTCGCCCCACGACACGCTGCACGCCGTGACGGAGCTCATCATCGAGGCCGACGCCAACCTGAACACCCGCGATATCGACGATTTCAACCGCTCCATGATGCTTTTGGGCATGGCCATCGAGCACCTGTATATGGAGGAGCGGCTGCGGCCGGAGAACATCTTATGAGAACGCAAAAACGGCATATCATCGGAGCCCCTTCGCGGGGCTTTTGTTAATTCTCGCCTTTTTTTCCCGCATGTATTGACACCGCGCGCCCGTCTGAATATAATAATCATATGAGCAGTTATTCAAATGTTCAAGGGAGTGATTCCATGGAGCGCGAGGCCCTGCCCCAGGCCGGCGAGTGCGACATCCTGCCGGACGACGAGATCCTGTACGACCTGGCGGAGCTTTTCAAGGTGTTCGGCGACACCACGCGGGTGAAGATCCTCTACGTGCTGTTCGAGAGCGAGCTGTGCGTGAACGACATCGCGCTGCGCCTGACCATGACGCCCTCCGCCGTGAGCCACCAGCTGCGCATTCTGAAGACCTCGAAGCTGGTGAAGTTCCGCCGCGACGGCAAGACGGTCTTCTATTCCCTGGACGACGACCACGTGCGTTCCATGATCGCCATGGGGCTCGAGCATATCACCGAATGACGGGATACATCAGAGAGGAGACGGACTGCCATGAAGAAAAAGTTCAGGGTCGAGGTCGACTGCGCGAACTGCGCCGCGAAGATGGAGGACGCCGTGAAGAAGGTGCCCGGGGTGAAGGACGCCACCGTGAGCTTCATGACGCAGAAGCTGGCTATCGAAGCCGACGACGACCGCTTCGAGGAGATCATGCGGGACGTGGTCAAGGCCTGCAAAAAGGTGGAGCCGGACTGCGAAATCTATCTGAAATGAGTTTACCCCACGGGCCCGGCTTTGTCCGCGGCCCGTTTCTTTCGGGGACCGCGGGGGAAATGCGATGCGGACAAAAAAAGTCGTGGTCGTTCCTTACGACGAAAAGTGGAAGGACGACTTCATAAAGATCAGATCGGAGCTGCAGGCCGCGCTGGGCGATCTGGCGCTGCGCATCGAGCACGTGGGCAGCACGTCCGTGGAGGGGCTTTCGGCCAAGCCCATCATAGACATCGACGTGGTGATCGACGAAGCCGATTTCGACGCGGCGGCGGCCGCCCTGGCCCGGATCGGCTACGAACATCAGGGCGATCTCGGCATTGCCGGCCGGGAGGCGTTCCGGTATGAGGGGAAAGAGCATCTGCGCGAGCATCATCTGTACGTCTGCCCGGAGGATTCGCCGGAGCTGAAAAGGCATCTGGCCTTCCGGGATTACCTGCGCGCCCACGGGGACGCCGTCAAAGAATACAGCCGGATAAAGGAAGAAGGCGCCCGGCTGTATCCTTATGACATCGACCGCTACATCAAACACAAGTCGCCCTGGATCGAAAGGATCTATCGCGAAATCGGCCTTTTGTGATCGCGGGTTTCCCGGCCAGATCGCATTCTCCGGCGGATTACAACGGAAAGAGGTTCGTTTCATGAACAAGAAGCAGAAAACCGCGCTCATCCGCATCGTGGCGGCGGGCGTCCTGGCCGTCGCCCTGCACTTCGTCCCCGTGACGGGCCTGCCGCAGCTGGCGCTCTACCTGGTTCCCTACCTCGTCGCCGGCTACGACGTGCTGCGCAAGGCGTTTCTCGGCATCAGGGGCGGCCAGGTGTTCGACGAGAACTTCCTCATGGCCGTGGCCACCGTCGGCGCCATGGCGCTGGGCAGCTACGGCGAGGGCGTGGAGGTCATGGTGTTCTACCAGATCGGCGAGCTGTTCCAGAGCTACGCCGTGGGCAAGAGCCGCCGCTCCATCACCCAGCTGATGGACATCCGGCCCGACAGCGCCAACATCGAGCGGGACGGCGAAATCGAATCGGTCGATCCGGACGAGGTGGCCGTGGGCGACGTCATCGTGGTGCGCCCCGGCGAGCGGGTGCCGCTGGACGGCGAAGTCATCGAAGGTTCTTCCGCGCTGAACACCAGCGCCCTCACCGGCGAGAGCATGCCCCGGGAGATCGGCGTGGGAGACGAGATCATCTCCGGCTGCGTGAACGAGAGCGGCCTTTTGCGCGTCCGCGTGACGAAATGCTTCGACGAGTCCACCGTGAGCCGCATACTGGACCTGGTGGAAAACTCCAGCCTGAAAAAGGCCAGGGCGGAGAACTTCATCACCAAGTTCGCCCGCTATTACACCCCCGCGGTGTGCGCCGGCGCGCTGCTGCTGGCCGTCGTGCCGCCGCTGTTCGCGGGCGGGTGGCTCGAGTGGATCCGGCGGGCGCTCACGTTCCTGGTCATCAGCTGCCCCTGCGCGCTGGTGATCAGCATCCCGCTGTCGTTCTTCGGCGGCATCGGCGGCGCGAGCCGGGCGGGCATCCTGGTGAAGGGCGGCAACTACCTGGAGGCGCTGGCCGATACGCGCACCGTCGTATTCGACAAGACCGGCACGCTCACCCACGGGGTGTTCGCCGTGAGCGAAACGCTGCCGGCGGACGGCGTGAGCGAGGCAAAGCTGCTGGAAACCGCGGCGCTGGCCGAAATCTACTCCAGCCACCCCATCAGCCGGAGCCTTCGCGAGGCGGTCAAAACCCCGCTGGACGCCAACCGGGTGGACGAGGTGCGCGAGATCGCGGGCCACGGCCTGACCGCCCGGGTGGACGACCGCATGGTGGCTGTGGGCAACGCCCGGCTGATGGACAGCCTGAACATCGCCTTCACTCCCTGCGAGAGGACCGGCACCGTGGTCTACGCGGCGGAAAACGGCCGCTTTATCGGCGCGGTCGTCATCAGCGACCAGGTGAAGCCCACCGCGCGGCGGGCGATCGAGCGGCTGCGCGCCCAGGGCATCGAAACGGTCATGCTCACCGGCGACGCGGAGGGCGTGGCCCAGGCGGTGGGCGCGGAGCTGGGCATCGACTTCATCCGGGCGGAGCTGCTGCCCGCCGACAAGGTGCAGAACGTGGAGGCCCTGCTCAAGAGCCAGCGCCCGCGCGAAAAGCTGGCCTTCGTGGGCGACGGCATCAACGACGCGCCCGTGCTCTCCCGGGCGGATATCGGCATCGCCATGGGCGGCATCGGCAGCGACGCGGCCATCGAGGCCGCCGACATCGTGCTCATGGACGACGACCCGGCGAAGATCCCGCTGGCCATGCGCATCTCGCGCAAGTGCCTGCGCATCGTGCGGGAGAACATCGCCTTCGCGCTGGGCGTGAAGGCCGCGTGCCTAGCGCTGGGGGCGCTGGGCGTCACCGGCATGCAGGCCGCGATCTTCGCGGACGTGGGCGTGATGGTGCTGGCCGTGCTCAACGCCGCGCGCACCCTCGCGCCGGTGAAGGACGCGGCGTGAAGGCCGGCCGTGAACGGGAACAGACGGGGCCCGCGGCAAAGCGCCGCGGGCCCTTGCCTTTGTCCGGCGCCGCATTGCGATTTGAACGAGATGGTAACATGCCCTTGATAGACAGCGCGGCGGCGGCGAAACTAAAATAACACGGTTCTGATTTTTATGCGAAGGAGTCTTCGGTTTTGATTACGAAAAGAGAGGATCTCAGGAACATCGCCATCATCGCCCACGTCGACCACGGCAAGACCACCCTGGTGGACGAAATGCTCAAGCAGGGCGGCGTGTTCCGCGAAAACCAGCAGGTGGCCGAGCGCGTGATGGACTCAAACGACCTGGAGCGCGAGCGCGGCATCACCATTCTTTCAAAAAACACCGCCGTGCACTATAAAGGCGTCAAAATCAACATCGTCGACACCCCCGGCCACGCCGATTTCGGCGGCGAGGTGGAGCGCGTTCTGAAAATGGTCAACGGCGTGCTGCTGCTGGTCGATTCCTTCGAAGGCCCCATGCCGCAGACCCGCTTCGTGCTGAAAAAGGCGCTGGAGCTGGATCTGCCGGTGGTCATCGTGGTCAACAAGATGGACCGGCCGGACGCCCGCTGCGCCGAGGTGGTGGACGAGACGCTGGAGCTGCTTTTGGACCTGAACGCCAGCGACGAGCAGCTGGACAGCCCCATCGTGTTCGCCTCCGGCCGCTCCGGCTACGCCACGCTGGACTGGCAGCGGCCCACGCCGGACCTGCGGCCCCTGTTCGACACGATCCTCAGCCATATCCCCGCCCCCGAGGGCGACATGGACGCGCCGGCCCAGGTGCTGGTGTCCACCATCGACTACAACGACTATGTGGGCCGCATCGGCGTGGGCCGCATCGAGCGGGGCGCGCTGAAGGCCGGCCAGATGGCGGTGCGGTGCATCTATGGCCACGAGGAGGTCTCCGCGCCGACGCGCCTCACGGGCCTGTTCTGCTTCGACGGCCTCAAGCGGGTGCCGGTGGAGGAGGCGCGGATGGGCGACATCGTGGCCCTCACCGGCTTCGACGACGTGATGATCGGCGACACCATCTGCCAGCCGGGCTTCCCGGAGCCGCTGCCCTTCATCAGGATCTCCGAGCCCACCGTCAGCATGACCTTCTGCGTCAACGACAGCCCCTTCGCGGGCACCGAGGGGCAGTACGTCACCTCGCGGCACCTGCGCGCGCGCCTGTTCAAGGAAATGCAGACCGACGTGTCGCTGCGGGTGGAGGACACGGGCAGCACCGACGCCTTCCAGGTGTCCGGCCGGGGCGAGCTGCACCTGTCCATCCTCATCGAGACCATGCGCCGCCAGGGCTACGAATTCCAGGTGACCAAGCCCGTGGTGCTGTTCCGCGAGATCGACGGCGTGAAGTGCGAGCCCATGGAGAAGGTGGTCTGCGACGTGCCCAGCGAGTATTCCGGCAGCGTCATCGAGAAGCTGGGCCGCCGCCGGGGCACGCTGGAGAGCATGAGCGGCATCGACCGGGTGCGCCTGGAGTTCCGCATCCCCTCCCGGGGCCTGTTCGGCTACCGCAGCGATTTTCTTACGGACACCCGGGGCGAGGGCGTCATGAGCGCCGTGTTCGACGGCTACGAGCCCTATAAGGGCGACATTCCCACCCGCGCGTGCGGCTCCCTGGTGGCCTACGAGACCGGAGACACCACCAGCTACGCCATGTTCGACATCCAGGAGCGGGGCCTTTTGTTCATCTATCCCCAGACGAAGGTATACACCGGCATGATCGTGGGCCGCAACAGCCGCCCGGGCGACATCGACGTGAACGTGTGCAAGAAGAAGCACCTGACCTCCATCCGCAACGCGGCGGGCGCGGAGGAAGCGCTGAAGATCACCAACGTGCGCGTGCCCACGCTGGAGGAGGCGCTGGAGTTCATCGACGACGACGAGCTGGTGGAGATCACGCCGCGGTCGATCCGCATGAGGAAGCGCGAGCTGAACGTGGAAAAGCGGAAGAAGATGCTGGCGAGGATGAAGTAGTTTTTGTTTTGTGAAACGGGGGGCGTCAAAGCGCCGGTTTGGCGCTTTGGCCCCCTCACACCGTTGACAAAGGCGATTTGTCAGCGGTTTTTTGATGCTTTTCTGATCAGCGCTTCCGCTTTCCTATGCCCCTTCGATCGTCCAGTCCACGTCAAAAACCTTGTCCGCTTCAATGGCTGTGATGCTGTCCAGCGGTATCGTTTCCCTGCCGACGGTGATGGTTTTTGTTTCCTCAAGATCAACCTTCCGGCAGACGCCGACCGCCGTGGCATAGAAGCCCTTTATGCCATAGGCAAAGCTGTCCTCATCCTCGCAGGGAACGTAATGCGTTACCGCGACCACAATCCTGCTTTCCCGGGCCGTTCTTCCGGTCAGGGTGAGCCTGTGGAGAATGCCTATACAGCGGGACAGTTCTTCGCTGTCTTCTTCCGAAAGCTCTATTCTTTCGGTGTATGCCGTGTCTTTGCTTCGCACCGCGTCGCTGTACCCATCGAGCGCGTCGAAAGGCGCGAAGATCTTGGCCCTTTTCCCCCGCTCCATCTTCGGATGACGGAGCGAAAAATCATCGTTGTCATGTTCCGGCGGGCCCTGGAAAATGATCGTCAGGTACGGAAA
Organism: Clostridia bacterium; assembly: GCA_017527065.1. Taxonomy (GTDB): domain Bacteria; phylum Bacillota; class Clostridia; order Christensenellales; family Aristaeellaceae; genus Firm-10. Next base: position 30,164 of record JAFXQO010000074.1, read on the forward strand.
GTCCAGGGGAATCTCCAGACCGTTCCAGGGCAGGATCCCAGGCAGAGCGAATGAAATCATGATGCCCCTCCTTTCTCAGATTTGTCATCTGGCCTTTTTTGAACCGGCGAGGATAGACGGCCTTGCATATTTCGCCTGGCCGGCGTTCAGGACGGGCGCGCCCGCTTTGTGTCCGCCGATTTGCTGATTCCGCTCTATTGTCGTCGCGCCTTCCAGGAGATTCATGCCTTTCACAACGGCGTTGAGGCCGTATTTGCGCCGCACGCTCAGCATGGCGCGCTGCATGTTCCGCTCCTTTTCCAGCGCTTCGAAATCCGTAAACAGGTCAAGCTGCCGGTATCCGTCGTCCGGGCGCGTGTCGTTCGCCGCGATGCCCAGCCGCCGGATGAGCAGGAAGCGATTGACTTTTTCCTCAAAGGACTTCGTCAGCGCGTCGAGGATCAGGCTCTTGCTGTTCGTGCGGATGCGCAGTTTCACCGTCGCGTGCGCGCTTTTGGGGAGGGCGCGGCCGTAAAAGTCTACGGTCAAAGGGCCGGTGTAGGCGGGGTTTTCCTCCAGACTTTGCGGGTCATAGCTGACCCACCAGGTGAGCGATTGCGTGGTCAGTTCCTTGGAAAACAGGTCGGCGCAAAGCAGATCGCCCATCTCGCGGAATACCAGCAGCCCTTCGCCGTACTGATACGGACGGGGCAGCACCTGGCCGGTGGAGAGGGAATGGCTTTCCGTCCTGTAGTTCTTGATGTCGCTCATTTCCGTCGGCTCGATGCCCCAGGCGTGGTCTATCAGCAGTTCGGCGTTGACGCCGAACAGATCATACAGCATGCCTTCGTTGCTGACGGACATCGCCGCAATGTCGCCCATGGTATACAGGCCGCGGGACTGCAGCCGCCGCGCCGTGCCGGGCCCTATCTGCCAGAAGTCGGTCAGCGGCATGTGCGTCCACAATTTGAGCCTGTAGCTCATCTCGTCCAATTCCGCGATGCGCACGCCGTCCTTATCCGGCTTCGCCTTCTTCGCCACAATGTCCATGCCGATTTTCGCCAAATACAGGTTGGCGCCGATCCCCACGGTGGCGGTGATGCCGGTCTCCTTCAGCACGGCCCGAATCATCAGCATGGCGAAGTAGTGCGCGGGGGAAACGCCGGCCTTCTTCGCGGCCCCGCGGTACAGGTGCAGGTAAGGCGAAATGTCGATGAACAATTCGTCAATGGAGTATACATGCGTGTCAACATCCGCCACATATTTTCTGAACACTTCATAAATGCGTGATGACACGCGGATATACTCGGCCATGCGCGGCGGGGCGATGATATAATCTACTTTTGCGTGGTGCATGACCTCATAAAGCCGGATGGCCTGTTTTGCCTCGAACAGGCGGGGGCGGGACGGCACGCCCATGGCTTTCAACGCCGGACTGACCGCCAGGCAAATGGTTTTGTCGGAACGCGATTCGTCCGCGACGAGCAGGCGCGCTTTAAGGGGGTCAAGCCCGCGCGCGACGCACTCGACCGAGGCGTAGAAGCTTTTCATATCACAGCAAATGAAGGCTTTGCCATGATCTCCAACCCTGCTTGACATGGCCGTGGAACCTCCCCGAGCGTCATTCACGGAACCAGGGCGTATGGCCGTTCTTTTCTCCCAGCCTGCCGTTCCGGGCCGCCGCGCCCTGCGACAAACAAAATAAAGAACGTATGTTCTTATTATAGATCGAACACACGTTCTTTTCAAGATAAGGGCACGGACCCGGACCAAATTTAATAATATGTTCGTTTTGGCGCAATGAGGGGATGGCGCGTCAAAATGATTGGAAAACTGATGGAGCGGATGCTGTGAAATGTGGTATAATACCTTCAAGAGAAATGCCGCCGGCCGGAAGAAACGGGCTGGAAAACGGAAGGTACATACTGACGGCATCCAAAAGCGTTCCGGCGTTCAGGGCCGGAAATCCCGGCGAAGAGAACAAGCGGATAACGCTTTACGCCTATATGGCGCAAGAGTAACGTGGCAGATTGTCATAAACACAAAACAACAGGAGGCGTCATCACATGAAGCAATGGGCGAAAAGGGTCGTACTGTTTGGCATCGACGGGGCGGGCACGTTCTTTGAGCAGACACCCACCCCGAACATTGACCGCATCTTCCGCGACGGAGCGGTCTGCCGCCGCGCGCTGACGGAAATGCCCACCATCAGCGCGGAATGCTGGGGCAGCATACTGCACGGGGTGGACTGCCGCCGCCACGGGCTGACCAACTGGGTCACGGGCAAGCGTCCCTTCCCGGCGGATTCGCCCTATCCGTCCGTGTTCCGGGTGATCCGGGAAAACCGGCCGGACGCGGAGCTGGCCTCCTTCTGCGAATGGGGCAACGTCAACTTCGGCATCATCGAGAACAATCTCGGGGTGTACGAGGTCAACGCCCAAGGCGACGAGCTGATCCAGGCCGCCCTGGATTATATCGGCGCGCACGATTTTACTCTCATCTACTTCCATTTCGACATTCCGGACCACGAGGGCCACGCCCACGGCTACGGCTCGCCCGAGCATCTGGCCGCGGTCACGCTGGCCGACAGCTGGGTCGGCCGGGTCACGGAGGCCATTGAGAAGCGCGGCTTGCTGGAGGACACCATGCTGCTGGTGGAGCCCGACCACGGCGGCACCCCGCCGGACGAGCGGGGCCGGGGCAGCCACGGCGGAGACAGCGACGCGGAAAAGTACGTGAGCTTCTTCGCCGCGGGCGGAGGCGCGCAACATACGGAGCTTCACGACATGCTGACGCGGGACACCGCGCCGGCCATACTGCACGCCCTCGGCCTCCCCATCCCCGATACCTGGAACAGCCGGGTGCCGGGCGGCCTGTTCGCCGACGTGCCCGAGAACCTGCCCCGCCCGGAAGGGCTGCCCGTCAGGGTGGAGGAGCCGAGGCTGAAGAAGGCGTTTGGCGTCTTTGAGGAAGAGCTCGCCGCGTTGAAGCCCGCGCTGCATCTGCCCTTCGCCTCGTTTGACGCGCTGCCGGAGGGCACGGAGCGCACGGGCAAGCTGTACCTGGTGGACGGCCTGCGCGGAAAGGCCATGCGCTTCGACGACGGCGCGCTCCGCGTGCCCTGCCCGCTGAAAGGCGGCAGCGTCTCGTTCACCGCCTGGCTGCGCCTTGACGCGATGGAAAACCGGATGCCCGTGCTGAGCGTCCGCTGCGCGGAAGACGGGTCGGGCTGGCTCTGCATCGCGGCCACCGGCGAGGATCACCTGGTGCTGTCCGTCCGGCTGCCCGACGTGGACAAGATCCGGCACATGGAGGTCGGCCTCCCGGCGAAAAGGACGGGAACCTGGATCTTTGCGGCGGGCTCGTTTGAGGCGGAGGCGGGCGTCGCGGGCTTCTCCCTCAACTTTGAGCCCTTCATGCGCCAGCTTCTGCCCGGGAAGCGGGTCATGGGCGACGGAAAACACGCCCGGCTCCTCCTGGGCACCGACGACCTCAGCGGCCCCGGCCAGCGCTTTCCGGGCGTGCTGGAGGACGTGTGCGTGTACGACAAAGCGCTGACGGATGAGGACATGGCCAGGCTGAAGGCGTACTATGTGGGATAATATCACAAGCATATATCCGCGCCAGGGGGTGGCCCGGAGGCCTCATCTGTGGTATAATAGAAGCGGCGGATAGGACGCCGAATAAAAAACAGGAGGAAATCAACATGGACGTTTTGCAGGCAATTTCAAATCGCAGGTCCCATCGAGCTTATAAGGCCGAGCAGCTTCCCGAAGAAGCGCTGAACGCCATCCTGACGGCCGCCCTTCAATCCCCCAGCGCCCGGAACAGGCAGCCGTGGCATTTCTCCGTCGTTCAGGATGCCGCCCTGCTCCAGGAAATCAGCGACGAAGCGGCGAAGGTGATGGGAAAGGGCGGAAGCCCCCGCTTTGCCGATCCCGATTTCCAGATCTTCTATCACGCGCCGACGGCCATTTTCCTCTTTGGCGAGAAGGAGAACAGCTGGACGCCGATAGACTGCGGCATCGCCGTCGAGAACATCGCCCTCGCCGCGGAAGGACTCGGCATGGGAAGCGTGATCCTCGGCCTGCCCAAGCCCGCGTTCATGGGCGAAAAGGCCGACGCGCTGCGGGCGAAGCTCCAGTGCCCGGAGGGATACGATTTCGTGATAGCCATCGCGCTGGGGTACAGCAGCGATACTAAAGACCCGCACGAGCTGAGGGCGGAGAAAATAAGCCGGATCGGGTGAGCCGGGGGTTGATTGCCCGCCCGGTGTCGTTCAGGCGAAGGGATAAGAATATTTCAGGATGAGGCGTGATATGTCGGACAATATGCTGATTTTGCTGAACGGCCCGTCTTCCGCGGGGAAATCGACGATCGCCAATGAACTGCGGCGGCGGCTGCGCCCGCACGGCGCGGACCCGGCTGTCATATCCATCGACGATTACATGAAAATATCGACGGATGAAGAGATCTGGGAAGACGATGTGTTTGAGGTCATGCCGGATATGTGCCGCGACATCAGCGCGGCGCTGCGGCGGGGGGAATGGGTGATCGTCGATCATGTGATCACCAGCGCCCGCATCTACGACGCCCTCCTCGAAGCCGCCGCGGGATTCAAAATGATGACGGTTCTGGTCACCTGCCGCCTCGAAACGCTTCTGAAAAGGGAAAAGGAGCGCGGGAACCGGTTCGCGGGCACCGCGGAAGCGTCGTTTCAATATCTCTATCCCAGGGAAGGATATGACCTGCGGATCGACAGCGAGGAATCAGGCCCCGCGGCGTCCGCGAAGAAAATCGTTGAGGCGCTCCAAAGAGGGCGCGCGTCATAACGCTTTCCGGAACGCGGGAAGCCCATCGCTTCGTCACGACAAGATGGAAGGGGAAACACAATGGACAGTCTCCGGTCTGCGGAAAGGCTCCCGGCCCGGCGCTGGCTGATGCTGCTGCTCCTGGCGCTGCCGAATTTCGGCACGAATTACGCGCAGTTTCAGCTTTCCGCCTTCGCGGCGGATTTCATGGCCGACTTCGGCGTCACCACGGCGCAGTTTTCCGCCGTGGCCCTGTCCTTTACCATCGTCACCGGCATTGTCGGCGTCGCGGGCGGCACCCTGGCCGACAAATTCGGCGTCAGGCGCGTGGCCGTCGCCTGCGGCTTCATCACCGGGGCGGTTTCCCTGCTCCGGCTGCTGGTCCACAGCTACGCGGCCTTCTTTGCCATCAGCCTGTTCATGGGCGCCTTCCTGGGCTGCGTGAACGCCACCTCGGGCAAGATCATCCGCGCCTGGTTTCCCGAAAGGCAGACCGGCCTGGCCTTCGCCGTCTATGCGGGCATCGGCGCGATCGGCATTTCCCTGGCCCAGCTCATGGCGCCCGTCTATTCGGGCTACCGCCAGGCGCTGTTTGTCTCCGGCCTGATCCTTTTGGGCGGCGCGTTTCTCTGGCTGCTGCTGGGCCGCGACGCGCCCCGCGGCGCGGTTCTGCCGCCGAGCCAGTCCTTTTTCAGGCATCTTTCGCGGGTCGTGCGCCTCAGAAACCTCTGGATCGTCGCCGGGGCCCTGGCCTGCTTCAACGCCCTGATCTTTTCGCTCTCGGCGCTGCTGCCCACGGTGTTCTCCACGGACCTCGGCCTGGAGGTCACGGCTGCCAACCGCATCGCCGGCATGCTGAACATCGCCGCCATACTGGGCATGATCGTCCTTCCCCTGGCGCAGGCGCGCCTGGGCCGGTACAGGCCGCTGCTCATCGCCCTGATGCTGACGACCGCCGCCCTGGCCGCGTCCATGCGGATCGCGCAGCGGGGCCTTCTCCTGCCGCTGGTGTGTCTGACCGGCTTCTTCATGAGCGTCGGCGCGCCGTTCCTCATGGCGATGCTCGCCGGGCTGCCGGAGCTGGACGCAGGATGCCTTGGCAGCGCCACCGGCCTGGTCACCCTGGTTCAATACCTGCTGGGCGGCTTCGTTTTGCCCAGCTGGGTCATCGCCCCGCTGGTGGAACGCGCCGGCGGCGCACTGTTCTTCTGCGCGGCGGCTCTGGCGCTGCTGATCGGCTTCGGCGCGTCGCTGCTGCCGGAGACCGGGCGGGGCGGCCGGACGTGAACGGGCGGGCCCGAGCGCGCCGTCCTATTGTATTGTCTTATGAAAGGATTGAGAACCATGGGCGATTTGACGATCCGTCTTGAGACGGAGAAAGACTACAGGGCCGTGGAAGAGCTGACCCGCGACGCGTTCTGGAACGTTTACAAGCCGGGCGCGGACGAGCATTACTACGTCCATCAGATGCGGAATCATCCCGACTTCATTCCCGAGCTCGCCTTTGTGCTGGAGCTGGACGGAAAGATCGTCGGCAACATCATGTACACAAAGGCGTGGCTTGAGGATGAGCGGGGCATGCGGAAGGAGATCCTCTCCTTTGGCCCCCTCTGCGTGGCGCCTCAGCATCAGAGGCGGAAATTCGGCAAGATCCTGATCGAACGCTCCTTTGAAGCCGCGCGGGGAATGGGATACGATGTCAACATCAATTTCGGCAATCCGGGCAATTACGTCAGCCGCGGCTTTGTGAGCTGCAAGAAAAAGAACGTCTGCTTCGCCGTGGAGGGCAACTTCCCGACGGCGCTGCTCGTCTGCGAGCTGGTTCCCAACGCGCTGGACGGCAGGAGATGGATGTACATCCCGAGTGCCGCCGCCGATTGCTGCGAGGACAGAGCCGCGGTCGAGGCCTTCGACGCGACCTTCCCGCCCAGGGAAAAGGCGTGGAGGCCGAGCCAGGAGGAATTCTACATCTACAGTCATTCTTCTGTGGTCAGATAAGCCAGGAACAGCGGAAAATTCACGCGGGCGGACGAACGTCCGCCCGGCCCTTTGAGGATCATCGATCCGTTACGGAGGATGGATATGGAATACGGCTTTTCGATCCTGATGTTTTTTTTCTCGGCGGCCCTTCTGATTTACGCGGGGATACTGGCCGTCACGAAGGACTACACCCTTCTGCCCCGGCGCGCCCGGGTTTCCGTCAAGCCGAAGAACAGCAAGGTCTATGCCTTCCAGATCGCGAAGGCCGTCGCGCTGGCGGCGCTCGCCCCGGCGCTGGGCGGTCTCGCGGGGCTGTGGAACGGCGCGGCGGGCGCGGCCGTTCTGATCGCCGGACTCGTCGCCTGCCTCTGGCTCTCGACGAAGATCGTGAAGAACGTCTGAAACTACCGGGCCTTCGCGCGGAACAGCCCGTGGCGGTTGCAGTAGGCGCAGAAGGCCGTCACGCCGCCGCGCTTGAACCGGGCCTCGGCGTTTCCCTCGGGATACAGCTTCACGAACTGGACGCCCCGGTCGGACACCGCGGACAGGAAGGATATGTAATGATCCTTTTCCATGGGGTGGCGGACCGAGACGCAGTACTCGTCCTCCACGGCCTCGACGAAAATCGGGTGCTCTTCGTCCGCGGGCTCCGCCTCCAGGGGCGGCAGCGTGACGCCGCAGCAGCTGACGACCGCCTCGCCGACCGCCTGAACGACGTTGCCGCAGACCGGGCAGACATAGGTCGCGGCCCGGGCGATGTTGGCGGCCCGGTTCCCGTTGCGGATCGCGCCGCCGGAGAACAGCTCGATGACGGAGATGCCCAGCGCCTTCGCCAGCGGCTCCAGCAGGCTGACGTCCGGGAAGCCCTTGCCCGTTTCCCATTTGCTGACCGCCTTGCCGCTGACGTGGATTTTCCCGGCCAGCGCTTCCTGCGTCAGCCCCTTGCCCTCGCGCAGGCTTTTGATCGCCGCGCCGGTCACATATTGATTCATGGCCTTCGCCTCCTTGTCGGGGCCAGTGTAGCACAGGCCGCGGGCGGAGGCAACCTACGCATCGTAGAGCGCGCCGCCCGTCACGCCCGCCAGAGGCGCTTCACAATTTCCCTTTGCTGGCCCTGATACGGGCCGACGCCGTCGAACAGCTTTTCAAAGCCGCATTTTTCCAGCACGCGGCAGGAGGCGGCGTTTTCCTTCAGGCAGATGCCGTACACCTCTCTGAGCCCGATCCGCCCCGCCATGACGGGAAGAAACGCCCGGACCGCCTCCGTGGCGTAGCCTTTGCCCGTGTGCTTTTTGGCGATGTGGTAGCCGATCTCCCAGGTCCCGTCCTCCAGGGGAACCATCTGGACGTAGCCGATGTTGAGGCCGCCCGCGCGCGTGATCACAGCGTAGACCAGCGGCCCTTCCGTCGCGCCGTACTGGGAAATCAGGAATTCGACCGTCTCGCGGGCGTCCTCCAGGGTCTCGAACACCTCGTCCGGCACAAAGCGCCGGGTGTCTTCATCCAGCGAATTCTCATGCACGGCCTGCGCCATGTCCATCGTGAGGTCGGTGATGGTCAGCCTGTCCGTCTCGATATTCATTGAATCTGTTCTCCCCTTTCTTTTTCAGCGCGGTACACCCCGATGAAGGCGAGGGTGGGCGAGACCCTCGAGTCGGTGATCCGGACGCGCAGGCAGTCCGTGAGCGCGCCGTTCAGCGGCACGATGCGCTTGTAGCCGATCACCGTGCCGTCGTAGACCGTGCGGAATCCGCCGTTTTCGCATACGTCCACCGCGAAGCGCTCCACGCGCTGGCTCATGCGGATGTTCTCCTTCATCACGAGGAAGCCGAGCCGCTCCGGCACATTGAAGCGGATGGTGATTTCCGCCGTCCGCCCCTCCGGCGCGAAGAAGCTGTCGTCGTCGTCGGTCAGCACGCCGGAAATTTTCCGTCCGCCCGAGGTGATCTCCGCCTCCGGCGCGATGTTCACGGCGAACGACTTCCTCAGCAGCGCGCCCAGCTCCGAGAGCCGCCGGACGTCGTTTTCGTGCAGCAGGCCCTCGTCCGTCGGCGGGATGTTCAGGAGGAACGTGGCGTTGCCGCCCACCGATTTCAGGTAGATGTCGAACAGCTCCTCCAGCGGGCGCACCTTATCGTTCTCCCGGGCGTGCCAGAACCAGCCGGGCCGGATGGAAGTGTTCACCTCGGCGGGATACCAGATGAGCTCGGTCTCGTTCGCCAGCGCCTCGCGGCTGCCGAGGTCCTCGTCCCGGGCGTCGACACGGCGGCGGAAGGCCTCGCCGTCCTCCTGCTGGCTCTTTGCCGCCACGGTCTCGCTGTCCCTCGCCCGGAGGGGCACGACGCTCCACTCCGCGCGGCGGGTGTGGCCGGCTTCGTTGCCGCACCAGCGGATATCCGGCCCGCACACCGAAATGCACGCGCCGGGCTGCAGCGCCCGCACGGCGGCGTAATAGCGCTGCCAGTCGTAGATCTGCCTGCGGCCGTTCGGGCCCTCCCCGCAGGCCCCGTCAAACCACACGGAAAACACCTCGCCGTAGCCGGTGAGAAGCTCCGTGAGCTGGGCGACGAAGAAATCGTCGTAGGCCTTTCCGCTGCCGTAGAGGGGACAGTTCCTGTCCCAGGGGGAGAGATACACCCCGAAGGCGAGGCCATGCCGCCGGCAGGCCTGGGACACCTGGCGGACGACGTCCTTCCCGTAGGGGCTGTTCATGACGTTGTGGGGCGTCTGCTTTGTGTCCCACAGGCAGAAGCCGTCGTGGTGCTTGCAGGTGAGGATGAGGCCCTTCATGCCCGCGGATTGGACGGCCCGGGCCCATTGTTCCGCGTCGAGCCTTGACGGCGCGAAGACGGCGGGGGACTCCGTTCCGTCGCCCCATTCCTTATCCGTGAAGGTGTTCACCGTGAAGTGGATAAACGCGTAGAATTCCAGCCGCTGGAAGCGGATCTGCCGCTCCGAGGGCGCCACCCGGATCAGTCTTTCGTCGCTCTGCATAAGCGTTCCTCCTCCGTATTCCCGGTCCTTTCCGGCCTCTACGCGAGGACGGAGGCCAGTATGAACAGCCCCGTCGTGACCAGGTTCGCGATGAGCAGCGTCAGGTCCTTTTCCTCGTCGCTCAGCTCCTCGAAGGTCACGACCGGCTCGTCCACGTAGTCGATCATGTCGCCGAAGGCGCGCTCGGGGGTCTTCCTGCGGCGGAAGAGCTTTCTGTCGAATTTCGGCACCTTCACGCCGTCCAGCCGCAGGTAGGCCAGCCACGCCATCGCGGCGAAGAACACCACGAGGAACGCGAAGGCCCAGGAGGCGTTCGCCGCGGCGACCCGGGGCGCGATGAAGCGGTTCCACAAAAGCGCCAGACACAGGCCCACCAGGAACCGGGTGAACACCTGATAGACCACGGGGCGGATCATGTATTTTTCAAAGGGCGGCCTTTTCGGTTTCTTAGGCATGCTGCGCCTCCTGCCAGATGGGATAGGTGCATTATAGTATATGGAAGCGAAAAATGCAAGCGCGGGTACATTCATGGATAATTATACATAGAGGTAAGGATTAACTCATTCCATGCGGGGCGAAAACAAGGCAATTTATGGCGTTTTTCCGAACAAATTGCAGGATTGTCCTTGAAAAATTCCGGTAAAATCCGCATTGGAGGGGCGAAAACCCAGGTATTTGCATCTGATTTGGTCCGCCCGGTGCTTTACAAAACCGGAGAGATGTGTTAGTATAACAAACAAGAAAAGTGTTGCTTGCACTGTTTCTGTATATTATCATCGTAGAGGAGGAACCCAAAGCATGAAAAAGATGCTGACTCTGGTTCTGGCCCTTTGCCTGGTTCTGTCCATGGCGATCGTGCCGAACGCAAGCGCAGAGAAGATCACCAACTATGTGGACTATCAGACCCAGGCGAACGAAGTCGAGTACTGGTGCATCCAGCACTCCCAGGGCGCCGTCGACCTGAACGTCCTGTGCAACTGCATCGACGGTCTTCTGACCAACGACAACCACGGCAACCTGATTTCCTGCGTTGCCAAGGAGTGGTCTTGCAATGAAGACGGCACCGTCTGGACCTTCAACCTGCGCGACAACGTCAAGTGGGTCGACTATGAGGGCGAAGAGATGGCCGACTGCGTGGCCGAAGACTTCCTCTGGGGCCTGGAGTTCGTGCTGAACTACGCCAAGAACGAGGCCGCCAACACCTCGATGCCCATCGAGATGATCAAGGGCGCCGGCGAGTACTATGAGTACACCAAGGCCCTGGCCGAGTCCGACAACCAGGCCGCCCTGGACCTCGACCTTGAGAAGTTCAAGGAGATGGTCGGCATTGAGGCCGTGGACGACTACACCGTCGTTTACACCCTGTCCGGCCCCTACAGCTACTTCCCCACTGTGGCCACCTATTCCTGCCTGAGCCCCATCTCCGGCGCTCTGCTGGAGGAGATCGGCGCGGACGGCTACCGCAACGTGACCTATGATACGCTGTGGTACAACGGCCCGTACTATGTGAGCGAGTTCGTGGATCGTTCCTACAAGATCTTCACCGCCAACCCCCTGTACTACAACGACGAGGACGAGCTCTTCGAGACCGTCAAGGTGCAGATGGTTGAGTCCGCCGACCAGGCCTTCCTGCTCTACGAGGCCGGCGAGATCGACAGGGTCACCCTGAACCAGGCCAACCTGACCGCCATCTACAACAACGCGGACGACAAGTTCCACGATTACCTGGTTGAGTCTCGCCCGACCAAGTACTCCTATCAGTTCCACTTCAATTACAACCGCCTGAACGAGGACGGCTCCGAGGACACCGCCTGGAACACCACCATCGCCAACGAGAACTTCCGCAAGGCCTGGTACTATGGCGTTGATATGACCGAGTGGCTGGCCCGCACCAACTTCATCAACCCCCTGTCCTGCGAGAACTATGCCTACACCAACGTCGGCGTCTCCACGCTGAGCGACGGCCGCGACTATGTGGACCTGGTTCTGGATGAGATCGGCCTGTCCAACGGCACCGGCACCTATGCCCGCTATGACGCCGAAAAGGCCGCCGGCTACATCGAGGCCGCCAAGGAAGAGCTCACCGCCGCCGGTGTCGAGCTGCCTGTGACCGCCCATTACTGGATCGTCTCCGGCAACCAGACCGCTCTGGACAGCGCCGAAGTGCTGAAGAAGTGCATCGAGGATCAGCTGGGCGATTTGGTCAACCTTGAGATCGACACCTATGTGTCCTCTCTGGCGCAGGAAGTCCGCAACCCCCACCTGCAGTCCTTCGTGATCAACGGCTGGGGCGCCGACTTCGGTGATCCCGTCAACTTCCTCGGTCAGGAGACCTATGGCGACGACAACGCCTACTATGCTCAGTACTACTCCAACGCCAACCTGGCGACCGACGAGAACCTGATCGCCGCGTACAAGGAGTTCACCGACCTGGTCAACGAGGCGAAGGCCATCATCGATCTGGACGCCCGCTACGCCGCGTTCGCCAAGGCCGAGGCCTGCATGATCGACCACTGCCTGATCATCCCCGCCTACGTCAACGTCGGCTGGGAGCTGACCAAGCTCAACCCCTACAGCACGATCTACTGCGCCTACGGCATGATGACCTATCGCTATGTCAACTATGACACCAACAGCGACGGCTACACCACCGCCGAGGTCGAAGAGCTGAAGGCCGCCTACATGGGCAACTGATCGGATTCCGACAGCCCGCTTGACGGCATAGCTTAACACTCTTTCCCGTGCGGCTCCGTAAGGGGCCGCACGGGAATCCATTCACAAAATGACCCGCACAGGTCACCGCGTGCCCTTGTCCGGCGGACGGCCGGGCGAAGGCATGCGGTGAAACAGGGCCGCCTGGGATATGTTTCGGATGACAGGGGAGCCATCTGAGCGCAGACCCTGTCGTTTTTGTTTCTTCATCATAGAACAAATGTGGATATAGGACTCCCTCAGTCTGGCCTGCGGCCAGCCAGCTCCCTCGGAGAGGGAGCCTGGCGCAGACGCGCGCCAAAAGCCTCCCTCCTCGAGGGAGGTGGCCCGCGAAGCGGGCCGGAGGGAGTCCATGATTGGATCGTTATTATTCATTCACTGAGGAGGCGAGCGCATGCTCAAATACACCCTGAAACGCCTTCTGCAGTCGTTGGTCACGGTGCTGCTCATCGTGTCCATCGTGTTCCTGCTGATGCGCCTTCTGCCCACGGACTATTACTTCCGCGAGGATGAGCTGATGAAGTTCACCGACGAGCAGAAGAACGAGCGCCTCGAGGCCGAGGGCCTCTTGGACCCGCCGCTGGTGCAGCTGGGCAACTTCTTCCGGAACATGGTGCAGTATCAGATCAAGAAGGGCCGCAGCTATTCGCTGGATCAGTATATCTACGCCAAGCTGAGCGGCCAGGGCATCGACAATCCGAAGAACGCCAAGGCGACATGGGCCTTCAATTTGGGCATATCCCGCCGCATCCAGTACGGCCAGCCCGTCCAGAAGGTCATCGGCGAGAAGTTCGCCATCTCGATGAAGATCGGCCTCATCTCGCTGGCTGTGGCGCTGGTGCTAGGCGTGGTGCTGGGCGTTCTGCAGGCGCGGTATAAGGACGGCGTGTTCGACCACGTCGGCACGGCCTACACCGTGTTCGTCAACGCCGTGCCGCACCTGGTGAGCTACTCGCTGATCCTGATCATCGGCAACCAGATCTTCGGCCTGCCCGCCGTGTATTCTTCCCGCGATGAATTCCGCTCCCTCATACTGCCCGTCATCTGCCTGGCCATGGGCTCCACCGCCGGCTACATGCTGTGGATGCGCCGCTACATGGTGGACGAGCTGAACAAGGACTACATCCGCCTGGCCAAGCTGAAGGGCCTCTCCTCCACGAAGATCATGTTCCGCCACGTGCTGCGCAACGCCTTCGTGCCGCTGGCCCAGTACCTGCCCTATTCCATCCTGCTCACGGTGGGCGGCTCGCTCCTGGTGGAGTCCTTCTTCGCCATTCCGGGCATGGGCCCCATGCTCTCCCAGGCCATACCTCGCTATGACCTGAACCTCGTGCAGGCCATCGTCATGCTGTACGCCGGGCTGGGCGTCATCGGCGTGTTCCTGGGCGACCTGCTCATGTGCCTGTTCGATCCTCGCATCAGTCTTGTTGGAAAGGGGGAGGCGCGCTGATGGCAAAGGAAAATCGCAAAAAGACGCCGCAGGAGCTCGAGGAGCCCATCGTCAAGCTGGACGTCGACTATTCCACGGTGGATACCGACCCGAAGAAGGAGCGTCCCTTTGGGCGCGAGTATCCCCAGTCCCGCAGCCGCATGCCCGAAAAGCAGCTCTTCGAGTTCGCCGAGTACCGGCCGCAGGACGCCGAGCGCATCGGCTATTCAAACTATTCCTACTGGAAGAGCGTGCTTCAAAACTTCCTGAAGAAGAAGCCCGCCGTCATCATGCTGTGCGTGTTCATACTGCTGTTCATCTTCACCTATGTGGCGGAGTGGATCAGCCCCTACAAGGTGGCCGAGCTGCAGCAGGACAACAACTCCATCTTCCTCTTGCCCAGCAGCGAGCACTGGTTCGGCACCACGCAGGCCGGCAAGGACTACTGGGTCATCACCTGGTACGCTACTCGCGTGTCCATCGGCCTGGCGGCCATGGTGGCCGTGGGCCAGATCGTGGCCGGCACGGTCATCGGCCTTGTGTGGGGCTACGTGCGCAAGCTGGACCGCTTCTTCACCGAGCTGTATAACCTGATCGACAACATCCCCACCATCATCTACATGACGCTGATCGCCCTGATGATCGGCCAGTCGGTGGGCATCATGGCCGCGGCCATGATCGCGTTCGGCTGGCTCGGCACGGCGCGCAACGTGAGAAACCTGGTGTTCATGTACCGCGACCGCGAGTACAACCTGGCCTCCCGCTGCCTGGGCACCGGCCTGTGGCGCATCCTGTTCAGGAACATCTTCCCCTACCTCATCAGCGTCATCGTGCTGCGGCTGACCCTGGCCATTCCGGGCACCATCGCCTATGAAACCACGCTGAGCTACTTAGGCCTCATCAGCGAGGAGTATTCGCTGGGCATCCTTTTGAAGAACTCCCGCGACTACTTCCTGCGCTTCCCCCACATGCTGGTCTTCCCGGCGGTCATCGTCTCCATCATTACCATCACCTTCTACCTGGTGGGCAATGCGTTTTCCGATGCGTGCGACCCGCGCAACCATGTGTAAAGGAGGAGCGGCAGCATGAGTGAAAATTCAAGGCTTGAAACCGTCGATTTCGACGCGCGCGCCAAGCAGATTCTCTCCCAGGAGCCCATCCTCTCCGCCCGCGACGTGGAAGTGACCTTCTCGCTGCGCGGCAACAAGCTGGTCGCCATCCGCCGCGCCTCCCTCGACCTCTACGAGGGCGAGACGCTGGCCATCGTGGGCGAGTCCGGCTCGGGCAAGAGCGTGTTCACCAAGTGCTTCGTGGGCATGCTGGACAAGAACGGCTCCATCACCCACGGCAGCATCATGTACGAGGGCGAGGACCTGACCCATTATACCGAAAAGGACTGGCTGAAGATTCGCGGCCGCAAGATCGCCATGGTCACCCAGGACCCCATGACCAGCCTGAACCCCTTAAAAACCATCGGCAGACAGATTCAGGAATCGGTCGAGCTGCACCAGGGCCTGAAAGGGGCCGAGGCGAAGAGGGAAACCATTCGCATCCTGGAGGCCGTGGGCATCCAGGAGCCCGAGCGCCGCTACAAGCAGTATCCCCATGAGTTCTCCGGCGGCATGCGCCAGAGGGTCGTCATCGCCATCGCCGTGGCCTGCCGCCCGCAGATCCTCATCTGCGACGAGCCCACCACCGCGCTGGACGTGACCATCCAGGCCCAGATCCTGGACCTGATCCGCCGCCTGCAGAAGGAACAGGGCATGACCATCATCTACATCACCCACGACCTGGGCGTCGTCGCCAACGTGGCCGACCGCGTCGCCGTGATGTACGCCGGCCAGGTGATCGAGGTGGGCATGGCCAACGAGGTGTTCTTCGACCCGTGGCATCCCTACACCTGGGCGCTGCTCTCCGCCCTGCCCCAGCTGGGCGTCAAGGGCGAGAAGCTGCCCGCCATCGACGGCACGCCGCCCAACCTGTTCAACAAGATCCAGGGCGACGCCTTCGCGCCCCGCAACCGCCACGCGCTGAACATCGACTTCCTCGAGGAGCCGCCGATGTACGAAGTGACGGCCACGCACCAGGTCAAGGCCTGGCTGCGGGACCCGCGCGCGCCCAAGGTCGAACAGCCCAAGGCCATCATGCGCCTGAGCGAGACCCAAAACGACAAGGGCACCGACCCGAACGCCTACCATCCCCACCTGGACCCGAATCGGGAGACGCTGGTGGAGGTAAAGAACCTGCAGGTGACCTTCGGCACCGGACGCAAGAAGTTCGTGGCCGTGGACGACGTCAACTTCCAGATCTACAAGGGCGAGACCTTCGCGCTGGTGGGCGAGTCCGGCTCCGGCAAGACCACCATCGGCCGCGCCATCGTGCGCATCAACCCGGTCTCGGGCGGCGAGGTGCTCTTCCGCGGCCAGCGCGTGAGCGGCCGCATCAGCAAGGCGATGGATACTCAGGTCATCCGCTCCATGCAGATGATCTTCCAGGACCCCATGGCGTCGCTGAACGAGCGCGCCAAGGTGGACTACATCGTCTCCGAGGGCCTCATCAACCACCACCTCTACAAGGACGAGCGCGACCGCGAGGACAAGGTCCAGGCGGCGCTGAGCGAAGTCGGCCTGCTGTCCGAGTTCTCCAGCCGCTTCCCCCACGAGTTCTCCGGCGGCCAGCGCCAGCGCATCGGCATCGCCCGCAGCCTCATCATGCAGCCGGAATTCATCGTGGCCGACGAGCCCATCTCCGCGCTGGACGTGTCCATCCGCGCGCAAGTGCTGAACCTGCTGAACGACCTGAAGAAGAGCCGCGGCCTGACCTACCTGTTCATCGCCCACGACCTGTCGGTCGTCCGGTTCATCTCGGACCGCATCGCCGTCATTCACAAGGGACGCATCGTGGAGCTGGCGGAGAGCGAGGAGCTGTTCTACCATCCGCTGCATCCCTACACGAAGGCGTTGCTTTCGGCCGTGCCGAACCCGAACCCCTATGTGGAGCGCGCGAAGAAGCTCCTGGTCTACGATCCCTCGGTTCACGACTACAGCGTGGACAAGCCCCAGTGGGTCGAGATCATCCCCGACCACTTCGTCTACGGCAACCAGCGGGAGCTGGACGGGTATCGCCAGGAAATCGCGGCGAAGAAATAAGGCTCCGGCGCGTTCCCCAAAACGACATATACAGCGCGAGAGGCTCACGGCGGCAAACCGTGAGCCTCTCGCTATGTCTGACGGGCGATCAGAAGAATTCCTTGCCGCGAACGGTTTCCAGCTTTTCTTTCAGCAGGGCCTCGTCCGCCGGGGCGTAGGGCGCGCTCACGCAGGCTTCGGCGTGCTCCACCGCGAAGCGGAAGCTCTCGAAGTTGCCGGGCGGGATCAGCGTGTCCACGCCGAGGGACAGCGCGTAGCGCATGGCGGCCATGCCGAAGGCCTCGTCCTCCACGTCGATGGGCTTGCACCAGGATTTGGGGAAGGCGGAGGCGGCGCGCTCCGCGTCGCTTTCCCACCTGCGCTCGATGAACGCCTTCATGCAGAGCACGCCCATGTTCCGGGCCCTGGCGGCCTCCAGGAGCCGGGAGCCCATGCCGTGGGCTATGTTCATGAACCAGTTGAAGGGAAAGAGCACGGTGTCGAAGTCGTACAGTTCGATCATGCGCAGCGCGGCGTCCTCGTTGTGGGCGGTGAAGCCGATATGCGCCGCGATGCCCTTTTCCTTGACCTCGCGCATCAGCTCCATCACGCCGCCTGGCGCGAAGGCGGCCTCCACGTCCTTCATGGAGGAAATCGCGTGGAGCTGGTAGATGTCGAAGCTGTCCGTGTGCAGGCGCTCAAGTGATTGTTTCAGCTCCGCCTCGGCGCCCGCGCGGTCGCGCCTGCCGGTCTTGCAGGCGAGGTGGATGTCCCGCCGGTAGGGCCTGAGGGAGTTGCCCAGCTGTTCCTCGGCGTTGCCGTAGGAAGGCGCGACGTCGAAGTAGTTCACGCCGTGCTCTATGGCGAAGGCCACGAACCGGTCGGAGGCGTCCTGTCCCAGGGCAGGGTAGTTGGTCCTGTCGTAAAAGCCGGCGGAGACGATGCCGCCGTAGGAAATCGTGGAGACGCTGAAGCCCGTGCGGCCCAGGGGTTTATACTTCATTACAATTACCCTCCAATAGCCATTCGCATTCCCGGTCGGTCAGTTCAAGGTCGAGCGCGGCGGCGTTGTCGCGGATATGCGCCTCGCTCGAGGGGGCCACGATGGGGAAAAGGTTGAGGGGCTGCCGCAGCAGCCATTGAAGGCAGATTTGCGAGACGGAGCAGCCCTTCTCCCCGGCCAGCTTTTCCGCCCGCGCGAGCCGGGCGCGGTTCACGGGCGCGTCGTATTCCATGATCGAGCCCTTGCCGACGCACGCCTCGATGGGCTGGCCGCCGTCCGTCCTGAATTTGCCGGAAAGATAGCCCCGACCCAGGGACGAATAGCAGAACACGGGCAGCTGCGTCTCCCGCAGCCACGCCCGGAAGGGCGCCTGCGCCGCGCCGGACAGGGCGACGCTGCCGCCCCAGGGGTCGCGCATGTATTCGGCGAGGGAATAGGCGGGGCTGGCGGCGGTAAAGCCCTCGAGGCCCCGCGCCTGGGCGTAGGCGTTGGCGGCGAGCGTCCGCTCCAGCGTCCAGTTGGAGCCGCCGAAGCGCAGGATCTTGCCCTCTTGTTTCAACTTATTCAGCTCGTCGACGATCTCGTCCACGGGGATGGACATATCGTCTCTGTGGAGAATGTAGAGCTCAACATGATCGGTTTGCAGTCGGCGCAAGGATTCTTCAAGCTGCTCGCGGACGGTTGCGGCGGAGAACACGTCCGGGCTTCCGCCCTGGCCGGGGTTGCAGCCCTTGTCCAGTATGACGGCTTCATTCCGGCAGCGCCGCGAGGCCAGCCACGCGCCGAGGGTTTCCTCGCCCGCGCCGTAGCTGTGGGCGGTGTCGAAGGTGCGGAAGCCCGCCTCCCAGGCCAGATTGTAGCTCAGGAAGGCCTCGGCCCGGGTCCTGGCGTTTGTGGCGGTATGGGGCGTGCCGTAGGTCAGGGCGGACAGGGGCTTGTCGATGCCCGGAATGGTTTTATACCGCATGTCAGTCTCCTTTCATCGCCTTTTTCAGGAAGGCCCTCATGCCGTCGCCCCGCCACTCATGGCCGCCGCCGTGCACGGAATGGACGATCTCGCCTTCCGCGCCGAACAGCCGGTACGCGGCGCGGGTCACGTCCAGCTGTTCCGTCACGTTTTGCACGCGCCGCCGGCCGGCGAGCGGGTCGTTTTCGCCGCTCTCCACGAAGAAGGGCCGCGGGGCGATCAGCGCGCCCAATTCGCCCATATCGGCGGTCTCGAAGAAATGCGGCACGAAGTTGCACGCGCAGTTCTGGGGCAGCTCGATGAGCGAATCGCGCACGCCGTAGAAGTAGCCGCTGGTGATGGCGGCGTTCACGCGGTCGTCCAGCGCCGCGAACCACAGGGTCTGCTGGCCGCCGCCGGACATGCCGGCGCAGGCGAGGAAGCCGCTCGCCTCCTCCCGGGCGAGGAGCCAGTCCGCCAGGCGCATGAGATCCCACACCGCCCCGCCGATCACCGTGCGGCCGAAATTCAGGCCCAGCTGCATGAGCTCCCGGTGGGAATTCATGCGCTCCTGCTCCGGCGCGTCGCCCTGCTCTGGAAATTCGCGCCGGTCGCCGCTGCCGCGCGCGTCCGGGCAGGCCACGATGAAGCCCTCCTCCAGCGCCTCGCGGATGAACTTTCCCTGGTGCGCCAGCACCGCGCGCTTGCCGCCGCCATGGCCGTGAGGAATGATGAGAACGGGCCGCTTGCCCCCGAAGGCGGCCTCCGGGCGCATGAGGTAGAAGGGCATGACGACGCCGGGCTCGGTCTCCAGGGTGTGGTATTCGGCCTGGAACCCCTCGACCTCGCCGGTGGAGACCAGCTCGTGCGCGCCTCCGCAGGGGACGCAGCGGTTCAGCCCGGTGATCTCTTTAAGGCGCGCGCGCAGGGCGTCCTTCCACGCGTCGTATTCTTCCGGGCTCTTCGCCTGAAAGGCGAATTCCCTCTTTCCGGAATCAAACAGGTTCAGGTAGTAATTCAGCGTGGTGTAGTACATGTCGTTCTCCTTTCGCCGGTCTTTTGCTGATTGTTCATAGCCTATCATAACACGTCGCGGCCGTTTTGTCTATCGCCCGCCAAACGTTATGCAAATCATATGTAAAATGTCACAGGCCCCCCTTGCGCCGCCCCTGAAAGTCGATTATACTATTTCACGTCGCAACAATTTGACGGAAAGGAGGCTTCGGACATGTTCGCAATGGCATGGTTTGGACGGCTTGACAACGATAATATCCGGGGGCTCCGTATGCACGGCGAGGCGTTCGTCTGTTGACGCGCGCGAGGGCTGTATGTGTGCGCAGGGCCACCGGATCGAATCATCCGGCGGCCCTTTTTTATAAATCATCCGGGAGTGAAAAAACGCTATGAAATCGAGACGCATGACCATGATCCGCACGTTCCTGAAGGGCAACGTGAGCCGCTATTTCGGCTCCATCGGCGCGGTGATCGTAAACGTTGCCATCAGCTTTCTGACGCCGCTGGTGCTGGCCGAGACCATCGACGGCATCATCGGCCAGAAGCGCGCGCTGAGCGGCTGGGCCGAGGCCCTGGGCGGGCGCGAGTTCCTGATCCGCAACCTGTGGATCATGGGCCTGATGATGCTGGGCCTCACCGTGCTGGGCGGCCTGTTCCAGTTCCTGCGCGGGCGCTGGATGGCGGAGGCCTCCGAATCCATCGCCAAAAATATGCGCGACCGGCTGTACCGGCACCTGCAAACCCTGCCCTTCGACTACCACGTGAAGGCCGAGACGGGCGATCTCATCCAGCGCTGCACCAGCGACGTGGAGACCATCCGTCGCTTCCTCAGCTCCCAGGTGATCGAGATGTTCCGCGCGGTGCTGATGATCGGCGTGGCGCTGGTGGTCATGCTCCGCATGAACTGGAAGATGACCCTCATGAGCATGGTGCTCATTCCCCTGCTGTTCGCCTTCGCCTTCCTGTATTTCAAGTGGGTGGTCAAGTTCTTCCGCATCGCCGACGAGGCGGAGGGCAAAATGAGCGCCGTGCTGCAGGAAAACCTCACCGGCGTGCGCGTGGTGCGCGCCTTCGGCCGGGAGAGCTATGAGGTCGAAAAATACAGGAAGGTCAACGACGACATGTTCCGCAAATGGCGGCGGGTGAACGACCTGCTGGCCGTGTACTGGAGCGGCTCCGATTTCCTGAGCATGACCCAGACCGGCATCACGCTGCTGTTCGGCGTGCTCATGGCCGCCCGGGGCGAGCTGCTGATGGGCGAGATGACCGTGTTCGTGAGCTACATCTCCATGCTCCTCTGGCCCATCCGCCAGCTGGGGCGCATCCTCTCCGACATGGGCAAGAGCATGGTCGCCTTCGACCGCATCGACGAGATCCTCGTCATAAAGAGCGAGGAGGACGACCCCGACGCCGTCGACGCGCCCATCGACCGGGACATCGAATTCCGCCACGTGGGCTTCGAGTACGAGGCCAAGAACCCCGTCCTCAAGGACGTGAGCTTCACCGTGAAGGCGGGCCAGACCGTGGCCATTCTGGGCGCCACCGGCAGCGGCAAGTCCACGCTCATGCTGCTTCTGCAGCGCCTCTACGACGTGAAGCGCGGCGACATCCTCATCGGCGGCGTGAGCATCAAAAAGATCCGCAAGAAGCACCTGCGCAGCCGCATCGGTCTGGTGCTGCAGGAGCCGTTCCTGTATTCCCGCTCCGTGCGCGACAACGTGCGCATCGTCAAGCCGGACATCTCCGACGAGGAGGTGTTCGAGGTGACGCGCACCGCCAGCGCCCATGAGTTCATCGAGTCCTTCGAGCGCGGCTACGACACCCCCGTGGGCGAGCGCGGCGTGACTCTCTCCGGCGGCCAGAAGCAGCGCGTGGCCATCGCCCGCACGCTGCTCAAGGACAACGACGTCCTCATCTTCGACGATTCCCTCTCCGCGGTGGACACCGAGACCGACGCCGCCATCCGCAGGGCCCTCAAGGAAAAGAAAAAGGGCCTGACCACCTTCATCATCTCCCACCGCCTGACCACCCTCGCAGAGGCCGACTTCATCATCGTGCTGGAGGACGGCAAGGTGGCCCAGCAGGGCACCCACGCCGAACTGATCCGCCAGCCCGGCCTCTACCACCGCATCTACCAGATCCAGTCCGCGCTGGAAGAGGAACTGGAGGCCGTGTAACAGGAATGGAACCTTCCGCTTCATCCAAAGGCCTTGCCTCCCCTGTCAGGGCAATGTCATCAACTTAAGGAATGTATGTCAATACATCGCCACGAGAACGAACCCTTCCCTGAAAGGGGAGGCGAGACACGAGCGAATCTTGGCTCCCCTTTCAGGGGAGCTGGCAGCGAAGCTGCCTGAAGGGTCCGCCTATGCCACACTTCGCAGCTGCATATGGCCTAAGTTGATGACATTGCCTGTCAGGGGAGGTGCCGAGCGAAGCGAGGCGGAAGGGTCGTAGATCATCTGGAGAGCATTTATGCATGATCGAGACGACAGGCTGAACGCCAATGCCAAAGACCTGCGCCGGCATATGACGGACGAAGAACGCAAGCTTTGGTACCTCTTTCTTCACGATTATCCTGTTCGCTTTCGCCGGCAGGTCATCATCGGACAGTATATCGTCGATTTCTACTGCCACCAGGCGAAGCTGGCGATAGAACTGGATGGTTCTCAACACTACGAAGAAAAGGGCCTGGTCTATGACCAGAAGAGAACGGACTATATCCGAAGCCAGAATATAGATGTTTTGCGCTTTTCCAATCTGGATGTCGCGAGAAATTTCCGGGGCGTATGCGAAGAAATAGACGCTATCGTGAAGCGAAGGACCGATACGGAATGAGAACGACCCTTCAGCCGCCTGCGGCGGCAGCTCCCCTGAAAGGGGAGCCAAGGCGTTTCGATTGAAAGAAGACACCATCATTTTAAACTGATTCAGGGCGGGTGAAAAGCAATGCAATACCAGGAAGAGCAGGAGTATACCAAGCGATTTGATTTGGGCGTGTGGAAAAGGCTCCTGTTTTACGCCAAACCGTTCTATAAACACCTCGTCGCCATCGCGTTCACGATGCTTTTGTGCGCGGGATTCGACGTGATCTTCCCGCTGCTCACGCGCGAGGCCATCGACGGATATGTCTCCGTGGGCAAGACGGAGGGCCTGGGCCTGTTCGCGCTTAAGTATATGGCCGTCGTCGTGGGGCAGATCATCTGCATATTCACGTTCTGCTTCCTCTCAGGCCATGTGGAGGTGGGCATGACCAACCGCATCCGCGACATCGGCTTCCGCCGGTTCCAGGAGCTGCCCTTCTCCTTCTATGACCAGACTCCCGTGGGCCACATGATCGCCCGCATGACCAGCGACACAAACCGCCTGGGCGAGACGGTGGGCTGGGGCCTGATCGACCTGCTCTGGAGCGCGGGCTACATCGTGCTGACCGCCTGCGTCATGATCTCGCTGAACTGGAAGATGTCCATCATGGTCATGCTGGTGATACCCGTGATCGCCGTGATCGCCATGTGGTTCCAGAAGCGCATCCTCAAGAACTACCGCGAGGTGAGAAAGACCAATTCCAGGATCACCGGCTCGTTCAACGAGGGCATCATGGGCGCCAAGACCACCAAGACGCTGGTGCGCGAGGAGGCGAACGCCGCCGAGTTCGTGGAGCTGACCGGCCGCATGAAGGCCGCCTCCATCCGGGCGGCGGTGCTGAGCGCGCTGTTCATGCCCATCGTGTCCGCGCTGGGCTCCCTGGCCGCGGCCTACGCGCTGTGGAAGGGCGGCTACGACGTGTTCACCGGCGCCATGACCTTCGGCACGCTGACCGTGTTCATCAGCTACACCACGCAGATCTTCGAGCCCATCTCGAGCATCGCCCGCATCTTCGCGGAAATGCAGTCCGCCCAGGCGGCGGCCGAGCGCGTGATCACCATGATCGAGACCGAGCCGGAAATCGCCGACACGCCCGAGGTCATCGAAAAGTACGGCGACTCCTTCCATCCGAAGAGGGAAAACTGGCCCTCCATCAAGGGCGACATCGAATTCAAAGACGTCACCTTCCGCTACACCGGCGGCGAAAAGGTGCTCTCGCACTTTAATCTGAAGATCAAAGCGGGCGAGACCATCGCCCTGGTCGGCGAGACGGGCAGCGGCAAGTCGACCATCGTGAACCTCGTCTGCCGCTTCTACGAGCCCACCGAGGGCGAGATCCTCATCGACGGCGTGAACTACAAGGAGCGCAGCCAGCTCTGGCTGCAGAGCCACCTGGGCTACGTGCTCCAGCAGCCGCACCTGTTCTCCGGCACCATCCGCGAGAACATCCGCTACGGCCGGCTTGACGCCACCGACGCGGAGGTGGAGGCGGCGGCGCGGCTGGTCAACGCCGAGGAGTTCATCCTGAAATTTGAAAAGGGCTACGACACCGACGTGGGCGAGGGCGGCAACCGCCTGTCCATCGGCCAGAAGCAGCTGGTGTCCTTCGCCCGGGCGCTGATCGCCAATCCGGCCATCTTCGTGCTGGACGAGGCCACCTCCTCGGTCGACACCGAAACCGAGCAGATCATCCAGGAGGCCATCAAGACCGTGCTGTCCGGCCGGACCAGCTTCATCATCGCCCACCGCCTGTCCACCATCCGCCACGCCGACCGCATCCTGGTGATCCAGCATGGCGAGATCACCGAGCAGGGCAGCCACGCCGAGCTCATCAGGAAAAAGGGCTACTACTACAACCTGTACACCAACCAGTTCCGCGAGGAAAAGGAAAACGCCCTGCTGGGCATACGGTAATTGCCGCGCAGGCGGCCGGAGCGGTTTCACCATGGAAACCGCTCCGGCCGTTTTTTCTCTCTGCCCTTCAAAAAACACGCGGAGCTGCCGGTTCAGCCGGCGCATACGCGGCTGAAGGGCGGCATGCCGGACGCGGCGCGCGCTTCCCTGCAAGAGGCCCGCGCGCCGACGCGGCGCTGTCCCTGCTGTTCAACAGACAGGCCGGGAGCATTTGATGTGAACGCACGGAAAAGACCGGAGCGCGTCCCAATGGGGAAACGCTCCGGTCTCTTTGCGGGTTTCAGGCTTACGCTTCGCGCCTGCGTCTGAGGAACAGCCCGACGGCCAGGCAGATCACCGGCAGCGCGGCGAGGCAGACGATCGCCGGAACCAGGGGCAGCTCCGTGGGCATCGCCAGCAGATTGGCGGCGGGCAGCGGCTCGCCGGCGGCCGGGAAGTCGAACATGTCCTTCAGGATCTCCGCCAGCAGCGCGCTGTTGCCGCCCTCGGAGGCGCTGTCGTTGGTCTCGGCGAACATGGTGATGGAGGCGAGCCAGACGAGGCGGGTGTCGCCCTCCCTGGCGGCCATGCCCAGTATGAAGCGGCCGGTCTCGTCTTCTATCTCCTGATCCAGGGTGGAAATGGCGTCCGTGTTGGCCTTCAGGTAGCCCTGATCGGAGGAGGTCAGTATGGGCTGCGCGTTCAGCCCGGCGCGGCGCACGTCGCTGCGCACGATGGCCTCTGAGACGGGCATGAGCACCGTCTGCTTGCCCTCGATGAGCGCGCTCGTGACGGCGCTCTCGCGCATTTCAGGCTTGAGGAAGTACTTGTAATCCGAGCTGTAGACGTGTTTTGTGTCGTTGTCCAGCACCAGGCCCTTCCGGCGGGCCATGCCGTAGTAATCCACGACCGCGTCCAGGCCGGTGAAGTCGGTGGTGTAGTTGGTCATGAGCAGCACGTTGCCGCCGGCCTTCAGGTAATCCAGCAGCGCGGCGCAGGTTTCATCGCCCACGGGGGCGGTGGGCCCGCACACCATCACGGCCGCGGCGTCGGCGGGGATCGCCTCGCCGGGCGCGAGGGTCAGCTTCTCAAAGGCGATGTTGTTGTCAAAGCACACGCGGTTGAGGGCCCCGTCCCAGCCGCTCTCGCCATGGCCGGTGAGCGCGTAGAACACGGGCATGTCGTCGCGGGTGACATAGCGGAAGGCGCGGCAGAGCGCATCCTGAGCGGTGAAGTCCGCGCGGGTGTAGGAGACCACGCCGTAATAGTAGTAGATGGTCTGGTCGTATTCGTAGTCGTACAGGTCGGCCGCGGTGAGCGCGACGGCGCGCCTGGCCGAGGCGACGACCACGTTGCCCTCGGCGAGGGTCTGGCCGGCCAGCGCGGAGAGGGTCTCCATCTGCGGCGCGTCGGGCGCGACGGTCTCCGCGGTGATGTTGGCGTTGGCCGCGGCCATGCGGGAGACGATCTCGTCCAGCCACACGTCGCGGTTCTCCTCCGATTCAACGACGTAGACCTGCACCGGCTCGTTCAGCGCGCGCACGGCTTCGAGCGCCTCTTTGGAGAGGGTGGCCGCGCGGCTGGCGGACAGGTCGACGCGGCCCAGGCCGGCGGCCGCGGCGTTCAGCGCGATGACTGCCGCCAGCGCGGCGATCAGTATGACGGGGCGGAATTTTTCGGAGCGAAGCAGCTTTTTCATATCACAGCGCCCTCCTTTTCCCGCGGCGGCGCGCGCCGGCGGCCATCAGGCCGATCACGGTCATCAGGGCGGCGGCCGACAGCCAGTACACGATGGCGGACAGGTCGACGAGGCCGCGCATGGCCAGCGACAGCGGCTCAAACACGGCGCAGGCGCGCAGGCCCTTCGCGATGCCGCCGAACACAGCCGCGTCGCTGCCCCGCAGGTGATTGAAGAGCACCGGCGCCAGCGCGACCGCGGCGGCCGCGAAACCGATGAGCACGTCCTCGGAGATCATCCATGCCAGGAGGCCGGCCAGCGCGGGCAGCAGAACGAGCATGAGCGGCGAGAGCGCGGTCATCGACCCGACGCGGGCGGCGATCGGCGCGGCGAACCAGCACAGCGCCGTGAGCGCGGCGTAGGCGATAAAGGCGATCAGGCCCGAACGGCAGAAGGCGGAACAGGCGAGGGCCGCCGCCGTAAACAAAAGGCCCATGACGGCCACCACCAGCACGCAGCCCAGGCCCTCGCTCATCGCCGCGGCGGGCACGGCCAGCGAGAAGACCACGGGATACAGCGCCAGCAGCGCGCAGCCGATCAGAAGCGTCGCGAGCCGCGCCAAAAGCTTTCCGAAAAACACGGCCCGGCCCGTCAGCGGCAGCGCGTAGAGGGCGCGCTCCGTCTTTTCCCGGCGCTCGGCGGGGTAGGCGTCGGCGCAGAGCAGGCCGCAGGCCAGCGCCATGCCCAGCGCCAGCCAGCGGGTGTTTTCGCTGAAAAGCGGGCTGCCGCTCTGAATGTTGACAAAGAACATGGACACGCCGGCCGCGGCCAGCAGCAGGGCGAAGAAGCCCCAGCCGGTCAGGCCGCCCAGCAGCGCGCGCAGCTCCTTCCTGAAAACGGCGCTCATGCCTCGTCGACGCCTCCTTCGACCTGCTCGGAGACCAGGCTCTCGAGCAGCTTGTCCAGAGGTTTCCTGACGGGGCTCAGCTCCAGCAGCGGCAGGTTCGCCTTCATGGCGGCGCTGAACAGCGCCTCGCGCTGGTCGCCGTTCATCTGGATGGTCAGCTCGAGGCCTTCGCCCGTGACCTTCGCGCTCTTCACCGTCGCGTCCTTCACGGCGGAGAAGGCGGCCCGGGCGGCGGCCTCGTCGGCGCGGGTCACGACGCGCACGCTATCGCTCAGCCGGGTCATATTGTGCAGCTGGTCCGGCGTCCCTTCGGAGACGACGCGGCCTTCGCTGAGCACGATCACGCGGTTGGCCAGGGCGCACATCTCCGTGAGGCTCTCGCTCGCCAGCAGCACGGCGCGCTCCCGGGCGACTTCCTTAAGCGCCCCGCGCACGGCCGCGATCTCCTTGGGATCGAGGCCCGCGGTGGGCTCGTCGATGAGCAGCGCCTCCGGTTCAAAGAAGACGGCCTGGGCGATGGAGGCCAGGCGAAGCGCGGCGCGGTTCAGGCGGCGCATGGATTTGTCGGCCGCGTCCTGGAGGCCCAGCAGCTTGATGGCGGCGTCGATCTTCCCGGCGGCGTCGCGGGAGGAGAGCCCGCGGGCGTCGGCGAGGAATTTGAGATAGGCGCGGGGCGACATGTCGCGGGGGGCCGGCGTCTCGGCGGGCACATAGCCCACCAGCTGGCGCGCCCGGCTGATCTCGCTGTCCATGGCCACGCCGCCGATCTCCACCGTGCCCCCGTCGGCCTCGCGGACGCCGGCGATGACGTCCATCGCGGTGGTTTTGCCCGCGCCTTTCAGGCCGGTCAGGGCGACGATTTCGCCCTTGTCGACGCTGAGCGACAGGCCACGCAGCGCCGGCTTGCCCTCATAGCTCTTTGCGACGTTCTGAACTCTGATCAATGATAACCCCTCCCGCCTTTCGCCTGCGCGAAAGCATAATCAAATCGTATGTCTTTATTGTAGCGCATTACTGTTTACGATTTATGGGAAAAGAATGAATATTTTATGAATGAAAGCGGCGCGGCCCCAAAGAGCCGCGCCGCATGGGCCGCGAAACGTCGCTCCCCCGCCAGAAGGCGCGGGACTTTCTTCCGTCGCCCGTCAGTTGTCCGCCCGGTTATAGCCGTTTTTCATGCGCTGGCTGGCGTCAAGCACCAGCTTGTTCAGCGCGGCGGCGGTCTGCTCCTTCGCCATGGCGCAGAGCTTGTCGTTCGCCTCGGCGGCGAGGGAGAAATCGCCGCTCTCGATCATCTTTTTGTCGTACTCGCGCACCAGCTGGCGGCCCTTGGTCATCACGGCGTTCTGGTAGCGCTCCACCTGCTGGATGGAGGCGGCGTAGTTGTGGTCGGCCAGCGTGGCGATGAGGCGGCTGCCCCAGTAGAAGTTTTCGGTGGACACGTCGAGGGACACGTCCGACAGGTACGCGGGCATCTTGTCCACGTTCACGTAGACCGGCAGCGCCGCGTCGAAGGCGGTGGAGCCGAAGCAGATCCATTCGACGCCGCGGATCTCATCCGGCACGTCGGGCCGGATCTGGCAGATGGAGGTGACGCCGGTGCGGTTGATGCCGATGGAGCGGTACATGCCGCGGCGGCCGGTGTCCCGGCCGGCATAGGGATCGAAAGGGGTTCCCTGGTAGTGGCTGGAGAGCATGTACTTCACATCCTCCACGGCCACCTTGCGGTCGGGCGTCAGCGCCCAGGGGATGAAGTCGCTCTCCGGGTTGAACTCGGCGTCCGGGCCCTCCCAGGTATGGGACCTGGGCGCGAGGAAGCGGCCCATGAACCAGGCGCGGGGGGTGTTGTAGATGTGGTCCATGTCGGTGTGGGAGCCGAACACGTCCCTCGGGTTGAAGGCGCCGTTCTGGTTGAGGTCCAGGTCGTTCTCCGCGATGAATTCCCGTAGGTCCTTGGAGCACAGGTGGGCCGCCTGGGCGCCGAAGGCGTCGTCCAGGTCGAATTCGTCCATGCCGAACTGGTTCGGCGCGATGACCACCTTCTCGTCCGGCACCCGCCGGGCCATCCAGTGATGCCCGCCGATGGTCTCCAGCCACCACACCTCGTCCCGGTCGTTGAAGGCGATGCCGTTGGACTCGTAGGTGCCGTACTGCTCCAGCAGCGAGGCCAGCCGCAGCACGCCCTCGCGGGCGGTGCGGATGTAGGGCAGCACCAGCACCACGATGTCCTCCTCGCCGATGCCGCCGGGGGTGTCCTTCTCCCGGCGGGTCTTGGCCTTTTTGTAGCTGACCAGCGGGTCGGCGGCCAGCACGCGGGGGTTCGAGGTGATGGTTTCCGTGGCGGTCATGCCCACGCCCGCGGCGTTGATGCCGGTGGCGGCCCACACGCCGTTTTTCGGATCGACGCTGGGGCAGGCGGTGTAGCGCATAGGATCGGCGGGCAGCTCGATTTCCAGATGCGATATGACGCTCTTGTATTTCTTCGGCTGCTTGTCAGGCGTCACGACGACCAGCTTTTTCACGTCGAAAAAGCCGTCGTCCGTGCGGGCGATCAGGGTGGAGCGGTCGTTTGTGGCCTTCTTGCCGGCGAGAACGGTGGTGCAGGACATGAGAATTACCTCCGATTTCATCTGTTGTGCGTTTTTGGATAGGCTCCGGCGTCACACCGCGCCGCCGCGCATCTTGTTGACGGAGCGCTCCACGGCGTCCTGGCTGTTGCCCCAGGGCTTGTCGCGGTTCCGGTAGTCGAACTTGAGGGTGAACCATTCCAGGTCCTTCTCCACCCGGTTCAGGTTCTCCAGCTCGATCTTCGTGATCGTCTCAATGAACTCGTTCAGCTCCTTGCCGGAGAGGTGCTGGGGCGCGGCCTTCATGGCCTGGGCGTAGTGGTCGAGGCAGAAGCCCTTCGACGCGGCCAGCGCCTTGCGGAACTCCGCCTCGTGCTTGTACATGTAGAGGAGCGTGTACACATAGCGGTCCATGGCCGTGTTCAGCCGCTCGCAGAGGATGCAGCGGCCGGTCAGGTCGAGGATCTCCTCCGCGCAGGCGGGGATATCGGCGTTCTTTTTGCCCACCCGGGCGATGAAGCTCTTCTTCGCCTCTTCATTCCCCGCCGCGGCCGCGCGTTTGGCGTTCTCGGCCAGCTTTTCGATGGTGCGCTTCATGTAGGTGTCGGTCATCAGGGCGAGGCCCAGCCGGTTGCCCGCGTCGAACATCATCTTGAAATGGCGGCGGCAGAAGCCCTTTTCGTTCACCTCCACCCGGCGGTCCGGCTCCATGACCGACGCGCCGAGGAAGTTGTCCACGTATTCCTCCTCGTTTTTCTTCGCGAGCACGCACAGCGGGCACTCGCAGTCGCCCTTATAGGCGTCCCACACGGGAATGGTATCGATGTGCTGGTTCATGAATGGCCTCACTCCCTCTTGTTCTTCCGGGGGCGGTCGCCCTCACCACTTGCGGAACGGACACCTTTCGCCCCGGCCGGCCGCGCGGATCTCCACCAGGCAGCCGCAGCCCATGCAGGTGCCGTTTGAAAGCTGCCCGCAGGCGCGGCAGATGTCCAGCCTGCGGGCGTAGGTTTCGCCGTCGGCCCGCGCGCCGGGTTTCATGCGCGCGAGCACCGACGCCACGTATTTTTCATAGTCCGCCGGATACGCCTCCCGGAGCAGGCAGCGCCGGCATTTTGTTCTGTCCATCGCCTCTCAGCGGATGGCCAGGTGAACCAGGCTGCAGGGCGGCAGCGCCGCGGTGAAGCCGCCTTCGGCCTTGGCGACGCCGTCGAAGGGGCGGTCGGCCACGGTGTCCGGCGCGTCGAAGGTGTTGTGGTCGTCCATCTTGCCCGTGAGGATCTCTCCGGCCGCCGCCGTCGCCTCTTTGCCCCGAAGGACGATGGCGACCTCCCGCAGTTCGTCCGGCGAGGGATTGACCAGTGTCACGTGGATCGCGCCGTCCGGAGCCAGGGAGGCGGATTCCTGCAGGGCGGGCAGGCCGTCCGCGCCCGCCTCCGCCAGCAGGGCGCTGTCCAGCAGCTCGTTTTCCTGGTGCGCGCTGAACAGCTTGAAGGCGTAGTAGGTGGGCGTGAGCACCAGGCCGGGGCCTTCGGTGAGTATGGGGGACTGCAGCACGTTCACCATCTGGGCGATATTGGCCATGTGCACGCGCTCGCAGTGCTTGTTGAAGATGTTCAGCGTGAGGGCGGCCACCATGGCGTCGCGCATGCTGTTCTGCTGGTAGAGGAAGCCGGGGTTGGTGCCCTCCTCCACGTCGTACCAGGTGCCCCATTCGTCGACCACCAGGCCCACGCGCTTCTCCGGATCGTAGCGGTCCATGATGGCGGTGTGGCGGGTGAGCAGTTCGTCCATGCGCAGCGCCTTTTTCAGCGTCACGCAGTAGTCCTCGCGGGAGAAGCCCAGGGCGTGACCCTTGTGCTGCCAGTCGTTGGAGCAGAGCGTGTAGTAGTGCACGGACAAGCCGTCCATATAGCGGCCGGCGTTCTTCATCAGGGTTTCCGTCCATTCATAGTTGAAGTCGCTCGGGCCGCAGGCGATCTTGTAGATGGGCGCGTCCGGGCTGTAGCGGCGCACGTAGGTCTGGTAGCGGCGGTACTCGTTGGCGTAGTATTCGGCGGTCATGTTGCCGCCGCAGCCCCAGTTCTCATTGCCCACCGCGAAATAGGGCACGCGCCAGGCGGCCTCATGGCCGTTCGCGCGGCGCAGGTCGGCCATGGGGGATACGCCGTCGAAGGTCATGTATTCCACCCACTCGCTCATCTCGCGCACCGTGCCGCTGCCCACGTTGCCGTTGACATACGGATCGCACCCCACCTGGCGGCAGAGCTCCATGAACTCGTGGGTGCCGAAGCTGTTGTCCTCGGTCACGCCGCCCCAGTGGGTGTTGACCATGCGCTTGCGCTCGGCCTTGGGGCCGATGCCGTCCTGCCAGTGGTATTCGTCGGCGAAGCAGCCGCCGGGCCAGCGGATGACGGGGGCCTTGATGGCCTTCAGCGCCTCCACCACGTCGGTGCGGATGCCGTTCACATTCGGTATGTCGGAATTTTCGCCCACGTAGACGCCGCCGTAGATGCAGCGGCCCAGGTGCTCGGCGAAGTGGCCCTGGAGGGTCTTGCGGATGTGGCCGCGGGTGACGTCTGCGTTGATGATCAGTTTGTTCATGGCTCTGTTTCCCCTTTGTGTTTTTTTGCGATTGCGCGGCTCAGGCGCCGCCGGTATAGGGCGCGTCGCCGCCGGGCGCGGTGTCGCGCAGGAGCAGCATGGCGTGGAAGATCTGCTCCATGCGGGCGTCCGTCTCGGTGATGACGTCCGCGCAGCCCTTGAGTTCGTCCACGATGAACTGGGGCACCTCGTCCTCCGCCTTGTAGCGCAGGTTGTGCTCCAGGCTGGCCCAGAAGTCCATCGCCACGGTGCGGATCTGCACCTCCACCGGAATGAACACCTTCGCGCCGGACAGGTACACCGGCACGTCCACCACCAGGTGCAGGCTCCGGTAGCCGTTGTCCTTGGGGTGCTTGATGTAGTTCTTCTCCTCGATGAGCTGCACGTCGTCCTGAGAGGTGAGCAGACGCGCGACGGTGAATATGTCCTCCACGTAGCAGCAGATCACGCGCACGCCCGCGATGTCCCTGAGGTTTTTCTTGGCGTTGGTCATCGACACGGGCACGCCCATCTTCCTGAGCTTCAGCGTGATGGACTGGGGCGTCTTCACGCGGGACTGAATGTGGTGAATGGGGTTGTGGCTGTGCCGCACGCGAAACTCGTTGTTGAGCGTTTCAAGGCGGCCGCGAACGAACGCGATGCCCGCCTCGTAGAGATACTGCACCTTGTTGTAGGCGTTGAGCATCTCCTTGTACTCCGCGTCATAGAGCAGCTCGTTTTCCTCCGGCGCCGGGCCCGGCGTTTCGGGGAACTGCAATATCAATCCCTCCTTCCATAAACGGGACTTATCCATCTTCTCCCATTATATACCGTCGTGAACGTTAAATCAATGATAATTTCCGATTTCGCCGCGTTTTGAGCGTTTTTTCATCTTTCCGCCGCGATTTGCAGAAAAGCGGCGGCCCGCCTCCGCGAACCGCCGCGCTGTGTATGGGTTTATTTCAGGAAAATCCCGATGACCGGCGCCGCCGGTCTGAGGCGCCAGAGAAGTATCAGCCGCCCAGATACGCCGCGCGCACGCGGTCGTCGGCCAGCACCTCGGCCGCGTTGCCGGAGATGGTGATGCGGCCCGTGCCCAGCACGTAGGCGCGGTCGGCGACGGACAGCGCCATCTGCGCGTTCTGCTCCACCAGCAGGATGGTGGAGCCGGCCTCGTTGAGCTCCTTCACGATGTCGAAGATCTGCTCCACCAGGATGGGAGCCAGGCCCATGCTGGGCTCGTCCAGCATGAGCAGCTTCGGCTTGCTCATGAGGGCGCGGCCCATGGCCAGCATCTGCTGCTCGCCGCCGGACAGGGTGCCGGCGATCTGCTTTTCGCGCTCCTTCAGCCGCGGGAAGCGGGAGAACACGTTCTCCAGCGAGGCGGGGATCTCCTGGGGCTGGCGCGAGTAGCCGCCCATCTCCAGATTCTCCTTCACCGTCATCTGCTGGAACACGCGCCGCCCCTCCGGGCACAGCGCCATGCCCAGGGAGACCACCTTGCTGGCGCTCATGCCGGTGATGTCGCGGCCCTCGAAGGAGATGGAGCCGGCCCGGGGTTTCAAAAGCCCCGCCACGGTGTTCAGCGTGGTGCTCTTGCCCGCGCCGTTCGCGCCGATCAGCGTCACGATCTCGCCCTCGTTCACCTCGAAGGACACGCCCTTGATGGCGTGGATGCTGCCGTAATAGACGTGGATGCCGTCCACCTTCAAAAGGGTCTTCTGCTCCGCCATCGTCAGCCCTCCTTCTTCTTGCCGAGGTAGGCCTCGATCACCACGGGGTTGTTCTGGATGTCCTCCGCCGTGCCCTTGGCGATGATGCGGCCGTAGTTCAGCACGCAGATGCCCTCGCAGATGCCCATGACCAGGTTCATGTCGTGCTCGATGAGCATGATGGCGATCTGGAAACGGTCGCGAATCTTGATGATGTTGTTCATCAGCTCTTCCGTCTCATGGGGGTTCATGCCGGCCGCCGGCTCGTCCAGCAGCAGCAGCGAGGGGTTCGTGGCCAGCGCGCGCACGATCTCAAGCCGCCGCTGGGCGCCATAGGGCAGCGACCCGGCCCGGTAGCCCGCCATGTCCTGCATGTCGAATATGGAAAGAAGCTCCAGCGCCCGCTCGTGCTGCGCCTTCTCCTGCTTCCAATAGCCGGGCAGGCGGAAGATGCCGGTGAACATGCCGTATCTCACCTGGTTGTGCAGCCCAATGCGGACGTTGTCCTCCACGGTCATGTTGCCGAACAGGCGGATGTTCTGGAACGTGCGCGCGATGCCCAGCTTGCTGGCCTGCACGGTGTTCATGCCGGCGGTGTCGCGGCCGTTCAGCAGCACCGTGCCCATAGTGGGCTGGTAGACCTTGGTCAGTAGGTTGAACACGGTGGTCTTGCCCGCGCCGTTGGGGCCGATCAGGCCGGCGATCTCCGTCTTGCCGATGATGAGGTTGAAATCCTCCACCGCCTTCAGGCCGCCGAATTCGATGCCCAGATGCCGCGTCTCCAGCACCGGCGCGCTGTACAGGTCGCGCTCCGGGATGATGCCCTGGCTGGGGGCCGGCACCATCTTCGTGGCCGACCGTCTCTTCACTTCGCTCACTGCGCAGCGCCTCCCTTCGCCTCCGCGCCCGGCGCCTTGCGCCGCAGCGCCCGCGGCAGCCGCTCAAACACCGACCGCAGCATGGGGTTGTTCGTCGCCAGCATGACCAGGATCAGCACGATGGCGTAGATCAGCATGCGGTAATCCGCGAAGGCGCGCAGCAGCTCCGGCAGCACCGTCAAAAGCGCCGCCGCGATGATCGAGCCCCAGATGTTGCCGATGCCGCCCAGCACCACGAACACCAGCACCAGGATGGAGGTGTCGAATTTGAACTTCGCCGCGGTGAAGGTGGAGAAATTCAGGCCGTAGAGCGCGCCCGCCATGCCGGCCAGCACCGCCGAGGTGACGAAGGCCATCATCTTGTATTTGGTCACGTTGATGCCCATGGCCTCCGCGGCGATGCGGTTGTCGCGGGCGGCCATGATGGCGCGGCCCGAGCGGCTGTTGATCAGGTTCAGCACCACGAACAGCGTGAACAGGATCAGCGCGAAGCCCATGGGGAAGGTGGAAATGGCCTTGATGCCCTTTGTGCCGGCCGGGCCATTCAGGATGATCGTGCCTGCCACGTTGGGGTTGTTGAAGGAGACGTTCAGCCGCATGCCGTCCACGGAGAAATACAGGCAGTTGACCACGTTGCGGATGATCTCGCCGAACGCCAGGGTGACGATGGCCAGGTAGTCGCCCCGCAGCCGCAGCACCGGGATGCCGATCAGCACGCCGAACACGCCCGCCGTCACGCCGCCCGCGACGATCGAGATGATCAGCCGCGCGACCTCGCTTTCAAGGCCCAGCGCGTTCAGCAGATAGGTCGAGGCGATGGCTCCGGAAAACGCGCCGATGCTCATGAAGCCGGCGTGGCCCAGGCTCAGCTCCCCGGAAATGCCCACGACCAGGTTCAGCGACACCGCCATGACGATGTACACGCAGATGGGGATCATCTGGCCCTTGAGCGTACGCGGCATGGCCTTGGCGGAGATCATCGACTGGCAGACGATGAAGGCGACGATGACGATGCCATAGGAAATGAGGGCGTTTACCGTGCTCTTCTTCAGCTTCATCCGTCTCACCTCACACTTTCTCGCGCACCGGCTTGCCCAGCAGGCCCGCCGGCTTGAACAGCAGCACGACGATCAGCACGGCGAACACCAGCGCATCGCCCAGCTCGGTGGAGATATACGCCTTGCCCAGTATTTCGATCATGCCCAGCAGAATGCCGCCGATCATCGCCCCCGGAATGGAGCCGATGCCGCCGAACACCGCCGCGGTGAAGGCCTTGATGCCGGGCATGGAGCCGGTGGTGGGCATGAGCGTGGGATAGGCGGAGCACAAAAGCACGCCCGCGACCGCCGCCAGCGCCGAGCCGATGGCGAAGGTGAGGGAGATGGTGCGGTTCACGTTGATGCCCATCAGCTCCGCCGCGCCCTTGTCCTCGGACACGGCGCGCATGGCCTTGCCCAGCTTGGTGCGCCCTGTGAACAGCGTCAGCGCGATCATGATCACGATGTTCGCCGCGATGGTCAGGAGCGTCTCGCTGGTGATGGTCAGCTCGCCCCCGAACAGGCGGACGGAACCCACGCTGAACACGCTGTCGAAGATCTTCGGATTCGCGCCCCAGATGAGCAGCGCTCCGTTCTGCAGGAAGTAGCTCACGCCGATAGCGGTGATCAGCACGGCCAGCGAGGCCGCCTGTCTGAGCGGCCGGTAGGCCAGGCCCTCGATGACGACGCCCAGCGCGGTGCAGACGACCATGGCCATCAGCACCGCCACCACCGGCGGCAGGCTGAGATACGCCATGGCGCAGAAGGCGATGTACGCGCCCACCATGATGACGTCGCCGTGGGCGAAGTTCAGCATCTTGGCGATGCCGTACACCATGGTGTAGCCCAGCGCGATGATGGCGTACACGCTGCCCAGGCTGACACCGTTGATGAGGAACCGCAGGAATGCGACCATGTGTTCCAACTCCTCAATAACAAACTCAAGGTAACCGGCGGCCGAACGCGCCTTTGCGTCTTCAGCCGTCGGTTACCTCCGCTATAGGAAAGGCCTTCCGGCCCCGGAATTCATTCCGGAGCCGGAAGAGCGAAAGCCGATTATTCGCCGTAGGGCACGTAAGCGCCGCCCTTGATGACGTAGGCCGCGGGCTCCTTGCTCACAGCGCCGGTCTCGTCCCACTTCATCTCGCCGGTGAGGCCGGAATACTCCATGGTGGAGAACTGCTCGATCAGCAGCTCGCAGGCCTCGTCATAGGTGGTCTCGCCGGTGATGCCGGCGGCCACGCTGGCCTGGTACAGGGCGTAGATGGCGTCGTAGGAATCCGCGCCGAACTGGTTGGGCTCCACGCCGCCGGAGACGGCCTTGTACTTCTCAACGAAGGAAACGACCTGCTCGTCGTCGCTGAAGGCGGAGAAGGGGGTCAGCAGGATAACGCCCTCGGCCAGGGAGGCGTCGAAGTTATCCATGGCCAGGATGCCGTCCATGCCGTCCACGCCGAAGAACACGGGCGCGTAGTCCATGCCCTTTGCGGTGCGCAGGATGTTGGAGGCGGGGGTGTAGTAGATGGGCAGGAACACCAGATCGGCGCCGTTGTCCTTGGCGTCGGCCACCTGCACGGTGAAGTCGGTGTTGTCATCGGCGGCGAAGGTGGTCACGGAAACGACCTCCAGGCCGATCTTCTCGGCTTCGGCCTTGAAGGACTGGTAGATGGTGGTGGAGTAGTCGTCCGCGTTGTTGTAGATGATGGCCACCTTGGTGCCCATGTTGTTCTCAACGATCATGTCCGCGGAGAAGACGCCCATGACGGGATCCTGGAAGCAGACCTGATACATGTTGTCCTTGTCGGCCACGACGCCGTCGTTGGAGGCGGAGGGGGTCAGCATGAACACGCGCTCTTCATAGGCCACGGCGCTCACTGTCAGGCAGGGGGCGGTGGTGGTGGTGCCGTCGATCATCTGCGCGCCGGCTTCCATCACGGCATTGTAGGCGTTGATGGCCTTCTCGGTGTCGTGCTCGTCGTCCTCAAAGAGCAGCTCGATCTGCAGGCCGCCCAGCGCGTTGATCTCGTCGCGGGCGACCTGAGCGCCGTAGCGGCAGGCCAGGCCGTAGTTGGCGGCGGGGCCGGTGAACGGGCCGATCACGGCGATTTTGATGGTGTCAGCCATCGCGCTGCCGGCGAAAATCATCATCAGCGCCAGCGCCAGGGCCAGGATTTTTCCTGTCTTTTTCATTGAAAGGGCCTCCTTTTATACTCGGCCGGAAACTGCGGCCTGAATTGTTTATTATTATACGCTCATACAATGGCATTGCAAGTTAATTCGTCATTAATCCGCACGTTTCGTAGGTTTTGAGCCGAAATCTACGGGGTTCAGGCGCAATATGAATGAATGGTTTGGCGAATAATGCATATTTTGAAAGAGTGCGCCGCACATCTTTACATTGCCGTGATTGCAGCGCCGCCGGCGGGGTGGTATCGTGTATAATAT
Organism: Clostridia bacterium; assembly: GCA_017527065.1. GTDB lineage: Bacteria > Bacillota > Clostridia > Christensenellales > Aristaeellaceae > Firm-10. The sequence goes on from JAFXQO010000074.1 coordinate 68,725, forward strand.
CAAATTATATGCGATTGCGAGGTTGATTCAAGTGGCAGGACTTACCATGGACAAGCTGCAGGCGCTGTGCAAGAACCGCGGCTTCATTTTCGCCGGCTCCGAAATATACGGCGGCCTCTCCAACACCTGGGACTACGGCCCGCTGGGCGTGGAATACAAAAACAACATCAAGAAGGCCTGGTGGCGCAAGTTCGTCCAGGAAAATCCCTACAACACCGGCCTGGACTGCGCCATCCTGATGAACCGCGAGGTGTGGGTGGCGAGCGGCCACGTGGGCGGCTTCAACGACCCGCTGATGGACTGCAAGGCCTGCAAGGCCCGCTTCCGCGCCGACAAGCTCATCGAGGACTTTACCCAGGGCGCCGAGACCGGCGACGGCTGGACCAACGCGCAGCTGGAATCCTACATCGCCGAGCACGACATCGTCTGCCCCGTGTGCGGCAAGAAGGACTTCACCGGCATCCGCCAGTTCAACCTGATGTTCAAGACCCACCAGGGCGTGAACGAGGATTCCGCAACCGAAATCTACCTGCGCCCCGAGACCGCCCAGGGCATCTTCGTCAATTTCCTGAACACCATGCGCACCACCCGCAAGAAGCTGCCCGCCGGCATCTGCCAGATCGGCAAGTCCTTCCGCAACGAGATCACCCCCGGCAACTTCATCTTCCGCGTGCGCGAGTTCGAGCAGATGGAGCTGGAGTTCTTCTGCAAGCCCGGCGAGGACCTGGAATGGTTCGAGTACTGGCGCTCCTTCTGCCGCGACTGGCTGCTGAGCCTGGGCATGAAGGCGGAGAACCTGCGCCTGCGGGATCATGAAAAGGACAAGCTGGCCTTCTATTCCAAGGCGACCACCGACTTTGAATACCTCTTCCCCTTCGGCTGGGGCGAGCTGTGGGGCGTGGCCGACCGCACCGACTACGACCTCAAGCAGCACAGCGAGCACTCCGGCAAGACGCTGGAGTACATGGACCCGGCGACGGGCGAGAAGTTCATCCCCTACTGCGTGGAGCCCTCCGTAGGCGTCGACCGCCTGGTGCTGTCCTTCCTGTGCGACGCCTACGACGAGGAAGAGCTCGAAGCCGGCGACACCCGCGTGGTGCTGCATCTGCATCCGGCGCTGGCCCCCTTCAAGGCCGCCGTGATGCCGCTGCAGAAGAACAAGCTGGGCGACAAGGCCCGGGAGATCTACGCCATGCTCTCCAAGAAATTTATGGTGGATTACGACGAGACCGGCTCCATCGGCAAGCGCTACCGCCGCCAGGACGAGATCGGCACGCCCTTCTGCATCTGCGTCGACTTCGACACCGAGCCCACCGGCAACGTCACCGTGCGCCATCGCGACACCATGCAGCAGGACATCGTCGCCCTGGACAACCTGGTTCAGTACATCGACGAGCGGATCGACTTCTGAGGAGGGAACCGGCGTGAAACAGACCGTACTCCGCAACTACGCGAGGCTGATCGCGCGGGTGGGCGCCAACATTCAGAAGGGCCAGGAGGTCGTGATCTCTGCGGAAGCGGATCAGGCCGCGTTTGTCACGCTGCTCGTGGAGGAATGCTACCGCGCCAAGGCCAAGAGGGTCTGGGTGGAATGGAACTATGAGCCGCTGCGGAAGCTGGACTATCGCCACTGCGCGACGACCACCCTCTCGCGGGTGGAGGACTGGGAAAAGGCCAGGCTGGAGCGCTACGCCAAGGCGCTGCCCTGCACCATCGCCCTGACTTCCCGGGACCCCGACGGCCTGAAGGGCGTCAACCAGGAGAAGATGGCGAAGGTGCAGCAGAAGCGCTACCCCATCGTGAAGCCCATCTACGACAGCATGGAGAACAAATATCCCTGGTGCATCGCGGCCGTCCCCGGCGTGGCCTGGGCGAAGAAGGTCTTCCCCGGCCTGCCGAAGAACCGCGCCGTGGAAAAGCTCTGGGAGGCGATCCTGAAGACCGCCAGGGCCGACGGCGATCCCATCGCCGCCTGGGCGGCGCACAACGCCGAGATGGAAAAGCGCTGCGCCTACCTCAACGCGCTGGGCATCGGGACCCTGCGCTACCGCGGCGACAACGGCACCGACCTGACCGTGGGCCTGATCCCCGAGGGGATGTTCCTGGGCGGCGGGGATACCACCCTGAGCGGCCAGTTCTTCAACCCCAACATTCCCACAGAGGAGTGCTTCACCACCCCGATGCGCGGCCAGGCCGAGGGCGTCGTGTACGCCACCAAGCCGCTGTCCTATTCGGGTGAGCTGATCGAGAACTTCTCCGTCCGTTTTGAAAACGGGAAGGCCGTCGAGGTCCGCGCCGAAAAGAACCAGGCGCTGTTGGAAAAGATGATCTCCATGGACGAGGGCGCCGCCTATCTGGGCGAGTGCGCGCTGGTGCCGGTGGATTCCCCGGTTTCCGAATCCGGGCTCCTGTTCTACAACACCTTGTTCGACGAGAACGCCGCCTGCCACCTGGCGCTCGGCATGGGCTTTACGAACACCATCCGCGGCTACGAGAACAAGACGCTGGAGGAATGCCGCGCCATGGGCGTCAACGACTCCATGGAGCACAACGATTTCATGATCGGATACGAGGGGCTGGATATCGACGCCGTGACGCGGGACGGCCGGACCGTTCCCATCTTCCGCCGCGGCCGGTGGGCCTTTGAGGCGTAACGCGGCAAGGCTTCATATATATATTTGTATGAAAAGCGAGATGTGACCATGCTTCTCTTTTATCTGCGCCACGGCGACCCCATTTATTCCCCCGACAGCCTGACCCCGCTGGGAGAGCGGCAGGCCGAGGCGCTGGGGCGGCGGCTCAGCCAGATGGGGCTGGACGAGATATACGCCTCCAGCTCGAACCGCGCCCAGCTCACCGCCAGGCCGACCTGCGAGATGCTCAAAAAGGAAATGAACATCCTCGACTGGGCCAACGAAAGCTACGCCTGGCAGCAGCTCGCCCTGCCCTATCGGGAGGGGCGCACCTGGGTCTTCCAGCACCCGGACTACACCGAGGCGCTGGCCAGCGAAGAGGCGCGCGCCCTGGGCCGCCGCTGGTATGAGCATCCGGCCTTCGCGGGCACGACGCTGGGCGAGGGAGTGAAGCGCGTGCAGCGGGAGGCGGACGGCTGGCTGGCCGGGTTCGGCTACCGCCACGACCTGGAAAAGAACATGTATTACAGCGAGGGCGGCAACGGAAAGCGCGTGGCGCTGTTCGCGCACCAGGGCTTCAGCACCGCGTTTTTCAGCTGCGTGCTGGACATCCCCTATCCGCAGTACGCCCTCCACTTCGACATGCAGCACAGCGGCATGTCGGTGATCCATTTCCCGGAGGAGAAAGGCTGGGTCGTGCCCAAGGCGCTGCAGATCTCAAACGACGCCCATCTCTACCGGGCTGGCCTGCCCACGCTGTATAATAATAAGGTAAGGATCTGAACGAGGTGACGACATGAGGACCATCCAGCCCATCCGCAAGCCCTGGGCCGGCGTCATGACCGGCCGCGAGCGCTTCAACCGCCAGATGCACTACCAGAGCGTGGACCGCTGCTTCAACATGGAATTTGGCTACTGGAAGGAGAACTTCAAGCTCTGGCCGCTGTTTTATGAAAACGGCGTCACCAACAACGCCGAGGCGGACGTGTTCTTCGCCTTCGACAAATTCGCCTCCGTGGGCGGCGCGACCTGGATGTGCCCGCCCTTCGAGGAGAAGGAGGTGGGCCGCAGCGGCAACAGGATCACCCTCATCAACGCCGACGGCCTCATGGCCGAGGTGCTGGCCTCCGGCAAGGACACTATCCCCCACTACCTCAAATCCTCCGTGACCACGCCGGAGGACTGGGCGCGGGTGAAGGAGGAGCACTTCGACCGCGGCGCGCCGGGCCGTAAGATCGACGTGGCGGCGCTGAAGGCGAGGCATCCCGAGGACCGGGACTACCCGCTGGGCGTGCACTGCGGCTCCATGATCGGCAAGGTGCGCGACATGCTCACCTTCGAGGGCCTGGCCTACGCCTGCTACGATTACCCGGAGATGGTGGAGGATATGGTGGAGACCTGCTGCCTGCTGGTGGAGGACGCGCTGGACCAGCTGCTGCCGCATTTCACCTTCGACTACGCCTCCGGCTGGGAGGACATCTGCTTCAAGAACGGGCCGATCGTCTCCGTGCCCTTCTTCCGCGACGTGGTCATGCCGCGCTACAAGCGCATCCGCAAAAAACTGGACGCATACGGCATCGACATCTGGTATACCGACTGCGACGGCGACGTGCGGCCGATACTGCCTTACCTGCTGGAGGGCGGCATCAACTGCCTGTTCCCCTTTGAGGTGAACAGCTGCGCCCATCCGGGCGAGCTGCTGGACCAGTACGACGGCCAGCTGCGCATCATGGGCGGCTTCGACAAGATGCAGCTCGGCGCGGGGCGCGAGGCCATCCGGGCGTACATGAAAACGCTGGAGAAATACGTCGCCCGCGGCGGCTACATCCCCTTCTGCGATCACCGCTGCCCGCCCAACGTGAACCCGGATGACTACCTCTACTACCTCGACCTGAAGGAGAGGACCTTCGGAATGAAGGCGTAAGGGCGTTCCGCCCGACCGCCGAAGACGACGCCGGCCGCTGAGCAGCGGAGGCTGAAAACAGAGGGTACAATGCGCGCGCGGAATAACGCCCTGATGGAAAACGCCCGGAAGCTCCGCAAGGCCATGACAAAAGAGGAACGCCATCTCTGGTATGACTTCTTGCGCCTTTATCCCGTCCGTTTCCGGCGTCAGGAAATACTTGGCAATTATATCGCGGATTTCTTTTGCAGTTCAGCCCGGATTGTGATCGAGTTGGACGGGTCGCAGCACTACGGGGCAGAAGGAGAAATGCGCGATAAAAAGAGAACCGCCGATCTGAACGCCATGGGCTATGAAGTCATCCGATTCAGCAATCTGGATGTCATGCGAAATTTCGACGGCGTTTGCTCGGAAATAGATTCTATTATAAGGAAGAAAATCAAGACGCGAAGGTAATGCCGGAGTCTGGCCTCCCCTTGCAGGGGAGCTACGATTGCCGAGGTCTAGCCTCCCCTGTCAAGGGGAGGTGCCGAGCGAAGCGAGGCGGAGGGGTTGGTATCGCCGCGCATAGCGTTTTCATTCGCTGGAAGCTGACTCCTCAGGCGCTGCGCGCCAGCTCCCCTGCAAGGGGAGCCTCTCTGCGCCGGGGCATTCGCCTCCTTTCGCAAAGAACTTTCCCCCGGAATTGTCGTTTCTCCATCGATTTTACAACAAAGCCGCCGCAAAATGCGTCGAAAGACGTCATAATTTGAAACATTTTGCCGGTCTTTATTGCCAAACTGGGGAGCGGGACATAGTTTTGTAATAAATTTAACATTGTCCGGGGCAAAAAAGTATTGCAATGTATTGGGACATATGGTAAGATAATACTGCGTCCGGTGCATGCGGTTCGCCAGGTGGACTCAGGGTTCGGGTGAACCGTCATGCATGGGCGGTATATTTTAAGAATTTTGACCGGAGCAGAGTGAGTTCCGGTATTGGTTGTCCCTGATCACTCAAGGAGGTGAAAAAACGTGCGCAAGCAGTTTTTTCGGTTGCGCGATCCTACAGCAACCGGACGCATCAGGAAACTGATTTGAAACAAAATCGGAAGAACTGATTAGTTTTTTTGAAGCGAGGAGGAATTTGCCTTGAAGAAGTTTATTATTTTCCTGCTGGCTGCGCTGCTCGTGGTTGCCATGGGCACCATCGCCGTCGCTTCTGCTGCGGAAACCAGTGGCACGACCGGCAAGCAGACCGGTGAGTTTGGCAACGGCACCCTGAGCGACGGCTCTGACAACATTTCCGGCCATGTGACTGGCAAGGATCAGAAAGCCTGCGACGGCGTCAATCACACCTATGTGCCCTTCGTCATCACCGCCAGCTGCGACGGCGCTGAGTACACCATCCAGGTCTGCAGCGGCTGCGGCCATGAGAAGACTCAGTCTGAAGGCGCGGATTGGCGCGTGAAGACCGGCGACGCTCTCGGCCATGTTTGGGACGAGGCCAACGCCGTGATCGTTTCCAAGGGCGATTGCCAGACCCCCGGTTCCGTGACCAAGACCTGCAAGCGCTGCGGCGCCACCAAGACCTTCGCCACCGAAGGCTCCCACAACTGGAGCGACTGGTCCGTCGTTGCCAAGGAGACCTGCGTGCAGGCCGGCACCTATAAGCGTTACTGCTCGATCTGCGGCAAGGTCGACGTCAAGAACGTGGTTCCCACCGGCAAGCACATCTTCGACGCCAAGTCCGTGAAGAAGAAGGCCACCTGCACCGCTTGGGGCACCTATGAGGCCCAGTGCACGCTGTGCGGCAAGTACTTCACCTACAGTGGCAATGACACCGACGCGACCAAGGACGGCACCATCGTGCTGAAGATCGCGAAGCGCAACCACAACATGGGCGCTGCCGTTGTCACGGCCGCGACCTGCCAGAAGGATGGCCAGATTGTGCAGCGCTGCCTGAACACCATGGCTACCGAGCTGTATGAGGCTTGCGACTATGTCGTGACCACCACCATCTCCAAGGACACCATGGCTTACAACCCCGCTGTCAAGGATACCATCAAGAAGTATCACAACCTGAAGTGGGTGCCCGAGACCAAGGACGGCATGGTCGGCCATTATGCCTGCACCGTGGCTGGCTGCGACTACGTGTCTCAGGAAGTGGTTAAGTACTCTGGCGATCCCAATGCGGTCTCCAAGACCAGCACTGGCACCGCCGTTGCTACCGGCACCACCACCAGCAAGACCACCGGCAAGACCACCGGCAAGACCTCTTCTTCCACCAACAAGAAGGGCGTCAGCATCCCGAAGACCAACGACACCACCAGCAATCTGCCCTATGTGCTGATCGCTGTCGCGTTCGTCGGCCTGGTTGCTCTGGTCGCTTCCAAGAAGAAGGTTAACGGCTAATTGACCCGGGGCGGTTGAGCGGTAATGTTAGGATCGCACATTGCCGCTTGACCGCCCCTTTTTTCGCGTCTGTCCCCATTACTATTTCCCAGGAGGATAACCACTATGAGCGAGAAAAGCCGCAAGAACAAAAAAAGGGCAAAGAAGACAAAGATGAAGATTTACCGCATCGTCGGAATCGCGCTTTTGCTTGTTCTTGTCATCGGCGTTGCCTGGCTCGGTAAGCAGAAACTCGATGAGAAGCAGCGCAACGAAGCCAACGCGGCGCTGCAGAGCCTCTATCATAACCCGGTGAAGGCGCAGAAAGACGCCGGAGCCGAATCCTCTGGCAACGGAGACGATACCAAACAGTCGAGCGCCTTGCTCCCCGTGACCGCGCTGACAGCCGCGTCAGCTCCCGCAGCCGGCGACGAGCTCATCTTTCAGAGCGATTTTGACGAGCTCTACGCCGTCAACCCGGATGTTGTCGGGTGGATCGACGTTGGCAATTACATGAGCATGCCCGTCGTCTACAGGGACAACTCCTTCTACATGAATCACGATTACTATGGCAATCCGGATAACGCCGGAACCCTGTTCATAAACGAAGCCAACACCATCTGGCCCCAGGGCGATCAGCCCGCCGACCAAAACCTGCTCTTCCACGGGCACAACATGCGTGACGGCTCCATCTTCGGCGACCTGGACGATTACCGTAAGCTCGATTACTTGCAGGAAAACGTCATCGTCTATTTCCGCACGATCTATGACTATGACCCGATCCCGTATGTGATCTACTCCGCCTTCGACATGTCGGCTACGCCCGGCGAGTCCGGCTACTTCGACGTCGGCTACATCAACTTCGACAACGACGCCGAGTTTGAGGAGTACACGGGCACAGTGCTGCGCCGTTCCTTCTACAACATGCCCTACGGCGTGCAGCGCGACGACCGCATGCTGTCGCTGTTGACCTGCTCCTACAGCAATGAGAACGGCCGGTTCGTTCTCTTCTGCCGCCAGCTCCACGAAGGCGAAACGGTCGAAAGCGTCCTCGAAGCCGCCAAGCTGATTACGAAGAAGTAATTCGCAAAATGATGTAAGCCCGCCGCTTTTCCAGAATGGAGAGAAGCGGCGGCTTTTTCTTCACCAGGCACGGGGAGACGGCCTCCCCTGAGAGATTTATACAGGATAAGGCGGTGACACCATGAACGAACGGGATAAATACCGCGGCTGCCTGATTGGCGGCGCGGCCGGCGACGCGCTGGGCTACGCGGTGGAATTCATCGGCGAAAAGGAGATTTTTCGCTGCTTCGGCGAGCGGGGCATCACGCGGTACGCGCTGACGCGGGGCGAGGCGTATATCTCGGACGACACCCAGATGACGCTGTTCACCGCCGCGGGCCTGCTGGCCCATAAGGCGCGTAACAGCAAAGACCTGCCCACCGCGCTGGTGAATGAGAGCTATAAGGACTGGCTGATCACCCAGAACGGGCGCTATCCGCTGAAACCCGGGCGCTATGTCTCCTGGCTGATGGGCGAGGGCGATCTGTTCTGCCCCCGCGCGCCGGGCAACACCTGCCTCGCGGCGCTGCGGCAGGGCGGCGGCGGGACGCCGGATGATCCCATCAACAACAGCAAGGGCTGCGGCGGCGTGATGCGCGCGGCCCCGGCCGGGCTCTTTTTCTGCGGCGAGGCGGGCAAATCGGCCGACGCGGCCCTGCTGGGCGCGCGGGTCACGGCGCTGACCCACGGGCATCCGTTGGGCTGGCTGCCGGGCGCGGCGCTGGCGCAGATCGTGTATGAGGTCGTGCGGGGCGAGCGTGTCGCCGCCGCCGCCGCGCACGCGCTGGACACCATCGACGCCCTCTGGCCGGATGCCGGCTCGCGGGTTTTCTTCCGCGCGCTGATGGAAAAGGCCGCGGCCCTGGCCGAAGAAGGCGGTAGCGATCTGGACGCCATCCACGCCCTCGGCGAGGGCTGGACGGGCGACGAGGCCATGGCCATCGCCCTGTACTGCGCGATCAGGTATGAGGACGACATCGACCGCGCGCTCATCGCCGCGGTGAACCACAAGGGCGACAGCGACTCCACCGGCGCGGTGGCGGGCAACATCGTCGGCGCGCGCGTGGGGCTTGACCGCATCCCGGAAAAGTACCTCGAAAAGCTGGAGCTCAGGCAGGTCATACTGACCGTGGCGGACGATCTGTGGCGCGCCGCCTTTCCCGGCGAAGACGGCGAAGGGGACGCCTGGACGGCAAGGTATCAGGGCATGATCGTGGAAAAGAAGGCGTAACCGCCGCGCAAGGGCGCCGCCTCAGGACGCGTTCGTCTTGAGGCGGCCCGTTTTTTTTGCGTAAAGGATCGGCTTTCCGGCACGCGAATGGTTGCAATGTACAACTATTCGTGCTATAATGCAAATCAAAACGAGAGGGAGGCGCGCCATGAAGCACAGGGAGCTTGGAAATCTGCTGCGCATCAGCCGCTGCTTCGACATCTACCGCCGCCAGCAGCTGAAGGACGTGGACATATACCCGGCGCTGCATCTGTTCGTGAGCCACGTCTGCCGCCATCCGGGGTGCAATCAGGAGACGCTGGCGGAGGCGCTGTGCGTCGACAAGACCACCGTGGCCCATCATCTGGCGAAGCTGGAGGAGAAGGGCTACATCACCCGGCGCGTGGCCGAGTCGGACGCCCGCTGCCGCCAGGTCTATCCCACGGAAAAGGCGCTGGCGATCTATCCGCAGCTGCGCGCGGCCTACGACGCGTTCTACGACGGCCTGCTGGAGAGCCTGACGCCGGAGGACCGGGAGGCGGTGGAGCGGCTGAGCGAGGCGCTCTACCGGAACGCCAGAGGCATGGTTTGATACGCGAAAGGAGACGGGGAAAGACACTATGAAGCTGCTGTTTCGTTCCGTCGCCCGCTACAAATGGGCGATCGTGATGGCCATTTTCGTCAAGCTCCTGGGCACCATGGCGGAGCTTTTGCTGCCCTACATCCTGGAGCACATGGTCGACGTGGTGGTGCCCTCGGGCAAGCTGGGGCAGGTCATCTTCTGGGGCCTGATGATGTTCGCCGCGGCGGTCGCCTGCCGCATGCTCAACGTATCGGCCAACCGCAAGGCCATATTCAACGCCCATCGGGTGAGCTACGACGTGCGCCAGGCGCTGTTTGAGAAGACCACCAACCTCTCCGGCAGCCAGTTCGACGCCTTTGGCCTGCCCAGCCTCATCAGCCGCATGACCAGCGACAGCTACAACGTGCAGAGCGCGGTGCAGCAGTTCCAGAGCCTGTGCGTGCGCGCGCCCATCATGCTGGTGGGCGGCATCATCATGACCATGAGCATGGACGCCCACCTGGCCCTGATCCTGGTGATCATGCTGCCGTTCCTGCTGGGCGTGGTGCTGTTCGTGTCCTCCCGGGGCATTCCCCTGTTTGCGGGCGTGCAGCGCCGGCTGGACACCGTGGTGCGCATCATGCGGGAGAACATCACCGGCATCCGCGTGGTCAAGGCGCTGAGCAAGGGCGAATATGAAAAGAAACGCTTCGCCGAGGCCAACCGCGACATGGCCGACAGCGACATCCGCGCCAGCTCCATCATGGCCATTCCCGGCCCCTTCATGCAGATGAGTCTGAACGTGGGCCTGGTGCTGGTCATCATCATCGGCGCCCGCCGGGTGGACGCGGGCGTGATGCGGCCCGGCGTCATACTGGCCTTCCTGACCTACTTCAACATGATCACCATGGGCGTCATGGGCCTGAACCGCATCTTCATCACCATGAGCCGGGCCAGCGCCAGCGCCAACCGCATCGACGCGGTGCTGCAGACCCAGACAGACCAGCTCATACTTTCCGAATCCGAGGCGAAAAAGCCCGGCGGCGACGAGTTCATCCGCTTTGAAAACGTGAACTTCAGCTACACCGCCGAGGACGACAGCGGCGCCGGCTTCGCGGGCGGGAAACACGAGCAGGCCCTGACCGACATCAGCTTCGCGCTGAAAAAGGGCGAGAGCCTGGGTATCATCGGCCCCACCGGCTGCGGCAAGACCACCATCATCAACCTGCTCATGCGCTTCTACGACGTGCAGGACGGGGGCGTGTTCGTGGACGGCCGAGACGTGCGCACCTACGACAAGGACGAGCTGCGCCGCAAATTCGGCGCGGTGTTCCAGAACGACATGGTGTTTAAGGACACATTGCGCGAGAACATCAACTTCGGCCGCGGCATCGGCGAAGACGCGCTCAGCGGCGCGGTGGAGGACGCCATGGCGGCGGAGTACGTGAATTCTCTCGACGACGGCCTGGATTACGAGGCCACCATCAAGGGCGCGAATCTCTCCGGCGGCCAGAAGCAGCGGCTGCTGGTGGCGCGCGCGCTGGCGGGCGATCCGGAGATCCTTGTGCTGGACGACGCCTCCAGCGCCCTGGACTACAAGACCGACGCCGCCATGCGCAAGGCCATCGAGAGCCATCACGGCGACAGCACCCTCATCATGATCGCCCAGCGCGTGTCCAGCGTGATGGGCATGACCCACGTCATGGTGATGGACAACGGGCGCTGCATCGGCTACGGCACCCACGAGGAGCTGCTGGAAAGCTGCCCGGCTTATAAAGAAATCTACGACATCCAGATGGGCGCCATCGGCTGAGAAAGGGAGTGAGGATATGCCTGGCAAGGGAGACCGCGGCGGCGTGAAAGAAAAGCCAAAGGACGCGAAGGGCGCGCTTCTCCGCATCGTCAATTACCTCATGCAGTATAAATACATCGTGCTGGCGCTGATCATCTGTACCTTTCTGAGCAACCTGGGGAACCTCATGGGCCCGAAGCTCGCCGGTCAGGCCATCGACGCGGCCAGCGCAGGCCCGGGCAAGGTGGACATGGGCCGTGTGACGCATTACGCGCTGCTGATGCTGGCCTTCTACGTGGGCGGGAGCCTTTTGAGCTTCCTGGTCACGGTGGGCATGATGCGCGTGGGCCGCAAGATCGCCCAGAATATGCGCCGGGATGTGTTCAACAAGCTGCTCACCCTGCCGGTGGGCTACTTCGACCGGCACCAGGCGGGCGACATCATCTCCCGCGTGTCCTACGACATCGACGTGATGACCCTGAGCCTGTCCACCGACGTGGTGCACATCGTGACCAGCCTGGTCACGGTCGTGGGCAGCTTCATCATGATGTGCTCCATCTCGGTGCCGCTGGTGCTCTGCATGGTGTTCACCATTCCGGTGTCCATCCTGTTCACGCGCTACATGAGCAAAAAGACCCGCCCGCTCTACGCCAAGCGCAGCGCGGCCTACGGCAGGATGAACGGCTTTACGGAAGAGATGTTCTCCGGCCAGAAGACCATACTGGCCTACGCCCACGAGAATAAGGTGTGCGAGAATTTCTCCGAGATCAACCGCGGCGCGGCGGAGGCCTACAAAAACGCCGACGGCATGGGCATGACCATGGGCCCCACCATCGGCATGATCAGCAACATCGGCCTGGCGGCCATCGGCATGGGCGGCGCGATCCTGTACATGTTCGGCATCGTCTCCCTGGGCCAGATTTCCAGCTTCGTGCTCTACAGCCGCAAGTTCTCCGGCCCCATCAACGAGATCGCCAACATCGTGAACGAGATCTTCTCCGCGCTGGCGGCGTCCGAGCGGGTGTTCCAGCTGCTGGACGAGCCTGAGGAGGCCGCCGACATCTACGGCGCGGAAGAGCTGGCCGACTGCCGGGGCGACGTGGAAGCCGATCACGTGTCCTTCGGCTACCTGCCGGGCAAGACCATACTGCACGACTTGAACCTCAAGGCCGACGCCGGCAGGACCATCGCCATCGTCGGGCCCACCGGCGCGGGCAAGACCACCATCATCAACCTGCTCATGCGCTTCTACGACGTGGACAGCGGCGAGATCCGCGTGGACGGGCGGGAGCACCGCCAGTACACCATGGAGAGCCTGCGCCGCAGCTACGCCATGGTACTGCAGGACACCTGGGTGTTCGCCGGAACGATCTTCGACAACATCGCCTACGGCAAGGAGAACGCCACGATGGACGAGGTGGTGGCCGCCGCGAAGGCCGCGCGCATCCACAACTACATCATGCGCCTGCCTCAGGGCTACAACACCGTCATCAGCGAGGACGGCGGCAACATCTCAAAGGGCCAGAAGCAGCTTTTGACCATCGCCCGGGCCATGCTCTACGACACCCACATGCTCATACTGGACGAGGCCACCAGCAACGTGGACACCAGCACCGAGCGCCAGGTGCAGAAGGCCATGCAGGAGCTGATGAAGGGCCGCACCTGCTTCGTCATCGCCCACCGGCTCTCCACCATCCAGAACGCGGACAATATCCTCGTGGTGGATCACGGCGACGTGGTGGAGCAGGGCAATCACGACGCGCTCATGGCGCGGAAGGGGTTCTATTACAAGCTGTACGCGAGCCAGTTTGAATGAAGCCCGCCAGCGGATCAATAGAGTGTCAGGAGGATTATCATGAATCGAAGGGGCTTTGTCGTGTTCGTTTCCTGGATGCTGCTTGCGCTTCTGCTGTGCGGCGCTTCGGCCGCGGCGGAAGCGGAGGACGCGGGCCGGCTGACGGTATACTTTCCCAACTGGAACGTGTATTCCGACTACCGGAACCAGGTGAAAAACCTGCCCTGGGACCGGCTGGACTGCGTCAATCACGCGTTCTGGAAGATCGTGCCCCAGGACGGCGGCTTCGCCATCGTTTCCACCGACCCTTGGGCGGACACGGACACGGCCAATCCGGCGGCGCATTTTCCGCAGTACGCCGCCTGCGCCCAGGAGCATCCTGACACGAAGATCATGCTGTCCATCGGCGGGTGGACGGACTGCGGCTATTTCTCCGAGATGGCGCTGACGGAAGAGAGCCGCGCCTCCTTCATTCAGAGCTGCCTCGACACGCTGGAGGCCTATCCCTTCCTCTCCGGCTTGGACATCGACTGGGAGTATCCCGGCATAGCCCGGTCGGGCGGCGACGGCGACGAGGGCAATCCCGTGAAGGGCGACGACAAGGCCAACTACACCCTGCTTCTCAAGGAGCTGCGCGCCGCGCTGGACGAGCGCTTCGGCTCTGGCGTGAAGCGGCTGACCGTCTGCGCCGGGTCCGGCCTCTGGACGCTCACAAAGCAGGATTACGCGGCCCTGTATCCCTATGTGGATCGCGTGAACCTGATGACCTACGACATGGCGGGCTCTTACAACGCCTACACCGGCCACCACACCGCCCTGTATGGCGACGGCTCCGCGGACACCAGCGTGGATTACCTGCTGGCCCAGGGCGTGCCCGCCGGCAGGATCGCCATCGGGTCGCCGCTCTACAGCCACGGCTGGACGATGAACAAGCCGGACGGCGCGGTCGTCGGCGCGGCCGCGAAGGGGCTCGACGACGGCGATCTCACCTGGAGCGAACTGCGCGCCATAGAGGAAGCGGCTGTCCCGGAGGGCGAACCCGGCTGGCACATGGGCTATGACGAAGGGGCGGAGGCCGCCTACCTGTGGAACGACGATCCTTCCTCCCCCGATTATCTCGTCTTCTACACTTACGAGAGCGCCCGTTCCCTGGCCGCGAAGCTGGACTACATCGAGGAACGCGCCCTGGGCGGCCTGATCGTATGGCAGGTCCACGGCGACAGCGCCGAGGCGGACTGGCCCATGGTGACGCAGATGTATGAAGGGCTGCACCGCTGAAAAGCGCGGAAAACCACATAAAGACCCGGCGGCCGCCCTCCTCTCCGGAGAGCGGCCGCCGCGATTCTGTCCGTCCCTTACAATTTGAACCCCGTCACCACCGCCTGGGCGATGTCCCGCCCCAGGTCGTCGGTCACGTTTACGTTGTAGACGCAGGAGGTTCTCCCGTCCTTTTTGCAGGCGGCCACGGCGGTCAGCTTCTTCCCCCGCGAGCCGCTCAGGAAGTTCAAGCTCACCTGCTGGGCCACGGTGGGCTTGTGCCGGTTGTTCGCCGCCACGGCGAAGGCCAGGTCGATCAGCGTGAAGATGGCTCCTCCCATCACGCCGCCCTCGGCGTTGCGGTGGCGCGGGGCGATCCCGAAGGAGCACGCCGCGCCGTCCTCGGTCAGCGCGTCGATGGTCAGCCCGTTTTCAATGGCGAAGCGGTCGCCCTCGAAGTAGGCGCGGGCGGCCTCGATGGAATCAAACACCGCCATGTCAGTTCGCCGCGCCCAGCGCGTCCACGTCGTCCTGGCTCAGCATCACCACGTCCTTCAGCGCGAACACCTGGGCGGCCTTCGCGCCGTCGTTCAGGCGCAGGATCATGTTCGCCGTGCCGGCCTTGCTGGCGCGCATGAAGGAATACATGTATTCGACGGAGAGATTGGCCTCCTCGATGACGCCCAGCAGCTCGGACAGGCCCATCGGCCGGTCCGGCACCGCGGCGCAGATGACGTGGTTGATGCGGGCGACGTAGCCGCCGTCCTTCAAAAGCCGCATGGCCTCGTCGATCTGCCCGCTGTGCACGATCAGGCGCACGATGCCGAAGCTCTGCGTGTCCGCGAGGGAGAGGGCGAGCAGGTCGACGCCGCCCTGGCCGAGCAGCGCCGTCATTTCGCGCAGGGCGCCGGCCTTGTTCTCCAGAAATACGGAAATCTGACTGATAAACATACGCTTTTCCTCCCATCAGAGCTTTCTGTTGTCGATGACGCGCTTGGCCTTGCCTTCGCTGCGGGGCACCGACTTCGGCGCGACCAGCGTGACCTTCGCGGAGATGCCCACCACGGACTTGATCTGTTCGGTGATGTAGCGGCGCACGGTCTCGATGTGGCCCACGGTGTCGGAGAACATGTCGTCGGTCATCTCCACCTGAACCTCCAGCGTGTCGGAGTTGTTCACGCGGTCGACGATGAGCATGTAGTGGGGCGCGACGCCCTGGGTGCCCACCAGCACGGTCTCGATCTGGCTGGGGAACACGTTCACGCCGCGGATGATGAGCATGTCGTCGGTGCGGCCGGTGATGCGGCTCATGCGGGCCAGCGTGCGGCCGCATTCGCAGGGCTTGTCGTTCAGCGAGCAGATGTCGTGGGTGCGGTAGCGGATCATGGGCATGCCGGTCTTGGTGATGGTGGTGAACACCAGCTCGCCCGACTGGCCGTAGGGCAGCTGCTCCTCGGTCACGGGGTCGATGATCTCGGCGATCACGTGGTCCTCGTTGACGTGCATGCCGTGCTTCTCCAGGCAGTCGAAGGCCACGCCCGGCCCGGCGATCTCCGTGAGGCCGTAGATATCGCAGGCGTCGATGCCCAGGAGCTCCTCCAGCCGCGCGCGCATGGCCTCCGTCCAGGGCTCCGCGCCGAAGCAGCCGGCCTTGAGTTTGATGTCCCTGCCCGGCACGAGGCCCATCTCGCGGATGGTCTCGCCCAGGTAGGTGGCGTAGGAGGGCGTGCAGCACAAGAGCGTCACGCCCAGGTCCTTCATCATCATGATCTGGCGCTGCGTGTTGCCGCTGGACATGGGCACCACCATCGCGCCGATCCGGTCCGCGCCCTGATACGCGCCGAAGCCGCCGGTGAACAGGCCCAGGCCGTAGGCCACCTGGACGACGTCGTCCTTGGTGCAGCCCGCGGCGGTGAGCGTGCGCGCCATCATCTCGCTCCACACGTCCACGTCGTTTCGCGTGTAGCCGGACACGATGGGCTTGCCCGTGGTGCCCGAGGAACCCTGGATGCGCACGATTTCGGACCGGGGGCTGGCCAGCAGCTGGAAGGGATAGTAGTCGCGCAGGTCGGTTTTCTGCATGAAGGGCAGGTATTTGAGATCCTCCACGCTGCGGATGTCCTCGGGCTTAATGCCCTTTTCGTCCATCCGGGCGCGATACATGGGCACGTTTTCGTATTCGCGCTTTACGGTCTCCGCCAGCCGCGCGCTCTGCAGGGCGAGCAGCTCGTCCCGGCTCATGCACTCACACGCGGGGTTGTAGATCAGGTGTTGTTTGGTACTCATGCGAATCATCCCTTCCGATTTTTGTGTAATGATCTATCAAAAAGGCGGTCCTTCCGTCCGGAAGAACCGCCCAGATGAACGAAAAGCCGTTCACGCGCCGTGCGGAACCCGGACAGATGTACGCCACCCGCCAAAAAAGCAAAAGCGCAGCGCAAAAGTAAATCGCGCTGCGTTGGCAAGGGCGCAGGATGAGAGGACAGGGCGGGAAACCATGGAATCGCAGCGGCGCGTCATGCTGTTCCCCACCTTTCGCTCTCTTTTTTCTGAATATTTATTCGCATTATACCATGATCCGCGGATTTGTCAATAGCCGCGGCTCATCTTTACCCAACTTTTTCAGCGCCTTTTCCGCAATGCCCTTATTTTCCGATGAACGCCCCGTTTTCAACGAGGATCTCCTGCACTTTGCCGACGTCCACGTCCTTCACGCCCACGCCCGCCTTCGCGGCCACCGCCGCGGCCACGCCGGCCGCCTGGCCCAGCGTGGTCACGATGGGCATCACGCGGTAGCTGGCCTGGGCTTCGTGGGTGGAGGAGATGCAGCGCCCGGCCACCAGCAGGTTGTCCGCGTTTTTCGGCAGCAGGCTGCGGTAGGGAATGGTGTACCAGGTGCCGGCGGGGAAGTAGTAATGGCTGGTGCCCGTGCCCTCCGGGTTGTGGATGTCGATGTCGTAGTTGCCCGCGGCGATGGCGTCGTCGAACTTCACGCAGTCCCGAAGGTCGGTCTCGGTGAGCAGGTATTCGCCGTCGATCATGCGGCTTTCCCGCGCGCCGATCTCGCCCGCGGAGTAGAGCAGCTGGCTGTGCTCGAAGCCGGGGCAGTTGTCGCGCAGGAAATAGTACATTTCAAACATCTGCTCCCGGGCGATCATCTCGGCCTCGGTCACGTCGAAGGGATCGGTGGGGTTGTGCTTCACCACGCGGGTGGTGTTGAAGTGCAGCACGCCGTCCACCAGCGTGTTGAAGATGAGCACGTTTTCCCTGGGATTCTTGATCTTTCCCTCGGCCTGGAACTGCTTGTATTTTTCCTGCATCGCCTGCCGGTTCTTCTGGAAGGTGGGAATGTCCACGTTGCCGATGCGGAAGCACAGGGTCATGGGCTGGCACAGCCCGTCCGGCCGGCCCAGGTGATAGGGGCAGCCCGCGGCGACGGCCAGGTCGGCGTCGCCGGTGGAGTCGATGAAGTAGCGGCCGCGGAATGTGAGCACGCCCGCCTTTGTGACCACCTTGACGGCCGTGAGGGTCTCGCCGTCCTTCTCCACGCCGCAAAGCACGGCGTGCAGCAGCGGCCGGACACCTTCCTTCATGACCAGGCGGTCGAGGGCCAGCTTAACGTATTCCTCGTGGATGTCCTCGCGCCCGTCCTTATAGCCGCCCAGTTCCTTGAGCAGGACGCGCAGCTCGCTGAAGAAGCCGCGGCTCAGCTCGAAGCGCTTCCCGTCCACCGTGGTGGAATAGGGCATGAAGGGGTTGATCAGCAGGGTGCCCGGCGCGCCGCCCAGGAAGCCCGCCTTTTCGATCAGCAGCACCTCGAGCCCCTGACGCCGGGCGGACACGGCCGCCGCCACGCCCGTGAGCCCGCCGCCCACGACGATCAGATCCCATGTCTTTTCGGTCATTGCCTGAATGATGCTCATGGTTTTCCATCCTCTCTTTCGCCTGTCGGTCCGTCATTTCCCTTGCCCGGGCGTTGTCCCGCGCCTTCTCCCGTCCGTATCCGGCGGATATGGAAACGCCGCTACTATACCAGCATTATACCAGATCGCGCATCGGCTGTAAACGCGTATTTGACGGCGGAGCGCGGCCGCTTATACGCGCTCCAGTCTCTTCAATCCCTCCGCCGCGTCCTGGCCGAGGATCTCCGGCCGCTTCTCGAAATCATATTGCTCGTGAAACCGGTCCAGCGCCTTGAGAAACGCCTTCTTCCCGTGTTTTCTTATATAGAGCGACTGCGCCTTCGCCGCGCCCGCGCCGTCGTTGGAGGGAATGTAGAATCCCTTTTCGCAGGCTTCCAGGCCGTCGCATTCGTAACACCCGTCGATCCCCTTTTCCCCGCAGCATTTGGCGTTGGGGCACTGGCCGTCCGGCGAGAGGGTCGCGAAGGAGCAGGCGTTGTACGCCGTCCTGCAGGAGCCGCACCATTCGCCCAGGAAGCAGTGGTTGCAGGATAAGCCGCAGTACGCCACGGGGTCGACGCCCTTGCGCGCTTCCCTGCACAGCCTGTTCTTGATCCGGCGCATGGCCTCGATGTGCATGATCCAGTGGCGGCTGAAGGGCATGCCGATCAGCCCCCGGACGTCCTTCCCGCACCAGTAGCCGATCAGCCAGAAGGCCTTTTCGTCTTCGCTGACGCACCCGGAGGCAACCAGCCTGGCCTGGGTGTCTTCCCCGAATTTCCGCTTCAAATCGGCATACGCGAGGCCCGAAAGGATCCGGTTGGTCGACGCCATGACCTCCCCCGCGTAGCGGTAAAGCGCCCCGATGTCCAGCCGCCGGGAGAACTCCACGATCTCATCCCCGGCGAGCTCGTTTCCCGTCGTCGCGATGGGAGAACGGATGGCTTCGCGGAAGTTCCGCCCGAAGAAGACCTGTTCGTCCTCCGCGATCATCTCGTGGGCCACGATGTCCTCGATTCGGAATATGTGCCAGATGGAATACCCCAGCGTCTTGCTGTGATAGCCGTCCGCCCCGGCGAAGGGGGCCCGGCAAAAGGCTTCGGCCGGGTAGTTCATCACGATCTGGGTGATCTGGGCGAACATCTCCTCCCTGAACGCGATGAGTTTATCAACGCCCTCCCTGAAGGTCGCCTCCTTTGAAAGCAGCGCCTTCACTTCCTTGAGCTTGTCAGACCAGCCCTTGTCCACTGTGATCCTCCTTCCGCCGCGCCGGCGGGCGGCTTATTATCATAACCTGGCGGCCTCTCCCCGCGCGATCCGCTCCTCGACGATCTGCCGGACGGCTGCGCACCAGGCGTCCGTCCCGCGGATGTCCGCGGCGCAGTCCCGCAGGATGGCGTCGCGCTCCGCCAGGGCGGCGTCATACTGGCCCCGGGTGAGCTCGCCGGAGGCGAAGGCCGCGTCCAGCTCGTCCCGGTCGTCGACCTTGACGTCCCCCTCGGGCGAGAAGATGACGTCCAGGTACTTGTCGACATAGACCGCGACGCCCCGCGCGTCGTACTCTATTCCCTCGATGACGTCGACGTACCAGACGGAAGGCTGATACCTTTCGTCCGCAGCGGCGGGATACCTGCTTCTTTCCGCGTCGTGGGTCCCATCCGGGAAATACTTGACCGTGATCACCCGGCTTTCATGATCCGGGACCAGCTCCAGCCAGGTCATGCCGGGGCCCGTGACCCGCACCCTGCCCGCCCGGGGCATTTCCCAGAAGGTCTCTCTGACGTCCGTACATCGGATCAGGCAGGCCAGGCCGTGAAACAGCGGGTGGTCGACCCGCGTCTGGTAGTAGGGGAATCCCTGGAATCCCCAGGCGTCCCGGTTCAATCGCTTGCGCTTCATGACTTATCACCGCAATCGGTTATGGTCGTTCGAGGAAGCTGAAAACCCGATCGTAGAAGTCGCCGGCTTCTTCGTAGGCGGCGTGGCCAAGGCCGTCGTACACGTAAAGTTCGCTGCCGGGAATGCGCGCCTTCATTTCATAGGACGCGTCGATCCCCACGATTTTGTCGTCCGCCCCGCCGATGATGAGCGTGGGGCAGGCGATTTTTCCCAGCTCGTCCAGGGCGTCGAACCCGAGGATCGCTTCGGCGTTGACGAGGAACCGGTCGTAGCTGGCCGGCTTGCCCAGAAGGCCCAAAAGCGGGTAAAAGGGCCGGTACCTTTTCAGATACCGCGGGGAGTAGCTCTTTTCCGCCGTGTCGGTCATAAGACCCCTGTGGTCGCCGCGCCTGGCGTATTCGATCCAGCGGAAGACGCGGTCCTGGACGAGGGGATTAGCCCGGGGAGCCGAAACGGCGATCACCAGTTTTTCCACCAGGCCGGCGCAGTCTATGGCGAGGCGCTGGGCGATCATGCCGCCCTGGGACACGCCCAGCAGGCAGACCTTTCCCAGCCCCAGCCTTTCCAGCGCCACGGCCTGGTCGTCCGCCATGTCGCGGATGGAATAGCCCTCGGGGAGATCGTCTCTCCTGCTGAACATATAGACGGTGTATCCGCTGAAATAGCGCCGGTAGGGCAGCGACAGCGGCAGCGCCTTCTCCTTTACCGTCGCCAGTCCGTCGGACAGCCCGGGGAGCACCGCCAGCGCCTTCTCCCCGTGTCCGAAGGAGACGTAGGACATCGCCCCGCCGCCGAGCGGGACCTGCCCGCCTTTGATATTCCGGAACACGCCGGCTCACTCCTCTCCCGAATTCAGACGGGCAGACCCAAATGATTCCTCAGGACCCGCAATCCGCCGGCCGGCACGCAGAACCGGCGGCGGTCGGTCTGGATCTCCCGCCAGACGGTTTCCAAATCGAACCAGCGGACCTCGTCCACCTCGGACGCCTGGAGCGTCAGCGCGCTTATGTCCACCGGAGCGTCGTAGACGTAGACCCATGAGACCTCGTTGTCCCTGAACAAACGCCCGTGGAACGTCTTTTCATATCGGGTGCGAAAGATCCCGGCGAAGCGCAGCTGCCCAGGCCCGGCGGCGACGCCCAGCTCCTCCCGCAGCTCGCGCAGGGCCGAGGGCAGCGGCTCGTCCCCCGCCGGGATATGCCCCGCGGAGGATGTGTCGTATAGGCCGGGATACGACTCCTTTTCCATGCTGCGCTTCTGCAGCAGGACATCGATGCCCTCCGCGCTCCTCCGGATCACCCACACGTGGGACGTCCTGTGGCGGACGCCGTCCCTGTGGGCCTCGTCGCGGGATATTGTCTTTCCCGTCGGCATCCCGTTTTCATCCACGATGTCAAGATACTCCATATTCACCTCGGCCATGAGCCGCATAGATTTCCGGACGGCGGCTTTGAACGCATATAGTATAACCGAAATGGTTCACGTTTTCAAGGATTCCCGGACAAAACGGGGGAAGAAAGCCCCTTCATCTTCCCATATCATGTTTTTTGCGGGCCGTTCCCCTGCCGCCGTCAGAAAAACGGGGAGATTGTCACGTTTTTTACCTTGAGTTTTTCTGGTTTTTACAGTATGCTATGGGTGGTCGATTGTCAATGCGTTTTTCAGCGCGAGGAGGGCGGGGCATGAAGACGGCCGGTTCCATTCAGTCCCACGCCGGCGACCGGCGGCGGCATTTCTTGGCCTCCGTGCGCAAGCACAGGCTGCATCTGATCATGCTCGTGCCGGTCCTGGCGCAGTTTATCATCTTCAAATACGGGCCGCTATACGGCGTGACGCTGGCGTTCAAGGAGTTCCGCATACTGCAGGGCATCACGGGCAGCCCCTGGGTGGGGCTGGCCAATTTCCGGCGGCTGTTCACCTCCTTCGATTTCAAAAACGTGTTCGTCAACACCGTTTCCATCGCCTGCCTGAAATTCGTGTTCGGCTTTCCCGCGCCGATCATCCTGGCGCTGGCGCTGAACGAGCTGCGCTTTCCCCGCTTCAAGCGGGTGACCCAGAGCATCTCGTATCTGCCGCATTTCATCTCCTGGGTCATCCTCACGGGCATCTTCATGGAGGTGCTCTCGCCCTCCCGGGGGCCGGTGAACGCCCTCATCAAGATGCTGGGCGGGGAGCCCATCTTCTTCCTGGGCAGCCCGCGCTATTTCCGCTCCACGCTGGTCGTCACGGGCATCTAGCAGAGCGTCGGCTGGGGCTCCATCATCTACCTGGCGGCGCTGGGCGGCGTGAACGAGGAGCTTTACGACGCGGCGCGGGTGGACGGCTGCGGCCGCTGGCGGCGCATCTGGCACGTGACGCTGCCGGGCATCCTGCCCACGGTGACCATCATGCTGATCCTGGCCGTGGGTTCCCTGGTGGAGGACAATTTCGACCAGATCTTCAACATGCTCAACCCCGCCGTGTACTCGGTGGGCGACGTGCTGGGCACCTACATCTACCGGCAGGGCGTCACCAACATGGACTATTCCTATTCGACCGCGGCGGAGCTGTTTAGAAACCTCATCTCCCTGGCGCTGGTGGTGAGCGCGAACTTCGTTTCCAAGCGGGTCAACGAATACGGACTCTGGTAGAGGAGGCGCAGATATGAGTATGCAAAGGGCGGAGGCCAAGCCGCGCAACCGCATCTACGAGAGCCGGGGCGAGCCCTTCTTTCAGGCCGCGCTGGTGATCGTCTTCATCCTGCTCAGCGTCACCTTCCTCTATCCCTACTGGCACGTGGCGGTGACCTCCTTTACCTCGCCGGACTTCGCCTCCGCTTCAGGCTTCAAGCTGTGGCCGCGGGCGTGGTCGTGGGACGCCTACATCCATATGTTCGACGCCAGCTTCCTGTGGTCGGGGTATCTGAACACCATCAAGGTGGTGCTGCTGGGCTGGAGCTGCTCCCTCACGGGCGTCATTCTGGGCGCGTATCCCCTCTCCAAGCGCGATCTGCCGCTGCGGGGCGTGTTCACCACCATCATACTGGTCACCATGTTCGTCTCGGGCGGCATGATCCCCACCTATCTTCTGGTGAACAACACGCTGCACATGCGCAACTCCTACTTCGCCATCATACTGCCCCACTGCATTTCGGTGACCCACGTCATCATCGCCCGGAATTACTTCATGACCCTGCCCGACGAGCTGGAGGAAGCGGCGGTGATCGACGGCGCGAATTCCTGGCAGGTGCTCACGCGGGTGATGCTGCCGCTCTCCACCCCCATTCTGGCCACCATCAGCCTGTGGGTCATCGTGAGCAACTGGAACGCCTACTTCAACTGCCTGCTCTACATCACGGACTCCAAGAAATACGTGCTGCAGGTGGTGCTCCGGCGCATCATACTGACCGACTCCAAGGAGATGACCGCCGCCAGCGAAGCCGTGGCCAATTCGACCGACACGGACATCGTCACGCTTCGCGCCGCCTCCATCATGCTGGCGACCATCCCCATCATCTGCGTGTATCCCTTCCTGCAGAAGTACTTCGTGAAGGGCATGCTGATCGGCTCCCTGAAGGGATGAGCCGCGCGCGGCGCGGCAATGGGGAAATTGGGAATGGGGAATGAAATTGCCCGAAGCCCGTTCCGGCCCTGTGTGTTTTGATTTTTCAGCGCGGAAGCGCTGGAATATAGAGTAAGGAGGTATTCCCATGAAGAAACTGTTTTGCCTGCTCCTGTGCCTGCTGATGGCCACGTCGGCCGTCGCGCTGGCCGACGCGGACCTGAGCGCCTACAAGTCGGACCCGGCGGAAAAGATCGAGATCGCCTGGCTGGCCGGCCACGACACCGACGCCATCCCCGAGGGCGACACCATCGTCGCCTGGCTGGAGGAGAAATTCAACGTGGACCTGAACGTGTGGTTCCTGGAGCGCGAGAACTACGACGAGCTGCTCACCACCCGCATCATCGGCGGCGAAGTGCCGGATGTGTTCATGCTGCAGAACGCCGAGCAGTTCTCCAAGTACGTGAAGCAGGGCGTCGTGATGCCGCTGCCCCTCGAGGTCGTCAAGCAGTGCATGCCCGAGAGCTACGCCTGGCTGATCGAGTATGATCCCGGCTGCTTCAACACCGTGTCCTACGCCGGCGTGAACTACGGCCTGCCCCGCGTCAACGGCGACGGCCGCTTCAACTACGCGCCCTTCTGGCGCGCCGACTGGCTGGCGAAGTTCGGCTATACCGACGGCAAGGTGCCCATGACCCTCGAGGAGTGCGAGGAAGTGTTCTACAAGTTCGCCAACGAGGATCCTGACGGCAACGGCGAGAAGGACACCTACGCCCTGAGCAACACCGGCATGAACCCCATCTTCGGCGCCTTCGGCGCACTGCCGGATCGCTGGATCGAGGACGAGAACGGCGATTTGGTTTACGGCGCCGTGTATCCCGGCATGAAGGACGCCCTGACGCTGCTGGCCAAGTGGTACAAGGACGGCCTGATCGATCCCGAGTTCATCACCGGCGAGAACCAGGGCGGCTACTGGGCTCTGTCCGTGCCCTTTGAGAACGGCCAGATCGGCTTCTCCTCTTCCGGCGCGTACTATCACCTGGCGCCCGACTTCGACGGCCCCAAGGACGAGGAGACCGGCGTGGGCGGCAACTTCCAGTACGGCCGCACCATGCGCACCTTCGCCTCCACCGTGGGCTATGAGAACATGATCATCGGCTACAACCCCGTGGGCCCGGACGGCAAGCAGGGCGGCGAGAGCTGGGGCCTGACCACCGACGAGGCCATCGTGTTCAGCTACAAGCTGGCCGACCAGCCCGCCAAGGTCGCCCGCATCCTGGAGATCATCAACGACATCGGCTCCAACATGGAGACCTGGGAGAAGATCTGGAACTGGGATCTGGAGTCTGATCAGTACGACTACGACGAGCTGCTGGGCTGGGTTGCCAAGGAAGGCCATGAGAAGGCCGACGAGGGCAGCCACACCAACATGTTCAACACCCTGCAGAACCCCAACTTCGCCATGATCGCCAAGCCCGCGCAGTACAACTGGGCCATGAGCATGCCGCAGTTCCAGACCGGCGGCTACTCCAACACCATGCTGCCCATCACCACCGCCTCCATGCCCAACTGCTGGACCAGCATGGAGACCCTGCGCCTGACCACCTACATCGGCATCATCACCGGCGAAGCGCCCGTCGAAGCCTTCGACAGCTTCGTTGACAGCTGGTACGCCATGGGCGGCACCGCCGTCACCGAGGAAGCCAACGAGTGGTATCACTCCAGGTAATTCATTGATCCAACGCGCTGTGGGGGCCGCCTTCGCGACGGCCCCTGTTGTGCTGTCTGAACGCCGAACGGAAAGAGGGAATGAACCATGCCCCTGCCCCATGAATTTACGCCCAAACGCCCGTTGAAGCTGCGGGAGGACGGCGGCTTCCGCATCCTCATGATGAGCGACGCCCACCAGAAGCCCGGAGACGATGTGCGCACCATCCGCGCCATGGGCGCGCTCATCGACCGGACGAAGCCCGACCTGGTGATGCTGGGAGGCGACAACGTCGCCGCCTGCGCCAGCGAAGCGGATTTCGAGGCGCAGCTGGCCCGCATCGCCTCGCCCATGGAGGAGCGGGGCGTAAGCTGGGCCCACGTCTACGGCAACCACGACCAGACGCCCGTTCTCTCCAAGCGCTGGCAGCAGGAGAAATACGAAGAGTATCCCCATTGCGTCTCCAAACTGGGTCCCACCGACCTGCCCGGCGCGGGCAACTACTTCCTGCCCGTCGTGGATGGGGACGGCGAGCCGGTGTTCGGCGTGTGGGGACTGGATTCCCAGCAGGACTGGAAGACCCAGACTGTGCCGCTCTCCTATGAGGGCGACCTCTACTGGGACGTGATGATGCCCATGCCCATCCAGTCCTATTCGGACTACGACTTCATCCGCTTCGAGCAGGTGATGTGGTACTGGAACACCTCCGTCCGGCTGGAAAAGCTCTGCGGCCGCAAGATCCCCTCCCTGATGGTGTTCCACATACCGCTCTACGAGTTCAACGCCGTGCTGAGAAACGCGGGCCGCACGCATCTGAAGGGCGAGTACAACGAGCGGCTGAGCAATTCCGAGATCAATTCCGGCCTCTTCGCGGCGGCCTTCCAGCGGGGCGACGTGAAGGCCATCTTCGCCGGACACGACCACATCAACACCTTCGACGGCGTGTACTGCGGCATCCACATGGGCTTCGACGGCAGCATCGGCTACCAGGGCTACGGCGCGCGGGACAACGACCCCGGCCACGACCGGGAGCGGCTGCGGGGCGGACGGATATTCGACATATCCCGCGACGATCCCTGGGACGTGAAGACGGACATGGTGTTCGTGGGCGGACTGGACTGAGGCGGGGAGGATTGACGGCCATGACGGATTACTGCGGCCATGTGAACGTGTTCCAGGGATGCGACGAGATCGACCTGCCCGCGCCCCAGGGCGTGGCGGCGGCCTGGCGCTTCATCAAGGGGCGCTGCGGCAACAACACCCCGGCGGCGGCGCTGCCCTTCGGGCGCATCACGGCGGGCTGCTACAGCGGCGGCTATTCCTCCGGCTACGGGCGGCTGATGTGCAACAGCCACGGGGAAATCAAAAAGCTCTGGCCGCAGAACATGTTCCGCGGCGTCTCCCACCTGCAGAACGACGGCACGGGCGACATCGAAACCTTTTACAATTACGCCGTGGTGTCGCCGTTTACCGGCGGTCTCTCCGCCGCCGCCCAGGCGCGCCCCTTCAGCGACGAGCGGGCCGAGCCCGGCTATTACGCCTGCCGCGATTCCCTCACCGGCGCGCTGTGTGAGGTGACGGTCACGCGCCGGGCGGCGCTGCACCGCATCACCTTTCCGCGGGGACAGGGCCGCGTGTCCGTCGACTTCTCAAACGACGGCCTGTACGACGACGGCGGGCACCTGCGCGCCCCGGCGGGCCGGGCGAGCCTGGCGCTCGTGTCCGGCAGCGAGGCGGCGGTGCGCGCGGAGCTTCACCATCTCCCGGTGTATTTCCACATCCGGGTCGCGGGCGCGGCGGGGCCTCTCAGGCTGTGGGCGGACGACGCCGAGACGGACGCGCGCGAGCTGGCGCTGGAGCCGGGCCACCGGTTCGGCGTGGTGTTCGACGCGGGCGCGCAGGTTGAGATCACGCTGGGCCTGTCGCCCCGCGGCGCGGACGTCGCGAGGCGGGACGCGCTGGGCAACGCCCTGGGCTTTGACGAGGCGAGGGCGGCGGCCCGCGCCGAATGGAACGCGGCGCTCTCCCGGGTGGAGGCGCGCTTCGACGACGCGCGGGACTATGAGATATTCTACTCCAACCTGTATCACACGCTGGTGAAGCCCTGCGATTTCAGCGGCGAGAGCTTCCTCTACGATGAGGACGAGTTCGTTCTGGAATTCGCCACCATCTGGGACCAGTACAAGACGGCCCTGCCCCTCATCTACACGCTCTATCCCGACATGGGCCGCAAGATCGTCATGACGATGCTCCACGTGGCCGCCGCCACCAAAAAGATGCCCCACACCCTGATGATGTGCGGCGATTACGAGCGCATCACCACCGCACAGGCCCGCATGCTGGCGGAGCACTCCATCGTGGACGCCTGGCTGCGGGGCGTGGATTTCGACGCGAAGAAGGCGCTGGCCCTGATGCTGGCCGACACCTTTGAGTACGGGCGGTTCGACGCCTACGCCGCCCACGCGGACGAGGCGAAGCACAAGGCGTTCCTCATCGACATCACGGACGCCTGCGCCGCCTGCGCGCTGATGGCGCGGGAGGCGGGCGAGGCGGAGGCGGCGGCGCGCTTCGGGGCCGTCGCCGCCCGGTGGATCGACGCGTTCGACCCGCTGACCGGCCTCCTCAAGGACGGCGAGCGCTTCTACGAGGGCACCCGGTGGAACTACTCCTTCCGCCTGATGCACGACATGCCCGCCCGCATGGCGCTGGCGGGCGGTGAGGCGGCCTTCGCCGCGCTGGCCGACCGCTTCTTCGGCTTTGTCCATCCGGAAGACGAGGCCGCCTGCTGCTTCGAGGGCTTCAACAACGAGACGGACATGGAATCGCCCTATGTGTATCACTTCGCCGGGCGGCACGACCGCCTGAGCGAGGTGATCGACGGGGGCCTCAAGTACATGTTCACGACGGGCCGGGGCGGCCTTCCGGGCAACAACGACAGCGGCGGACTGTGCTCCTGCTACTTGTGGAACGCCCTGGGGCTTTTCCCGGTGAGCGGACAGGACCTGATGATCGTGGGCTCCCCCCGCGTGCGGTCCGCGCGCCTGGCCCTGGCAAACGGCGGGACGTTCGTCATCCGGAAGCAGGGCGACGGCGTCTACGTGAAGGAGGCCTGGCTGAACGGGAAACGCCTGGAAAACCTGTCCTTCTCCGCGCGGGCGATGATGGCCGGCGGCGAGCTGCGGCTTGAAATGACGGAGGACGCGGACAGGGCCCGGCTGAAATAGCGTATCATATCAAAACCGCGCCGGCGAATCGCTGCCGGCGCGGTTTTTCATATGAATCAGGCGAAGGCGGGGATCTCCAGCTGGTTCAGCACCTCGCAGCCCTCTTCGGTCACGACGACCAGGTCTTCGATGCGCACGCCGAACTTCCCCGGCAGGTAAATGCCCGGCTCGATGGAGAAGATCATGCCCGGCCGGGCCACCGCCTCGCTGGTCGCGCTCACGTCCGGGGGCTCGTGTACGCCGATGCCGATGTTGTGGCCGGTGCGGTGGGTGAAGAAGGGCCCGTAACCGCCCTCCTCGATGACCGAGCGGGCGGCGCGGTCGATGTCCCTGAGGGGCGCGCCCGGCTTCACCGCAGCCTTGCCCGCCAGGTTGGCCCGGCGCACCAGCTCGTACACCTTCTTCATTTCATCGGTGGGCTCGCCGAAGAAGACGGTGCGCGTCATGTCGCTCATGGCCTTGTTCAAGTCAAGGCCCACGTCGAAGATGACGGCGTCGCCCTTTTTCAGCGGCGTCTCGTCGGAATCGTGGTGCGGCTCGGCGCAGTGGGGGCCGAAGCAGATCAGCGGCGCGAAGCTGTAGCCCGCCGCGCCCATGGAGCGGGCGATGTCCACATAGCGCCGGCCCAGGCCCGCCTCGGTGTCGCCTTCCCGAACGGTCTCAATCAGCGCGGCGAGGACCTTGTCGTTCAGGCGGGAGCTCTCGCGCATGGCGGCGATTTCCTCCGCGTCCTTGAGCATGCGCGCCTCGTCCACCGGCGCGGAGCCGACCTTCACCCGAAGGCCCGGCCGCGCTTCCATCAGCCGGATGAGGAAATGGCTGGGCCAGCACTTGTCGACGCCGATGACCGCCAGGTCTTCCGGCAAACGCTTTGCCAGCACGGCCACGCAGTCCTCGGTGTCGTCGTATTCGACCAGGGGCAGGCCCGCCTCCGGCCGCTGGGAGAAGAGGCGGTTGGCGAACAGACACACGTCGCCGCTTTGGGAGACGGTGAGGGCCACCATGCGCTCGCCCGGCTGGATCCAGCGGCCCGTGAGATAGTATAATGATTCGATGTCGCTCACCAGGATGCAGGGCAGGCCGTGTTTTTTCATGCCCTCGATCACTCGGTTCAGCCGCGATGTGTTCATGCTTCTTCCTCCTTGCGGGCCTGGATGATCCAGTAGCCCGCGTCCCTCGCGATGATCTGGCCGTTGCCGTAGGTCTCCTGGAAGTGCTTCAGCGCGGAGGGCGCGCCCTGCTGCTTGCGGATGACGATGGTCAGGGCGCCGCCTGGCTCCAGGCGGCTGAAGGCCTCGTCGAACAGGGCGTAGATCAGCCGCTTGCCCGCGCGGATGGGCGGGTTGGTGACCACGTGGCGGAAGCCGCCCTCGATGCGCTCGAAGCCGTCGCTCAGGATCAGCTCGGCCCGGACGCCGTTCATTTCGAGATTGCGCCGGGCCAGGTCCAGCGCCCGCTCGTTCACGTCGGCCAGCACCAGCCGCGCCTGGGGATTCAGCCGCGCCAGGAACGCGCCCACCGGCCCCCAGCCGCAGCCCAGGTCCAGCACGCGGCCGGAAAGGGGCGGCAGGCTCTCGATGAGCAGCCGGCTGCCGGGGTCGAGTCCGTCCTTGGAGAACACGCCGGCGTCGGTCACGAAGTCCAGCGTGAGGCCGCACGCCGCGGCCCGGACGGCGCGCTCCCTGTGTTCGCTCTGGGGCCTGGCCGTGAAATAATGCTCCGACATGGGGTCATTCCTCCAGCTCTGTGATGGTGTAAAGGCGCGCCTTCTCTTCGGCGGTCAGTTCGCGCCATTCGCCCGGCGCGAGGGCGGGGTCCAGCTCCACGCCGGCGATGGACTGCCTGTGCAGCGCCGTCACCGGGTGGCCCAGCGCGCCGAACATGCGCTTTACCTGGTGGTATTTGCCTTCCGTGACGGTGATTTCACACAGGGATTCCCCGTCGTCCGCCTCCAGCACGGTCATTTGGGCGGGCTTGCAGGTGAAGTCCCTGAGCGGTATACCCTCGGCCATGCGCCGCGCGTCCCCGGCCGTGACGCGGCCCTCCACCCGGGCGAGATAGCGCTTGCCCTGCTCCCATTTGGGAGAGATGAGCCGGTGCGCCAGCTGGCCGTCGGTGGTGAGGATGACCAGCCCCGTGGTGTCCTTGTCCAGCCGGCCCACCGGGCCGAGGCCCAGCGATTGCCACGCGGGCGGCAGCAGGTCGACGACCGTCTGCCCGCGGCCGTCCTCGGTGGCGGTGAGCACCCCCGCCGGCTTGTTGAGCATGACGTGGAAGTGTTTGTCGGTGCGCACGGGCTCGCCGCCCGCCTCCACGGCGTCGCTGTCCAGGTCGAGGGTCATGGCCGGGTCGGCGGCCGGCGCGCCGTTGACCGTCACGCGGCCCGCCTTCACCAGCGCCGCGGCTTCTTTGCGGGACAGGCCGCCCCGGGCCAGCAGCCTGTCCAGGCGCATCTTTCTCATGGTCAGCAGAGGCCCTCGGCCTTCATGGCGGCCTCGAGCTGCTCCAGCGCGCGCACCACGTTATGGCGCGGTGTGGCGATGTTCATGCGCATGAAGCCCCGGCCCTCTTCGCCGAAGTACAGGCCGTCGCTCAGGCCCAGGCCGGCCTTGTTCGTCAGGAACCTGTTCAGCGCGTCCTGCTCCAGCTTCAGCGCCCGCATGTCCAGCCACATGAGGTAGGTTCCCATCAGCGGGCTGACGCCGATCATGGGCAGGCGCTCGGCCAGGAATTTTTCCACCAGGACGCGCGTGCCGTCCAGGTAAGCCAGCAGCTCGTCAAGCCAGGGCCCGCCGCTCTCGTAGGCCGCCCGCTGGGCTACGGCGCCCATCAGGTTGAGGCCGTTGACGCCGCGGCGGTTGTATTCCTCCTGGAAGGCCTTGCGGCGGTCAGGGTTGGGAATGAGCGCCGAGGAATGGCGCAGCGCCGCCAGGTTGAAGGTCTTTGTGGCGGCGATGAAGGCCATGGCGTCCGGGTCCACGGCGACGACGGAGGTGTTTTTGTGGCCGGGCAGCTCCAGGTCGGCGTGGATCTCGTCCGCGATGACCTGAGCGCCATAGCGCCTTGCCAGCGCGCTCACCGTCTCCAGCTCTTCCCGCGTCCACACGCGGCCGATGGGATTGTGGGGGTTGCAGAGGACGACGGCCCTGGCGCCCTCCTTAAAGGCCGCCTCCAGGTCGTCAAAATCCATCTGCCAGCCGGCCTCTGTCCGGATAAGGGGATTGCGGCGCACGGCGCAGCCGGCGTCCTTCACCACGCTGTAGAAGGGGCCGTATACGGGCGTCTGCACCACGACGGACTCGCCGGGCTTTGCGACCGCCGCCACGGCCATGCGCAGGCTGTCCACCACGCCGGGGGAAAAGAGCACCGCCTCGCGCTCCAGGGCCACGCCGTGGCGCTTCTTCATCCAGTTCACGACGGCGTCCGCGTCGCGGGGATCATGGCCGGGATAGCCGAACGCGCCGTGCTGCGCGCGCTCGATCAGCGCCCGGATGACCGGCTCCGGCGCGGCGAAGTCCATATCCGCCACCCACAGCGGGATCACGTCCTCCCGGCCGAAGGTAGCCTTGCGCTCATCCCACTTGAGACAATACGTGCCCTCCCGGCGCACGCCCAGATCAAACTGATTCATGAGTATACCCTCCTCCGATTCCCGGTATTCCGCCCCTATTATAGCGGATCGCGCGCCAAAAGGCAAGGCGGCGCTTCCTTGGGTTAATTGTATGTATGAATACGCGATAAGGACTGGATAACCGGGCAAAAAAGTGGTATAATAATATAGAAAGAAAAACGTGAATCCCACAGAGGTGCGACATGGCGACTGAAAATAAAAAGAATCATTACGACGAGAGCCAGATCCAGGTGCTGGAGGGGCTTGAGGCGGTGCGCCGCCGCCCCGGCATGTACATCGGCTCGACTGACGAGCGGGGCCTGCACCACCTGGTCTACGAAATCGTGGACAACGCGGTGGACGAGGCGCTGGCCGGCTACTGCCATAACATCCACGTGACGCTGAACGCCGACGGCTCCGTGACCGTTGAGGACGACGGCCGCGGCTTCCCGGTGGGCATCCATCCCAAGCTGGGCCGCCCGGCGGTGGAGGTGTGCCTCACCGTGCTGCACGCCGGCGGCAAATTCGGCGGCGAGGGCTACAAGGTGTCCGGCGGCCTGCACGGCGTGGGCGCCAGCTGCGTCAACGCCCTGAGCAGCCGCCTGATGGTTCAGGTGTTCCAGGAGGGCAAGGTCTACCAGCAGGAGTACGCGCGCGGCAAGGTGCTCTACGACCTGAAGATCGTGGGCGAGACCGACCGCACCGGTACAACCATCCGCTTCTGGCCCGACCTCAAGACCGGCGAGACGCCGGAGCCCGGTATTTTCGAGACCGGCCGCTTCGACTACGATACCCTCAAGACCCGCTTCCGCGAGATGGCCTTCCTCAACAAGGGCATCCGCATCCGCCTGCGGGACGAGCGCGGCGAGGAGCCCCGGGAGGACGTGTACCACTACGAGGGCGGTATCAAATCCTTCGTCGAATTCCTGAACGACCACAAGGAGGTGCTGTTCCCCGAGCCGGTTTACATCGAGGGCGTGAAGGACGGCACCGCGGTGGAGGTCGCGCTCCAGTGGAACGACGGCTTCTCCGAGAACGTGTTCTGCTTCGCAAACAACATCCATACCCCCGAGGGCGGCACGCACCTGGAGGGCTTCAGGCGGGCGCTCACCCGCGTGGTGAACGACTACGCCCGCAAGATCGGCATGCTCAAGCCCAGCGACGCCAACCTCACCGGCGACGACGTGCGCGAGGGCCTGGCGGCCATCGTGTCCGTGAAGCTGCGGGAGCCCCAGTTCGAGGGCCAGACCAAGGCCAAGCTGGGCAACAGCGAGGTGCGCGCGCTGGTGGACAACATGGTGGCCGACCGGCTGGGCATCTTCTTCGAGGAGAATCCCGCCATGGGCCGCGCGGTGATGGACAAGTGCCTGCAGGCCGCCCGCGCCCGGGAGGCCGCCCGCAAGGCCCGCGACCTCACCCGCCGCAAGACCGCGCTGGAATCCGCGGCGCTGCCCGGCAAGCTGGCCGACTGCTCCGAGCGGGACCCGGCCCAGTGCGAGATCTTCCTGGTGGAGGGCGACTCCGCCGGCGGCTCGGCCAAGATGGGCCGCGATCGCCACTTCCAGGCCATACTGCCCCTGCGCGGCAAGATACTGAACGTGGAAAAGGTGCGCGTGGACCGGGCCCTGGCCAACGCGGAGATCAAGGCCATGATCACGGCCTTCGGCGGCGGCTTCGGCAAGGACTTCGACGAGAGCAAGCTGCGCTACCACCGCATCGTGTGCATGACCGACGCCGACGTGGACGGCAGCCACATCCGCATCCTTATGCTCACCTTCTTCTACCGCTTCATGCCCAAGCTGATCGAAAACGGCTATGTATACATCGCCCAGCCGCCGCTCTACAAGGTGACGCGGGGCAAATTCGAGAAATACGTCTACTCCGACCAGCAGCTGCAGCAGACGCTGGACGAGCTGGGCCGCGACGCCAAGCCGGACGTGCAGCGCTACAAGGGCCTGGGCGAGATGAGCGCCGAGCAGCTCTGGGAGACCACCATGAACCCGGCGACCCGCTCCATGTACCGCGTGAACATCTCCGACGCCATCGAGGCCGACCGCATGCTCACGCTGCTCATGGGCGACGACGTGGAGCCCCGGCGGGAGTTCATCGAGCAGAACGCCAGGCTGGTTGCGGATCTGGACATCTGAGAGATAATTAGGAATTAGGAATTTGGAATTAGGAATTGGCCTTCCCGAAGGGAAGGCAATAGACCCCTCAGTCAGCGCTCCGCGCTGACAGCTCCCCGGAGGGGAGCCAAATTCAGGCAATATACAATTCCTAATTCCTAATTCCTAATTCCCAATTCAAAGGAGGTTTTTCCTTTGCCGGAGGATATGAACATCGGCAACCTGATGCCGATTGATATGGAAGATGAGCTGAAGAAGTCGTTTATCGCCTATTCCATGGCGGTCATCGTCAGCCGCGCGCTGCCGGACGTGCGCGACGGCCTGAAGCCGGTTCATCGCCGCATACTGTATTCCATGATGGAGCTGGGCGTGACGCCGGACAAGCCCTACCGCAAGTCCGCCCGCATCGTGGGCGACGTGCTGGGCAAATACCATCCCCACGGCGACAGCTCCGTTTACGACGCCATGGTGCGCCTGGCCCAGGACTTCAACATCCGCTATCCGCTGGTGGACGGCCAGGGCAATTTCGGCTCCATCGATGGCGACGGCGCGGCGGCCATGCGATACACCGAGGCCCGCATGTCCAAGCTCACGATGGAGATGCTGGCCGACCTGGAGAAGGAGACCGTCGATTTCTATCCCAACTTCGACGAGACGCTCATGCAGCCCGAGGTGCTGCCCTCAAGGTTCCCGAACCTGCTGGTGAACGGCTCCAACGGCATCGCCGTGGGCATGGCGACCAACATCCCGCCCCACAACCTGGGCGAGGTCATCGACGGCACGGTGCACCTGATCGAGCACCCGGACTGCTCGGTGGAAGACCTGATGCAGTACATCAAGGGCCCGGATTTCCCCACCGGCGCTCTCATATTGGGCAAGGCGGGCATCCACGAGGCCTACCGCACCGGCCGCGGCCGCATCATCATGCGCGCCAAGACCGACATCGAGGCCATGGCGGGCAACCGGCAGCGCATCATCGTGACCGAGATCCCCTATATGGTCAACAAGGCGCGGCTGGTGGAGAAGATCGCGGAGCTGGTTCACGAGAAGCGGCTGGAGGGCATCTCCGACATCCGCGACGAATCCGACCGGGAGGGCCTGCGCATCGCCATCGAACTCAAGCGCGACGTGAACGCCAACGTGGTGCTCAATTACCTGTTCAAGCACACGCAGATGCAGGAGACATTCGGCGCGATCATGCTGGCGCTGGTGAACGGCGAGCCGAAGTTCCTCTCCCTCAAGCAGATGCTCTCCCACTACGTGGATCACCAGAAGGACGTGGTGACCCGCCGCACCCGCTACGACCTGAACAAGGCCGAGGCCCGCGCCCACATCCTGGAGGGCCTGCTCATCGCGCTGGACCGCATCGACGCGGTGATCGCGCTCATCCGCGCCAGCCGCACCACCCAGGACGCCCGCGATGGCCTGATGGCCACCTTCGGCCTCTCGGAGAAGCAGGCCCAGGCCATCCTGGACATGCGCCTGCAGCGCCTCACCGGCCTGGAGCGCGACAAGATCGAGCAGGAATACGCCGAGCTGGAGAAGACCATCGCCCATCTCAAGGATGTTCTGGCCAACGAGTGGATGGTGATGGACATCATCAAGACGGAGCTTCTGGAGGTGCGCCGCAAGTACGCCGACGCGCGCCGCACGGAGATTTCCCCCATCGAGGACGAGATCGAGACGCTGGACCTCATCCAGGAAGAGGACATGGTGGTCACCATGACCCACTTCGGCTACGTGAAGCGGCTGAGTAAGTCCACCTACCGCGCCCAGAAGCGCGGCGGCAAGGGCATCCAGGCCGCCGCCACGAGGGACGAGGACTTCGTGGAGCAGATGTACGTGGTCTCCACCCACGACCCGATACTGTTCTTCACCAACCGGGGCCGGGTGTACCAGCTGGGCTGCCACGAGATTCCCGAGGCGGGCCGCACGGCGCGGGGCACGGCGATCGTGAACCTGCTGCAGCTGGACGGCGGCGAGAAGGTCACGGTCATGCTGCCCATGCCGCGCGAGCGCGTGGAGGGGCACTATCTCGTCATGGCGACCAAGCGCGGCCTCATCAAGCGCACCAGCCTGGACGAGTTCAACAACCTCAGGAAGAGCGGCCTGATCGCCATCGTGCTGCGCGAGGAGGACGAGCTCATCCGCGCGGTGATGACCGACGGACAGCAGGAGCTGATCCTGGGCACCCGCGGCGGCATGGCCATCCGCTTCCCGGAGAGCGAAATGCGCCCCATCGGCCGGGCGGCCATGGGCGTGAAGGCCATCGAGCTGGACGAGGGCGACGAGGTCGTCGACATGGCCATGGTGGAGGAGGACTGCCAGGTGCTGTCCATCACCGAGCTGGGCTACGGCAAGCGCACCGACATTGCCGAATACCGCGTGCAGAGCCGCGCGGGCAAGGGCATCAAGGCCATGAACCTGACGGAAAAGACCGGCCCGCTCACCTGCCAGCTGCTGGTGCACGACGAGGAGGACCTGCTGCTCATCACCACCGACGGCACCATCATCCGCACGCCGGTGAGCAGCATCTCGACCTTGGGCCGCGCCACCCAGGGCGTGCGCCTGATGCGCGTGGAGGAGGACTGCCGCGTGATCTGCGTGGCCCGCGCCGAGGCGGAGGAGGAGACGGCGGACGAGGCCGAAGAGCCGGTTGAATCCGGTTCGGGCAGCGACCTGGACTACGACGCCCCCGCGCTGGACGACGCGCCGACGGAGAAGACCTCCGACGAGCCGGACGCGCTGGACCGCCTTCTGGACGACCTGGAGAACAACCCCGAGCCGGAGGACGAGCGTTAACCCTCGCCTCTCTCTCCGAGGGAGGTGTCACGACGGAGCCGTGACAGAGGGAGTTTTACGGGGGAAAGACTCCCTCAGTCGCCTGCGGCGACAGCTCCCTCGGAGAGGGAGCCGATCTAAAGCTGTCGTC
The DNA here is from genome assembly GCA_017527065.1 of Clostridia bacterium. Classification (GTDB taxonomy): domain Bacteria; phylum Bacillota; class Clostridia; order Christensenellales; family Aristaeellaceae; genus Firm-10. The sequence goes on from JAFXQO010000074.1 coordinate 106,252, forward strand.
TGCGGCGAGTCATGGTAACTATTCAGTCATGGACTCCCTCCGGCCCGCCTTGCGGGCCACCTCCCTCGGGGAGGGAGGCTTTTGGTTGGGCTCCCTCTTTGAGGGAGCTGGCTGGCCGCAGGCCAGACTGAGGGAGTTTTCTGCTACAGGGCGGGTAGTTGCCCTTCACGAAGAAAGCCACATAAAACTCAGCGTTCAGGGTGATACAAATGTCATTGCCATATCAGCATCGTTTGATTGATCGGGCCAGACAGCTCCGAAAAGAAGGAACGAAGCAGGAAAAGCACTTGTGGTATGATTTTTTGAGAAATCGGCCCGAACGCTTTCAGCGGCAGAAGAGCATTGGAATGTATATCGTCGATTTCTATTGCCATTCGTGCAAACTGGTTATAGAGTTGGATGGTTCACAGCATTATGAAGAAGATGCTGTGCGTTATGACAGGAAAAGAACGGAATATCTGAACTCACAGGGATTGGACGTACTGCGCTTTACAAATCTGGATGTTGACCAACACTTCGAGGGCGTTTGTCATGAAATCGACAAAGCGCTGGAAGCAGGTCGCATACGGGCAAAATAGTGCCTCTCTCTCCGAGGGAGGTGTCACGGCGAAGCCGTGACGAAGGGAGTTTTTACGGTGGAAAGACTCCCTCAGTCGCCTGCGGCGACAGCTCCCTCGGGGAGGGAGCCTGTCCATGACAAAAAGGGGATATGTCTTTGATGCTGCGTAATATGACTGGCGTCTACCTCTCCTGCGGCGGGAAGATGCTGCTGCTCTACCGGCAGGGCGGGCGCGTTGTAAACGACACGTGGGTGGCCTCCGCGGGCGGGCATTTCGAGAAGGACGAATTAAACGATCCCGAGGCGTGTGTGCTGCGCGAACTGAACGAGGAACTGGGACTGACGCGGGACGACCTGACGGACTTTCGCCTGCGCTACGTGGGCTTGCGCAACGCCGGAGACGAGATTCGCCAGAATTACTACTTTTTCGCCGGCCTCAGACCGGAGAAGGCGGACGGCCTCGTCTCGGACGAGGGAAAGTGCAAGTGGGTGGACTACGCCGACGTACTCTCACTCGACATGCCGCGTACCGCGAAGGCGGTGATGGCGCACTACATGGAGACCGGCCGGTTTACCGAAGCGCTGTACAGCGCGGTGTCGGACGGCAAGGCATTTCACTTTACGGAGATGGCCGGCGGCTGACGCCGGACGGAGAGCCCGCAACGGATCATCCGGGGGTTTGGAAAATGAGGCGGAAGACGCAGGTAAAATGCCACGGCGATGATGCCAGATTTGAAGCGGTCGCTGAATTCGTGTACCGCCGGTTTGGCAATTCCATAAAATACATCGCCGACGTGGCGGGCGGACAGGGCATGCTCGCTCGGATACTGAACAAAAAATACAACTATGACGCGGAAGTCATAGACCCCAGGCAATATCAGGTCGTGGGCGTCAAAAACCGGGCGTGCGAGTACCGGAGCGACATGGCCGGGTTCTATGACCTGATCATAGGACTTCACCCGGACGAGGCCGTCAGGGAAGTGGTCGAATCCGCCAGGATCAGGCCGGTTCTCGTCGTGCCCTGCTGCAATTTCTGGGACAGGAACAAAAAGCTAGGCGCCAAGGAAATGATCGCGGAAATATCAAAGTGGCTGGACGAGAATGAAATAAGGCATGAAATCGTCACGTTTGATTTTAAGGGGCCCAAGAATATCGGGATACTGACCGGCAAACGGTGAGCCGCGCGATTTGGCGCAAAACAAGACGAAGGGGAAGGGAAGACCATCATGGATAAGAAATCGAGGCTTTGGTCTATTCTGAGCTACATCACCTGGATCGGCTGGATTATCGCCTTTGTGAAGCACGACAAGGACGACAAGCTGGTGCGCCGCCACCTGAACCAGGCGCTGGTGCTGAACATCATTGAAACCGTCGGCGGCGCCATCGCGAAGTGGGGCGGGCTGTTCGCCATCGTCGGCGAGGTGATCGACATCGCCGCGCTGGTGCTGTTCATCATGGGCATAGCGCGCGCCGCGAAGATGAGCGACGAGCCGCTGCCGATCATCGGTGAAATCAACCTGCTTAGCTGACAGCGGAGCGCGCCATGAAGGGCACCAGAGATTTCTACGACAGGACCGCGCCCGACTGGGCGGCGCGCGGCTACGCGAACGACGACATCCCCTGCCTGGCTGATTTTGCGGCGCAATACGCCCCCGGCGGCCGCATCCTCGACCTGTGCTGCGGCTGCGGCTACGACGCGCACCGCCTCCGCGCCCTGGGCTATGACGTGGTGGGAATCGACTTCAGCGAAGAGAGCCTCAGGATCGCCCGGGAAAAGAACCCGGCGCTGACATTTTACAACGACGACATTCTGAACGACTATTCCTATGTGGGCAAGGTCGACGCGGTGATCGTGGTCGCCGGGCTGGTTCACGTCGAGGCGGAGAAGCTGTCCCTGGCGTTCTCGCGGATGCGGGCCGTCATCAGGGACGGGGGCGGGCTGTTCGTCACCGTGCGGGAAGGGAAAGGCCGGCTGGAGGAACGCAGCGTCGCGGTCATCGACGGCGAGACCTACGACCGCAACTTCATCGGCCACACGCTGGAAGAACTGAAAACCGCCGCCGCGGGCCTGTTCCGCTTCGAGCGGGAAATGGGCTGGGACGGCACGGACTGGCATAATTACGTTTTCATTGCCGTATGAATTGCGCATCAAGATGAAGCGCCCCCGCCGGGGATTTCTCCGGCGGGGCGCTCGTTTTCATTTGAGCCGTTCCTGGATGTAGGATTTCATGAATGCCATGTCCTCCGGGGGCACGTAGACGGTGTAGGTCGTGATGCCGCTCTTGATCCAGAAGGCGTTTTTGTCGACCGATATGTCCTTGATGCGCTTGAAGCCGATGAAGGCGTCGCCGCCCTTGGTGGCGTGCTTGTGGCGGATGTATTCATCGTCCATCTCGTAGCAGCGGGTGTCCCAGCCCAGCGTCAGCCAGCCGATCAGCGCCGGCAGGCCCACCATCATGGCGTACAGTATGAGAAGGTAGAGGAGCACCTGCGTTCCGATCAGCGCGAACATGATCAGCGCGATGACCGTCGTGACGGCCAGGGAGATGCCGATCATGGCATGAAAGTGCTCCTTCGCCTGCTCGCGGGAGAGCGTGTAGCGCCAGCGGTAGACGCCGTCCTCGCACAGTGTGACGCGGTCCGGATAATCCACGGCATTCACCTCTCTTTGACGTGCGCCCGCACGGCGTTCGACACCCGCAGGTAGTCGTTGGTGAGGATGCAGTCGATGCCCATGTCGATGTAACGCACGGCCTCGTCCGGGTCGTCGGCGAAGAACACGTTGGTGAGGATGCCGTTTGCCTTTGCGTAGTCCACCGAGGACTGGTCGAAGTAAGGCTTGAACAGCTGCACCTTCTGCGCGCCCAGGGCCAGCGCCCGGTCGGTCATGCGGAGCATGTCGGTCTTGTTGCCGTCCCAGCCCACGCAGCGGTTGATCTCCGGGGCGATTTCGTGGAATCCGGCCAGCCGCCTGTCGCTGGAGGACATCATGTAGCAGTGCTTTTCCGCGCCGTACTGGCGGATCAGGCCGGCGATCTCCTCAAACATGGGGTCGTCGTCCTCGCGGTCCCAGATTTTCACATGGATGTTCATGATGGTCGTGCAGGCGAATTTCTTCAGGATGTCCTCGAAGCGGATGATCCTGAGCCCCTCGTAGGGCGCGCCGGTCTTTACGCCGAAATCGAAGGCCTGGAGTTCCTCGAAGGTGTAGTCGTCGATGCGGCCCGCGCCGGTGGAGACGCGCTCCAGCGTGTTGTCATGGGAGGACACCAGCACGCCGTCTTTGGTCCTCCAGATGTCGAACTCGATCTCCTCCGCGCCCAGCGCCACCGCCGCGCCGAAGGCGGGCATGCTGTTCTCCGGGGCGATGGAGTTGAAGCCCCGGTGCGCGCAAATGCGCGGGTAGGGCAGATGATCGTCGTCCGGCAGCGTCATGCTGCCCGCCGGGCGGTAGAGCCAGGGGCGGCGGCCCTCGTCGATGTACTGCCAGTGGGCCTTCATCGCGCCCTTGAAGCCCGCGGGCTTCATGTACTTCTTCTTCGGGTCGATCTCGGCCACGCCCAGGCCCACGTCGTTTTTCATGTTCAGCAGCATTTCGCCCTCGGGGGACACCACCATGCTGCACCCGCACACCTTTGATTCCGCGCCCATGGACACTGCGGAGCGGATGAGATAGGCGTTCGTGTTGTAGCAGAGGAAGCGGCCGATGGTCTCCAGCGCCGCGTGGGTGTCGGTGCGCTGGTGCGAACAGCCGATGATGAGGTCCACGTTCTGCCGCGCCAGCGCGGGGAACATCTCGTACATGTAGAAGTCGTAGCAGGTCATGAACCCGATGCGCAGCCCTTCAGCCTCGATGACATAGGGCGGGGCGTATTCGTAGCTGTAGGCGCAGTCGAGTTCATTGCCGCCCTGAGCGGCGGCCTTCACCTCGCTGGGGGCGGGATGCGCCTTCAAATACACGCCGATCTCATGGCCCTCGCGGTCGAAGGCGTGGGTGGCGTTGGCGAAGCCGCGTCCGGTCTTCTGGGCGTAGTTGGCGAACAGGAGCGCGCGGCAGCGCCTCGCGGTCTCGGCGGCCTTCGCGGCGATGATGGGATTGTACTTCTCCACGCAGGCGTGGAAGGCCGCCGCGTCCGGCGTGGCCACGGGCACGTCGCAGTATTCGGGCAGCACGATCAAGTCCATCGCCTCGTCGCACCGGTCGATGAGCGCGATCATCTCGCGGAAGCACGCCTCCGCGTCAGCCCAGTCCATCGAGTAGCGCGGCTGAATGACGCAAACCTTCATGGTGAATTCTCCTTCCCCGGTATGTCCTTTTTCCGATACCCCGTTGTTTCCTTTATTCTATTGAATCGCCCGGCCTTTGTCAAGGGCGCGGCGAATGCTGTATTCAGGTTAAATCACGCCGATAAAATTGCTTTTCAATACTATAATGGTATATTATAATAGGTGAGGAGACAGACCGGGCGGTTTTCCAAAGAACAAATGAATGGCGGTGATTGATCGATGACAGTGTCCGACGTCATTTCCCTTCTGAGCGGCATCGCGCTGTTCCTGTTCGGCATGAGCCTGATGGGCGACGGACTGAAGAAGGTGTCCGGCAACAGGCTGGAGCCGATCCTGTATCGCCTGTCCAACACGCTGCCGCGGGGCGTGCTGCTGGGCACGGGCGTCACCGCGGTGATCCAGTCCTCCTGCGCCACCGCCGTGATGACCGTTGGCTTCGTCAACTCCGGCATGATGAAGGTGCGCCAGGCCATCAGCGTCATACTGGGCGCGATTCTGGGCACGAGCATCACCGGGTGGGTGATCTGCCTGAGCTACATCGAGGGCGCGGGCAGCATGGCGAAGCTGGCCTCCACGGCCACGCTGACCGGCCTGGTGGCCGTGGTCGGCATCGGGCTGCGCATGTTCTCCAAGAAGCAGGCCACGCGGCACGTGGGCGACATCATGATGGGCTTCGCGGTGCTGATGTTCGGCATGAGCGCCATGAGCCAGGCCGTGCGGCCGCTGGGCGACGCGCCCTGGTTTACGGCCATACTCACCGGCATGTCGCACCCGCTGCTGGGCATCCTGACGGGCGCGCTGTTTACGGCGCTTTTGCAGTCCGCCTCGGCGGCGGTCGGTATCGTTCAGGCGCTGTCTCTGACCGGCGCGATCACCTTCAGCGCCGCCTGGCCGCTGCTGATGGGCATCTGCATCGGCGCGTCGGCCCCCGTGCTGTTTTCCGCCATCGGCGCGAATCTGGACGGCCGCCGCACGGCGTTGGTATATCCCGTGGCGACGGGCATCGGCGTGGCGTTCACCGCGGCGGTGTTCTACGGGCTCAACGCGTCGCTGTCCTTCGGCTTTATGGACCTGGTGGTGAATCCCTTTTCGATCGCGTTCATCAACACCGTGATGCGCCTGGTGATCACGCTGGTGCTGCTGCCGCTGGTCGCCGCGCTGGAGAAGATCGTGCGCGCGCTGGTTCCGGGCGCCGCCACGGAGGCGGAGGCCGATCCCGGCATCCGCCTGGAGGAGCGCTTCATCGAGTACCCGGCGCTGGCCATCGAGCAGAGCCGCATCACCATCGGCGAAATGGCCGAGACCTCCGAAAAGGCCATCACCGAGGCGTTCAACCTGGTCTCGGATTACAGCGAGAAGGGCTTCAACGCGGTGAAGAGCATGGAGAATCTGGTCGACAAATACGAGGACAGCCTGGGCACGTACCTGGTGAAGCTGACCGGCCGCGAGATGACCGGGAAGCAGAAGGACGAGCTGTCCGAGTTTTTGCACACGTTGTCCGACTTCGAGCGCATCTCGGACCACGCGCTGAACCTGGCGGGCAGCGCGCAGGAGATGCACGAAAAGGGCGTCGCCTTCTCCGCGGGCGCGGCGCACGAGCTGGACGTGCTCTCCGCGGCGGTGAGCCAGGTGGTGAGCATGACGGTGACGGCCTTCCGCGAGCGCGACCTCGCCCTGGCCGGGCGCGTGGAGCCGCTGGAGGCGTTCATCGACGACCTGTGCGACCGCATGAAGCTGAACCACGTGACGCGGCTGCAGAAGGGCGTGTGCACCATTCACCAGGGCTTCGTGTTCAACGACATCGTGACCAACTGCGAGCGCGTGTCCGACCACTGCTCGAACATCGCCGTGGCCATGATCGAGCTGAACGGCGACGAGTTCCAGACCCACGAATACCTGAACACCCTGCGCGAGACCGAAACGGACCGCTTCAAGGTGGCCTACGAGGAGTATTCAAAGCACTTCGCCATCGAAAACCTGACGGAGTGAAACGTGATTTTCGGATAATCAATGTCTCATGGTTTTCACTGGGTCAACGACATATGTGGTAAGAAACCTCTTCCCCCTGCCCCCTTCCCCGCTCTTCGCGGGGACGGGGGATAGTTTGTTTGTGGGCTTCGCCCACACTGAGCAGGGCTGCCGCCCTGCACCTGCTTTTGGCAAACGCAGGGGAAGAGGTTCCTTGTCACGATGGCCGCCAGACCTTTTTTCATTCTACAGCCCCGAACACGCGCTTTACGGCGTCGAGGTAGCCGTAGCCGTAGAGGCTGTCCGGCTGGAGGTAGCTGGTCTCCGTCCACTCGTTCCAGCTGTTGATGGTGACGAGCGGAGGCCGGTCCGGGTGGGCGTCTATCCAGTCGCGCGCCATGACGAGGGCCTTCTCGATCCGCTCCGGCCCGCAGTTTCTCATGATGCCGGGGCGGAAGTCCGTGAAGCGGGGGTTGTTGTCCCAGCCCACGCTGACGTGCGGGAAATAGGGGAAGGGGAACGCGCGCTCCAGGCGCTGCCACTCCGCGCGCACGTTGGGCAGCACGGCTTCGTAGTCGCGGTCGATGTCTGTGAAGTGCACGAACTGGTAGTGGGTGCAGCTGTCAAAGCCCAGCGCGCCGAACCGGGCGGCGGGCACGTCGCGGCCGCCGTCCACGCCGCTGACGTTGGTGGCCTTCTCGCTCCACATGGTGAACTGCAGATGCAGCCCCGGCAGGCCGCTGCGCACGCATTCCCCTCGGAACCAGTCGATGGCGCGCTTCGCCCCGTCCGGGCCGCCGAGGCCCTCGACCAGGCGCGGCACGTCGTAGATCATGAACACGGGCTTTCCGTCGATGGTGTAGTAGTTGGGCTGGGTGAAATAGCGTTCAATGACGCGCCGCATGGCGCGCCTGAACTCCTCGGGCGGCTGGGCGCCCTGCCAGATCACGGTGTTCACCGTGGAGGAAATGCGCTTGTCCCACAGGGTGTTCGCGTCGTGGTTGGCCCACATGAGGTAGAAGCGCATGTCGCGGCAGTTCCTGGCCTTCAAAAAGCCGTCGTTCAGGCAGTTCTCCAGGAACGGGCGGCGGTCGTACCAGTACCAGTCGTAGATGAACACGTTCACGCCGTGGCCGAGCGCCTGGCCGATCTCCATCTCCATCACGGCCGGATCGGCCTCGTTCACGTAGCCCCACAGGGGCGTCCTGGGCCAGGTGTGGCCGGGGAATTTCGCCTGCGCCGATTTGACCGACTGCCATTCGCCCATGCCCTCCGGCCAGAACATGCGGGCGCGGGGCTCGTCGCCGGTGTAGGCCGGCCAGATGTAGGCCGCCACGTCGTAACGCTTCCCGTTCGTATTATTAATAGGAAACACTCCTTTCAAAAAACGCCTGTGTGTCTTTTCGCCGCGGGAGGGGAGAAATCCTTCTAAGGGGATGAAAAGGAGAAATCGCCTCTACTTTTTACGCAAAAACAACGAATTAACCGAAAAAACGCTTGTGTATGGATCGCGGATCGGTTATAATATCAAAGTCTGCGGTATGCAGATACTTGTGCGCGATTTGCCGGAAGGGAAGCCTGCGTTTCCCGGCGCACAGGGAGGGATGAACCGGAAGGTTGCGGGAACATCCCGGTAATTTCCGGGGACCAGTCCGCTAATCGGGCGACGGGGCTCATGCGCCGTCGTAAAAAAAGAAAAGGGCACGCCCGGCAGCGTGTGCATGAGTTCAGAAGGAGGAAACCCAATGGCCAACCAGAAAATCAGGATCAAGCTCAAGGCCTACGAGCACACTGTCATCGACCAGTCCGCTGCTCGCATCGTCGAGGCCGCGAAGCGCACCAAGGCCCGCGTCAGCGGCCCGATCCCGCTCCCCACTGAGAAGGAGATCGTGACCATCCTGCGCTCCCCGCACAAGCACAAGGACAGCCGCGAGCAGTTTGAGATGAGGACGCACAAGCGCCTGATCGACATCCTGAATCCCACGCCCCAGACGATGGACGCGCTGACCAAGCTGGATCTGCCGGCCGGCGTCGAAATCGAGATCAAGCTGTAACGCTTTTGGAGGTGCAACAATGAACAAGGCAATACTCGGCAAAAAGATTGGCATGACGCAGATCTTCCTGCAGGACGGTCGTCTCGTGCCGGTCACGGTCGTTGAAGCCGGTCCCTGCGTCGTGACGCAGGTCAAGACCCAGGCTACCGACGGCTATGAGGCAGTTCAGGTCGGTTTCGGTGAGCTCGCTGAGCAGCGCGCGAAGAAACTGAAGAACAAGCCCGAGCTAGGCCACTTCGCTAAGGCTGGCGTTCCCGCCACCCGTTATCTGCGCGAGCTGCGCCTGGACGACATCACGCCCTTTAAAGTGGGCGACCAGATCAAGTGCGACGTGTTCGCCGAGGGCGACAAGGTCGACGTGTCCGGCATCAGCAAGGGCCACGGCTACACCGGCGCCATCCAGCGCTGGAACCAGCACACCGGCCCCATGGCCCACGGCTCCAAGTATCATCGCGGCGTCGGCTCTCTGAGCGCGAACTCCGATCCGTCCCGCGTCTTCAAGAACAAGCACATGGCCGGCCAGTACGGCTCCGAAAAGGTCACTGTTCTGAATCTTGAAGTCATCCGCGTTGACGCCGAGCGCAACCTGCTCCTGATCAAGGGCGCACTGCCCGGAGCCAAGGGCTGCCTGCTCTTCGTCCGTAATTCGGTCAAGGCTTAAGGAAGGAGGACGAAACAATGCCTAAGGTAGCAGTTCTCAACATGCAGGGCGCCACGGTCGGCGAGATCGAACTCTCCGACGCGGTATTCGGCGCCGAAATCAATGAAACCGCGATTCACACGGTTGTCCGCGCGCAGCTCAACGCCAAGCGCCAGGGCACGCAGTCCGCGCTGACCCGCACCGAAGTGCGCGGCGGCGGCCGGAAGATCTATCGCCAGAAGGGCACCGGCAACGCGCGCCATCATGGCCGCAGAGCGCCTCAGTTCACCCACGGCGGCGTCGTGTTTGCCCCCAAGCCCCGCGACTACCGCATCAAGGTCCTGCGCAAGGTCCGCCGCCTGGCGATGCTGGGCGCCCTGAGCAGCAAGGTGGCCGAGAACGAAATGATCGTTCTGGATCAGCTCACCCTGAGCGAGGGCAAGACCAAGTTCGTCGCCAAGATGCTCAAGGATCTGGGCGCCACCCGCAAGGCCCTGATCGTTATGCCGGAGCGCGACGAAAACGTCGTGCGCGCGGCCGCGAACATCCCCGGCGTAAAGACCGCTTACGTCAATACGCTGAACGTGCTGGACATCCTGAGCTACGATAAGTTCATCGTGACCCAGGAAGCCGTAAAGCTGGTAGAGGAGGTTTACGACTGATGAAATCGCCCTATGACATCATCATTCGTCCGGTTCTTACCGAAAAGAGCTATGACGGCATGGCTGATAAGAAATATGCTTTTGAAGTGGCGATCAACGCCAACAAGACCGAGATCAAGCAGGCTGTCGAAGCCATCTTCGATGTTAAGGTCGAATCCGTCAACACCATGCGCACCGAGGGCAAGATGAAGCGGCAGGGCCGCACCCAGGGCCGCCGCCCCGAGCGCAAGAAGGCTTATGTCAAGCTGACCGAAGGCTCCAAGACCATCGAGTTCTTCGAAGGCATGGCGCAGTAAGGGAGGTAGCAAACAATGGCTATTCGCGTTTATAAGCCGACCTCGCCCGCCCGGCGCTTCATGTCGGTTCTGTCCTACGACGGCCTGACCAAGAAGGCGCCTGAGAAGGCCCTCACCACCGACCTGCGCGGCCGCGCCGGCCGGAACAACACCGGCAAGATCACCGTCCGCCACCAGGGCGGCGGCGTCCGCCGCAAGTATCGCATCATCGACTTCCGCCGCAACAAGGACGGCATCCCGGCGAAGGTCACCGCGATCGAATACGATCCCAACCGCACCTGCTTCATCGCCCTGCTGGTCTACGCCGACGGCGAGAAGCGCTACATCCTCGCTCCCCTGGATCTCAAGGTGGGCGACACCGTTGAGAGCGGCGCCGCGGCCGACATCAAGCCCGGCAACGCGCTGCCCATCAGCAACATCCCGGTCGGCACCCTGATCCACAACATCGAGATCAAGCCCGGCCACGGCGGCCAGATGGTCCGCTCCGCCGGCACCGCCGCCCAGCTCATGGCCAAGGAAGGCGCCTACGCTCAGGTCCGCCTGCCCTCCGGCGAGGTCCGCAAGGTCCTGGTGACCTGCCGCGCCACGATCGGCCAGGTTGGCAACACCGATCACGAGAACGTCCGCGTCGGCAAGGCCGGCCGCAAGCGTCACATGGGCGTCCGCCCGCACGTCCGCGGCGTCGTCATGAACCCTGTCGATCACCCGCACGGTGGCGGCGAAGGCCGCTCCCCGGTCGGCATGCCTGCTCCGATGTCTCCGTGGGGCAAGCCCACTCAGGGCGTCAAGACCCGCAAGCATCGCAAGTATTCCGATAAGTTGATCGTCAAGAAGGCCGGCAAGTAAGCCGTAAGGAAGGAGGCTGCTGCTTACCATGAGCAGATCTGTTAAGAAAGGCCCGTTCATCCAGCCCGCGCTGCTCAAGCGCGTTCAGGAAATGAACGCCACTGGCGAGAAGAAGGTTCTGAAGACCTGGTCCCGTTCCAGCACTATTTTCCCGGATTTCGTTGGACATACCATCGCCGTTCACGATGGCCGCAAGCACGTCCCGGTCTATGTCACTGAAGACATGGTCGGCCACAAGCTCGGCGAGTTCGCACCCACCCGCACCTTCCGTGGACACGCCGGTGAAAAGGCGTCCGGCCGCGGCTGATGGAAGGAGTGAAAGAAAATGGCAACAAGATCTAAGACCAAGGCTGCCGCGCGCAAGGCCAACGCCGACAAGCGCCCGCACGCCGTTGCCCGCTATGTCCGCATTTCTTCCCGCAAGGCCAAGATCGTCCTCGATCTGATCCGCGGCAAGAAGGCCGACGAGGCGCAGGCTATTCTGATGTATACGCCCAAGAGCGCGGCGCCTGTGGCTCTGAAGGTTCTCAACAGCGCGATTGCCAACGCTGAGAACAATCTGGAGATGAACCGCGATTCGCTGTATGTGGCGGAGACCTATGCGAACCAGGGCCCGACGCTCAAGCGCTACTGGCCGCGTTCCCATGGCCGCGCCGATCAGATTCTGAAGCGCACCTGCCACATCACCATCGTGCTCGATCAGGTTAAGTAGGAGGGGAAAATTAATGGGTCAGAAAGTAAATCCCCATGGCGCGCGCGTCGGTGTGATCCTGGACTGGAGCACCAAGTGGTATGCCGGGAAAAAGGATTTCTCCAACAACCTCATTGAAGACTACAAGCTGCGCGAAATGCTGAAGGAAAAGCTGTCTGTTTCCGGCATTTCCCACATCGATATCGAGTGCAGCGCCGGCAAGGTTGGCGTGACCATCTACACCGCCAAGCCCGGCATCGTGATCGGCCGCGGCGGCGCCGGCGTTGAAACCCTGAAGAAGGAAATCGAGCAGTTCACCGGCAAGGCCGTCAGCCTGAACATCCTGGAAGTCAAGTTCCCGGACGGCGACGCCCAGCTGGTGGCTGAAAACATCGCCCAGCAGCTCGAAAAGCGCATCTCCTTCCGCCGCGCCATGAAGCAGACCATCGGCCGCGCGATGAAGACGCCGGGCGTCAAGGGCATCAAGACCAAGGTTTCCGGCCGCCTGGGCGGCGCGGACATCGCCCGCAGCGAGGGCTATCACGAGGGTTCCATCCCGCTGCAGACCCTGCGCGCGGACATCGAATACGGTTTCGCCGAGGCCAAGACCACTTACGGCCGCATCGGCGTGAAGGTTTGGATCTACAAGGGCCAGGTGCTGCCTGGTCAGAAGAGAGCCGCTGTGCCGGAGGCGCCCGCTCGCCGTCCGCGCAGGCAGGCTGCTGCTGAAGGAGGGAAATAAGCTATGCTGATGCCGAAGAGAGTCAAGCGCCGCAAGGTCATGCGCGGCCGCATGAAGGGCAAGGCCCAGCGCGGCAATTTCCTGGCTTACGGCGATTACGGCATTGTGGCCGTGAATCCGGGTTGGGTCACCTCCAACCAGATCGAAGCGGCCCGTGTCGCCATGACCCGTTTCGTGAAGCGCGGCGGCCAGGTCTGGATCAAGATTTTCCCGGACAAGCCCGTTACCGCGAAGCCCGCTGAGACCCGAATGGGTTCCGGCAAGGGCGCTCCGGAATACTGGTGCGCCGTGGTCAAGCCCGGCCGCGTGCTCTTCGAGATGAAGGGCGTTCCGGAGGAGACGGCTCGCGAGGCCCTGCGCCTGGCCAGCCACAAGCTGCCCATCAAGAGCAAGTTCATCAAGAGAGAAGACAACCAGAAATCGGGTGGTGAAGAGCAATGAAATCTAAGGAATTCGCCGAATTGAAGCAGAAGACGATCGCGGAGCTCGACACCGATCTGGAGAAGAGAAAGAGCGAGCTGTTCAACCTGCGCTTCCAGTTGGCCACGGGTCAGCTGCAGAACACTGCAGCGATCAGCGCTTGCAAGCGTGACATCGCCCGCGTCAAGACCATCATTCGCCAGCGTCAGAACGAGACGCAGGCGTGATCGAAGCGAAAGGAGGCTGCCTGATCAATGGAAAGAGGACTTCGCAAGACCCGTATTGGCGTCGTCGTTTCCGATAAGATGGAGAAGACCATCACTGTTGAAATTCGCACTCGCGTCAAGCATCCGCTGTATGGTAAGATCATGAATCGTACCAAGAAGTTCAAGGCTCATGATGAGAACAACGAGGCCGGCATCGGCGATACGGTACGGATCATGGAAACCCGTCCGCTGTCGAAGGACAAGCGCTGGCGCCTGGTTGAAATCGTCGAAAAGGCGAAGTAATTGGGCCGTAAGCAAGGAGGAAATCCACAATGATTCAACCGCAAACTCGTCTGAAGGTTGCCGATAATTCCGGCGCAAAGGAAATCATGTGCTTCCGCGTGCTGGGCGGCTCTTTCCGCCGCACCGGCGGCATTGGCGACATCATCGTCGCTTCCGTTAAGACGGCGAACCCCGGCGGCACCGTGAAAAAGGGCGACGTCGTGAAGGCCGTCATCGTCCGCACCCGCAAGCAGTATCGCCGTCCCGACGGAAGCTACATCCGCTTCGACGACAATGCCGCCGTTATCATCAACGACCAGAAGCAGCCCAGGGGCACCCGCATCTTTGGGCCGGTCGCGCGAGAGCTCCGCGAAAAGGATTTCATGAAAATCGTTTCGCTGGCGCCCGAAGTGCTTTAATTTGGAGGTGTGAAAATTGACAGCACCGAAACTGCACGTCAAAACCGGCGACACCGTCGTTGTGATCTCCGGCAAGGATAAGGGCAAGGAAGGCAAGATCCAGAAGGCTTTCCCCGCCAAGGGCAAGATCGTTGTTGAAGGCGTCGCGATGGTGAAGAAGCACCAGAAGCCGCGCGGACAGGGAATGCCTGGCGGCATCATCGAAAAGGAAGCCGCGATCCCCGCCTGCAAGGTTATGCTGGTCTGCCCGAGCTGCAAGAAGGCTACCCGCATTGCGCACAAGTTCGTCGAAGCAGACGGCCAGAAGCCTCAGAAGGTTCGTACCTGCAAGAAGTGCGGCGCGACCATCGACAATTGATGGGAGGTTTATTGAAATGGCCAGATTGAAGGATAAGTACGTAAGCGAAGTCATTCCGGCGCTTCGGCAGAAGTTCCAGTATCGCAACATCAATGAAGTTCCCCGCCTGGAGAAGATCGTTCTGAACATGGGCCTGGGCGATTGCAAGGACAACGCCAAGTCCATGGACATCGCGGTCAACGAGCTCGCCACGATCTCCGGCCAGAAGCCGATGGTCACCAAGGCGAAGAAGTCCATCGCGAACTTCAAGGTCCGTGAAGGCATGAACGTCGGCGCGAAGGTCACCCTGCGCAACGATCGCATGTATGAGTTCGCCGACAAGCTGATGAACATCGTCCTGCCCCGCGTGCGCGACTTCCGCGGCGTTTCCGACAAGGCTTTCGACGGCCGCGGCAACTATTCGCTGGGCGTTCGCGAGCAGCTGATCTTCCCCGAGATCGAATACGACAAGGTCGAGAAGATCCGCGGCATGGAGATGATCTTTGTGACCACCGCCAAGACGGATGAAGAAGCGAAGGAACTGCTGCGCCTGCTGGGCATGCCGTTCGCGCAGGCTTAATTGAAGGAGGAACATCCGCGTGGCAAAGACTAGCATGAAAATCAAGCAGCAGAGGACCCCTAAGTTCTCTACGCGTGCTTACACGCGCTGCCGCATCTGCGGCCGTCCCCATGCGGTACTGCGCAAATACGGCGTGTGCAGAATTTGTTTCCGTGAACTGGCCTACAAGGGCGAGATTCCCGGTGTGAGAAAGGCAAGCTGGTAAGCTGGGCTGAATCGGAAGGAGGTTACACAATGCTGATGAATGATCCCATCGCGGATATGCTGACCCGCATCCGCAACGCCCTCACTGCCAGACATGATACCGTGACCGTTCCTGCCTCCAACATGAAGAAGGCCATTGCCAAGATTCTGCTGGACGAAGGTTATATCAAGTCTGTTGATTATATTGAAGATGGCCTTCAGGGACAGATCAAGATCGCGCTGAAGTACGCCGAGGGCAAGCAGTCCGTCATCAACGGCCTGAAGCGCATTTCGACGCCCGGCCTGCGCGTGTACGCCAGGAGCGAGGAACTGCCGAAGGTCCTGGGCGGCCTGGGTATCGCGATCGTTTCGACTTCCAAGGGCGTCATGACCGACAAGGAAGCCCGCAAGGCCGGTGTGGGCGGCGAAGTGCTGGCCTACATCTGGTAATAACGGAGGTGCAAGAATAATGTCTCGAATCGGAAGACTTCCGATCGCAGTGCCCGCCGGGGTTACCGTGACGATCGACGAGGAAAATCTCGTGACCGTCAAAGGCCCCAAGGGTGAGCTGTCGCAGAAGGTTAATAAAGACATCACCGTCAAGCAGGAGGGCGCCCAGATCCTGGTCACCCGTCCCTCTGACGACAAGGAGCATCGCGCTCTGCACGGCCTGTATCGCGCCCTGATCGCGAACATGGTCACCGGCGTGACCAACGGTTACGCCAAGAACCTCGAGCTGGTCGGCGTCGGCTACCGCGCCCAGGCCGAGAGCCCCACGAAGCTGGTCATCAACATCGGCTTCTCCCATCCGGTGAACGTGGATGCGCCCGAGCACATCACGTTTGAGACACCGGCCCCCACGCAGATCGTCGTGAAGGGTATCGACAAGCAGCAGGTAGGCGCGATCGCGGCCGATATCCGCGCGATCCGCAAGCCTGAACCGTATCATGGCAAGGGCATTCGTTATGCGGGCGAGTACGTCCGTCATAAGGAAGGCAAAGCCGGCAAGAAGTAAGTAAGGGAGTGAACGCTCATGTTCAAAAAGCAGGATCGCAATGAGATCAGAGTCATTCGACATGCGCGCGTCCGCAAGAAGATCAGCGGCACGACCGAGCGTCCCCGGCTCTGCGTCTACAGGAGCAATGCTCACATCTACGCGCAGGTGATTGACGACACCGTGGGCAAGACCCTGGCCGCCGCATCCACCGTAGAGAAGGATATCGCCGCTCAGATCGGCGAAGTCGACAAGAAGGGCGCCGCGAAGCTGGTCGGCAAGATCGTGGCCGAGCGCGCTCAGGCTGCGGGCATCAAGACAGTCGTCTTCGACCGCGGCGGCTACATCTACACCGGCCGTGTGGCCGAACTGGCCGCTGGCGCTCGCGAAGCCGGCCTGGACTTCTAAACAGGAGGTATCAACGCATGCAGCGCAACGAGCAGGTTAGCGAATTCAAAGAGAAGCTTGTCGCGGTCAACCGTGTTAGCAAGACCGTCAAGGGCGGCCGCAATATGCGATTCAGCGCCCTGATGGTGGTTGGCGACGAGAAGGGCCGCATTGGCTGCGGCATGGGCAAGGCCGTTGAAATTCCCGAGGCGATTCGCAAGGGAACGGAAGACGCCAAGAAGAACATGGTCAACATTTCCCTGGTGGGAACGACCATCCCGCACGAGGTGATCGGCGTTTACGGCACCGGCCGCGTCCTGCTGATGCCAGCTCCGGAAGGCACCGGCCTGATCGCGGGCGGCCCTGTCCGCCAGGTTCTGGAGGCCGCCGGCGTCAAGAACATCCGCACCAAGTCGATCGGCTCCAACAACCCGATCAATATGGTCAAGGCCACGCTGGAAGGCCTGAAGCAGCTCCGCAACGCGGAGGAGATCGCCAAGCTTCGCGGCAAGACGGTCGAAGAGCTGATGGGCTAAGGGGGGCACAACGATGAAGCTGAAAATTACGCAGACTAAATCCACCATCGCCTGCCTGAGGAAGCAGATCGCCACGATCGAGGCGCTGGGCCTGCACAAGATCGGCCAGACGGTCATCAAGCAGGACAACCCCGCCACCCGCGGCATGATCTTCCGGGTGAAGCACATGGTGAAGGTCGAAGAGATCGAAGACTAAGGAGGGTCGCACATGAAACTGCACGAACTCAAGCCTGCTTTCGGAGCGACCACGGCGCCCAAGCGTCTGGGACGCGGCACCGGCTCCGGTCTGGGCAAGACCTCTGGTAAGGGTCACAAGGGCGCGAAGGCCCGTTCCGGCGGCGGCAAGCGGCCGGGATTTGAAGGCGGCCAGATGCCTCTGGTGCGCCGCCTGCCGAAGCGCGGTTTTTATAACCCCTTCCGCACGGAATATATCGCCATCAACGTCGATCGCCTCGAGGTGTTCGAGGACGGCATGACGGTTACCCCTGTCGAGCTGATTGAATACGGCATTATCAAGAAGATTGGCGATGGCATCAAGATCATGGGCAATGGCGAGCTCACCAAGAAGCTCACCGTTCAGGCCGCGAAGTTCACCGCCACCGCCAAGGAAAAGATCGAGGCGGCCGGAGGAAAGGCCGAGGTGATCTGACATGTGGGAAACGCTGCGCAACGCATGGAAGATTGCCGATCTTCGCAAGAAGATCCTCTATACCCTGTTCATGCTGCTGCTCTACCGCCTGCTGTGCTTCGTGCCGACGCCCGGCGTTGACAGGGCGACGGTGGCCGCGGCCGTGTCGGGCATCAGTCTGCTGGACTTCATGAACACCATGACCGGTTCCAATCTGGAGAATTTCACCATCATGGCGATGGGTATTACGCCCTATATCAATGCGTCGATTATCATGCAGCTGCTCTGCGTCGCGATTCCGAAGCTGGAGGCGCTCCAGAAGGAAGGCGAGGAAGGCCGCAAGAAGATAGCGCAGATTACCCGTTATGTCACGGTTGGTTTGGGATTCATCCAAGCTGTGGCGCTGTCCATCGGCCTGGGCGCCGCGGCTTCCACCCGGTGGTATAATTACGTCACCATCGGCCTGTGCCTGTCCGCCGGCACCGCGCTGGCCATGTGGATCGGCGAACGCATCAATGAGAACGGCATCGGCAACGGCATCTCGCTGCTGATCTTCGCCGGCATCATCGCCCGCCTGTCCAGTCAGATCGTGAGCTACGTCCGCAACATCGCGGTGGGCTATGTGTCCATCTGGGCCGGCCTTGTGGTTCTCGTCCTGAGCCTGGTCATGATCGTGGCGGTCACGCTGGTCGACCTGGCCGAACGCCGCATCCCGATCCAGTATGCCAAGCGCATGGTGGGCCGCAGGATGTATGGCGGCCAGACCACCCACATCCCGCTGAAGCTGAACGCCTCCGGCGTGCTGCCGCTGATCTTCGCGTCGGCGATCATGCAGTTCCCGAGCACCATCTTCTCCTTCATGCCGAACTCCGGCGTGGCGCAGTGGTGGGATACGTTCTATGGCCGCAGCGTATGGTACATGCTCATCTTCGCGCTGATGATCTTCGGCTTTACCTTCTTCTACACCTCGATCACCTTTAACCCGATCGAGATGAGCAAGAACATTCAGCAGAACGGCGGCATGATCCCCGGCATTCGCCAGGGCAAGCCCACCGCCGATTACATCTCCAAGATCAGCAAGCGCATCACCCTGTTTGGCGCCCTGTTCCTGGCTGTGCTGGCCACCCTGCCCACCTTCTTCTACCGGCTGGTCGGCCTGAACCTGCCCCTCGCCGCGAGCTCCCTGCTGATCGCAGTCAGCGTCGCCATCGAGACGGCCCGTCAGCTCCAGGCGCAGATGGAGATGCGTCATTATAAGGGATTCCTGAAGTAAGCAGTTCGGGAGGCGCGCGCATGAAGCTTGTTTTTCTTGGACCTCCCGGCGCGGGCAAGGGCACGCAGGCCGAAGTCATCGGCCGCGCGCTCAACATCCCGCATATATCCACCGGCGACATGTTCCGAAAGGCCATGCGAGAGGGCACGCCCACCGGCCTGAAGGCCAAGGCGTACATCGATCAGGGCCAGCTGGTTCCCGATTCCGTCACGATCGACATGGTGAAAGAGCGCCTCAGCGAAGACGACTGTAAAAACGGCTATCTTCTGGACGGCTTTCCCCGGGACGTTCATCAGGCGGAAGCGCTCGCCGGATTCTCTCAGCTGGACGCGGCGGTGAACATCGCCGTGGCCGATGAGAAGCTGATCGCCCGGCTGTCCGGACGCCGGTTCTGCCCCAAGTGCAGCGGCACCTTCCACATCAGCGCCCTCGCCGATGCGAAGGTCTGCCCGAACTGCGGTGGGGAACTGGTTCAGCGGCAGGACGACAACCCCGCCACCATCGCGAACAGGCTGAATGTGTATCACACTCAGACCAGTCCGGTGACCGCGTTTTACGCGCAGAAGGGCATCCTGAAGGAAGTGGACGGCGACCAGCCCATGGAGGGCGTCACCGCCGCGATCCTGAAGGCCCTGGCGGTTAACCTATGATTACGATTAAATCTGCCGAAGAAGTCGGCAAGATGCGAAAAGCGGGTGCGCTTCTCCACCAGGTGCTTGAGGAGCTGCAAAAACTCGTTGAGCCCGGCGTCACCACAGCCTACATCGACCAGATCGCCGAAAAGCTGATCCGGGACGCCGGCGCCATCCCCTCTTCCAAGGGCTACGAGGGATTCCCCGGCTCGATCTGCGCGTCGGTGAATGACGAAGTCGTGCACGGTTTCCCCCGCAATAAACCCCTTCGGGAGGGCGACCTCCTCTCCATCGACTGCACGCTGATCCTGGACGGCTGGCAGTCGGACAGCGCGGTTTCCGTGGCTGTGGGGAAGGCGGATGCGGAAACCGAGAGGCTGATTCGCGTTACCGAGGAGTGCTTCTGGAAGGGCCTTGAAAAGGCCCGGGCGGGCAACCGCATCGGCGACATCAGCGCCGCCGTCCAGCAGCATGCCGAGAAAAACGGCTATGGGGTCATTCGGGAGCTGTGCGGACACGGCATCGGCCGCGAGATGCACGAGGACCCGAGCGTTCCGAATTTCGGAACGGCCGGCCGCGGCGTCAGGCTGAGGCCCGGCATGGTTTTCACCATTGAGCCCATGATTTCGCAGGGGCGATACCAGACATACATTGATGACAATGGGTGGACATTTATCACCCGCGACCACAGCAGGTGCTCCCATTACGAGCACACCCTGGTCGTGACAACGGGAGACCCGGAGATCCTGAGCTACCCAGGCGCGGCGTTGCGGAGGTTCCCGGAATGAAGAGGGAATTCAAAGTTGAGACGGGCCGAGTGGTCAGGTCGAAGGCAGGGCGAGACGAGGGGAAATACTTCGTCGTCATCGCGCTCGACGGGGATGAGTTCGCGCTGGTGGCCGACGGCGACCTGCGCGGCGTCGAAAAACCGAAGAGAAAGCGATTGAAGCATCTGTTCGTCACTGAGGAGACGATTTCCGGTTTGCAGTCGAGGCTGGAGGCCGGCGAGGCCGTGGAGAACCACGAGCTTCGCAAGTGGCTTGCAGCGTACAGGCAAAAGGAGGAGTGAGAGCTTGTCCAAGTCAGATGTTATTGAAGTGGAAGGCGTCGTCACGGAGTCATTCCCGAACGCCGTTTTTGAAGTGGAACTGCCCAACGGGCACAAGGTGTTGGCCCATGTTTCCGGCAAGATGAGGATGAACTACATCCGCATCTATCCCGGCGACAAGGTAACGATTGAACTGTCACCCTATGATCTGGCCAGGGGACGCATCACCTGGCGCAGCAAATCCTGACCGACTTCAGTCAAAGGAGGAAACTCAGATGAAAGTGAGACCTTCGGTTAAACCCATTTGCGAGAAGTGCAAGATCATCAAGCGCAAGGGCCGCGTGATGGTCATCTGCGACAACCCGAAGCACAAGCAGAAGCAGGGCTGATCGCCGAGCGGAGCGAAAGGCGGGCGGAGCGGCTGCCGCCGGCCTTCAGATAGATTCCCAAGAGAGAAGGCTCCCTTCGCGGAGCCGCCGGTACGAGAGCCCGCGTGGCTCTGCGTATGATTTAATGGAGGTGCTGAGAACACATGGCACGAATCGCAGGCGTCGACCTTCCCCGTGAGAAGAGAATCGAGATCGCCCTGACGTATATCTACGGCATTGGCAACAGCATTGCCGACGAGATTATCGAGGCGACCGGCGTGAATCCTGACACCCGCGTCAAGGACCTGACCGAGCAGGACGTCGGTAAGCTCCGTGACTACATCGACCACAACCTCAAGGTGGAGGGCGACCTTCGCCGCGAGGTATCCATGGACATCAAGCGTCTGATGGAGATCGGCTGCTATCGCGGCCTGCGCCATCGCCGCGGCCTGCCCGTGCGCGGACAGAACACCAAGCAGAACGCCCGTACCCGCAAGGGCCCGAAGAAGCAGGTTGCCGGCAAGAAGAAGGCAGCGAAGTAATCGATCGAACTAGGAGGAAGAAATATCATGGCAAAGCCGAAGCTGAAAAGGGTTGTTCGCAAGCGCCGCGAGAAGAAACTCGTCGAGCGCGGAGCGGCCCATATCCGCTCTTCGTTCAACAATACGATCGTTACCATCACCGACACCGCCGGCAACGCGCTGAGCTGGGCGTCCGCGGGCGGCCTGGGCTTCCGCGGAAGCAAGAAGTCCACCCCCTTCGCCGCGCAGACGGCCGCCGAAACGGCCGCCAAGGCCGCGATGGAGTATGGCCTGAAGTCGGTTGACGTGTACGTGAAGGGTCCTGGCGCGGGCCGCGAGGCGGCGATTCGTTCGCTGCAGGCCGCCGGTTTGGACGTGAGCATGATCAAGGACGTGACGCCCATCCCGCATAACGGATGCCGCCCGCCCAAGCGTCGTAGGGTGTAAGGGAGGAAACCAACATGGCAAAGAATACGCAGCCCGTTTTGAAGAGATGCAAGGCTCTGGGTCTGTCTCCTGCAGTGCTGGGTTACTCCAAGGAGACGAAGCGCCAGGGCAAGCAGACCCGCCGCAAGCAGTCTGAATATGCCCTGCAGCTGAAAGAAAAGCAGAAGGTGAAGTTCATCTACGGCGTGCTCGAGAAGCAGTTCGCCCGCTACTATGAGAAGGCGGTCAGCAACAAGGGCATCACCGGCGAGGTCATGCTGCAGGAGCTGGAGCGCCGCCTGGACAACGTGGTGTTCCGCGCCGGTTTCGCCAGCACCCGCCGCGAGGCGCGCCAGCTGGTCAACCATGGCCACTTCACCGTGAACGGCAAGCGGTGCAACATCCCCTCCGCGCAGGTGAAGGCCGGCGACGTGGTGGCGGTATGTGAGAAGTCGCGCCAGAGCGCCAAGTTCAAGAGCCTGATCGAGGAATTTGGCAAGAAGACCATGCCGAAGTGGATCGACCGCGCGCCCGAAGCCTTTGAAGTGAAGATCGCCGCGCTGCCGCTGCGTGAGGATATCGATTTCGAGGTGTCCGAGAACCTGATCGTCGAGCTTTACTCCCGCTGATGAAAATGCTTTGGATAATAAAATATCAACGGGTCTCCGCGTGAAAGAGGAGGGATTGCTGAATGATCGAAATCGAAAAGCCCAGAATCGAACGTTTGGAGAAGGGCGACGCGCGCTATGGCAAGTTCGTGATCGAACCGCTCGAACGCGGCTTCGGACAGACCCTGGGCAACTCTCTGCGCCGCGTGCTGCTCAATTCGCTGCCCGGCGTGGCGGTTACCAATGTTCGCATCGAGGGTGTGCAGCATGAGTTCTCCACGGTCCCTGGCGTAAAGGAAGATGTGACCGAGATCATTCTGAACCTGAAGAATATCTCCGCCAAGCTGTTCACCGACCAGCCGAAGGTGATCACCGTTGACGCCACCGGCCCCTGCGAGGTCACAGCGGGCGACATCAAGAGTGACGACGAGGTTGAGATCGTCAACAAAAACCTGCATATTGCCACCCTCTCGGAGGGGGCCCGGCTGCAGATGCAAATGACGCTCGATAAGGGCCGCGGCTATGTGTCCGCGGATCGCAACAAGACCGCCGGCATGCCGATTGGCGTCATTCCGGTGGACTCGATCTTCACCCCGATTCGCAAGGTTAGCTATTCAGTCGAGGATACGCGCGTCGGCCAGGTGACTGACTACGACAAGCTGATCTTCGAAGTTTGGACGAACGGCAGCATCATGCCCGACGAGGCCACCGGCCTGGCCGCGCAGATCCTGACCGATCATCTGACGCTTTTCGTCAACCTGACGGAAAATGTGGTGCCGGGCATTGACTTCAATGAGCCGGAGGACGACAAGAAGGAGAAGGTCCTCGAGATGACGATCGAGGAGCTGGATCTCTCCGTCCGCGCCTACAACTGCCTCAAGCGCGCCGGTATCAACACCGTGGCCGAGTTGGTGCAGCGCAATCAGGAAGACATGATGAAAGTGCGCAATCTGGGCAAAAAGTCGTTGGAAGAAGTGGAGCAAAAACTCATTGCGCTGGGTTTGGCGCTCCGTGCGAGCGACGAATAAGCGCTGAACGCAGTGCGATAATGTAAGGAGGAACGCGAACATGGCCAACCGCAAGTTGGGCAAGCCGACCGACCAGAGAAAGGCTCTGCTGCGCAACCAGGTGACAAACCTCATCTGGTACGGCAGGATTGAGACCACGCTGGCCCGCGCCAAGGAAGTCAGCTCCATGGCCGAGCACCTGATTACTCTGGCTGTCCGCGAGTGCGATAACACCGTCGAAGTGACCAAGGAAACCAAGAATGACAAGCAGCAGATCGTGAATCTGACCGTGACCAACGATGCGCCGAGCAAGCTGCACGCGCGCCGTCAGATCATGAGATACCTGTATAACATTCCCGCGGCCAAGAAGGACGACGAGAGCAAGAAGGAATACAAGGAGCGCACCAAGGACGTGAAGTATCCCGTCGTTGAGAAGCTGTTCCGCGAAATCGGCCCGAAGTACAAGGCCCGCAAGGCTGAGAAGGGCATTGGCGGTGGCTACACCCGCATCGTCAAGATGGGCCCCC
Organism: Clostridia bacterium; assembly: GCA_017527065.1. Classification (GTDB taxonomy): domain Bacteria; phylum Bacillota; class Clostridia; order Christensenellales; family Aristaeellaceae; genus Firm-10. Next base: position 130,379 of record JAFXQO010000074.1, read on the forward strand.
GCCGCGGCGACTCCGCCGAGATGGTCATTCTCGAGCTGGTGTGATCCGGAGAAAAACGGCAATAAAAAAGAGTCTTTTCTCGCGAAAGGACTCTTTTTTATTTATCACGGAAAGCTGTGGGATGCCGACTCCCTTTGTCTCGGCTGCGCCGAGCCACCTCCCTCAGGGAGGGAGGCGATGGCGTTTCCTTTCGCTGCTGTGAGGCTCCCTCTTTGAGGGAGCTGGCACGCGAAGCGTGACTGAGGGAGTTGTAATCCCACAGGAAAACGTGAAGAACCTCTTTTTTGCGTATTCCGGGCGGCCTTTATTCGTCTTCCCCGTCCGGATCGTCCTCGCCGCGGCGGCCCAGCAGCCCCCCGGTCAATTCGCTCGCGCCGCCGGAGAGCTTTGCGCCCAGGTTTTTCAGCGTGCCGGTGGAGAGGAGCGCGTATATGAGCCCGCCCAGAGCGGCGACCGCGATCACAAGGCCTATGGCGCGGCCCGCGCCGCGACCGGAGCCGCCCGCGCCTTCCGCGCTGGCGCTCTCGCCGTAGAGCACGGTGTTCAGCACGTCGGCCATGTACTTCGTGGCTTCGATGGCCTGCGCCTTGTCGGTGGTATGCGTGCCGAACTCCAGCAGCAGGCTCTTGGGGGAGATCTCCTGGTTGTAGTCGCCCTTGCCGATGAAGATGTCCTTCACCAGGCCGTCGTATTTCTCATCGGCCACAGCCTTGAGCTGCTTGGCGAATTCCCGGTTCACGCTGGCGTTCGGGTTCGAGCGGCCCACCAGCAGGCGCACCTTGCTCATCTCCTCGCCCTCCACCGTGGTCTCGTATTCCGACTCGTCCGGTATGCCGTCCCGGTGGACGTCCAGCAGGGCGTCGGGGCGCTTCTTCATCAATTCCTCAGCAGTGCGCCGGGAGCGGCTGTAGGCCTTGGCGTCGTGGGGCAGGTGGGTGGTGGTGTCCAGCGCCACCTGGACGCCCAGCTTCTCCAGTTCCTCCTTGAGGGCCCTGTCCACGTCGTAGATGCCGCCGCTGCCCTCCAAGGAGGCGGAGCCGTCTCCCTTTTCGTAGGATTCGTCGCTGTGGGTGGAGTAGAGGGCGATCAGCTTTTTGCCGCCGTCCTTTGTTCCGTCCGCTTGGGCGAATACGGCGCGGGCGGCTTCGGCTTCAAAGGCGGGCTCCTCGCCCAGGCATTGGGCGACGGCCCGGCGCGCCGCGTCGTCCACCTCCACGGCGACCCAGAGCCGGTTGTCCGAGGCGATGTACTCGTCGCCCGCGTAAATGCGCCCGGCCAGCGACATGACCGGCGCGCCGTCCGGCGCGACCATGGTGTAAACGGCCTCGTCCTCCGGGGCGTCTGATTCGGCCCGCGCCGCGGCGGGGGAGAGCGCCAGCGCGAGCGCGGCCAACAGGGCGAGTTTCTTCACGATCTTCACTTCGATCCGCTCCTTTCCCGGAATTCGCCGCCCTCGAACACGCGCGTCTTGTCGCGGCGGCGTCCGCGGGACGCCCGTTCGAGGGCTTCGCCCACGAACTCGGCCAGCAGCACGGCGGACAGGCCGGCGATCACGGTGGCGTCCAGCGCCCCCGCGCCGCCCAGGGAGAGGGGCTGGCCGATGCCGGCGCGCCACACGGCCAGGGCCGAGACGGTGTCCGCAATGATCGAGCCCAGTATGCCCGCCACGAACGCGCAGCGGCGCGAGCGGCCCAGGATATAGGCGATGAGGCCGCCCGCAAGGCCGTAGAGCACGTTGTAGTTCATGAAGACCTGTTCCGGCTCCTCAGGCAGCAGGCGGCCCAGGGCGTAGACGGCCGCGCCGGTGAGGGCCGACGCGACCAGCGCGCGGACCCGTTCGCGGCCCGTGCCGGCCTTCACGAGCAGCCAGGCGCACAGGCCGAGGGGAACCAGCGCGCCGCCGATGTTCACCGAAAGGCGCGGGCCGAGGGGAATGTCGGGCAGCAGGCCGCCGATGAAGATCAGCGCGGCGAAGAACAGCGCGGCCCGGTCGGTGAGCCGCAGGCGATCCAGTACCCGCTGGGCAACGCCGAACAGGATAAGCAGGCTCGACACGACGAGCAGAATCAATCCGATCGACATAAAAATACCTCCGTCACAGTATTGACGGAGCTAGTATGCCGCTTTTTTTCGGGCGCCATGCGCCGCGCCGCATTTTCCATTTGCATTTCAGCGCCGAACATGATAAAATAAAATTGTTGAATTGTAACCAGAAGGCGCACTCCGCGGCGCGCCGGAACAGAGGATATAGAAGAGGTACGCACATGGATGCTGGTATGCTTTACAAGCGCAGCGACGGAAACTACATGATCCGCTCGTCCAAGCGCCCCGGATTGACGCAATCGTCCCGGAAGAAAAACAAGCGCCCGAACAGGCACTGGCTGTACAAGCTGATCACGCTGCTGATGCTGGTCGTGTGCTGCCCCGTGGGCCTGATCATGCTGTGGCCGAAGCGGTTCATCCACTGGCAGGCCAGCACGAAGCTGCTGCTTTCCCTGTGCTCGCTGGTGCTGTGCTTCGTGCTGCTCACCGTGGGCCTGCTGTACGACTTCAAAAACCCGACCGCGCAGCGAATCCAGCAAAAGGCGCTGCTGGCGCTGGACGACGCGCAGGCCTGCGCGCAGCGCGTCGGCGACCGCGTCGCCGGGAACTGGCGCGCCGTCGTGGACAATGGCGCGCCCATCGTCGGCGCGGCGGGCGACAAGGCCCTCGGCGCGCTGCTGGACGTCATCGCCTCGCCCACGCCCATCCCGACGCCCACGCCGGTGCCCACGCCGACGCCCGTGCCCACGCCCACGCCCAAGCCGCCCGTCAGCAGCTATATCCTGAACGCGCGGTACGACCATCAGATCGTGGCGCGGCCCACGCCCGAACCCACGGCGACGCCCGAACCCACGCCGTCGCCTGAGCCCACCCCGACGCCCACGCCCGGGCTCACCGCCGAGCCGGGAAGCGCCGCGACGACCGCCGCGCCCACCCAGCAGGCGGCGCAGAACCCGGCCGGTCCGAACGAGACCGCCGCTTTGACGGACCCGCGGCCCACGCCCACCGCGCAGACGACGCTGTTCGCCTCCGTGACGCCGACGCCCGCGCCTTCGCCGACGCCGACAATCGCCGCGACCGCGACGCCTGAGCCGACCATCGACCCGGCGTTGATTCCGGCCCTGCGTTCGCCGGGGGAGATCCTCGTGTGGCACACGAGCAACGGCAAGTGGTATCATGCGACCAGCTCCTGCAGCAGCATGAACGGCGAAAAGCAGCATTCCCCCCTCGGCGAGATTTCGGAGGGCCTCGCCGCCTGCCCCTACTGCCAGCCCGTCAGCCGGTCGGCGCTGAACGTTGAAAACGCCGTTTACGTGGATGGAAGCCAGAAATGGCACACCGACTTCGCCTGCCAGGCCATTGCCGGCAGCTGGACCATCTCGCCCCTTTCCGCCGCCCAATCGGACGCGGCCCTCTCGCCCTGCGAGGTGTGCGGCGCGGTCTATTACGCCGCCGGCCTCCCGCAGGCCGCCGGGGACGCGACGGCCCAGACCACGGCCGGCGCGATTTCGAACGCGGACACGATCGTCTTTGTGAGCGAGCGGAACGGCTACTATCACGCCGCCAACAGCTGCCCCAACGCCGCGGGCATCACGCTGAATCCGATGCACCTCACCGACGCCCTGCGCGCTGGCAAGCAGCGGTGTCCGGCCTGTGAACCGGCCGAGCCGATGCCGGCGGAGTAGGGGAGAACCGGGCGCTCTCGACGCCCGCACAGAATGGCACAATGAAACCGGACGGCGCGCGGCGCCGTCCGGTTTCTCATGTTATTCCGTCGATCGGTTTGCGTCCAGGGCCCTGTAAACCGGTTTTCCCAGGCAGGTCAGGCTCAGCGCGACGCCGAGAACGCCCGCGCAGAAAAACATCACGCCGACGCCCGCGCCGCTTCCCGAGCCGAAGAGACGCGAAAGAAGCGCCTGAAAGGGCGAATCGGACGCCATGAAGGGCTCGAAGACATGATCGGCCAGCGCGCCGCCCAGAAACAGGCCCAGCGGTATCGCGCCGTTTTTGAGCGTGTCCTGAGCGGAAAAGACGCGGCCTTGCAGTTCAACCGGAACATGCTCCCGCATGACCGTCGTCAGGTTGACGTTCATCACGGCGGCCAGCGCGTAGGAATAGAACGAAGCGGCGCACCAGAGCCATGGCCGCCGGGTCAGGCTCAGGACAATGTTCCCGCTGAATACGACGGCAGTGCTCAGAAAGATCGCCTTCGCCTTTTCCTTCGGCGGCTTTTTCAGCGTCATGACCAGGCTCCCCGCCAGCAGGCCGAGGGCGACCGCGCTCTGCACCGCGCCCAGGATCCGCTGGTTGTTGCCCGTCAGCCCCAGAACGAAGGGAGAAATCATTCCGTCGTTTCCCAGCTTGGCCAGAAAATTGACGAGGGTCAGAAACAGCGTCAGGCGCAGCAGCGCCGAATGACCGCGCAGATAGCGGACGCCGTCGAGGCAGCTCTGGACGAAGGGTTCGCGGCTTTCCTTCCCTTCGCGCTTTGCTTCCGGGATCCTGATGAAGAACAGGAGCGCGAAAAACGCGACGGCGAAGCTGGCCAGGTCGCAGGCCAGCACCAGCGGCAGACCGCCGAAGGCCAGCAGCGCGCTGCCCAGGGCCGGAGCCAGGATGGAGACGGCGGAACCGGAAAAGCTCTGCAGTCCGCCTGCCCTGGCGTAATGCTCCTTTGGCACCAGCAGGCTGGTCGCCACGAAGGAGGCCGGGACCTGGAAGGCGTTCATAAAGCTGAGCAGGATGTTGATGATATACAGGTGCCAGACCCTGAGGGCGGACAGGCTGTGCAGCGCGAAGACCGCCGCCGTTCCGCAGGCCGCCGCCAGATCGGCCAGCAGCATGACGCGCTTTTTGTTCCAGCGGTCGGCGAGCGCTCCGGCAATGAAGCGGAAGAGGATCGTCGGCATAAAGCTGCACAGTGTCAGGAAGGTCAGGCTGGAGGCGGTGCCCTTTTGCCCGTAGACCCAGACGATCAGGGCATAGTCCGTCATGGCCGTGCCCAGAGCGGACACGGTCTGCGACGCCCACAGAAGCAGGAAGTCCCGAAGCGCTCCGAGGGCGGGGATTCTCTTTTTCATGGCTTTGCTCCTTACATTGTTTCATCGTAATGCAGGCGGCGCAAAGCCCGATTCGGACGATAAAGCCCCTTTGAGGCAGGATCGCTCCGCGCAGGTATCGTCCCTTATCAGACCTTGCGCGGAGCAAAGCCATCCGCGGACAGAGGCAGATAGGGCCATGCCTTTGTCACTGCGTTTCACCCCTTCCCAATCGACAAAGAATCAGTGTATCATCAGCGCCGCCCGCTCCACCATGCGCCCCAGCTGCCCCTCGATGGAGGCCGCGATGTCGCGCACCATGCCCCGGGCCGCGTCGGAGGGCGGGTCCAGCTGCTTGACCAGCTCGGCGCAGATGCCCGCGCGGATGTCGTCTTTCCGCTTGTTCAGGCCGCGCTTGAAATAGCCCATCGTGAGGAGCCGCCGCATGCCCACGGGCAGCTCGGCCTTGCGCAGCAGGCGCTCGGCCGTCTCCGTGCCCACGATGCCCGCCACAAGCCCCACCAGGAATCCGCCGATCAGCCCGGGCAGGCCGGTGGCGATCAGCGCCACGCCGCCTCCGCCCAGCACGGAGGCCAGCACCGTCGCCACGATCAGGTCGATCAGCGCCTTGAACTGATCCATGCGGATGAGGCTGTCGCTGCTGAGCATGATCTGCGCCGCGCCGATGTCCAGGGAATCCGGCAGGCGCAGCGAGGTGCGCGGCAGGCCGAACCTGTCGCAGATGGGATCGGTCAGCGCCTCGATATCCGGCCGCAGCCGCACCACCCAGTCGGCCACCGCCGGCCGCAGCGCCGCCTTCATCTCGTCGCTCTTCAGCATCCGCGCCGCGCGCTCGCTCAGCTCCACGCCGATGTCGTCGAAGGTCTTCAGCCCGCCCCTGCGCCACTGCTCGAACACCTCCGGGGCCACTTCGTCGATCAGTCTGTCGCTGAAGGGCCCGGATACCGCCTGGAACAGCTCCGGCAGCCGCGCCAGCACCAGGTCCTCCATCTCGTCCGAGCGGATGAGCGCCTCCACCGCTTCGTGGAAGCCCCTGGTCTGCCGGTCGATGCGCAGCGCGTAGCACAGGCCCCGGGCGATGGCGAATTCCGGCTCCAGCCCGCGCAGCACCTGCGCCTGGGGGAAGACGTCCCGGGCAATGTCCTCGATGAGCGGCATGCGGGACGCGCCGCCGGTCAGCAGGATGATGCCCGGCTGGTCGCTTCCCAGTTCCCGCGCCGCCGCCTCGAGCGAAGATCGATAGCTGGCTTCAAAGGAGCGCCCGGAGAGCGCTTCCATGGGCCGCGAGAGGATGTCCGCCATGTCGAAATCGTCGCAGGTGATGTCCAGCGTGACGGGCGTGCGCCCGGCGTACAGCTTCACCGCCGACTCCGCCCGCAGGCCGTTGCCGCGCCGCGCCTGGGTGAAGTACATCTCCTTCACCCGCCGCGCCTCGAACTCGCACCGCGCCTCATACTGGGGAAAGCGGCCGAAGATGTCCTCCAGCTGCCGCCGCTGGGGCGAGCGGCTCACGTTGCGCTCCAGCAGCATCCTGTCCAGCAGGCCCCCGCCCAGGCTCACCTCGCCGAAATCCGACGCCACGAGGCTCCGCTCCGCCAAATCGGCCACGAAGGTGAAATCCGTCGTGGAGGAGCCGGCGTCGATGATCAGCGTGGGCAGGGTGAGCAGGTCGTCCGACACGCGCAGCTCGCCCGATTCCCGCGCGAACATGAACGCTGCCCGGGACTCCGAGACCACCTCGCAGTTCACCATGCCGGCCCGCTCGAACAGCTTCCTGTACGCCTCGCGGACTTCCTGGGGCCAGCCTGAGGGGCAGCCGACGAAGAAGCACGCCGTCTCCGGGCTGTCCATGCGCCCGTCGGCCACGAGGGCGTTCATCACCTCCCGGGCGAACATCATCACGAGGCTGCCCGAGGCGGCGGGGTCCTTCAAATATCGGCTCTTGAAGCGCACCTGCAGCCAGTCCACGCCGGGCAGGTGGCAGGCTTCCTCGCCGATGAACAGCCCCTTTTCCGGATGCGAGGCCAGGGCGGTGATGACGCTCTTGCGCCCGCGCAGCTCGATCATCTGCGGCTCGGTCTTTTTGCCCGCCCGCATCCAGGCCACGGCGCTTTCGCCATCGCCCAGGTCGAAGCCAAAGTAATCGGTGATTTTGTTCATGTCTTCCATGTATCACATACTCCCGTGCGTCGATATACAGGCTCACAAGACCTTCCTGACCATGACCGCGCTTTCATCCCGATACGCCACAGAAAAGCCATTCTCCAGAAACAGCTTCACCGACGGATTGTCCGCGGCGATGTCGTCCCAGAGCGCCGCCACGCCGTTGGCCTTCGCCGCCTTACAGAGCAGAGCGATGCCCCGCGTGCCGTAGCCCCGGCCCCGGTATTGCGCCATCACGATCACGTTGCAGATATATATGCCCTTTTCCCCTTCGAAGCGGTAGGCGATCTCACCCACGAAGCGGCCGGTCTCCGCGTCCCGCAGGTAGCGGTAATAGCGCTCCGTCTCGGGAACCTCCAGCCAGCGGCGGTACCACCCGGCCCACTTCTCCCGGGGGAAGGCGATCGCGCCGCCCCAGGCGGCGTTGTAGGCCATGGTGGCCTCGTCCGCCAGGAGGCGCTCTCTGAAGTCCATTTCATCCAGGGCAGGGCGATAGGCTTCGATCATCTGAAAACCTCCCGGCAGGCCCGTCAAAGCCGCATTTTCCTTCCCGCCGCTTCGCACAGACGCCGTCTCAACTGTTCCACCGGTTTTCGTCCGACAGCGTCATTTATCCATACATGATAGCGCCTTTCTCCTGTCACATGTTTTCATCCGAAAGCCCGAACGCCGCTTCCGCCAGCGCCAGCGTCTCCTCGACCGTCCGGCGCTCGTCCCGCAGGATGACCTTGAAGCCGGAATGGAGGAAGGCGTCGTAGCGCGCGGGAGAATTGACGCGCTCCAGGCAATGGCGGAAGTTTTCCAGCGCCGCCTCGGGGTCGGGCTCCTCCATCATCAGCCGGTAGAGGAACTGCTTCTCCCGGTCCGGCCGCTCGAAGAACCGCTTGACGGACACCGCGGGGTCGGCCAGCATGATGAGCACGTGGTCCCCGTCCGATATTTCCCGCAGCGTTTCGGGGCAGATGTTGGTGTCAACGAACACCTTCCTGCCCTTGCCGGCGATCTCCTTCAGGATGCGCAGCTCCAGCGTTTCGCACTCCTTCGATGTGCGGTCGATCCACGCCTCGTATTCCTCCGGCGAGCGCCTGACGAAGTCGTGCCAGTCCTCGAGATCGCGGGTGTAGGTCAGGCCGGGAAATTCGCGGGGGTCCAGCTCCGGCAGCAGCGCGTCGTGGTAGTTCTCCCCGCACTCGACGCCGCCATGTTTCTCCGCGAGCAGATGTACCATGGTGGATTTCCCGGCGTAGGCTGTGCCGTTGATGAAATACACATCCTCGAATTTCATGCCTCACGCCACCTCCGTCGCCTGGCCGCGGGCCAGCAGCTTTCCTTCCTTCACCAGCGCCGGGCGGATGGTCAGCCCGTCCTCCGTGCCGGGGAACAGCTCGAACCAGTCCCGGCGCTCGGGCGAATACTCGACCAGCTCCACGCCCTGCTCGTTCAGGGCGTTGGCCAGCTGAGGCGCGGCCTTGAGGGCGTATTCGCCGTCCTGCGTGTAGACCGCCTCCATCAGCATCTGCACCGGCGTGAGCATATCGCCGGTCAGTTCGGCCCGGCCCGCGCCGGGTAGCGTCTGCTGCTCCTGCACGGCCTGGGAGAGCGCGTCGTCCATGGCCTGGGCCAGCCGGTCGGTCATGCGCATCAGGTCGTACACGTTGACGCGGGTGCGCGCCTTGAATCCGGCCGCGTCGCCGCCGCTCCGCTTCAGCCAGGCCTGGCCCACGCCCAGCCCCGCCGAAACCAGCCCCAGCGCGGCCGCCGCGCTCTGCCCGATCAGCAGCATCCACGCCGCCATCAGAAGCCCCGCGCCGGCCGAAGCCCAGGGCAGCGCCTGGGCGAGCTTCTCCTTTTTTGTCGCTGGCCGGGGCGCTTCGCTCACGTCCGCCTCGGTCACGCTCATCATGAGCAGCGCCGCCTGCCTGGCCGCCTCGAACAGCCGGTCCGTCTCCCGGCGCAGCGCCGGGGTGTCGGCCTCCGCCCGCGCCTCGATGCGCAGCCGCTCCAGCGTCCGCCCCAGGCAGTCCGCCGCCGCCTTCACATCCTCGCACGCCGTGAGCTCCCGCTCAAGCGACTCCCGGCGGGATTCGTATTTTTCCCGTATCATGGTGTCCTCCCCTGATGGATCAGGTTTACAGCCGCTTTTGCAGATAGTACCGCCTGTGTCCCGGCGGCACGTCTTCCAGCGTGCCGAACAGCGCGTAGCCCTGTTTTTCGTAGAACCCGCGCGCCTGGAAGTCGAAGGTGTCCAGGTGCGCGAGATAAGCGCCCTGCCGCCTGGCCTCGTCCTCCACAGCCCGCAGAAGCTCCAGGCCCACGCCCTGCCGCCGCCAGGGCTCGTCCACCCACAAAAGCTCGACATACAACACGCGCCAGCCGTACATCACCGCGCTGCATCCCGCGATGATCTTCCCGTTTTCGTCCACGACCTTCCGGCTCATGTCCACCCAGGGCCGCGGCTGCGTGAAAGGCACCTGCGAGGCGTTGTAGGCGTTGATGCCGTCGGCGACGGCCTTGATGTCGTCCTCCGAGCAGGGCTCGATGCGCCGCCCCGCGCCGCCTTTCAGCTCCTTCAGATACATCACGTCGCACCCGAAGTGCCCGGTCCGGCCCAGGGGCTCGGCGATGCGGTGAAACCCGTGCTTTTCATAAAAGCGGTGGGCCGCCTTCATGTTGCCGAAGGTCTCCAGGTAGCACTTTTCATAGCGTTCCCGCGCGAAGGCCAGCGCCTCCGCCATGAGCCGCCGCGCCGCGCCGGTGCCGCGGGCCTCGGGCAGGCAGTACATTTTCTGCAATTCGCACACGCCCGGCACGCCGGGCAGCTCGCCGACGCCCGCGCCGCCCACGACCCGGCCGCTTTCATTCTCGGCCACCCAGTATTTGCGGCCCTCGCTGCGATAGACCTCCGAAAAGCGCCCCAGGTCCGGATCCATCCAGGCCGTGCCAGGGCGGTCTCCGCCGAACTCGACGAGGCAGGCGCGGATGACCGCCTCGACCGCCGCGTTGTCCCGCGGTTCAATTTCGCGAATGATGTAGTTCATTGCGTCTCTCCTTACGGTAATTCAGGCATGTCCGATTTGATGCGCCGCTCGATGCGCCGGGTGACGAAGGGCCGGTACAGCCGCGCGGCCTCGGGCCAGTCGGGATGCCCCTCCAGCTTCGGCACGGCGGTGTAGTCGGTCTGGGCGGCGCGCCAGATGATGCGGCGCGCGCCGTGGGATATGCGCGGGGCGTTCGGGCTGCACAGGCCGCAGGCCACGCCGCCCTTCTCCTCGTCGAAGCGCGCGTCGGCCGGATCGGGCTCCCGGCCGCACACCACGCAGCGCTCCATCTGGGGCGTGTAGCCCATCAGCGGCATGTAGCGCATTTCAAAGCTGGCGGTGAGCAGCGCGGCGGGCAGCTGGGAATAGGCGAGGTGCGCCAGCGCCTTGAGCAGTAGCATAAACAGGCCCGGCGCTTCCTGCTCGGGAAGCGCCGCGGCGTCGGCCAGGCTCAGGTAGTATATGCCGTGGATCAGGCGGTCGTAGTCGAAGCGCAGGTCGTAAAAGCTGTCGCGGATGTCGCACTGGGTGATGGAATGGCGCTCGCCCGTGATGTTGATGGTGAACTGCCCGGCGCAGAACACCTCCGTGGCGTTCAGAAGCGCCGACTTCGGCCGCCGGCAGCCCCGCGCGATGGCGTCGATGCGCCCATGCTCGGGCGAAAACAGCGTGACCATGCGGTCGTAGTCGCGGTAGTCCGCGCGCCGGAGCACGATGGCGTCCGTTGTGTAAAGCATGTTATTCCTCGTAGCCGGTGGCGCGCAGGTCGCTCTCCCGGTTGCGCCAGTCCTCACGCACCTTCACCCACAGCTTGAGCATCACCTTGGTGCCCATCATGCGCTCGATGTCGGCGCGGGCCGCCGCGCCGATGTCATGCAGCATACGGCCCTGCTTGCCGATGATGATCGACTTGTGGCTGGCGCGCTCGCAGTAGATGTTGGCGTGAATCTCGGTGAGGTTGTCGGACAGCTTCGTGATGGCCAGCATCTCCACGCCGATGCCGTGGGGGATCTCTTCCCGCAGGTTTAAGAGCGCCTTCTCCCGGATGATTTCCGCGCAGATCAGCCGCTCGGGCTGGTCGGTCATCATGTCGTCCGGGAAGTACTTCGGCCCCTCGGGCATGGCCTGCGCCAGCAGGTCCAGCAACGTGTCCATGTTGTCGCCCCGCTGGGCCGACACGGTCACGATCTGGTCGAAGGCCAGATCGTGCAGCGTGTCCAGCTGCGGCATGAGCTTTTCGGGCGTCGCCAGGTCCACCTTGTTCACCGCCAGGAAGCGGGGGCAGTTCATGGTGAGCACGTCCTCCATCACCGCCCGGTCGCCCGCGCCGATGTGCTGCGCGTCCACCACGCAGAGCACCGCGTCCACGCCCTCGCGGGCCTCGGAAGCCTGCTTCATCATGAATTCGCCCAGCTTGTTGCGGGGCTTGTGAAGGCCCGGCGTGTCCACAAACACGATCTGCCAGTCCTCCCGCGTGGCCACGCCCAGTATCTTGTTTCTCGTGGTCTGGGGCTTGTTCGACACGATGGCCACCTTCTCGCCCACGAACCGGTTCATGATGCTCGACTTGCCCACGTTGGGCCGCCCGATGATCGCCACGAACCCCGAATGAAACGCCTTCTTTTCCGCCATAGTATATACCTTCCTTCATCGCGCGCCGTAATATGGCGCGTCATAATCAAATTGACCCGTCCGCCTTTCCCCGCTCCGCCGCGACCCGCGCCTGCATATCGTCGCACCAGTCGTTCCACAGAACCTGGTACTCCTCCGCCGGCACCACGCGCCCCGTCAGGTCATACGGGGAGAAGACGCCCCGCGCGCGGCATTCCTTCACGCACGCGCGGTACATGTCCCAGTCCCACTCGTCCGGCTCCCACATGAGCGGCACGCGCGCCAGTCCCGCCCGGATTGCCGCCACCGCCCGCGTGTGCCCGTCGGTCATCATCAGCGCGCCGTCCAGCAGTTTGATCGGGATCGGCTCGAATTCCGACAGGTCGCCGGGATCAAACCACTTCTCGACCTCCGCCAGCTTGCCCGCCGACACCCAGAACTGCGACGGCTGAACGTCTCGCAGCGTCAGTCCCTCCAACGCCGCGCCGCCAGCCCTTAATTCCCCGTTCCACATTCCCGATTCCCCATTATTTCAGCAGGTCTTCCGGCCCAAAGGAACGGGGCAGCAGCTCCTCCAGCGTGGCCGTATAAAGCGGCCCGCCCTTTTTTCCAACGATCACGCGCATCTTCGGCCCGAACTCCCGCAGGAACTGGCGGCACAGGCCGCAGGGCCAGGCGGCTTCCTGCTCGGCCGCGATGGCGATGGCGATAAACTTCGTCGCGCCCTCCGACACCGCCTTCACCGCCGCCGTGCGCTCGGCGCAGATGGTGCCGCCGTAGGAGGCGTTTTCGATGTTGCAGCCGGTGAAGGTCCGCCCGTCCTCCGTCAGGACGCACGCGCCCACCCGGAAACGGGAATAGGGCGCGTAGGCCCGCTCCAGCATGGATTCGGCGCGCTCAAACAATTCTTCGTCCGTCAGGAAGCCGCCCTCCCGCGGCAGGGATACGTCCTGCATAACCTTCTCCTCCATGGCGCGCATCGCCGCCTTGTCTCCGTCCGTCATGTGGTCGTAGCCGCACAGGTGCAGCATGGCGTGGGCCGTGAGATACCCCAGCTCCCGCGCCAGGCTGTGGCCGTACTCGGCGGCCTGCTCCCGCGCCCGGTCGATGGAGATGACGATGTCGCCCAGGAAGCACAGCCCGGTCTCCGGGTCGTATTCCCGGCGGAGCCGCGCCCTGTCGTCCCTCGCCGTGCCGCCGCGCCAGGCGATGGAAGGAAAGGAGAGCACGTCGGTGGGCCGGTCGACGCCGCGTTCGGCCCGGTTTATGGCATGGATGGCCTCGTCGTCCACCACGCGCACATACGCGCCCACGCCGTCTATGCCCTCCAGGCGGCAAACGCTTTTCGCCACCCGCTCCATCAGCGCCGGCGCGTCCTGCGGCAGGCCCCGCGCCGCGCATTCAATGTCAAGCATGTCTTCCCCTCTTCGCTTTCGGCGCTTCCGCCTGTTCTTCCGGCTCCGCCTCGTCCTCCGCCCTGCGGCGTTCCTTCTTGGGCGGGATCTCCATCTCGGGATACTCCACGCGCTGGTGGAACACGCCGGAGAGCACGGTGAGGAACGCCTCGGTGGCCTTTTCCACGTCCGCCAGGGTCATGGGCGTGTCGTTGAGCTGGCCGTCGTCCATCTTGCCACGGATGAGCTTGCGGATGAGCGCTTCCAGCCCCTCGATGGAGCGGTCCGGCGTGGTGCGGGCGGCCGCCTCGATGGTGTCGGCCAGCATGACGACCGCCGCCTCTCGGGTCTGCGGGCGCGGGCCGGGATAGCGGAAGTCGTCGATGTCCACGTTCTCCGCGCCGTTCTGCTTCACGCAGCGGTCGTAGAAGTAGATCACCGGCGTGTCGCCGTGATGCTGCTGGATGATGTCCAAAATGGGCCGGGGCATGCGGTATTTCTCCGCCATGGCCACGCCGTCCGTCGGGTGAGCGGTCACGATGGCCGCGGACACCATGGGGTCGGTGCGGTCATGGGGGTTGTCGCCCATCTGGTTTTCCTTGAAATACAGGGGCCGCTTGAGCTTGCCGATGTCGTGGTAATACGCGCCGACGCGGGCCAGCAGGCCGTTGGCGCCGATGGCGTCCGCCGCGGCCTCGGCCAGGTTCGCCACGATGATCGAATGGTGATAGGTGCCCGACGCCTCCAGGATCATGCGGCGGATGAGCGGGTGGTTCGGGTTGCTCAGCTCCATCAGCTTGGCGGGGGTGACCAGGTTGAACAGCCATTCCAGCAGCGGCTGAAGCCCGATGCACAGTATGCCGGACAAGAGGCCGCTGGCGCCGGTCCACAGCGCCCAGGAGCCCACGTTGGTGGTGTTCGTCTCGGTGATCAGGCCCACGGCCAGGGTGGTGAGCATGTTCGCGCCGCACACCAGCAGGCCCGCCAGCACCACCACCATGCGCTGGGTCTTGTTGTAGATCAGGGCGATGCTCAATGTGCCGGAGATGATCGAGGTCATCAGGATGATGATGAGCGAGGTGGAGAAGGAGCCGCTCATGCCGGAATTGATCAGGCCGTTCAGGATGGCCAGGGCGATGTTCATGATCAGCGCCAGGCGCGGCTTGAGCAGCAGCGTCGTCAGCATGACGCCCATGGCCACGGGCACGAGGAACTGGTTGACCTGCTGCACCAGCACGCATACGCCGCAGGTGAGCAGCAGTATCACGCAAAGAAGGCAGACCTTCGAGGCGTCCCGCAGCACCTCCCGCTCAAAGATGGCCATATAGGTGACCACCATGACCATCGTCAGCAGCACCAGCAGCGCCACGCCGGTGTACATCAGCACGTCGATGGAGCGGGTGCTCTTCAGCACGCCCAGCTCCTCCAGCATGGCGATCTGCGTCTTGGTGATGATCTCGCCCGAGCGCACGATGTTGCGGCCCTTGAGGTAGATCACCGGCTCCACCTTGCTGGCGGCTTTTTCCCGGTTGGCCTGGGTGGTCTCCTGATCCACCACGATGTTCGCCCGCAGCCAGACGCCCGCCAGCCGGCTGGTCAGGTCGATGGCCGCCTCCGAATAGGCCTCCCGCGCCGTCAGATCGCGTTCCAGCTTGCGCAGCGCTTCGTCCTCGCCGCCCTCGGTGACCAGCGCGCCGTACAGATTCGCGACGGCGGACAGCGTGTCCGACCGAAGGGCTGCGAAGGTATCGTCGTCCATGCCGGCGATCAGGGCCAGGTCCTCGGCCGTGAATTCAAACTCGGGCACGACCCTGCGGCCCGCCTCCTCCAGGCTCCCGTCCGTCTCGTCGAGCCCGCGAATCTCATTCAGCCGGTCGAAGGCGTTTGTCAGCGCCTCCAGCACGGCGGGCTCCACCGTCTCGTCCAGCCGGTAAGTGACCTGCACGGCCGCCATGGCCTCGTCGATCAACTGCTGGGTGGTCACGATGTCCTCCACGTCCTTGCTGGCCGTGATGGTGATGGGCGACACCTGGCCCGCCCGCAGGTCGTACTGCTCCGGCGTGGACACCGCGAAGAGCATCGCCAGGAGCGCCAGGTAGGTCAGGACGCCCATCAGCACGATGGGAAACGGTTTCTTGTCCCGCCTGCGCTCGTTCTTGCGTTTTCGCATGGGTTTGTCCTCCTAAAATTTTACCGGCCCGCGTTCGTCCGCCTGTCGTGCTTCTCGTAGGCCTTGACGATGGCCTGAACCAGCTCGTGGCGCACCACGTCGCGGTGGGTCAGCGTCACGATGCCGATGTCGTCCACGCCCTTCAATACCTCCAGCGCCTCCACCAGGCCGCTGCGCTTGCCGGCGGGCAGATCGATCTGGGTCACGTCGCCCGTGATGATCATCTTGGAGCCCATGCCCATGCGGGTCAAAAACATCTTCATCTGCTCGGAGGTGGTGTTCTGGGCCTCGTCCAGGATGATGAAGGCGTCGTTCAGCGTGCGGCCGCGCATGTAGGCCAGGGGCGCCACCTCCACCGCCCCCCGCTCGAACAGCCGCTGGTAGGACTCCATGCCCATCATGTCGCCCAGCGCGTCGTAGAGGGGGCGCAGGTACGGGTCCACCTTCTGCTGCAGGTCGCCGGGCAGGAAGCCCAGCTTTTCGCCGGCCTCCACCGCCGGCCGGGTGAGGATGATGCGCTCCACGTCCTTGTTTTTGAGCGCCACCACCGCCATGGCGATGGCCAGGTAGGTCTTGCCCGTGCCCGCCGGGCCGACGGAGAACACGCAGGTGTTCTTCTTGATGGCGTCGACGTACTGCTGCTGGCCCAGCGTCTTGCATTTCACCTGCCGCCCGCGGTAGGTGATGGCGATCACGCCGCTCATGATCTCGTCGATGCGGTCGGCGTTGCCCTCCGATGCCAGCTCGATGGCGTAGCGGATGCGCGTGCGGTCGATGCTTTCGCCCCGGGCGATGATGCCCACCAGCCGCTCCAGCACCACCCGCGCCAGGTTCACCTTGTCTTCCTCGCCCGACAGGGTTATTTCATTCCCGTGGGCGAAGATCTCCACGTTCAGTTCCCGGCGGATCAGCTCCACGTTTTCATCCCGCGCGCCGAAGAGCGCCATCAGGTGGTCCACGTTTTCCACAACCATGCTCTCTTTGAATGCCGTCTCCAAGTATTTTTCCTCCCAAAGCCAAGTAGCTGATTTGTAAATCTAATTTGGCGTCGCGATGTCCATCTCCGCCTCGACGATGGCCCGGACGGACAGCGCGCCCTCCGATTCCGATATATCCGTCCACGCGAGGCGCTCCCGCGCGTCTTCCGGCAGCAGCGCGCGCGCCTCCCGCAGCGCTTCCTCCCCGAGGCGCGCTTCCAGCGCCGCGCGGTCGACGGGACGCGGCCGCTCCGCCGTTTCCCGTAGCGTCCGCCGCTCGATCACCACCGGCAGGTACAGCCCGCCCACGGGCAGGAAATCCGTTTCCTCGTCCTGGCAGTCAAAATCCTCCGCCGCGGTGAGCGGCAGCCGCCAGGAAAACAGCTTCAGCGCCGAGGCCGTTATCTGGCGGCCCGTGGGTTCCCGCGCCGTTTCGACCAGCGCCGCCTCCCGGCTGGCCTCGAACCACACCCGGCCGGTCACATGGCCCAGCGCCCGCACCGGGCGGGTGGTCTCCGGGCCGGTTTTTTCCTCGCCGCTGATCAGCAGCCGCCCGGCCCGGACCGCGTCGCCGGGCCGCACGCAGGCCTTGCCCGCCAGCGGTTCGACGCTCAGGACGATGGCGTCCCGGGCGGCGACGAGGCAGTCCGCCTCCTCCGCCTTGTACAGGGGCGGCGCGGCGTCCTCCGTCCTGTATTCCACCGTCAGGTGAACGCCCTTCAGCCGCACGCCCGCGTAGGCCAGCGCGTCGAATTCGGCGAGGATTCGCGCCGACAGAAGCGCCGGGTCCACGTCGCCCCGCCGCATCAGGGGCCGCACGCCCTCGCTTTCCAGCCAGCCGGCCAGGCGCGCTTCCTCGGCCGGCGGCAGCGCGCCGTCCAGGGGCGTCAGGTCCACGCGCCACACGCGCCCGGCGAAGGCCGCCACCAGCGCCGCGCCCAGGAGAAGCCCCGCCGCCAGCGTGCTTCGCGCTTTCATTCGCTTAAGCCATACCGGCCAGCCCGCGCGATGTATCACCCGGGCCTCCAGCCCCAGCTCCGCGGCCAGCGCCTCCACGGCCCGCGCGCCGGCGGCCGCGACCGTCACGCGCATGGACCGGGGACCCGTGCGCTCCACGGCCTGAAACCGCACGCCCCGGGCCAGCGCCCGCTCGACGAAGCGCTCCGGGAACCGGCCCGACACCGTCATCGTCACCCGGTCAGTCATGGCCCGCCTCCCGGCCCGCGGGCAGCTCGATCACGCGGATGCCGCCCGTGACGCACAGCGCGCCCGGCCGCACGTCGGTCAGCCGCAGGCCCTCGCCGGACACAGCCAGCATGCCCTGGCGCGTGGCCAGCCGCACGCGGGTGTCCGTCAGCTCCGCCAGGCCCAGGTGGTTTTCCACCAGCAGCCGCGCCGAGCCCAGCGCCGTGACGCGCACCGCGCGGCCCGAGGCGTCCTCCGGCAGGGAAAGCGCCTCCAGCACGGGCCGCTCCGCCCGGCGCGCCGCCTGCCTTTCCCGCACCCTGTCCGCCCGCGCCGCCTGCCGCCGCCGGCCCAGCATGCCCTTCATGCGCTCACCCCCATGGGCAAGGTATGACGTTGCGGCCGGCGGGTATGCCTGACGCGCAGCGGGCGCAGGCGTATATTTTCCCAGTTTTATCGCTATTATACTATATAAAGGCCCACTCCGCAAGCGGAGCGGGCGCAGTTTAACTAAAATCGGAGGAATAGAGGGGCGGGCCGTTCTTTATTGATCCTTCTGGCCCAGCGCTTCACGCAGCGTGTCCACGTTTTCCCACATGAAGTCGAGATAGGTTCTGCCGGCCTCGAAGTCGTCCTGGGTGAGGTTGTGGCAGGCGTAAAACACGCGGGTCCCGGCGCCCACCTGCTCGGCCACCGCCCGGGCGATGCTGCCGTTTGACAGCTCCAGATACAGCACCAGCGGGGCCTTAAGCTGCGTCGCGCCGCGGATCAGCGCGGCCATGGTGGCGGCGCTGGGCTCGGTCTCCGTGGAGCAGCCGGGGAAAGCCGCCAGGTAATGAAGGCCGTAGGCCTGAACGAAGTAGAGAAGCGGGAAACGGTCGCCGAAGACGATGGTGTCCCGCTCGCCCGCGGCCACGACCGCCTCGAAGGCCGCGTCCAGCCGGGCCAGCTCCTCCAGATACGCCGCCGCGTTGGCGCGGTAGACCGCCTCGCCTGCCGGGTCGATTTCGCACAGCGTGTCGCACAGGGCGCTCACGATGAGCATGGCGTTTTTCGGCGAGGTCCACACGTGCTCGTCGTATTCGGCCTCTTCGCCGTCTCCGCCCTCTTCCTCCAGCAGGGGCACGCAGTCCATCAGCCGGAACACGCGCCGCCCCGGGTTCTCCGTGGCCGCCAGCAGCGAAGCCGCCCATTCGTCCGACTCGCCGCCGCTGTAGACGAACAGGTCGCAGCCGTCGATGGCCATGATGTCCTGGGGCGCGGGCTCGTAGGTGTGCACCTCCGCGCCGGGCTTCAGGAGCATTCTGAGCGCCACCCGGTCGCCCGCAATGGCGCGCACAAAGTCGTATTGGGGGAATATCGCCGTCACCACGGAGGGCCTTTCATCCGCCGCGAGGGCGCCGGCGCACAGACATCCCCCCATCAGGCAGAGCGCCAGCAGCGCGCAAATCAGTTTTTTCATGTCGGTTTTCCTTTCGCGCGGCGGTTTTCCCGCCGGTCACAGGGGCATTATACCCGCGCGGCGCGGGCCCGTCAACGGGTTTTTTTGTCATTCCTCTTCGCCCTCGAAGACGATCCGGCCCTTCGCCATGACCAGGCGCACTTTCAGCGCCTCATCCAGCAGCAGGAGGTCCGCGTCATATCCCGCGGCCACGCGGCCCTTCTTCGCCGCGCCCACGCGCCGCGCCGGGGTGTCCGTGGCCATGCGGAGGGCGTCGCACAGGGGAATGCCCGCCTTCGCCAGGGTACGCACAAGGCGGCTCATGGTGGCCACGCTGCCGGCGAACGCCGCGCGGCTGGGCAGCTTCATCACGCCGTCCTCGTAGACGCACGCCTGCCCGTTGCGCTGCACGTAGGTGACGCCCTCCTCCTGCTTCGCGGCGGCGAACTCCAGCCCGTCGGTCACGGCGTACATCTTTTCCGGCCCCTTGCAGCGGTAGGCGAGCCTGAGCAGCGGCAGCGGCAGGTGGCACCCGTCCGCGATCACCTGCACGGTGAGGCTCTCCATCTCCAGCCCCGCCTCCACCACGCCCGCCACGCGAAACGCGTTTTTGCGCACCACGCTGGAGCAGCCGGAGTACAGGTGCGTCACGTCCGAAAAGCCGGAGAGCGCCGCCTGGGCCACGGTGTCGTAGTCCGCGTCCGAATGGGCCACGCTGGCCACCACGCCCAGGTCGTTCAGCCGCCGCCCCAGCGCCAGCGCGCCCTCCAGCTCCGGCGCGACGCCCATCATCCTGAGATGCGGGCAGTCCTCGACGAGCGCCCGGAGATCGGCCTTCGAGGGCGTGAGCAGCGCCTCCGTCGACTGAGCGCCGCCCTGGGCGGGCGACAGGCAGGGCCCCTCCTGGTGCACGCCCAGTATGGTGGAAAGGCACCTTTCGTCCCGCATCGCCCGGCCCACCGCGTCGGCGGCGCGGGCCATGTCGGGAAGGGGCATGCTCAGGGTGGTGGGCAGTATGGCGGTGGTGCCGCGGCGCGCGTGGGCGTTCGCCATTTCGACGACGGCTTCGGCCTCGCCCTCCATGACGGAGCGGCCCCCGCCGCCGTGCACGTGCAGGTCGATATAGCCCGGCGCGAGGATCATGCCCCGCGCGTCGATCACCCGCGCGCCCGCGGGCGGCTCGATGTGCCCGAACACGCCCTCTATGCGCCCGTCCCGCGCCAGCACCGCCGCGTCGCGCAGCTCAAACGGCGTACAAACACGCGCATTCAGAAAAACGACGTCCATAGGAAAAACCTCCGAAGTTTTTAATGGGGAATTGGGAATGGGGAATGGGGAATTAAAGTTTGATTGACAGGAACGGCTTCGCCGGTCTTTCGGCCGGCGCTTTCGTTTCTCCCTTAGCATTATAGCACGCGGTGTCCGTTCAGACAATACTTCCGAAACGCGAAAGCAGGTCTCATTTAACGTCTCGTTCAACAAAATGGATGTAGTCATGATAAGCAACGACCCTATCGCCTCGCTGCGCTCGGCACTTCCCCTGAGAGGGGAAGCAAGATCGTTCCTTTTGAGATGTTCTTCTTGGCTCCCCTTTCAGGGGAGCTGGCGCGCAGCGCCTGAAGGGTCATCCTCGTCATACGCCTATTTACGAATGACACGTTAAATGAGATCACTCTGAACGCGAAAGCCC
>JAFXQO010000075.1 GCA_017527065.1 Clostridia bacterium
AGCATGCTGTTCACCGCCTGTTGCGTTTCTTTATTGCTTATATTCGACATTGCACCTCTATTTCCCTTTTGGTCGCTTTTGGGTTTTTCAGAAAAATATCAAAAAAACCGCTGACAATTTGTCTTTGTCAACGGTCTGAGCGCGCCGTGAAACCCCTGTCGGATTTCACGGCGCGCCCTTGTTTTGGAGTCAGTCCAGTTCGTCCAGCATCTGGGCGGGATTTTCCTTGGCCTTGACCTTGCCAAACGCCTTCACGATGACGCCCGCCTCGTCGATGAGGTAGGTCGTGCGCACGACACCCATGGTCGTCTTGCCATAGTTCGTCTTCTCCTGCCACACGTCGTAGGCCTTGATGGCTTCGAGATTCACGTCGGAGAGCAGCGTAAAGGGCAGGCCGTATTTCTCCTCGAATTTCTTGTGGGAGGCCACGCTGTCCTTGCTCACGCCCAACACGACCGCGTCCTTTTCACGGAATTGCGGATAGAGCTCCGCAAAACCGCAGGCCTGAGCCGTGCAGCCCGCCGTGTTGTCCTTCGGGTAAAAGTACAAGACGACCTTCTTTCCCGCGTATTCCTCCAGCGTGTGGATAACACCGTTCTGGTCCGGCAGGCTGAAAGAAGGCGCTTTCTCACCGATTGCCAGCATACATATCCCCTCCTGTCATTGCTTTTCATTCGTTTGCATGGATTGCTTCCATCCCGTAAGCCTGTCGAAGGCCGGCCAGCCCAGCGCGGCGTAGAAGCGGTGGCCTTCCGGGCCGACGACATGCTCGAATTTGTCCGGCGCGCCTGCCGCCGCGTAATAGCGCCGGGCGATCTCCGCCTGCTCCTTCGCCGCGTCGAGCGGGAAGATGCCGTCGTCCCTGCCGTTCACCACGACCAGCGGTCTCGGCGCGATCAGGCCGGCCAGATCGCCCATGTCGAAGTCCTTCATGATGCCCGGCACGTAATTGCACAGGCAGTGATACTGCGCGCCGATGGAGGCGAGATACCCGCAGAAGGCGCAGGAAGGCATGGCCGCGCCGATGCGCTCGTCCAGCGCCGCGGCGTAGATCGTGGCTGTGCCGCCGCCTGAATTGCCCATCACGGCGACGCGGCTCATGTCGAGCTGCGGGAACCGCGCGCCGACTACGTCGATGGCGCGGGAAATATCCCAGCAGCGCTGGCCGATTAGCGTCTTTCCCAGCAGCAAAGCCTGTACGGCGGGCTGATAGCAGGCGGGGCCCTTCTCCGTGCCGCCGCGCTCGCCGAAGCCCCGCTGCTCCAGCGCCAGCGCCGCCTGCCCGCGCGAGACGATCTGCCGGGCAAAGTCGCGGTCGCCGCCGCTGATGGTGGCCTCGTCGCCCTCGTAGACAGGCCGGCCCAGCGAGATGTGAACGCCCTTCGAGTGGCCCTGCAGGCAGATGACCAGCGGCAGCTTTTCCTCCGAAGCATCCTTTGGCAGGAGCAGGTGTCCGATCACGTCCACCTCCGGCTCGCTTTCAAAGAGGAAACGAATCTCCGTGCAGTCCGGGTGTTCGCGCGTCCATTCGACGCGGAAGTTGGGTTCGGCGCGTTCCAGTGGCAGGCCGAGCAGCGCCATAAGCCGCGCCCGGGCCTTCGCCTGCCACGCGGCGAAATCCTCCCCCGCCGCCATGCGCATGGACGGGCGGGCGTCTTTCATCAGATGGAGCATCCTGACTTGTGGATTCAGAGCCATGTTCTGTCCTCCTGTTCGTTACGGTTTCCGCGGCTGTGACTGCCGCGCGCCGGTAATACCCAGATGATTGAGGAATCGGCGATACAGGACGGCGGCGACCGCGAAAGTGACGATCTCGACGATCGGCACAGCCAGCCAGATCAGCTGCTGGCTGTGGGTAATGGCAGAGAGCAGCGCAAAACCGGCGATCAGCAGCACGCACTGGCGCAGCAGATTGATGAAAAGCGCGTATCGGCTGTGATCCAGCGCCTGCATGCTGCTGGAAAAGATCATGGAAACCGCGGCGAAGGGCAGCGAAATCACGCACGTCCGCAGGCATGCCATGCCGATGAGCCGCATCTGTTCGCCCGCGCTGAACATGGTGAGGATCGCGCCGGGAATGATTTCCAGAATGACCAGCAAAAGGCTCATCAGCCCGGCGCTGACCATGATCGCCAGCTTCATGGTCTGATTGACGCGGTCAATGCGTTTCCTGCCGTAATTGTAGCCGAGTATGGCCACCATGCCGCTGTTGAGGCCGAAGATGGGCATGAAGCAGAAGTTCTGCAGCTTCATCCAGACGCCGTAGACGGCGGTCGCCGTGGTCGAATAGACCAGCAGGATCTGATTGATGAAGAAGCTGGTGAGCGAAGAAAGGCCCATCGTGATGATCGAAGGCATGCCCACGCGCAGTATGCCTATCGCGGCGTCCGCGTGGAACGCGGGACGAAGGATGTCATGTTTGACAGCCTCGATGTGCTTTCTGTTCAGGGCTATGGCCACGATTGCGGAGAAGATCTGCCCGCCCACGGTGGCGTAGGCCGCGCCGGCGATGCCCATGGCCGGAAAAGGCCCGAGGCCGAAGATCAGCAGCGGATCGAAGACGAGGTTGAACACCGCGCCGCAGATCATCGTCACCATGGAGAGCACGGGACTGCCTGCGGACACCAGCAGGCGCTCGTAATACTTGCTGAATATCGAGCCGCAGGACAACACCCAGTTGATCGTGAGGTATGTCGTGCCCATCTCGGCGATTTCGGCCACGTCGGTTTGGGCGCGGAAGAGCGGCCCTGAAGCGAAGACGCCCAGCAGGATAAAGAGGAACGTAAAGCCAAGGCTCATGGCGGTCATCGTGCGGATATGCCGGGACGCCTTTTCCCTGTCCCCCATGCCCATGTAACGCGACCACAGTGCCGAAACGCCGACGGACGTGCCCACGGCGATGGCCGTGACGATCTGCTGCATGGGGAACGCCAGCGACACGGCCGTCAGCGCGTTTTCGGAGATCCGGGCCACGAACATGGAATCGACGATGTTGTACATGGCCTGTATGAAGAATGAAATCATGATCGGCAGGCTCATCTTGAACAGCACCGTGTGAATCGGCTGCTCCGACATCATGGCCATGTTGTCCTTCTTGCTCATAAAATAATAGTCCCTTCTGTAAGCGTCTTCCGTTCAAAAGGCGGAACCGCTCGTTCAAACGGTTCCGCCCTCTGGGATGGTTTTTTACCGGATCAGAGTGAAATTCTTGAAGACGGCAACCAGCGTATTCGCGACGGTGGACATGGTCTTGATGAAGATGTCCAGCGCGACGCCGACGACGTCCTTGCGGGTGTCGCCGACGGTGTCGCCGGTGACGGCCGCCTTATGCGCCGCAGTGCCCTTGCCGTGGCCCTTGAGCGCGCCGGATTCGATATACTTCTTCGCGTTGTCGAACGCGCCGCCGGAGTTGCCCATGAAGATGGCGCGCGGGATCGCGACCACAGTCGCGCCGACCAGGATGCCGCCCACGAACTCGACGCCGAAGATGAAGCCGCCCACGACCGGGATGGCCATCGCCAGGATGGAGGGAACGAGCATCTTCTTCAGGGCGCCCTGCGTCGCCATTTCGATCATCTTGTTGTAGTCGGGCTTTACCTTGCCTTCGAGCGCGCCGGGGATGGAGAGCATCTTGTCGCCCTCGTCGGCCATGGCCTTGGCGGACTCGATGGTGTTGTCGGTCAGCATGGCGGAGAAATATTCAACCAACGCGCCGCCGATGATGGCGCCGGCCACAACGACGAAGGACGCGATGTTCAGCACGGCCTGCTCACCGACGGCGGTATAGCTGCCCACGTAGGAGACGATCAGGGAGACGGTCGCGAATGCCGCGGAGCCGATGGCAAAGCCCTTGCCGATGGCGGCGGTGGTGTTGCCGACGGCGTCCAGTTTGTCGGTGATCTTCCGGACATCGTGCGCCAGGTGGCAGCTCTCGGCCAGGCCGCCGGCATTGTCGGCGATGGGGCCGAAGGCGTCGATGGAAACGGTCGCGCCTACGAAGGACAGCATGCCCAGCGCGGCGATTGCGATGCCGTAGGTGCCGGCCACCTTGCCGGACACGAACAGCGCGATGCCGATGATGGCAATGGGCGCGAGCACCGAGCGGGAGCCGATGGCGTCGCCCTTGGTCACGACGAAGGCCTCGCCTTCGGGGGCCATTTCAGCCAGCTTGCGGGTGGGCTTGTATTCAGTCGCGGTGTAGTACTCGGTGATCTTGCCGATCGCCACGCCGCTGGCCAGGCCCAGCACAACGCAGATCCACGGGGAAACCGCGCCGGCCACCCAGCCGTAAGCCTCGAACACGGCCTTGTCCATGCCGCCAAACACGATGAAGCTCGCAATCAGGGCCAGGACCAGGGTCACGCCGGCGGAGAGGTTTGTGGCGTTGTCCAGTTCTTTGGAGGGATTGTCGCCCATCTTCTTGAAGGCCGCATAGCCCAGGCCCACCAGGCATCCGATCAGGCCGAGGCCGGCGATGGCTACGGGGAAAATGGTGGTCAGCTGGAAGGCCTTTTCAAACACCGCCCTCGCCTCGTCGGCGATGGCGACGGTCTTGTCCTGGAACAGGATGACGGCGATCATGATGGAAGCGGCGATGGTGGCGACGAAGGACTCCAGCAGGTCGGAGCAGTTGCCGGCGATGTCGTTGACGTTGTCGCCGATGAAGTCGGCGATGACGTTCGGCACGCGGGAGTCGTCCTCGGGCAGGTCGTTGCGGATCTTCGCCAGGATGTCGGCGGAGATATCCGCGGCCTTGGTGTAGTTGCCGCCGGCCACGCGGTTGAACATGGCGACCAGCGAGCAGCCCAGTGAATAGGTGGAGATGCGCATGATGGTGGCGTTCACGCCGCTCAGCTTGACCAGCAGGCCGCCGCCGACCGCGTCATGCTGCACGCCGCCGATGATGACGATCAGCACCAGCCCCAGCAGGCCGAACGCCTGAACGGCCAGGCCGGAGATGGACCCGCCGCACAGCGCGACCTTCACGGTCTCGCCGATGGACATGGACTCCCGCGCCTTGTTGGCTGTGCGCACGTTGGCGTAGGTGGCGCTCTTCATGCCCAGCACGCAGACGATGGAGGACATGCACGCGCCCATCAGGAAGGTGATGCCGGCGGTCTTTTCGACGAACAGGCTGAAAATCAGCGCCAGCGCGGCCACCACGACGGTGATGGTCTTGTACTCGGTGATCATAAAGGTATTCGCGCCGGAGCGGATGATCCCAGCCATCTCGATCATCTCCGCGGTGCCTTCGGGCATCTTCTTGATGCGCATATAGTTCCAGCCGACATACGCGATCGCCGCGGCCACGGCACACAGTACGACGACATACCATGCAACAGACATACCAGTAACCTCCTCAGTATTCCTTGCTCACGAAAGAAGATTTCAGAACCACGCGCCGTAGCCCAGCTTGATCAGGTTGTCGCGGCTGATGGCCAGGCTGTCCATCGGATCGCGGTCATAGCAGGTATCCTGCTCGATCAGGAAGTACTCGCTGCCGCCCGCCAGGCCGGCGTCGATGCATTCCTTGATAGGCAGCGTGCCCTCGCCCACCTCGGCGAACTGGATCGCGCCGTACATGGGGCTGACCTGCTTGATCTCGATGCCCATCTCCTTCAGCTTCTTGCCGAGAGCAAAGCGCTTGCCGAAATCGAAGTCGTCTCCGTCCACTACGATGCGGTAGTCCTTCAGGTGCAGCAGGCGGATGCGTCCGGCGTAGCGGTTGATGATGCGGACAGGGTCCTCGCCGCCCGCGTGGATCCAGTGGATGTCCAGCTCGAAGCCCATCGAGGTGCTGTCCTTGATGTGGTCGAGGATGTACTTGCCGTCCACCTTCTGGAACTCGCAGGAATGGTTGTGATAGTAGTAGTCAATGCCGTCCTTCTTCAGCTTGGCGACGTATTTTTCCGTCTCCTCGCAGAAGCGCATCATGCCGTCCTTGGTGGCCATCTGCGCGATGGGGCCCATGCCAAGCCGCAGCATGTTGCAGTCCAGGGTAGCCAGGTCGCTCAGAATCTTGTCATAGTCGGTTTCCAGGCATTCCATGCCGGGGCGCATGGCGGTCATGGAGGCGTTGATGGCCGCGACCTTGATGCCGAAGTCCTGCTGCGCGCGTTTGAACTCGGCCACGTTTTCCTTCGTCATGGGGATCTGGCTGATCTCGATGCAGCGGTAGCCCAGCTCGTGGCAGCGCTTCATGGTCTCATAGATGCCGTTCTTTTCGATGACGCCGCGGATGGTGCTCAGCTGAATGCCGATGAGTCCTTTCTTCTCCATTGTGTTTCTCCTTTCTATGATCCGATACGTTCGTTTACAGCTCGCGGAGGGGGAATTTTCCCTCGGCGGCAATGCGCTTGTTCAGTTCGGCCATGTACAGCGCCTCGTCGGCCGGCATGTCGATGGTCTTGTCCAGCCAGGCGGACAGCTGTGTGGCGTTGGCAAGGCGGACGCCGTTGATGCCCTCCTCGCCGGGGGCCAGCAGATCGTCGCCATGCAGGATGTGGTTCGCGAAGTTCTCCATTACGCCGCCGTGCTGTGGGCCTTCGCCGGGCACGCCCTCGATGATCTCGGTCTCGTTGGCCTTGCCGCCGGCGGAATTGCCGCGCATCAGCATCATGGCTTCGCGCATGTCCATATTGGCGTTTACGTAGTCCTCGTCATAGGCGAAGCGGATAACGGTCGCCTTGTTGTTTTCGACCACGATCTTGCCCTTGCTCAGGTCGATTTCCAGGCGGTTGGTGCCCATCATGTCGTGGGTGCATGTCACGAACACGCCGGTCGCCCCGTTTTCATACTCGGTGAGGATGGTCACATCGTTTTCAACGGCGATGTCGCGGTGCGCGCCGTTGACGCACTTGGCCGTCACCTTGGAGGGAATGCCGCAGATCCACTGCCAAAGGTCCAGCTGATGGGGCGCCTGGTTCACCAGCACGCCGCCGCCTTCGCCGCCCCAGGTCGCGCGCCAGGCGCTGCTGCGGTAATAGGAATCGGTGCGCCACCAGCTGTTGATGATCCAGTTGGACCGGCGGATCTCGCCCAGCTCGCCGGACTGAACCAGCTCGCGAATCTTGATATAGAGCGGGTTGGTGCGCTGGTTGAACATGATGCCGAAGGTGAGCTCGGGGTGTTTTTTCGCGCAGGCGATCATCTTTTCAACGTCGCTGGCCGCCACACCCGCGGGTTTTTCAACGAGCACATGTTTTCCGTGCTCCAGCGCGAAGATCGCCACCTCATGATGCAGGTAATGCGGCACGGTTGTGATCACGGCGTCAACCTTGTCGGAGCAGACGAGTTCCTTCCAGTCGCTGTAGAAGGGAATGTCGGGATACTTCTCCTTGAACTCCTTTTCCTTCTGGGGATCCCAGTCGCAGATCGCGCCGACCACCATATTGTCCGGCGCGTACAGAGGCGGTCTTCCGGGAAAGCTGGGCTGCGTTCCGGTCAACAGGCGCGTATACAGACCGCCCTGCTGACCCAGACCAATGATACCGAGGCGAACCTTATCCATTGCAATTCCTCCATTCGTGATCGTTGTAATCCCCTATTTCACCATTTTTATTTTATCATGTTTGCCGCCTCATTTTATTGCATATTGGCTCAAATATATTGCGAATTCGCGCATATCAAAAAGACCGGCGTCCTTCTGTTTATGAAAAGACCAACCCCGGTATTTATTTGAAGATTCCGACCTGATTATCTGCGGATATTGTTAATTTTGCGTTTTGGCATTGATTCGCATTTTCATAGCAAGTAGAATTGATATGAAACAATATGAAGGTTTGATCATTCTCCTATTCCGCACCTGGAGGTGGGCTCATGCTGAAAGCCGTTCGCCGGCCCGGACGCGCCGTCATCGAAACGCGCTCTCTTCCCGAAGGCATTGTTCTGCGCAGCGAATACGCCCTCACCCGCGTCGTCGCGATGAGCAAAAACATCCTGCGCGTGACAACGACGCGGCGCGAGGCCTTTTCCGATTCGCCGTCGCCCTTCGTTGAGCGGCGCATCCCGACGCCCGCCGCTGTGCGCGTTGAAAAGGGTGAAGCCCTCATCGACGCGGGAGGGATTCGCGCCTCGGTCAGCCTGGCGGACGGGCGCGTGCGTTTTTTCAATGCCGACGGCCTCGCCATTCTCTCCGAAGGCGAAGGCAAATCCCTCGATTTCTTTGAGTCGACCCGCATCGCCCGCGGCGTTCCGGCGCAGACGGAGGAAATCGAGACGGCAGACGGCATAAAAACGGTCGTTCGCAGCGCGCCGAGGGAGCCCTATAAAACGCTCTGCCGCGCGCGCCTGCCGCTCTCGCTCACGGAGGACGAGGCGCTGTTCGGCTGCGGCCAGCCGGAATCCGGCCCGGCGAACCTGCGCGGGCGGAAACTCTTCATGTGCCAGAGCAATCGCGCCATTGCGCTGCCTTTTATCGTGTCCACGCGCGGCTGGGGACTGCTGCTCGACTGCGGCTGCCCGTTTATCTTCCAGGACGGGAAGGACGGCGCGTATCTCTACATCGAAGCGGTCGAAGAACTGGACTATTACGTGATCGCCGGTTCCTGCGAGGAGGCCGTTAAGGGATATCACTTTCTCACCGGCAGGCCCTCACTCCTGCCGCGCTGGGCGTTCGGCTATATTCAGTCCCAGGAGCGGTACGAGACGCAGGACGAAGTGCTGTCCATCGCGCGGGCATGCCGCGACAGGGGCATCGGCGTGGACTGCGTGGTGATGGACTGGTGTTCCTGGCCCGATGGCCAATGGGGGCAGAAGTCCTTCGACCCGGTCCGCTTCCCCGCGCCTGACGCCATGACCCGCGCTTTGCGAGACCTGCACGCGCACTTCATGATTTCCATCTGGCCAAACGTCAATCCCAACACGCCGAACCACGCGGAATTCGCGGCGAAGGGCCAGCTTCTTCCCGGCGGCAGTCTCTACGACGCGCTCAATCCCGCGGCGCGTGAAACATACTGGAAGCAGGCGTGCGAGGGGCTCTACCGTTATGGCGTGGACGGCTGGTGGTGCGATTCGAGTGAACCCGTGACCAGCGAATGGTCCCGCGCGGAACGGCCCGAGGAGGACGACGTCTACCGTGAAACGCGGGACGCGACGGCCAACATGCTCGGCGCGGATATGGGAAACAGCTATGCTTTCTTCCACGCGCGAACCATGTATGAGGGCCAGCGGGCGCAGAACGACGGCAAGCGCGTGGTCAATCTGACGCGCTCCGGCTGGACGGGCCAGCAGAAATACGGCGTCATCCTCTGGTCGGGCGACATCACCGCCCGCTGGGAAACGCTCCGCAAGCAGGTCGCTATCGGCCTCGACATGTGCGCCAGCGGCATTCCCTTCTGGACGCAGGACATCGGCGGCTTTTTCGTGAAGAAGGGCGCAGCCTGGTACTGGGACGGCCTCTTCGAGGACGGCTGGGCCGATCCGGAATTCCAGGAGCTGTTTGTGCGCTGGTATGAATACGCCGCTTTCCTGCCCGTGTTCCGCGGACACGGCACCGACGTCCGACGCGAACTCTGGAACGCCACCGGCGAAAACTACGACGCGCTGCTGCGGTTCAACCGCGTCCGCTACGAGCTGCTGCCCTACATCTATTCGCTGGCGGGCCGCATTGCGCTCGAGGGCGGGCTGATGATGAAGCCCCTCGCCTTCAATTATCCGGACGACGCCGGGGCGCGGGAAATCGACGACGAATTCCTGCTGGGCGACGATCTGCTCGTCTGCCCCGTTACGGAATACAGGGCGCGCAGGCGGCGCGTTTACCTCCCGGCGGGAATCTGGCACGAGCGCGTCACCGGGTGCGTCCATCAGGGCGGAGGATGGATCGACGCGGACGCCCCGCTTAACGCCATTCCCGTGTTTGTGCGCGCCGGGGCGATTGTGCCCGTGTTCCGGCCCGCCCTGTCGACGGAGGAAGCCTTCGCGCAGGCCTGCGAGCTGTGTGTATTCCCCGGCGCGGACGGCGCTTTCACGCTGTACGAAGACGCCGGAGACGGTTACGGCTACGAAAACGGCGGCTACACGCTCACAAGCCTTCGCTGGAACGATTCCGCCGGAAAACTGACCTGTTCCAACGAGGCGCTTGAGTACACCGTCCGCATCATGAAATGAGAGGAGACGCCCGCATGCTTTCAAAGACCAACTGGGACGAGACAAAGAGCAAATGGGACGCTTACTGGCGGCGGGATAATCCCGGGACGCCGCTCATGAGCGTCGTGGCGAAAAAAGAGAACTGGCGCGCCGAGCGCGCGGCGGAGCTGAAGAGCCGCGACATGGACGACAAATACCTGAATGCCGCGCGCATCGCGGAGAGGTACCGCTACCACGCGGAAACCCATGAATTCCTCGCCGAGAGCTTCCCGAATATTTCACTCGATTTCGGCCCCGGCTCCATGGCCGCCTATCTCGGCAGCGAGATCACCTTCCGGCCGGACACGGTGTGGTTTGGCGAATGCGTTGAAGACTGGGCTGGGTGGCCCGATCTCGCCTTCGACCCGGAAAACAAGTGGTTCAGGCGGCACATCCAGCTCTTTCGCGAGGTGAAGGCCCTCGCCGGGAACGACTTCTACCTCACCATTCCCGACATCATGGAGAATATCGACGTGATCGCCTCGCTGCGCGGCGCGCAGAACATCGTCTACGATCTGATCGACGACCCGGAGGAACTCACGCGGCGCATCGGGCAGGTGCAGGATATCTACTACCGATATTACGACAGCTTTTACGAACTGGCGAAGGTCCGGGAGGACGGCGTGGATTCCTCCGCCTACACCGTATTCCAGATCTGGGGCCGGGGGAAGACTCTCAAGCTGCAATGCGACTTCTCGGCCATGATGTCGCCCGCGCAATTCCGCACGCTTATCCAGCCGGCGCTCATCCGTCAGTGCGAGGGGGCCGACCATGTGCTCTACCACCTGGACGGCCCGGACGCCATCCGCCATGTCCCGGCGCTGATGGAGGTGGACGGCATCGACGCGCTGCAGTGGACCAGCGGCAGCTACAACCCGGACGGCACATTCGAGCAATGGTATCCCATCTACGATCAGGTCAGGCGCGCGGGCAAGGGCCTCTGGGTGCAGGTATATAACGACACAGTGGACGAGTGGATCAGCCGGATCGACCGGCTCGTGGCGCGCTACGGCACGAACGCGCTGTTCCTCCTCTTCCCCACTATGGACATGGCCAGCGCCGAAAAGCTCATGACCCACGCCGAAAAGCACTGGAAGGACGTCGAAGGCAGCTTCAGGTGAGCGCCGCCGTTCGACACGAGAAAGGAGCGTCATAATATGATTCACGCCATGCTGGTATCTCCCTTTAAAGAGGAGCACATCGCCAGTTTTTCCGACATCGAAGGATACCGCTTTTCCTATTGCGCGCGGCCAACGCCGGAAGACCTGGCTGAGGTCGACGTCATCCTCGGCCACCCAAGCCTTGACGTCATGCGCGCTGCCCCGCGCCTCAAGTGGGTGCAGCATCTGGCTGCGGGTGTGGACGGCATCACCAGCCGCGCCGCTGAATTCCCCCGGGGCGTGGCGCTGACATGCCTGTCCGGCGCCTACGGCCAGTCCATCTCCGAGTGCGTGCTGGCGATGGTGCTGTCGATCTACAAGAAGCTTCCCCTCTATCGCGACAACCAGGACGCCGCCCTCTGGCGCGACGAAGGCCGCCAGGAAAGCCCCGTCGGCAAGCGGCTGCTTATCCTCGGGGCGGGCAACATCGGCTGCGCGGTGGCGCGGCTTTTCCGTCCGTTCGGCTGCCACATCACAGGAGTGCGGCGGGTGCTGCGCGCGCTGCCGCCCGAGTTCGACGAGATGATTACGCTGGACGATCTGGACGCGGCGCTGCCGAAGGCGGACATCGTCGTGAGCGCGCTGCCCAACACCCCGGCGACCGCGGGGCTGTTTGGCCGCGAACGGCTGGCGCTGCTGAATAAAAACGCCGTGCTCATCAACGTGGGCCGCGGCAACCTCATTGACTGCGCGGCGCTGGCAGAGCGTTTGAACGCGGGGCTACTCCTCGGCGCGGGGCTGGACGTGACAGACCCCGAGCCGCTGCCCGGCGATCATCCCCTCTGGACGTGCAAAAACGCGCTCATCACGCCCCACATCACCGGCGGCTGCTTCGGCCACCTCCAAGCGACGGAGGAATTCATGTTCAACCTCTGCCGCGACAATCTGGCACGCTTCCGCGACGGCGAGCCGCTCCTCAACCTCGTCGATTTCGAGACGGGCTACCGCTCGACGGACGGGCGCGCCTGAGCGCCTTGATCCGATCATAACGGAAGCCGCCGGGCCATGGAAGCGATTATGCTTCCCGCCCGGCGGCTGTTTATTTCTTTTTCCGGCTTCGCCTGAGGGTCGCCGCTCCGTAGAATATTTCGTTCAGCCGACTGTGGAGCTCATCGAAGAGTTTTGCTTCTTCCGATCCGCTTTTTTCCGCGCCGTGGGCGCTCCATTCCCCCACGGCCCTGCCCAGCGGGATATGCCGGGCCATGGCCGACGGGTCGCGTTGCAGCGCGTAGGCCGCCCGCTGCAGGGCTTCGCCCGCGTCTGTCAGCGTCCGCACGCGATTGAGCTGGCCGATCATGACGAACATGAACACCGCCACGCAGCAGGCTTCGAGCAGCATGCGCTTGCCCACAAGCAGCAGGACAAAGCCCAGAATCACGCCGCAAAGGATGTTCAAAAGCGCCGTGACGATCAGGATCGCGTCGTTGCGCCAGGTCAGGCCCGCGGCATGAGCGTCGGCGGCCACAGCTTTGTCGTAGTCCGCGAAGCGATCGGTCAGCCGTCGCGCCTGGGCCTCGTTGCCGGGGGTGTAAAGGGCTGAAATGTCGATCCATTCGCCGGCTTCGCCGGAAAAAACGATGTCCAGCGCGGCTTTTTCGTGGGATTTGAGCTCTTGCGGCCGGTTTTCCAGGCGAAGCGAAACGCCGCCGTCTCCCTCGCGCAGGCAGACGATACCGCGCCGCGCCAAGTCAGCCAGCGTGGCGGTCAGGGCGTTGACGCCGGCCTTGTCGCGCGCGGCGTAGACCGTATATGCCGGGGGATATTTCTCCAGCAGCGCCTCGTCGAGTTCCGCCGGAATGTGTCCTTTCCTGACGCCGTACTTTTTCATCAGCACAAGAAGCGCCGCGATGAATACCGACGCGTATACGGCCGTGGCCGTATACTGCTCGGCGCGGCGCGCGTTGGTCTCGCGCTCGATGGCCGCCTCGGCCTGGCGGCGCGGCGCGACGACCGATTCGCGCATGCGCATCGGCTTGGTCTCCGCCTTGTCCAGCCATTCCGCCGGGAACAGCAGCTGAAGAGACAGCGCCTCGTCCGCCGCCACGTCGATCGGCCCGATATTCACCGTGTCGTATTTTACCAACAGCGGAATCTCTTCCGGCCCGCCGTCCACGTAAGCCAGCATCTCGCCGTCCGATCGCGGCAGTTTCACGATGGCTGCGGCGTTCTGCAGCATCACTTCGCGATCGGCGGAAATCAGCGCGCGCTCGAGCAGGGCGGTATCCTCATAGCGCCGGGCCAGGCCCGCGAGGTTATAGGCGCAGGCGAAGGCATGGCTGTCGCTGTCGCCGGGCGCGACGATCTTGACAAGCGCCCGTCCGTTCTCTTCTTTGACGGTGAAGCCCTGCGCCTCGCCCAGACGCGCGTCGGCCTCGGGCAGTTCGTCGAGCGCCTCTCCGTCGCGCCACACGGCGACGTCTGAAAGGCCGTTCGTCCCCTCCAGGTTCACCGTCAGGGATAGGCCCGAATAAGCGCCGGGGTTGTTGTATATGATTTCCTCGCGCACATGGACGTCTCCATCCTCCTGCACGGTCATGTAAATCACGTAGCTACTGATTTCGTAGTTGGCCGCCTGGCCGGCAAAAGCGGTCAGCGGCATTGCCAGCAGCGCGGCGATCAGCGCCAGATGCGCGATTCTGCGAAACATTTCAAATCCTCCGCATAATTTCATCGTCTTTATTATATATTATACCTTCTTTTGGACGTCTTTTCAATCCTGATCGGGGGATTATTTGCCCGTTCGAACCGTTTTATGTGAAAAGCGCCGGATCAGGCGTCTTTCATCACAAAACAAGCCTTGCCACCGCAGGGGATTGCGCGTATAATATATCTGCGAGTTCACCGAAAGGAATCCCATTGATGGCAAAAAAGAAGCAGGCCTCCGATCCCGACGCGCCGCGCCGCAGGAAGAAGAGGAAAAAGAAAAAACAAAGCGGCGAGCGCAGCGTCACCTTCATGAAGCTGAGCCGGGGCGTGCGCCGGGGCAGCGCCACAGTCACCCGATACAGCCGCCACATTCTGAGCGGCTTTAACGACTTCACATCCGGCAAACACGATGAGAAGATCAACGAGTTTGTCAAAAAGCGCATGTCCTGGGTTCAAAAAGTGCGCTTTTCGGGCTTTGTGGTGGGCAGCATTGTCCTCCTGGCGCTCATGCTGCTGCTCCTGAACAACTCAAGCATCCAGGTCGAAGAAAAGACTGTCTCCATCGCGGGTCTGAGCAGCGACTTCGAAGGCTATCGCATCGTTCTGCTCTCCGATCTGCACGGCCGCGAATACGGCGACAAACAGGCGACGCTCCTGCGTCGGCTCAACGCCCAGAAATACGACATGATGGTGCTTGCGGGTGACATGGTGGGCAAGAGCGGCAATCCCGAGGCGCTCTACCACCTCCTGGAAGGCAAGACATCTCCCGCGCCGGTCTACTTCATCGCGGGCGATTCCGATCCGGGGCCGCTGCTGGCGGAACCGCGCGACACGACGGGCCTCCTCGAAAACTATGTGCTGGAGGATTGGATCCTGGGCGCGATTCAGCGCGGCGCGACTTACCTGTCCTCGCCTGTTCTCATTGAAAAAGGGTCCTCGCGGCTCTGGCTTACGCCGGAAAGCATGCTGGATATCGAGGCGTCGCCGCTGCTTTCGCAGCTCAACGCGCAGTACCGTTCGGAGAGCGGCGCTTATGTGAACGGCTCGGAAGCGGCGCGCATCACTCTGCCGCTCACAGCCTGGCGCGTGCAGTGTGCCGAGGCGCTTTTGAACGCCGTCACAAGCATCGAAAACAGCGACCTGCACATCGCCGTGGCGCATTATCCGCCCATCGATCCCTATAACGCCGCCAGCGGTTATTCCGGCAGCGGCATGCTCCGCACGCCTGACCTGGTCCTGGCCGGGCATTACTGCGGCGGCGGGTGGAAAGTCCCCGTCTTTGGCGCGCTGTACGTTCCGGCCATCGAAGCGCCGCGGCATGGATGGTTCCCGGAGCAGTCGCTCGTGGAGGGCGAGCGGCGGCTGGCGAATGTCACCGTGTACACCACGGGCGGCCTGGCCATGACGGACGCCATCAAACTGCCCGGTTTCCGCATGAACAACCAGCCGAAGATCACCATTCTCACCCTTACGGCCGCGCTGACGGACGACCTTTTGGGGATCGGGAGTTAAGGAGCGGAATTTCTCCTTGAATTAACTGGGAAGGGCTTTCGGTATAACCTTTTTCTGCTATACTCTCTTCATTATAAGTAAAGCAAAAAGAGGATAATTATCAGATGGAATTTGACATGTTCGGCCTGTCCGACGAAGTGGCTCGGGCCGTGGCGGATCTGGGCTATGAGACGCCTACGCCAATTCAGATAAACGCCATTCCGCCCATGCTACAGGGCCGCGATGTCATCGGCCAGGCGCAGACGGGCACCGGCAAGACCGCCGCCTTTGGCATCCCGCTTGCGGAGAAGATCGAACCGGGCGAGAGATGCGTGCAGGCGCTGGTCCTCAGCCCCACGCGGGAGTTGGCCGTGCAGACAGCGGGCGAGCTCACGAAGCTCACGCGCTACCGCGAAGGCGTGCGCGTGCTTCCGGTATATGGCGGCGCCCCCATCGAGCGGCAGCTGCGGGAATTGGAGGCGGGTGTGCAGGTCGTCGTCGGCACGCCGGGCCGCGTGATGGATCACATGCGGCGCGGGTCGCTCGACCTCTCCCGGGTGAAGCTGGCCATATTGGATGAGGCCGACGAAATGCTGGACATGGGTTTCCGCGAAGACATCGAGACCATACTGGCCGCCACGCCGGAATCGCGGCAGACGGCCCTCTTCTCCGCCACCATGCCCACGCCCATCCTGGCGCTGGCGCGGAAATACCTGCGCGACCCGTCGCAGGTCGAAGTCGAACGGCGTGAAATGACCGTCGAAAAGATCGCCCAGTATTACATCAGCGTGCGCTCGTTCCATAAGAGCGAGCTGCTGAGCCGCCTCTTAACCCTCGAAAACATCCGCCTGGCGCTGGTATTCTGCAACACCAAGCAGGGCGTCGAGACGGTCGTGACCGATCTGCAGCACCGCGGCTTCTCCGCCGCCGGCCTGCACGGCGACATGCGCCAGATCGAACGGGACGCCGTCATGGCGCGCTACCGCCACGGATTGGTCAATGTGCTCGTCGCCACGGACGTAGCCGCGCGCGGGCTGGACATCGACGACATCGAAGCCGTGTTCAACTACGACATCCCGCTGGACGTGGAATACTACGTGCATCGCGTCGGCCGCACGGGACGCGCCGGCAAGGAAGGCCGCGCCTATACCTTCGTGGTGGGCCGCGAAGTCGCCCGCATGTGGGATTACCGCCGCATTACCGGCGCGAAGATCCTCTGCCGCAAGGCCCCGAACGCCGTCGAGGTGCAGCAGGCGCTGTCGGATCGCATGATGGAAGAAATCACATCCCGCGCCCAGGCTGAGCTGGACGACGCCCTCTTGCGCCGCGCGGCGGACCTTCTGCAGCGCACCGAGCCGGACAAGGCCGTCGCCGCGATGCTCGACCTGCTCATCCGGGAGGCTGGCGCCCGCACGGACGTGTCCATCGACCTCGATCCGCCCGAGCCGCCCCGCCCCGTCCGCCCCGCCCCCGCGCCTGTTCCGCGGCGCGGCCCCTATGGACGGCCCGTGCCGCGGGATATGCTGCCAAAGCGCGCCGCTATGCGGAGCGACACCCGGCCATCCCGCGGTCCTGAGCGATCCGACCGCAGCGGACGCGTCGCAAGGGAGCCCTACGCCCGCCAGAAGGATGACCGGCTTCCCGCCCGCGAAAAGCGTCCTTACGCCCCGCGCAAGCGCTTCGATATCTCCGCCCGTCCGCACCGCCATGGCCGCGACGGTTTGAAATGAAATTGCCGCGCGCGAAACCGGAGAGGCCGGTCTCGCGCGCGGCTTTGTCTTTTGACTCGACGATTACTTATTCAGCTGCTCGAGCAGCTCGTCGATGCTCAGGCCCTTTTCGTTCAGCGCGTTCATCAGTGCGTCGCGCTTGGCCTTTTCCACCTTCTTGGCCTCGCGGGCTTTGGCCAGATCGGCCTTGCGCTTCTCGGCGCGCTCTTCAGGGGTCAGCTTTACGCTCTTGCCCTGGGCGGCGCGGGTCTTGGCGGCAAGCAGGCGTTCCTTCTTCGCCTCAGTCTTGACGAGGGCTTCCTCGCTCTTGGCCAGGGCGTCGCGGCGCTCGTTCAGCGTCTTCTCGGTCTTGGCGACGAGCTCCTTGCGCTCCGCGATGAGCGCGTTCAGGTGCTCGATCTTCTTGTCAGCCGCGGCAATCCGTTCTTCATGGCTGGGATACTGTTTTCTGGCCTTCTTGACCTGCTCGGTTTTTTCAGCGGTTTTCTTCTTCGCTGCCATGACAATCTCTCCTTAGAAGTATTTTCTATCTCCATTATACACATTTCTTCATAAAAATCAATATCCAATCCCTTTTGTTTTATTATGTTTTTGATATTTCTCATTCAAATGTCCCCGAGACAACATAAACTACCTTGACGCCTTTCAAAGACTCGCTATAATAAAATGATGGATGATACGGTATTCTGTCCGGCAGAAAGGAACAAACCGCATGAGCATCAGAAGACTGCGAGACAAATTTATCGGAGACAAGGCGTTTTACGCCATGGTTCTGGGCGTGGCCGTGCCGATTATGATTCAGAATGGCATCACCAGCTTCGTCTCCATGCTGGACAACATCATGGTCGGCCAGATGGGCACCGAGCCGATGAGCGGCGTTGCCATCGTCAACCAGCTTTTTTTCGTGTTCAATCTGTGCATCTTCGGCGCGACCAGCGGCGCGGGCATCTTCGGCGCGCAGTTCGCCGGAAGCGGCAACACGGAGGGCCTTCGCAGCACGACGCAGTTCAAGCTGATCGTGGGCGCGCTCATTTTCTTCGCGGGGCTTGCGGTATACCGGCTGGGCGGCGAATCGCTGGTGCGGCTGTATCTGCACGACGGCTCCGAGTCGGCGGACATCGAGGCGACGCTCGCCCACGCCATGGACTACCGGAGCGTCATGCTCTGGGGGCTTTTGCCCTTCGTGCTGGCGCAGGTCTACTCCAGCACGCTGCGGGAGACCGGACAGACCGTCGTGCCGATGATCGCGGGCATCAGCGCCGTGATGGTCAATCTGGCGCTCAACTACGCGCTCATATTCGGCCATTTCGGCTTCCCGGCCATGGGCGTGCGGGGCGCGGCGCTGGCCACGGTCATCAGCCGGTTTGTGGAGCTGGCCATCATCGCGACTTACGCCCATGCGCACACGGCAAAATACCCCTTTATGGCGCGCCTGTATACCCATTGGCGCATTCCCGCCCGCCTGGCCAAGCAGATCACCATCCAGGGCATGCCGCTCATGCTGAACGAAATGCTCTGGTCGACCGGCATGACCATCCTCAACCAGTGCTACTCCATCCGCGGACTGGACGGCGTGGCGGCTATCAACATTTCATCGACCATCTTCAACCTGTTCGGCGTGGTGTTCATGGCGCTGGGCGCGTCGGTGGGCATCATCGTGGGCCAGAAGTTGGGCGCGGGCGAAATGGAGGAAGCGCGCGACGCAGACAACAAGCTCATCGTCTTTTCCGTGGCGAGCTGCCTCGTCATGGGCGGCGTGCTCATCGCCGTCGCGCCGCTCTTCCCGGAAATCTACAACACGAGCGATTCCGTGCGCGCCATCGCCACCAGCCTTATCCGCATGAACGCCTGCTACATGCCGCTGCACGCCTTCGCCAATGCCAGCTATTTCACGCTGCGCTCGGGCGGCAAATCAGGCATCACCTTCGTCTTTGACAGCGGCTTCACCTGGGTGATTCAGATCCCCGTCGCGCTGGCGCTCTCGCGGCTCACAAGTCTGCCGATTGTGCCGCTGTACGCGATCTGCGCCGGGCTGGATATCCTCAAATGCGTTCTGGGCTTCGTTCTGGTCAAGCAAGGCAAGTGGCTCAACAACCTCACGGCGTCGTGAGGACTCATTCCGCGTTGATCGAGGTAGAAATATGAACAGAGCATCAAGATATGAGATGGACATGTGCTCCGGCCCGATCCTGAGTAAGGTTCTGGTGTTTTCGCTGCCCCTCATGCTCACAAGCGTGCTGCAGCTGCTCTTCAACGCGGCGGACATCGTTGTGGTGGGCCGCTTCGCCGGGCCGACGGCGCTGGCTGCGGTTGGTTCGACAGGCGCCCTGATCAACCTGATCGTGAATGTGCTGATGGGCATGTCCATCGGCACGAGCGTGCTCGTAGCGCGCCATTACGGCGCGAACAGGCCCCAAGACGTGATGGAGACGGTGCATACGTCCATCGCCATCAGCTTCTTCGGCGGCATCGCCTTCGGCGTTATGGGCATCCTCATCTGCCGGCCGCTCCTGCATCTCATGGGCAATCCGGACGACGTCATCGACCAGGCGACCCTCTATATGCGCATTTACTTCGCGGGTCTTCCGTCCATTGCGGTATACAATTTCGGCTCGGCGGTCCTGCGCGCCGTGGGCGACACCCGTCGGCCCATGTATTTCCTGACCCTGGCCGGGGTGGTCAACGTGCTGCTGAACCTCCTGTGCGTGATCGTGCTGAAGATGGGCGTGGCGGGCGTCGCGCTGCCCACGGTGATTTCGCAGACGGTGGCGGCGGCGCTGGTCGTCTGGTGCCTGTGCCGCTCGGAAGGCGGCATTCACCTGGATTTCCGGAAAGTGCGCGTATACGGCGGCAAGATGCGCGAGATCGTGAAGATCGGCCTGCCCGCCGGCATTCAGGGCTCTGTGTTCTCGATCTCCAACGTCGTCATTCAATCCTCGGTCAATTCCTTCGGTTCCACGGTTATGGCGGCCAACTCAGCGGCGTCGAACCTGGAAGGCTTCGTCTACGTCATCATGAACGCCTTCTATCAGGCGGCGCTCACCTTCACCAGCCAGAACCTGGGTGCGAAAAAGCTGGAGCGCATCCGCCGCATCCTGTTCAGCTGCGTGGGCTTGGTCACGGCCTTCGGCCTGACGTTGGGGCTGAGCGTGTACGCCGCGGGCGGAACGCTCCTCACCATCTACTCCTCCGATCCGTCGGTTGTCAAGTGGGGGCTCATCCGGCTGTCGCTCTTGTGCGCGCCGTATGCCATCTGCGGCGTGATGGATACCATGGTGGGCATGATGCGCGGCCTTGGCTACTCGATCGCCCCGATGATCGTGTCCATGGTGGGCGTGGTCGGCGTGCGTCTGGGCTGGATCTACACGATCTTTGCCGCCAGCGCCGCTACACAGCCGGCCGAAACGGCGCTCGCCTCCCTGTACTGGTCCTACCCCGTGTCCTGGTCGATCACCGCCCTGGTGCACATGGGGTGCTTCATCGTCGCGTATCGGAAGATCACGCGGGAACGCGCGCTTGGCGCGTAATCGCATGATAAAAGCATGATAAATGAACGGAACGCCGCGCAGAGCCGCACGGCGTTCCTTTTTTGGGCTAATCAAGAAGCGGCGTAATCTGCCTTTCATATAGGCAGGCGATGCGATGGAGCGGGCGCGTGAGGCATACGTAGAGCAGACGCGCGTCCAGCTCCCGGTCGGGAAAACGCTTCGCGCTGGCGTTGGCGAGGATCACACCGTCAAATTCAAAGCCCTTCACGTCCGACGCGCGGGCGAGCAGCAATCCCGCCTCGAACTCGGCCGCGTCCACGTCCAGCAGGCGCGCGTTCAGATCCTCCGGCAGGGCCTGGGCCAGCGCCTTGAGCTGCGCCGTTGTCCGGTCGATGACGGCGATGGATTTGAGTCCGTCCGCCCGCCAGGCGCGCACGATGCGCTCGATTTCCTTCTCCTGCTCCTCCGCCCTCGCGAACGCGATCAGCTCCGGCTCCGGGCCGTGGCGCAGCACAGGCCGGGCGTTTTCCTGACCGGGCACGGGGCGTTTCCGGGCCGCGCGCAGCGCCAGATTCATGATCTCGATGGTACTCCGGTAGCTGGTGAGCAGCTGATGCGAGGCGGCTTTCCCGGCGAACAGCCCTTCGGTGAGCGGCCGCCAGTCTGTCATGCCGCGCCAGGATCGGATGCCCTGCATCAGGTCGCCCACCACGGTCATCGTCGCGCCGCGCGTCATGCGGTGCAGCAGCAGGAATTCGGCCATGCTGAAATCCTGCGCCTCGTCGACGACAACGTGGCGGATGTCCAGCCGGGGCAGCTCGTGCGTTCGCATGGCAATGAGACCCACGAGCGCCACGTCTTCCGGGTCGATCCGATTGCCGGATACGCGGTCGAGCGTGTATTCGGCGGCCAGCGCCGCATCGCTGCCCTCCGGCGATTCGGCCAGCAGGTCGGCGCAGAAATCGCGGTACAGCTGAATGGGGCTGAACGCCGGAAAGCGCGCCATCACGCTTTCGATGAAGGGCTTTACCTTCTGGTCGGTCTCCTTCAGGCGCTGGTCCCGGCTCTCGTAGAGCTTCACAAGCCGCAGCCGGCGACTCTCGCCCTCGGGCAGCGTCGAACGCAGCAGATCGACGCGCCGGTCTGTCTCGGTCTTGAGCCACTCCTTCACCTTCGCGGCGGCGTCCTTCGTGCGCGAGGTCAATTCCTTACGGAATTCCGCGAGACGTCGGTTCAGCGGGAAGGGCTTTTCATCCTCCAGGAGGAGCGCTTTCAGCCGGGCCGCGGTAAACAGTGTGACCGGGCCGAAACGGACGTCCTCGTCCGGCGGCATGCGCGCCTCGACCTGATCCAGCCAGTCCGACAGGCGGCGCGTCATCTCCAGAGATCCCTTGAAGCGCATGAGCCGGGTCAGGCGGTCGCGCTCTTCTTCCGGAAGGGAGAGCACCTTGTCGGTGAGGTCGGCCTGATTCACGCGCGGCAGAAGCTCGTCCAGCCAGTCGGCGACGAAACGGGCAAATGTGGTCTGCCTCACCTTCTCGACGCCCAAATCGGGAAGGACGCCCGCTATGAAGTTGAGGAACAGCGGGTTCGGCGCGAGTATGAGCACGTGCTCGGGTTCAAGCCGGTCCCGGAAGGTATAGAGCAAATAGGCGATTCGGTGCAGCGCGATGGTCGTCTTGCCCGAGCCGGCCACGCCCTGCACGACCAGCGATCGATCGAGGGGATAGCGGATTACAAAGTTCTGCTCGGCCTGGATGGAGGTGACGATGTCCCTCAGGCGGTCGCCGGTCGTCGCCCCGAGCACCGACTGGAGATAGGCCTCCTGCCCTACCACGTCCGTGTCGAAGATGGTTTGAAGCTCGCCGTTCTCGATGCCCAGCTGGCGCTTGAGCGTGAGTTCGCCGCGCACTTCCCCGTCCGGCGTCACATAGTGCATGGGGCCGATCTGGCCGGAATAATACAGGTTCGCGATGGGCGCGCGCCAGTCGACCACTTCGGGCTCCAGCGTGTCCGATTTCATCACGGTGTGTTTGCCGATGTAATAAACCTGCTTCTCGCCGGTTTCTTCGGTGAAGTTGATGCGCGTGAAGTAAGGCTTGAGCCGCGCCGCCTTGAGGTGCCGGACGGTCTGCTGCGCGCGTTCAAAGAGGAGGTTTCGCAGCTCGAGCACATCGCGGTTGTCCCGGTCGTAGGTGAACGCCGCCTTCAGCTCATGCTGGGCCTGGATCAATTCCTCCTCGCCCACGGCCAATTGCGCCGCCACCAGGGAAAGCGTCTCGTCGAGATGAGCCCTTTCCTCCCGCAGCGCGGGATGCCGGATGTCCGCCAAGCGCATCGCCTCCTCTCCGCCTTTTTGCAGAAAAATGCGCTCAGAAAGAGCGGATGATCTCTCCGTTCAGCCGCCGTATGATCTCCACCGCCAGGCGCACGCCGTTTCTGAAGTCCGAAAGCGAGGCGATGCCGTAATGGCTGTGGATGTAGCGCACGGGCAGGCCGATGACGATGCAGGGCACGCCCTCGTTCGACAGGTGGATGGGCGCGCCGTTGGTGGCGCCGCCGCTGCGCACGGCCTCCTGAACCGGAATGCCCAGCGCCTCGGCCAGGTCGAGCGACCAACGCTGGAAGCGGGGATTGGTGATCATGCGGGCGTCGATATGGCGCAGCATGGGGCCCTTGTGAACGGCGGTCTGCGACAGCCAGCGCTCCACCACCGTGTCGTCCGCGGGGCTGCCCTCGAACACGATGGCGATCTGCGGCTTCACGTGATTCGCGGTGACGACGGCGCCGCGGCAGGCCATTTCCTCCTGGGAAGCCATCGCGCCCACCACGTCCACCGAGAGCGGTTCGTTTCCCAGCGCGGCGAGGGTCGCCTGGATGGCGGCGCAGCCCAGCCGGTTGTCGAACGCCTTGCCGATCATCAGGTCGTGCTTTTCGTCGTATTCAAAGGTCACGTCCGGCGCGGCGGGCGCGGCCACGCGGATGCCGAAGCTGTCGCGGGCTTCTTCGAGGCTCGACGCGCCCACGTCGATGGACATCTCGTCCAGCACCGGCATGCGGTTCTTCTCGGCGTCGGTCATGAAATGCGGCGGCTTGGCGACGGTGACACCCGGGATCAGGCCGCCGTCCTTTGTCCGCACCCTGACCTTATGGGCGGGGATGTTGCTGTTCACCCAGCTGCCCAGTGTGAGGAACTTCAGCGTGCCGTTCGGCCGGATGGCCTGCACCATGAAGCCCAGCTCGTCCGAATGGGCGTCCAGCTGGATGATGGGCTTGTCGCCGGTGTTGGCGGCGCGGTGTATGTAGAGGTTGCGCAGGCTGTCCTCCTCGATGCGCGCGTCCTTGGGCGCGTAGCGGCGGGCGACGGCAAGCACTTCGTCCTCAAATCCGGAAGGGCCGAACGCGTTTGAAAAATCAGCGATCATTTGAAGCTCGTT
This sequence comes from Clostridia bacterium, assembly GCA_017527065.1. GTDB lineage: Bacteria > Bacillota > Clostridia > Christensenellales > Aristaeellaceae > Firm-10. The sequence continues at coordinate 24,078 of JAFXQO010000075.1, forward strand.
CATCATGCTTTTCCTCCGTTCTCAGGCAGCGGCGCGCGCCGGAACGCCTCCATAAAATCTGCGATATAGTGGGCGCAGGCGTCCAGCATATCGCGGCCCCATGCCTCGGTGGCCTTGCTGGGATGATCGGGGCCAATCCAGCCGTTATCGGAAATAGCGGTCACGGGGCGCACGACGGGAACCTCCACGCCTTTGTAGCGCACCGTCTTGAAGCCGGTGGCCTCGATCTCATCGGAAACGGGTTTCAGCCGCATGTCCTCCACCTGGCTCCAGTCCACCAGCGAGGGATCGACCGCCAGCACGCCGGCCGTTTCTTCCGCGCCGCCGTGTCCGCCCTTCCAGGCGGGATTCAGATCCCACGCCATCAGCCACCAGTTCATCTGCGCCAGCAGGCAGCCCTGCCGGGCCAGTTCCAGCGCCACCCGGTCCAGCACGGGCACGTTTCCGCCGTGGCCGTTCAGCACCACGAAGCGCCGCACGCCGTGAGCCTTATAGCCCTGCGTGAGCCTGGTGAATACCGCGTAGAGCGTGTCCTGCCCGAGCGACACGGTGCCGGGATAATCCGTCTGGCTGTCGCATGCGCCAAAGGGAATGATCGGCGCGATCGCCACGTCAGTCAGCGGTTCGATCAGCTCCAGCAGTTTCTGCGGAATCAGCGTATCGGTGCCCAGCGGCAGGTGCTTGCCGTGGCACTCGATGCTGCCCACGGAAAGGAGCACAATGTCGTTTTTTTCAAAGTATTCTTTGGCCTGGGGCCAAGTCATGTTGGCCAGTTTCACGGATCATCCCTCCCTTGCGGTCGTTCGGTCTGACGCGCCGGCGCGCGATGCCATTGATTGTATCATAATCCTCCGGAAAAAGCAACCGTCGTTTGACGTTGCGATAGCGGCGAAGCGCGCCGGGCCGGAAAACTAACGCTCCACCATGGCTTACTGAGATTTTCTCCCTGCATCGGCTGGATATTTCCATTGTGATATGCTATACTTGTAAACGGAATTATATATGCGGCGCGCCATACGGCGCGAGAAAGGATGTTCCCATGGAAAACAAGCCCTTCGCCTATCGCGGATTCATGCTGGACAGCGCCCGGCATTATCTGCCCGTTTCCGATATTCTGAAGATCATCGAAGCCGCCTCCCTGTGCGGCATGAACCGCATGCACTGGCACCTGACCGACGACCAGGGCTGGCGCGTTGAAATCAAGCGCTATCCCCTGCTCACGGAGAAGGGCTCCGTGCGCGGGCGCTCCTATTTCGGCGCGGAAAACGAAGAAGAGAACAACTGCGGCTTCTATACGCAGGACGACGTGCGCGCGGTGGTGGCCTTCGCCAAGTCCCATGATGTCGAGATCGTGCCCGAAATCGAGGTGCCCGGCCACGCCAGCGCCATGCTGGCCGCCTATCCGCAGTTCGGCTGCCGCCGCGCCGTGTCCACGGCGGAAGGCGAAATGATCCAGGACGCCCCCTACGACTACCAGGTGGTCACCATCGCCGGCGTGTTCCCGAACCTCATCTGCGCCGGCCGCGAGGACGCGGTGCGCTTCCTCGAGGATATCCTGGATGAAATATGCGAGCTCTTCCCCGGCCCAGAAATCCACATCGGCGGCGACGAGGCCATCAAACTGCACTGGCGGCGCTGCCCGGACTGCCAGCGCCGCATGCGCGAAGAGGGATTGACGGACGAGAGCCAGCTCCAGCGGTCGCTGGTGCTGCAGATCGGCGACTATCTGGCGAAGAAGGGCAAGCGCGTGATCGTGTGGAACGAGTCGCTTGAAGGCGGCCTTCTGCCCGATCACTTCATCGTCCAGCACTGGCTGGGCAACGACGAGGAGACCGCCGCGTTCATGGCGGCGGGTGGACAGGTCATTTCCTCCGAAGCCGAAAACTACTACATCAGCCGCCCCTATTCCGCCATCGACGTCTACAGGATCTTCCAGGCCGACGAAGTGCCCGCCTACGCGAAGGCGCATCCTGAAAACCTGTTGGGCATCGAATGCCCGCTGTGGGGCGAGCGCGTGACGAACGCGCGCCGCGCCGCTTACCAGCTTTTCCCGCGCCTGGCCGCCGTGGCGCTGAAGGCGCAGAGGAACGCGCCGTCCTCCTGGGAGGCGTTCCAGGACGCGGTGCGCGAAGCGAACGCGCGCGTGGAGGCGCTTGGCCTGCAGGGCGGGCCCGAGCGCAGCTGGCGCGTGTCGAAGGAAGAGGTCGAGGCGGACGTCGCAAAGATGAAAGCTTTGCTGGAGAATCCCGACATGCGGAATACCTGGCGCATCTGCGACGGCCTGCTCAGGCAGGAAAAGCTCGAAAAACTGCTCGCCGCCATCGACATGCCCCGTCCATTCTCGCTGCGCGTGATGGACTGCGCGTGGACGGAAATCCCCGAATACTGCGGCGACGCATCGATCGATCGCGGCGACGGCGCGGACGAGATGGCGAAGCAGCTCATCACGGCGCTGGACAACCGCGAGAAGGGCCCCTGGAAAGACATCCCGGAGGACATCTGGCTCGCGACCATGCGCTGCTTCACCCGCTTTGTGAACGAGCACTTTGCTTCCACCGGCAAATACGCCTTTGACCGCGGCTTCTGGACGACCCGCCAGATTGCCGCAAGGATCTTCCGCATCGGCGAGCTGGAATACGAGCTGCGGGAGACGGACGACCCGACCTTGCCCCGCGTCATATCGCTGCACATTCCCTCCGACGCCCATATGACCGCCGACCGGCTCAATGAATCGGTCGCGGGGGCGCGGCGCTTCCTGAAAGAACACTTCCCGGACTGGGCCGGCCTGCCCATGCGCTGCGGCAGCTGGCTGCTGTCCCCGGCGCTCAGGCCCCTGCTGGACGCGGACTCCAATATCCTGCGCTTCCAGCGGGCGTTTGACATCGACACGGAGGAGCGCGACTCGGACGGCGTGCTTCAATGGGTATTCAAACTCTCAGGCGAGCGGCAGGAGGGCGTCGACCTCAGCGCGCTGCCGGAGGACACGACGCTGCAGCGGCGCATGAAAAAGAGCCTGCTCGCCGGAGAAAAGATCGGCAGCGCGGCCGGTTTCCTCGCGCGCGACTTTGAATGACATCCCCACAGCATCATTCGACCGGGAGGATACGAACGCATGACGTCGAAAAAACTCGATCTCACAGATGAAAGCCTGTCTCCCTTTCGGGTCATCGTGTGGCTGGCGTGGCCGCTTTTCCTGGAACAGATACTCTCCACGCTGGTGTCCTTCGCGGACACGGCCATGGTCGGCGCGCTCGGCGTCAACGCCACAGCTTCCGTCTCGATCAGCAATTCCTTCGTGTTCCTGCTCAACGGCGTGATGATGGCGCTGGGCACGGGCCTCACGGCCTATGTCGCCCGCAGCGTCGGCGCTCGGGATTACGAGGCGGCGCGCGCCTACATCCGCCATGCCATCATCCTGCTGGCCCTCGTGGGCCTGCCGATCTCCCTGGTGACCTGCGCGCTGTACCGGATGATCCCCCAGTGGATGGGCGCGGAGCCGGAGATCATGGATCAGGCGTCGAAATACCTCCTCATCACTTCGGCTTTCCGCATTTTCGCGATGGCCATGATGGTGCTGGGCTCGGTGTTCCGCGGGCGCGGCGACACCAAGACGCCGCTGCGCATCAACATCTTCGTGAACATCATCAACATCGTGGGCAATTACCTTCTCATCAACGCGCCGCACACGGTGCGCCTCTTCTCCCTGGAGATTCCCGTGATCGGCGCGGGCTGGGGCGTCGTCGGCGCGGCGGTTTCCACCGGCGCGAGCTGGTTTGTGGGTGGCGCGCTGCTGGCTGTGATGCTGTTCGCCAAGAAGGACCCCTCGCAGATTTCGCTGCGCGATTCCTTCAAGCCCAACATGCCGGTGATAAAGCGCGTCGTCAACCTGTCGATCCCGGCCATGCTCGAAAGGCTCTGCATGTCCTTCGCGGGCATCGTCGTCACCCGCTGCATTGCCTCCCTGGGCACGGTGGTCCTCGCGGCGAATTCGGTTTTCTCCACGGCGGAATCCATCTCCTACATGCCGGCCTTCGCCTTCGCCACGGCCGTGACCACCCTGGTAGGCCAGTCACTGGGCGCGAAAAAGCCCGACCTGGCCGTGAGGCACACGCGCTGCACCATCATACTCGGCACGGCGGTGATGATCCTCGCCGGGGTGATGCTGTATGTCTTCGCCGATCCGCTGGTGCGCATCATAACGCAAGACGAGCGCGCCGTGGCCCTGGCCAAGACCTGCCTGCGCATCGTTGCCTTCATCCAGCCGGTGCAGACGGCCGCCTGGATCTACGCCGGCGCGCTGCGCGGCGCGGGTGACACGAAGTGGCCCTTCTACATCACCGCCGTGTGCAACTGGGGCATCCGCACCGCAGGCGTTTACCTGTGTATCCGCGTGTTCCATCTGGGCCTTCCGGAGGCCGTCATCTGCATGTGCGCCGACAACGCGGTGCGCTGCGTTTGGACGTGGCTGCGCTTCCGCGGCAGGAAATGGGAGCACGCCATCAAGGACAAACAGGCGTGAGTTTCGGCATACAAAAAGACCGGAAGCGGCAAGCGCGCCGCATCCGGTCTTTTTTATGTCGTTCAGCTGTTTTCCTTTTCCTCGTAAATCTCCCAGGATTCCAGGCATTCGTTGAACTTCGCCGCGCCGTCGACCGTCACTTTGGCGGCGGAATCCTTGTCAAGATACAGGGAGAAACGCTCGTGCTCCTTGAGCATCGTCGCGGGAATTTTGTTTGTGAGCGGGTTCATGAGGGTCTTCTCCACGGCGTCGGCCTTCACGGCATACGGAACGCAGGAGATGATCCTTTCGCACTTCATGATCTCGCGCACCGTCATGGACACGGCCTGGGCGGGCACCTCGCTCACGCTGGCGAACCAGCCCTCGCCCACCTGCTGGCGGCGGCAGCGCTCGTCCAGCGAGACGACGATATACGCCGCGTCAGTGTCGAAATCCGCCGGGGGATCGTTGAAAGCGATGTGACCGTTTTCGCCGATGCCGATGAGGCCCAGGTCGATGGGCGCGCGGCGCAGTTCATCCGTCAGCGCCGCGATGCCCTCGGGCGTGCCGTCCACGAAATGGGCCGCCTTCAGCGGCACGCGGCTCGTGAAGCGCTCCTTCAGGTATTTGCGAAAGCTGGCGGGATGCGTCTCGGGTAGGTTCACGTATTCGTCCAGGTGGAACATCTCCACCTTCGTCCAGTCAACCTTTTCTTCAACCAGCGCGGCCAGCGTGTCGAACTGAGACGCACCCGTGGACAGCACGATGCGCGCGCTTCCCTTCTCCCGAATGGCGGCGCTGATGATGTCCGCCGCTTCCTTTGCCGCGAGCCGCCCGAGCAGCTTCGGCGAATCAGCCACTGTTACCTTCATGTCGCTTACGCTCCTTTGAATTCCTCGCGAATGCCGGCCAGCAGGTCGATGATGTGGAAGTGCTGGGGGCACTGGCTCTCGCAGGTGCCGCAGGCCACGCAGCGGCTGGCGTCGGCTTCTTCCTCGACGAGTTTCGCGTAGCGCGGCGCGAAGTCCTTCGCCTCGCCGAACATGCAAGCCTGGTCGATGCCCTGGAAGATGCGCGGAATCTTCACGCCCATCGGGCAGGGCTGGCAGTATTCGCAGCCCGTGCAGCCCACGCGCACGCGCTTCTCATAGGCCTCGCGCACCTTTACGAGCATGGCCTTGTCCGCCTCGCTCAGGCAGCCGGCCTCGGCCTGGTCGAAGATGCGCAGGTTGTCGTCGAGCTGCTCCATGCTGGACATGCCGGAGAGGATGGTCACAAACTCGGGCTTGTCGTAGAGCCAGCGGAACGCCCACTCGACGGCGCTGCGCTTCTCCGGCGCGGCGTCGTAAATGGCCTGAACCTCGGGCGGGGTCTTGCGGGCCAGCGCGCCGCCGCGCAGCGGCTCCATGACCACCACGCCGATGCCCCGCTCGCCGCAATACTTCTGAACGCCCGCGTAGGTGGCCTGGTTGAACTCGTCCAGCAGGTTCATCTGCACCTGGATGAGCTTCCAGTCATACGCCGTGGCGATCTCCGCGAAGGTCTCCGCGTCGTCGTGGAAGGAGAAGGCGGGATAGCGGATCTTGCCCTTCTTGAGCATCTTGTCGAGGAAATCGAGCGCGCCGAGGTCACGAATCTTGTGCCAGCGATCCCTGTTCATGGCGTGCAGCAGGTAGAAATCAATATGATCGGTTCTGAGCTTGGTGAGCTGCTCGTCCAGCGTGGCCTCCATGTCCTCGTACTTCTCGACCTTCCACACGGGCAATTTTGTCGCCAGGGTGACTTTTTCGCGCCAGCCGTCCGACAGCGCCTCGCCCACGGCGATCTCGCTCTCGCCGCCGTGATAGGGATAAGCCGTGTCGACATAGCGGATGCCCTGCTCGATGCCGTGGCGGATCATTTTGATCGTCTCGGCGTGGTCGACATGTCCGTCCGCGGTGGGCAGCCTCATGCAGCCCATGCCCAGCACGGAAGATGTTACGTCTGTTCCGGGGAATTGCCTGTACTTCATTTTCCTTTACACTCCTTCGCTGTCAAAATCGTCGTCCTTGCCTTCTTTCCCGTCGTCTTTGGCCACATAGCGCGGCAGTGTGACCGAGAATTCCGAGCCTTCGCCCAGTTTGGAATGGACTTCAACGGTGCCACCCATGCTCACCGCAATGTGCTTGACAATAGCCAGGCCCAGCCCCGTGCCGCCCATGGAGCGGGAACGGCCCTTGTCTACGCGATAGAAGCGCTCGAACAGCCGCGGCAGGTGTTCCTCCGCGATGCCGATGCCCGTGTCGCTCACCAAGAAATAGGCGTTCGTCGCCGTACCGTAGACCGACACGCGCACGCTGCCGCCCGGCTGGTTGTATTTGATCGCGTTTTCGACCAGGTTGATGACCAGCTGTTCGAGCCTGTCCTGATTGCCCCAAACGTAAATGGGTTCGTCGTTTTCGTTGATGCTCAGGTCGATCTGCTTTTCCTTTGCGTGAATCTGCAGCATCTCGCACACGTCCGACGCCATCTTGTCCAGCCGCAGCCGGCCCAGGCTCACGTCCGTGTCGCCCGCCTCCAGCTTTGAAATGGACAGGATGTCGTTCACCAGGCGCGTGAGGCGGTTGGCCTCCATCATGATGATATTGAGGAACTTGCGCGCCATTTCGGGGTTGTCGATGGCGCCGTCCAGCAGCGTTTCGACGAAGCCCCGTATGGAGGTCAGCGGCGTCTTGAGCTCATGCGACACGTTGGCCGTGAAGTCCGTGCGCATCTGCTCGAGCCGCCTCAGTTCCGTGATGTCTTCGATCATGGCCATCGCGCCGACGACCTCGCCATCCCGCTTCATGGGGGAAATGTAAAGCCTCAGCGGCGTATGGCCCCGGCCCGTGCGGCCCTCGCGCACGGCGATCTCGCTCGTGAACACGCTGGTCTGGCCCATGGCTTCCTTGAAGATCGGCTCAAGGTTGACATCCTTGTTCAGCTCTGACACGGCCATGCCCTCGGCCGTCCCGTGAAAGCCTAAAAGCGTCTTCGCCAGGGGTGTCATCAGGGTGACCTGCAGCGCGCTGTTGACTGCCAGCATGCCGTGCTGCGTCTGGTTCATGACCTCGCTCAGCGCCTGGTTGCGGCTGTTGCGCCGCTCGAGCTGCTCGCTGATGCGCGCCGCGCTGGCGTTGATCTGGCGCGCCCAGCGCGCGTTCCGGCCGTACACGTACTCGATGCGCTCGTCGAAACGGCCTTCGGCGAAGGCGTCGAGCACCTGCTGCGCGCCGTGAACGAGCTTGTCGCTCTCGCGCACCAGCAGGCTGACTGTGACAAAGCAGATCGCCGCGAGCACGATCATAAGCAGCGCCAGCTGGCCCCCGCAGCCCTTCAGAACCTCCGACCGGGAAGGCGCGGCCTCCCACATCCTCACGATCAGGCTGTTTTCCGAGCGCACAGAGACGAAAATCGTTGGGGCGTTCCGATAGGTGGTCAGGTCGGTCCCGACGCCGTTGCGCAGCGCCTCGTCAATGTCCTCCCCCTGTGCGAGGGCCTGGAGATCGCCGGACCGGCGCGTGTCGTATAGCACGGCGCCCTCTTCATCCATCACGGTCATGCCGACGTTCATGCTGCTTGCCAGTTCATCCAGCCGCGCCCTGCTTTCGCCGTCATACACGGAAAATGCCGCGCTGTCCAGATAGTCTGCGGACACGCGGCAAATCCTTACCAGGTCATCAATAGCGGAGGCGGCCAGGTTATTGTAGACCGCCCCCACGTATATCACTGAGTAAGCAAGGGAACAGACGAACATGGCACAGGCTGCGATAAATGCAACCCATCTTCTCATATCCTGCTCTCCTGCCTGTCATTAAACTTGTAGCCGACGCCGCGGATGGTCTCGATGTAATGCGCGTCGTCGCCCAGCTTCTGGCGAATGTGACGGATATGGACGTCGACCGTGCGGGTCTCGCCGTAGAACTCATAGCCCCAGATGCGATCCAGCAGGAAGTCGCGGGTGAGCACCTTGCCGCGGCTGATGACCAGCAGCTTCAAAAGCTCAAACTCCTTCAGCGTGAGCGACAGCTTCTCGCCGTTGCGGAACGCCTCGTAGTTGCCCACGTCGATGGTCAGGCCGCCCACGTGGAGGATGCCCTCTTCCTCGCTCTGCGGGGCGGCGCGGCGGAGCAGCGCCTTCACGCGCGCGATGAGCTCGCGCACGCTGAAGGGCTTGGTGATGTAATCGTCCGCGCCCATCTCGAGGCCCAGGATCTTGTCTACCTCATCGCCCTTGGCGGTCAGCATGATGATCGGAATGTCGCTGGTGGTGGAGGTGCTCTTCAGGCGGCGGCATACCTCGACGCCGTCGATGCCGGGGAGCATGATATCCAACAGGATCAGAGCAGGGCGCTCATGCGCGCAGACGACGAGCGCATCCTCGCCGTTTGCTGCCGTTACCACGCGATATCCGGACGCTTCCAGGTTGAAAGTCAGCAGTTCGAGAATATGAGCCTCGTCATCCACGGCCAAAATGAGTTCGTTTGCCATGTCCGTCTCCTTCTTTCAATTCTTAATTTAATATGGAACCGGATTCCCCGCCCGCGGCAAGGCATCCCATATTATCACGATTATCGGTTGTTTAGCAGTTTGTTCAGTTCCTCGATGAAGTTCTCCAGGTCGGTAAACTGGCGGTAGACCGACGCAAACCGGACGTAAGACACCTTGTCAAGCTCCTTGAGTCCGTCCATGACCATTTCGCCGATCTCGGCGCTGGTGATTTCCTGATCGCTCGCATAGGCCTTCATTTCGATCCGGTCGGTCAGTTCGTCTATAGCGGACATGGATACCGGCCGCTTCTCGCAGGCTTTCAGGATGCCCTGGCGGAGCTTTTCCGAATCGAAGGGCTCGCGCCGCTTGTCCTTTTTGACCACCATCAGCGGAATGGTATCGACTTTTTCATAGGTGGTGAAGCGCCTGCCGCATTTTTCACATTCGCGCCGCCTGCGTATGGCGTTGCCATCCTCCACGGAACGGGAATCGATCACGCGGCTTTCCTCGCATCCGCAGAAAACGCACTTCATCCCCACGCCCCCTATATTATACCTGACATTATTTTACCCTCCCCCGTCCATTCTGTCAAGTAGTTAACAGTAGATTTGTAAGTCTTCAACAAGTCTGAAAGAAGTTAGTGTCAAGTTCCACCAAAATGACGTCATCCCCTATTCGCCGCACATGGCTCCATGGGATGACAATGCCTTCCCGGACGCTGCGGAGCATCCCCTTCCAGCCCGTCTGGGCGGGCACCACCAGCGCAACAGCGCAGGCCTGATCGTTCAATTCGATATCGATCGGATGCCCGTATCGCTTTCCGTCGCAGATGTTGATGACTTCCTTTTCGCGCAATTCAGAGAACACCATGGCCATCACCTCATGGCATTTTATGAGCGGCGAGGCCATGCTGCCATCAGGGCGCGGCAAAAAAGAAGGCGGAAAGGCTGTCCTTCCCGCTTGACCGAATATCAGAGATAGCGCTGCATCTGCCTGAGCGCCGCCTTCTCCAGGCGCGACACCTGCGCCTGGGAGATGCCGATTTCCTCGGCCACCTCCATTTGCGTGCGTCCCTCGAAATAGCGCTTTTCCACGATGCCCCGCTCGCGCTCATTCAGGCGCGCCATGGCCTGCCTCAGCGAGAGGTCGCGCACCCAATCCTCCACCTCCACGCGCTCGTCCTTCACCTGATCCATCACGTAGATCGGCTCGCCGCCGTCCTGAAACACGGGCTCGAACAGCGACACGGGATCCTGTATGGCGTCCAGCGCAAGGCTCACTTCTTTTTCATCGCAGCCGAGCTCCTTCGCAATCTCCGCCGCGTCCGGCTCGCGCCCCAGCCGGTAGGTGAGCGCCTCGCGCGCCTTGAGCGCCTTGTAGGCCAGATCCCGCAGCGAACGGCTCACGCGGACTTGATTATTATCCCGAAGATAGCGGCGTATTTCGCCGATGATCATTGGCATGACGGTCTTTTGTCGAAACGCGGCTACAGGCGGTAGTGGATGCTGATATTCGGCCCGTCGATCTCAACCCGCTCGATCAGTTCGCGCACGACCGAGCGCCGCTCCACCTGCGTCATCCGGTCCCACGCCTGGGCGAGGCGGCGAATCTCATCGCGTCGGCCGACTTCGGTCTCTTCTCGCACGCGCTGCGCTTCCTCGCGTTCCGCTTCCGCCCGCAGCGCCTCCAGAAGGCGTTTCTGCGCGCTGATGCTCTCCGCCAGCACGTCGTCTTCTCCGGCAGCATAAAGGTCGTAGAGCCGCTTGAGCCGGCGTTCCGCCTCGCGAATCCGCTCCGCGAGCCGCGTTCCGACGGTTTCCCCGGCCTCCTCCGCCGTCTGCTCCGGCAGGCTGAGCGCCCGGTCCAGAAAATCGCCCGTCACGGCCGCCTCGACCTCGTCGGCCCAGGCTTTTTCGTTGTCGCAATTTTCGTCGCGAATGAGGTATCGCTTGCTGCTCTGCTGCGAATAGCAGGTCAGCTTGAAGCCTTTCGCGCCCCACTTCTGATACCGCATGCGCGCGCCGCAGCGGCCGCAGTAGACAAGGCCCGTAAGCAGATGTCCGCTTTGAAAACCGCGGGCGCTGGCCCGGCGGCGGCGCTGCTCCTGAGCCGCCTGAAACACGGCCTCATCCACGATCGGTTCGTGCCGCCCGCGGTATTCCGCGCCGTTGTACTCGATCAGGCCGATGTTCGACTTGCGCGAAAGGATGTCGCGCACCTGTTTATCGTGCTTCATGCCGGTGATCGCCGCGATGCGCGCGGTGGACAGGCCCTCGAGGTACAGCCGGTAGATCAGCCGCACGGTTTCCGCGTCCGCGTTCGGCACCAGCACGCCGCGGTCGCTGTCGTAATCATAGCCGAAGGGCGGATGGCCGCCGCCCATCCACAGCCCGGTGCGCACGCGCTCCTTCATGCCCATGCGGGTGCGCTCCCGGATGGTCTCGCGCTCCAGCTGCGCGAAGGCGGACATGATGCCCAGCATCGCCCGGCCCATGGGCGTCGAAGTGTCCATGTTTTCGTTGAGCGAGGTAAAACCGATGCCCGCCGGATTGAACACATCCTCGATGAGAAAGAGCGTGTCCTTCTGGCTGCGGGACAGCCGGTCCAGCTTATAAACGACCACCTGCGATATGCGCCCCGCCCGCGCTTCCCCGATGAGCCGCTTCATCTCCGGCCTGTCTATGTTGCTGCCGGTGAAGCCGCCGTCGATGTAAAATTCATAGTCCTTCCAGCCGCGGCTCCGGCAGTAGCCTTCCAGCATATCCTTCTGCGCTTCGATGCTGTAGCCTTCGTCCGCTTGCGAGTCCGTCGATACGCGGATGTACAGCGCCGCGTGCCGGCTCTTCATCGCCTCTCCCTCCGCCGCACCCGCTCGATGACGCGCGCGATCCGCTCCGACTCAACCGGCCTGCCCGCCATATCCTCGCGCTCCACGGGCTCGCCATTCAGGAACCGTTTCTGAATAAAGATCATTTTGTCTCGCCTCCCGCCGTCATTTTTCCCCGTTTGGGCGGGAATAAGCGACCGCTCCGCCCATTGTTCACGGACGATTTGACAAGCGGCGGAAATTATGCTATAATATGGTAGAATGTATAAAATATGTTCTGTCGTCGCACAGATCACCATTGGAGGATAAAGAGGACATGAAACAGGAAATCAGAAAAGGCCGTCATTCCGCAACGCGCTCGAAACACCGGCTGCAGCCCGAACGGCCGCGCGGGATGCTTCCGCTGCTTTCGCTGTTCCTGGCGCTGGCGCTGATATGCGAACCCATCCCTCACGCCAAGGCAAACTCGACGATATGCGGCATGGAAGAGCACACGCATTCGGGCGATTGCTATTCCTCCGTCCTCATCTGCGGACAGGCCGAATCGGAAGAACACCAGCATGACAGTTCCTGCTACGAGCAGGTTCTGACGTGTACAAAACCGGAGCATACGCACCAGGATTCCTGCTATCCCGCTCCGGAACCCGAGCCTGAACCGCCTCAGGTGTCGAACGATCCCCCTGTAAACCAGGAACCGCAGACGCCGAATGAGCCTCAGCCCGCGAACGATCCCCAGCCTGTGGACGATCCCCAACCTGCGAACGATCCTCAGCCTGCCGATGAGCCTCAGCCTGCGGACGAGCCCCAGCCCGCGGACGAGCCCCAGCCTGTGGATAACCCCCAGCCCGCGGACGAGCCCCAGCCTGTGGATAACCCCCAGCCTGCGGACGAGCCCCAGCCTGTGGATAACCCCCAGCCTGCGGACGAGCCTCAGCCCGCGGATCAGCCCCAGCCTGAGAATGAACCTCAGCCTGCGGATGAATCTTCCGTGACAGACACGCCCCAGGGCGACGCTGAATCGCAGCAGGGCGAGCCGGAATCATCGGAAGCGCCCGCCGATCCGAACGCGACGCCGTCCGCGGATGATCCGGCGCCCTCCGTAACACCCGAAGTAACTCCTTCGCCTGAAGCGTCTGTCGACCCCGATGCCTCCGCGACGCCGGAAGCGTCCGTCACTCCCGAAGCTTCCCCGACGCCTTCTCCTACCCCCACGATCAACCCCGACGCAACGCCCATGCCGGGCGAAGACGACGACGCCATCGAACAGGACGAACTCGATCCCGACGCCCCGACGCCCCTGAAAATCCAGATGTCGGTCAAACCGGGCTTCGCGAAGGTCGGGCAGAATGTCGTATGGAGCTTTACGATCGAAAGCGAACGCGAGCCGGAGATGAACTGGTATCTCTACAAGGGCAAGACGCTTCTGAAATCCGGCAAATTCGTCAACGGCGAACGCAGCTTTGAATACCAGCCTGGTGAGGCGGGCGTTTATTCATTCAAACTGGTCGCTAAGGTCCGGGTAGGCGAGGGAGAAAACGCCTCGCAGGTCAAGATCGCAAAAGAAGTGAAGCTGACCGTCATATCCGCGTCGGACGCGCCCAGCAATGACCCGCCCGTCGAAACAGACGTCCTTTGGACCGTCGCCCCCAACCCTTCCGCCCCGTTGAGCGTTGACGTGTCTCTTGAAGAGAATACCGTCGTGATCGGGGAAGAAGCTGTTTGGCATTACGCCGTCCAGAGCGTGGAGAAGGCGGAAATCGTATGGCAGCTCTTCAAGGACGGCTACGAGTTGGGCAGCGGCGTGTATGACAGCAACGTCGGTTCATACAATTACACGCCCAGCGAACTCGGCATATACGCTTTCAGGCTGACGGCGGTCACCCAGCGCAAGGCCGCGGATGATTCGGAAGAAACCATTACGGAAGAAAAATCCAAAGTCTGTAAGCTGCAGGTCACAGAACCGCCGGAGTTAACCGTCGAAGTCTCGGCCCACGCATCCTATTGCTTCGGCGGAGATTCCATGACATTCGGCCTCAAGCACAGCGATAACAGATACGCCGAGGCGGCCAACACCCACATCACCGTCCGCCAGGCGGGCATGCAGATCTATGAATCTTATGAATTCAAGGAATCCGTCCGCGTATGGCCCGAGGTACTTGACGAAGCCTGCACGCTGGAACTGACCGTGGAGATGGAGGACCAGTTCGGGCAGAGGGCGAAAGCCTCGGTCGAGGTACCCTGCCCCATGCACGAGACCGAGAACCGCTACACGTGGCAGCAGACGCTCAAGGATGTGAAGCTGACCGGAAATTGGCCGCAGGACATTCTGGCGGTCGCGAAATCGCAGCTGGGCTACAAGGAAAGCCAGAAGGATTTCATCATCCGCGACGACGGAGAGCGGCAGGGCTGGTCCCGCTACGGCGCGTGGTACGGCATGCCCTATGAAGAATGGTGCTCGATGTTCGTCTCCTTCTGCCTGGAAAACGCCAACGTGCCGGAATGGGCCGTTCCGCAGTCGGCCAGCCAGCAGCGCCTGCGCAGCCGGTTGATCAATCAGGGTCTTTACGCCGCCCGCGAAGACGCCGAACCCCGGCCCGGCGATCTCATCTTCTTCGATCATGAGACCGAAACATGGGAGAACGGCTACGGCGCAACCGATCACATCGGCATCGTGCTGGCCGTGGACGACGAGCGCGTCTATACCATCGAGGGCAACAGCAACATCCGCGTCAGAGAGCGCGAGTATCTGCTGACCGATGAGCACATCACCGGCTATGGCCTGGTCAATCTGGTTTACGAAGCCAACCATCCCGAGCCGGAAGATGAGATTTCGGAAGAAGATAAGCCAGAAGAAGATGTGGCAGAAGATGTGCCGGAGGAAAAGCTTCCAAAGGCAAAGCAGCCGAACAAAGGCCAATTGGAAGAAAAGCTGCCGGATGGCGTGAACGACGAGCCTGTAGCGCCCGACGCTGAAACGGCCGCTCTCCCCTCTCCCTCCAAGGCGGGAAAGATGCGCCAGCCCGTGACTGCGGAAGGCGATGATGCAGACAGCGCATCAGACGAGGCTTGATCAAACCCATATGAATACAAAAGCCGGGAAGGTTCTTTCGCCTTCCCGGTTCTTTCTGTCATTGGGTTGTTTTCTTATTGGCGTCCGTTGTAGTATTCCTGGCCGAATTGGGAGAAGGCCTTTACGCGCTCCTCCAGTTTGGGCCAGGCCGCGACACTTTCGTCGGAGAACAGGCCCTTGGCCGGGTCTTCGGTGGAACGCCATTCATGCGCGATCAGCGCCCAGGTCGCGTCGTACAGGTTGCTGAACGCCGGGTCGCGCTGGGCCTCGCAGACAAAGCTCTGGCGCGGGGAATTGATGTCTTCTCCGCTGATCTGGAACAGTCCGTACTGCTCGCAAAGACCGCGCACGCGATTGAGCTGTTCGCGCGTATTGCGCGAGGGCATATAGGTTATGGCGCGGAAGCCCAGCCATTTGAGGTACTTCACCAGCTCGTCGAGGTAGTCGTCCTCGAATTTCTGCGCGCGCTTGTCGCCGGTCACGGAATCGCCCACATCGCCCAGATAGGCATAAGCGGAAATCGCGCCGACCCGCTCGGAGAGCGCCAGCACGTCGCGCACGTCAGGACATTCGTCCGTCGCGTTGATGTAGAACCGGCTGATCAGCGTGGATTTGATCCATCCCAGCAGATCGTACATGGCGTGCGGATTATCCGGATTCAGAAGATAGCCTTCGATTTTCGCGGAAAGAGGCAGCTGCATGGTGTCTTTGATGAACGAAACCAGCTTTTCTCCCGAACCGATCACATCGAGCATCCTGTAAGCCAAGGCGCTTGAGAGATGCCGCTCCGTCACAGAACCGCCTTTGTCGTACTGCGACAGCGGCAGCACGTCCTTATCGAAGTCGATCGTGACGCCGTACTTTGACATCAGCCCGTTGACGGCCTCCACCATCCTGCGGTTGCGAACATTGCGCTTCTCGCGGTAAGGCGCGAAGAAGGCGTCCACCTCGGCCGTGCGATTGTGCGGTATGCCGTGCAATGCCACGTAGGCGATAGAGTCCTGATCCGGATTGTTGATGCGCCGGCCGGCAAAGGGCGTATTCTCGAAACTCACGCGGCATTCGACGCCGATGGTTCCACCCATCTTCACCATCCTGACAGCGGCGAGGAATTCCTCCGCGCCGCCGATGGAATCGTGATCCATCAGGCCGCAGGTGCACAGGCCGGCCTGATAGGCGAACCAGACCGCGGCCGTCGGGGAATACGGAGAAAAGGAATAGATCGTGTGGATGTGGTTGTTGACGTCCTTTCCCTGGGCGGGCAAGGCTTCTTCCCGAACAAGCCGGGAAAGATTTTCGAGCCTGTCAGGGGCGTTGAGCAGCTTCAGCGCCTCTTCACGAGTGATGGCCATGGGTTATTCGCCTCCGATTATTGTACGGATCAGTGTCAGTTTACATTCTCAAACAGATCGTCCTTG
Source organism: Clostridia bacterium (assembly GCA_017527065.1). Lineage (GTDB taxonomy): Bacteria > Bacillota > Clostridia > Christensenellales > Aristaeellaceae > Firm-10. Next base: position 40,400 of record JAFXQO010000075.1, read on the forward strand.
CGCACGTCGTCGCCCACGGTGGTGTAAATCAGGCCGTAGACGCGGTTGTCGTAGCGCACACCGTCCTTCTCCATAGAGTAATACTTCTGCTGGGAAACATGCTTGGCATAGCCGATCGTCGCCACCTGGGTCGGCGTCAGGCCGTTCAGCTCCTCCAGCGGCTCGTCATAGACGCTCATGGTCAGCTGGTTGCCTTCGTACAGGTGGATGTAGAGTTTCTTGATATCCCACAGACCGTACTGCTCATAGCTGGTCGGATAGGCGTCCGGCTCGGCCGCCAGGCGGATGGCGCGGCGCACGGCGTAGGAGGTCAGCTTGTGCTGGTTGTGGCCGTATTCGCCGTCAATGTCGTGGGTCACGATGACGTCCGGCTTATACTGGCGAATCAGCTCCACCACGGCGGCCTCGGTCGTCTCGAGGCCCCACAGGGCGACGGTTTCATCGTAGTCCGCGAGGCGCTTGTCCTCGAAGCCCACGAAGATCGGATGCGTCCTGAGTCCGCAGGCCCACAGGCCCTCCATGGCCTCGGCGTAGCGCGAACGGCCGCAGTTGGCCATGTAGACCACCACGACGTTCTTGCCCTGGGCCACATAGTACGGAATTGTGCCGCCGAAGAAGAGCAGCTCGTCGTCCTGATGCGTGGAGAAGACCATCAGGTCGACCTTGCCCTCGATGGGCTGCCAGCGCTGCGTGACCTCGGAAATCTTCCCCTCTTCCATCACGCGCAGTTCGCAGATGCCGTTCTTCGTGTCCGGCGTGGAAATGACGATCTGGCGCACGTCCGCAGTCAGGTCGTAGGCGAAGCAGAGCATATGGCTGGGATTGGTCTCCTCGATCGTTTCGATCGCGGCGCCGTTCTCACCGGCCAGGGCCACGGTAAACGATGTGGGAGAACTCGTCCACTCGATCGTGAGCAAAGCGCCCACGCGGCCTTCGGGCAGCGTTACGGTAACGGTGTCCTCCGCGCTGCCCGGCTGCCAGGCCGTGCCGTAGCGCGCGTCGGTCATGTGATCCTTCTTGCCGCTGGTCACGGCGATTTTGCAGTCGCCGATCATGCTCACTTCATCGGCGAAGGAGCCCGTCACATAGAAATCCTTCTGCAGCACCGTCGCGCGCTCGGAGGAGCTTTCCACGATGACGCGCAGCTGCTTTTCACCGGGAGCCAGCTTGCGGAAGGGCAGGTCGCCGTCAAGGCGCGTGAGGTTGAATTCCTTCACGTCGGCCTCGTAGGCGAATTCTTCGCTGGCGGTCATGGCGGTTTCAAGCGAGCGCATGTCCTCGACCTCGACCGTCACCGAGAGGATGGGGTTGTTTGAATGAACGGTGCCCTCCAGCCTGAAGGAGGCGTGCTGCTCCATGATGTCGGGCGTTACGGCGCCGGCTACGCTCGCCTCGAGGGGATCCTCGTTGATGACCTCCACCTGCTCGATGTAGGTGCTGACCGTGAGGAATTCAGAGGAGACATAGCCGATGTTGCCGTCGTGATTCACCTTTGTCCATTTGCTGTTCGACTGATCCAGCACCTTGACCTCAGCGCCGGGCTCAAGGCGCTCGACGATGCCGCTGTCGGTGTTCGGCTCGCGGCGCAGGTTGACTTTGACCTCCGTGTTGATGACGCCCGTGCTCACCTCGACGTTCTTAAAATACGCCGGCGTCACGTCGTCCGTCGCGCGCGCAAGGGGCGCGCAGAAGAACAGCATGCACAGAGCCGCCGCGGCCAACCGCCTGAAATCATATCGTTTCATAAAAACACCTCGTATGCTGATAATTCGTTTGTATCATTTTACCACATGTTTCCTTCGATTTCAACCGTTTCAACGCGCCTGTGCTGTCATCTTTTCCTGTTTTGTGCGCGATCACGGCCGCTTTCCTCAGGTTGAAATCCGATAGATCCTTCTCCATTCCGCGGTGGGCGCTCCGTTTTCGTCCGCCAGGATGAGCGGCGGCATCCAGTGCAGCATGGAACCGCCGTCCTTCACGGCCTCGATGAGCGTCAGCTTGGGCTCGCGGTCCGCCGTCGCGTGAACCGTTCGGATCCTCTTGGGCTCCAGGCGCGCCGCCTTCATGGCGTACATCATTTCAAAGGCGCGCGCCGCCGGAAAAATGACCGCCAGCCGTCCGCCCGTCTTCAAAAGGGCGTAGGCGGACGCGGCGACGTCCTCCACCGTGCAGTTTGATTCGTGCCGCGCGATGCGCTTCCCCTCGGACTGACTGAGCAGCGCGCCGCCCGCCTTGCCGTAGGGCGGATTGCACACCGCCAAAGAAAAGCGGCCATAGCCGTAACGCGTGGCCGCTTCCCTGAAATCGCAGCAGCATACCTCGATTTGCTCCTGCATGCTGTTGAGACACACACTGCGCCGCGCCATTTCCGCCATTTCCGGCTGGATCTCCAGGGCCGCATAGCGGGATCTGGGCTGCCGGGAAGCCATCAGGATGGAGATGATGCCCGTACCCGTCCCCATATCGACCACGTAATCGCCGCTTCTGGCCGAGGCGAAATCGGCCAGAAGCACGGCGTCGGTGCCGAAGCGAAAAGAATCGGGACGCTGTATGATTTGAAGGCCCTCGAACTGGAGCGAATCCAGGCGCTCGCCTGGCTTCAATTCGATTTGACCGGGGCGGTCGGATGTATCCTGCGGCATGTCTGTTTAATCCTTTCGGATGTATTCCTTCAGCGCGTAGCCGGTCTTTCCCCCGTAGGAAACCATATACCATTCCCCGTCTTCGCCCAGAACGCTCACACGCTCGCCGTCATACATCTTCGCCAGCTGTTTCGACGAGGCGTTTGCGGAGGCGCGCAGGTTCAGATACGACCCGGAACCCACTTGGACGGTGGCGTTTACGGTGGAAGATACCGTCTGCAAGGAAGAACCGACCGTGGTCTCGAACAGCTTCTCCTGCAATTCCGCCGTGGCGATGCCGTCTTCTTCCAGGCCGTTGGCCTTCTGATAGGCGCGCACGGCGGCTTCCGTCAGCGTCAGGTAATTGCCGCCGATGTTGCCGGTAAAGTAGCCCAGCTCCTTGAGCCTGCGCTGAATCGCCTTCACGGCTTCGCCCGAATCGCCCGGCTTGAGCGTCCTGTATTCGGAGGCCGCGGGCCTGAGCGTGGTCGCGGGCTGGGGTGTGGCCGTCGCCTGCGCGGTCTGGCCGGCCGCCGGCGCTGCGGGCGCGGCCGTCGGCGTGGTCTTCGCGGCCGCGAAAGGCTTGACCTTTGACAGCTAGGCGCTGGAAACATAGCCCGTCATGCCCTCAACCGTGACGGCGCTCCAGTCCCCCGCAATGCCGGTGACTGTGACGGTCGTTCCGTTCGCGAGGCGGCCGACGACTGACGCGTCGATGGAAGGCGATTGCCGGACGTTCAGGAGGCTGCCGTCGCTTCCGAGCGAAACGTAAGCCGTCTCATTCATGACCGGCGCGGGCGTCGCGGCGGGCGCAGGCGTTGACGTCGGGTCAGGCGCGACGGTCGGCTGCGTTTCGGCCGGAATCTGAGCCGCCGGCTTCGAGGCGAAGATCATCTCCTGCAGCTGCGCCGTGGCGACGCCGTCGACAGTCAGGCCGTTCGCCTTCTGATAGGCCTCGACGGCGCCCTGGGTGAGCGTCAGGTAATTGCCCCCGATGTTACCCGTAAAGTAGCCCAGCTCCCTGAGCTTGCGCTGCAGCGCCTTGACGGCCTCGCCCGTGTCGCCGTATTTCAGCGTGCCGTAAGCGGAGGACGCGCCGGCTGGCGTGACGGCCGGGGCGGGCGTGACGGCCGGGGCCGTCGTGGCGAGCGTTACCGCCGTAGCGGTCGCGGCGGGGGCGTTCGGCGCGCTGGCGACGACCGCGAGGTACTGCGTCATGACATAACCGGAGAACCGGTCGGTTCGGATGGCGCTCCAATCGCCCGCCTTGTCCGTCACGACCACGACATCGCCGTGGCCCAGCGTGCCGATCACGCCGGAAGCGGTGGTCGCGCTCTGGCGCACGTTCAGCCGCGTCGAGGGGTTGTTGAGCGCGACGGTGGCGTTATACGGAGCGGGCGTCGCCTTCGGCTCCGAGGTCGCGGTAGCTTCCGGGACCTCGGTGGGCTCGGGCGTCGGAGTGGGTTCGGGGGTCGCTGTCGGCTCCGGCGTCGACGTCGGCGCGGGCGTCGTTTCGGCAAAGCGGAGATAGATCGTCATGACATAGCCATTGACGCTCCCCGCGCGGATGGCGCTCCAGTCGCCCAAACGGCCTGTCACCGTCACGGACGCGCCGTTTGCCAGCGTGCCGACGACCGCTGAGGCGGTGGTATCCTTCTGCCGGATGTTCAGCCGGGAACCGGCGTCCTTCATGGTAACGACCGCGGTCTGTTCTTCCGTCTTCTCATTATCCGGCGTCGCGGCGGGCGCTTTCGTCGCCTCAGGCGACACGCCGGCCGCGTTGAAGAGCTTCTCCTGCAGCTCGGGCGTGGCGATGCCGTCCACCGTCAGGCCGTTGGCGCGCTGGTAATCCTCGACGGCGGTCTGAGTGAGCGTGAGGTAATTGCCGCCGATCGTGCCGCCGAAGAAGCCCAGCTCCATGAGGCGGCGCTGCAATGCTTTGACCGCCTCGCCCGCGTCGCCGTACTTCAGCGTCTGATAAGCGGTGTCGACAGGCGCTGGGGTGGCGGACGCTTCCGGCGCGATGGTGGCCGTCGGGGCCTGCGTCGCGGCCGGAACGCCTTCAAAGATGAGCTTTTGCACATCCGGCGTCGCGATGCCGTCCGGCGTGAGGTCGTGGGCGATCTGGAAAGCCCTTACCGCCTCGATGGTGAGCGTCAGGTAGTTGCCCAGCGGCGTGCCGCTAAAGTAGCCCAGCTCCTTCAGCTTGGTCTGAAGGGCCTTGACGGCCTCGCCCGTGGAACCTTCCTGGAGCGTCGTGTAGCCGTATTTGCTCTCCGTCGGTGGAGCGGTCACCGCGACGCTGCCGGAGGACGTGCTGAGCACGTCGGAAAAGGAGAAGGTGCTCTGTTTCGTTCCCGGATAATAGAAGGTCAGGATGTCGCCGCAGCTCATGCCGTAGTTCTGCGCCATCCACTGGGCGCCGCGCTGGCTGAGGCCAACGCCGTGTCCCCACCGGCGGAACTCGAGGATAAAGGCGTCGCTCGTTTCGCTGATGGAAACGATTTCATTGCTGGCGCTGTTGATCGACAGGCCCAGAGACGTTTCCAGGCCGTTATAGGTGTCCAGATCGACGTCCAGCGTCGTCTTCTTGCCGTTTCCCGAGAAGGTCACATTGAGCCGGAGCTTTGAATAGGTCCGGCTGGGCGCGTCATAGCGCGGCGAATGGAGCGTGGCGGAGTTGACGGTCACGACGCTGGCGCCGCTCATGCCGGCGCTTTTCAGTTTTGAAGCCGCGGCGGTCAGTATGGCCTGGGAAACGGCGCCGCTCAGTCCGCCGCCCTTTTTGGCGATGGTCGCTTTTTTCAGGGTGCTGCCGGGGTTTTCCAGGTCGTAAGGATCGTCTTTGACGGTCAGATAGGAGACCGCGCCGCCAAACGCGTTTTTGCAGGACTCGGTCTGGCCGCCGTTGCTGGCGGTATACATGCACTGGGCGTAGCTGCCGCCGCTCATGAGGCAGACGCCGCGCGTGGCATCCACCGCGTTGATGGCGTTGGAATAAGCCGCGGTGTAGCCCCTGAACACCTGGCTGTTGGCGTTGTCGTAGAGATCGTAGCCGCCGCCCGAGGACTTGGCGCGCATGGCAAAGGTGCGCGCCGCGATGGCCTGCGCCTTCAGCGCCTCGATCGGATAGGAGTTTGACATTTCAAAGGGAACCACGCCGTAGAGATATGTTTCGATGTAAATGCGCAAAACGGTTTGAATGCCGCTCCCGTTGACGGAAAAGATGAGGTCGCCGCAATAGAGATTGGCCAGCGACGGCGAGGTGAAGCGCACGCCGCAGCCGGAGCCGGTGCTGTTGCGGTTAATGGTGATGCTGCTGCCCTGAGCCAACGTCTTCGTGCCCGCGGTCATGGTCAGTTTCCCGGCGGAGAGCGCGACGGTCACCGTCGTGCCGCTGGCGACGGTCTGCCCCGCCACATTGTAGCTGCCCGTGGTACGGAAGCTGACGGAGGCGGGCGTGCCCACGCGGGTGAGGCGGACGCGAATCATGCCGTCGGAAGCCGCCGCGGCCAGGTTGTTTGTCATGGGAATGAGCTGAACGAACAAAAGAAACGACAAAACCAGGCTGACGCGCCTGATGAGCCGTGATGTTTTGACCGTGCATGATCGTTGCATTCGTGAAGTTCCTCCTGTCATAAAACTGACAGAGAATAAATTCGACATAAAGCGCCGAATTCCTGCATGAAAAAGCGTGGTAAATATATACTCCTCTATTTCTTAAAACAGAAGCGCACAAATATGGCCGCAATGTAAATGGCAGTTGCCACATTGCGGCCATATTGACATGTCAGCGCTCAGCCGATCTCTTCAGGCTCGCAAAGCATTTCATCCAAGTCGTCCAGATCCGGGCCGGCGCTCTCCGTTTCGACGGCCGGTTCCCCAAGTCTTTCGCCCGTGTTGCCGTTGTAGCGCGCTTTGCGCCGGCTTCCTTCGTCGGCCTCTCCCCTCTCCCCGGCCTGGCGCGAGCCGTCGCGCGGCTGAATTTCGCCGGCCGTATCGAAGGCCGGGTTGAAGGCGTAGAAATTGCGCGCGTTCAGCTTATCCTGAACGATGCGCAGCGTCTCGCCAAACCGCTGATAGTGGACCAATTCCCGCTGGCGGAGGAACCGGATGGGATCAATGACATCCGGATCGTCCAGGAGGCGCAGGATGTTATCATAGGTCGTGCGCGCCTTCTGTTCCGCGGCGAGGTCCTCGTTGAGGTCGGTGATGGGATCGCCCTTGGACTGGAAGAAATTCGAGGTGAAAGGCTCGCCGCTGGCCGCCTGAGGCCAAACGCCCGTGGTGTGGTCGATATAATACGGCGCGAACCCCTGCGCCTGCGCTTCTTCCGGCGTCAGGTTGCGGGTCAGCTGGTAGATGATGGCGCTCACCATTTCCAGATGCGCCAGTTCCTCCGTTCCGATGTCCGTGAGCGTTGCCATGCCTTCCCGATACGGCATGGCATAGCGCTGGCTGAGGTAGCGCATCGAGGCGGCCAGCTCGCCGTCCGGCCCGCCGACCTGAGAGATGATCAGCGAAGCCAATGTGGGATTGGGGCGGCTGATCCGGACGGGATACTGCAATTTCTTCTCATATGCCCACATATCTTACGCCTCCTTCTCCCAGGGCCACGGGCCCTCCGTCCACAGATAACGGCCTGTCCGCACGGCGGCGCTCAGCGTGATCGGCCCGTAGGCTTCCTCGTAGGCGCGCGTCGCCTCCCGCTCCAGGCGTGTCTCGCGGGCCAGCGTCTCAGCGGCTTCACCGTTATCGGGGTGCGTGTCAAGGAACAGCTGTATCTCCTTCGCCGCGAAGGCGTGGGTCTGAACGTCGTAAAGCGCCCGCTCGCGGGGCGTCATGCACCGCCCATTCACCGTTCGTCCGCCTCCCTTCCCATGAACGGATAGTAGAGATCGGGGAAAATGGTGCCCCGATCAAAGCCGCGCTCGTTCTCATAGCGCTCGCCCCATTCCTGCCAGGGCACATAGGCCATGACGAGCGGAAGGCGTCTGCGTACATTTGCATCGTTTTGATTCCGCTTCATTGCACGCGCTCCTTTCTTCGGCCGGGCGCCGGGCCCTGCCTCTGCCCGCATCATATGCCGCGCGCGGAAAGGCCGTTAAAAAACCCTCCGAACGAATGTCGGAGGGCGTAAGAGCGGATATTCGATTATTCCCTGCCGTTCCAGCAATAGGTGCAGAGTTTGCAGGGCGAGACGCCCGTGGCTTCGATCATGTCGTCGAGCCGGTGATACTTGAGCGAGGAAAACTTGAGTTCCCTGCAGATTTCCTCTACCATTGTTGCGTGCTCGGGCGTATCAGGGTCGGCGTAAAGGGCCAGTTTCTCATCGGCCTTGTCGCCCTCCAGCCGCTTGATGACGCGCCGCGTGATCAGGTCCATTTCAGAGGTCGAGCGCGAGAAATTCAGGTATTTACACCCGAACATGATGGGCGGGCAGGCCGCGCGGACGTGTACCTCCGCCGCGCCGCTGCGGTAGAGAAACTCCGTCGTTTCCCGCATCTGCGTGCCGCGCACCACGGAATCGTCGATGAGGACGAGGCGTTTCCCGCGAATCAGCGCTTCGACGGGAATGAGCTTCATGTGCGCGATGAGGTTGCGCTGGCTCTGTTTCTGGGGCATGAAGGAACGCGGCCAGGTGGGCGTATACTTGATGAAGGGCCGCGAGAAGGGCACGCGCGAGCGGTTGGCGTAGCCGATGGCGTGCGCCGTTCCGGAATCCGGCACACCGGCCACGGTATCGGCCTTAACGCTGTCCCGCTGGGCCAGCCTGTCTCCGCAGCGATAGCGCATGAGCTCGACGTTCATGCCCTCGTAGTCGGACGTGGGATAGCCGTAATAGATCCACAGGAAAGTGCAGATGCGCATATCCTCCTGCGGCGGCGAAACGACCTCGACGGATTCCGGCGTGATGAAGTCGATCTCAGCCGGGCCGAGCTCATGATGCTTTACATAGCCAAGATTCAGGTAAGCGGAGGATTCAAAGCACGCGCAGAAGGCGCCGTCCTTTTGGCCTACGACCACCGGCGTGCGCCCGAGCCGGTCCCGCGCGGCGTAAATGCCTCCGTCCGTCAGAATCAGCATGGACATGGAGCCTTCGATCTGGCGCTGGGCGTAGCGGATGCCTTCGGGAATAGAATCGCAGTGGTTGATGAGCGCGGCGGTCAGCTCCGTTGGATTGATGCTCCCGCCGCTCATTTCGAGGAAATGGGGCGCGCCATCGTTGAAAACCCGCTCGACCAGCGCGTCGATGTTGTTGATCCGCCCGACGGTCACGATGGAAAACGTGCCCAGATGGGAGCGCATGATCAGGGGCTGCGGCTCCGTATCGGAGATGACGCCGATGCCGGTGTTGCCCTTCATTTCCTCCACGTCTTTTTCAAATTTCGTTCTGAAGGGTGAATTCTCGATGTTGTGGATGGCCCTTTGGAAACCGGCTTCCCCATGGATCGTCATGCCGCCGCGCTTCGTGCCCAGGTGCGAATGATAGTCTGTCCCGAAGAAAACATCGTATACGCAATCGGTCTTTGATGCGACGCCGAAAAAGCCGCCCATTTTCCCGTCCCCTTTGCTATGCGTGTAAGAATCTGCTGTCTGAGAATATTATACCATCCGCGGACGGCCCGCTTCCGCATTGCTTTGTAAAAAACGGAACGACTTTTTGCAATTTTCCGAACATTTTTTGTAAATCCGAGGTATTATTCGCCCAGTTACCCGTGAACACGCAGCTTTTCAAGCCAGTCAAGGAATCGCTTCTCGGGCGGCGCTTCCAGGAGCATCTTCTCGCCGGTGGAAGGGTGGACAAAGCCCAGCCTGAAGGCGTGGAGCAGTTGTCCGCCCTCGACGGGATAGGGCGATTTTTTCGGACCGTAGACGGGATCGCCGAGCACCGGATGGCCGATGGAGGCCATGTGCACGCGAATCTGGTGGGTTCGGCCCGTGGTCAGGCGCGCCTCGATCAGCGTCGCGCCGCGCAATTCCTCCAGCGCGCGCCAATGGGTATGCGCCTCACGGCCCCCCGGCACGATGGCCATCTTCTTCCGGTCGGTGGGATGCCGCCCGATCGGCCCTTCCACGTCGCCCTCGGCCTCCTTCATATGCCCGATGACGATGGCGCGGTAGGCCCGCTCGATGGTGTGCGCCTTGATCTGCTCGGAGAGCATGAGGTGACTGCGGTCGTTTTTCGCGACCAGCAGCAGGCCGGAGGTATCTTTGTCGATCCTGTGCACGATGCCGGGCCGCAGCTCGCCGCCGATGCCGGACAGGCCGTCCAGCTTCATCATCAGGGCGTTGACCATGGTGCCGTCCGGGTTGCCTGCCGCAGGATGGACGACCATGCCGCTGGGTTTGTAGACCACGGCCAGGTCGTCGTCCTGATAGACGACGTCCAGCGGCAGGTCCTGCGCCGTCAGGCCCACGGGCTTTACCTCGGGCAGCGTAAGCTCGATCTGCATGCCCGCTCTGAGGGCGAGGCCCGGTTTCAAGGCCGCCTGCCCGTCTATGCGGACGGCGCCCTCGCGGATGAGCTTCTCGGCGCGCGAGCGTGTGAAATCGTTCTTTTCGGCAAGGAAGACGTCCAGCCGCTTTTTCTCCGCATCAGCTTCGACGCGATACAGGCTCATGCCCATCCCCCTTTCCCCTCAGAATGCCGATCACCATGCAGCCGACGCCGCACACAACGGCGATGTCCGCCACGTTGAATATCGCGAAGCGCACGAACAGGACTTCGATGAAGTCGATCACATAGCCGTACGCCACCCGGTCGTACAGGTTTCCCAGTCCGCCGGCGATGAGCAGCGTGACGCCTGTTCTCATCCAGCCGCCGCAGTCCGGATTGCGGACGAGCCAGTACAGCGCCGCCGCGATAATCAGCGCCGTGGGGATCCACAGGAAAGCCCCGGCGTTTCGGAAAGCGCTGAACGCCGCGCCGGTGTTCTGGACATAGCGCCAGCCCAGGACGCCGGGAATCGCCTGCGCCGGTTCTTTCAGCGCGGGCCCGGAAGCCCAGCCCTTGCTCACCCGGTCTAGAAGGAGCGTGAAAGCGGCCGTCAAAACGGACGAGAGCGCGTCCTTCCCCCTCCATTCATGCTTCCTGCCAGTCGCCATGTCCTTCTCACCTTCGCTTTTCCCATAAACTGATTCTGCCCCGGGTTCCCTAGCCTATTCATCGCAGAAAAAATGCCCCGCGCGGAGCGAGGCATCTTTTGTCACGGCGCAGCGCAAGGCCGCGCGCTGATCAGTAGGTGAACAGGGTTTCGTCCGATTTGAGGAGCTTCGCCTGATCCTGGAGCAGGCGCACAAAGCGGCTGCGATAGTCCTCCATGTTGGCCTTGAGCTCGGCGGACTCGGCGCGGGTCGTCTCGGCCTCGGCCTTCGCGTTGGCGGTGATCGAAGCGGCCTGCTCTTCGGCGCTGGAAAGGATGCCGTTGGCCTTCTTGCGGGCCTCGGCGACGGTCTCGTCGGCCAGGCGCTGCGCGTTGATCAGGGTCTCGCGCAGGGTGGTTTCGAGGTTCTTGAAATACTGCGGCTCATCCATCAGCGGGGCGGCCACGGGCTGCGGGGCGGCCTCAACGACCGGCGTCGCGACAGGCGCGGGCGCGGGCGCGGCCTCGACCGGCGGGGCGTTCTTCAGCGCCTCGAGCTGGGACGCCATCTCTCGGTTTTCCTTCACCATGGCTTCCATCTGGTCAGCCAACTCATCCAGAAAATCGTCTACCTCGTCGATGCTGTAGCCGCGAACCTGCTTGGTAAACTCCTTTTCATGAATATCTTTAATGGTGATCGCCAAGTCAATCATTCCTTTCTATATTTTCCGAGAATTATATTACGGACAGTATTCGACACGCTTCTTAAAATTCCTGCCTGTCTGAAAAAATAATTATTTCTTAATCGCCGTAAAGGAACAGCCTCACCGCCCAGCGGCCCTTGCGCGTCTCGCCCTCGACGGCCTCGAGGCGAAACCGGCCCTTGCCCCGCAGGGAAATCAACGCGTTCTCTGGCACGGCCGCGTCGGTTCGCAGCGTCTGCGCCTGATTGAGGTAGACTTTGCCCTGTCCGATCGCCCGGGCCGCTTCCGCGCGGCTGAGGGAAAAACCCGCCGCCACAAGGGCGTCCAGACGCATGGAGGGCACTGTATCCCGCACATGCCGGCCTTCCGGCTCAGGCAGCGCGGACACGTCTTTGGCGATCTCACACCGGACGTTCACGCGCCCGGCGCTCTCCAGCGAACCCGCGATATACGAAGCCATTTCCGGCTCGGCGAACAGCCACGCGCAGCCCTCGTCCAGGACGATGTCGCCGATGCGCTCGCGTTCAAAGCCAAGCCCCATCAAAGCGCCGAGGATATCGCGATGGCCGGGCGAACCGAACTGCGGCCGCCATACGATCCTGACCGGACAGATCGGCCAATCGCCTTCAGCCGGCGCGTCTGCCCCATAAAACGCGGCCATGCGTCGCTCTGCGTCGGCGTATCCGCCATTCATGGCCAGCGAAACGCCCGTTTCCCGGGCAATCCGCCCCACGGCCTGCGCCTGGGCCAGGTCCAGAAAATGCGTATAGACCACATCGCCCCGGTGCAGCGCGCGCAGCGCCAGCTCCCTCACGCGCCTGAGAAAGAATTCGTCTTCCATCGCCGTTTACAGCAGGAACCGGTAGGCGATGTTCCACAGGATCGACGGAATCAGGCGGATCACGACAATCGCCAGGAACACGGAAATGTCGACCATGAATCCCTTCTCCATCAGCCGGAGCGCCAGCGGGCGGAACGGCGCGATGAACGGCTCAACGAGGCGATGGACGAACATGTAAATCGGGCTGTTCGGGCGAACGAACCATGTCATCAGGCAGTAGACGAACAGGAGCACCGTGATGATGTTGCAAAAATACGAGATACCGGTCAGAACCTTCATGATGACCGACGTATACACCCTGATCCCCGCCTTTCACTATAATTTTATACGAAAACAGCAATCAAATATAACTGTTATAACCGTCCGGATCCACCGTCGAACGCTCGACCTCGACGTTGCTCGGCGTGATCAGCCAGGTCCGGTCGGAGGCGTGGCTCATGGTCGCGTTAATGGCGTAGGCCGCGCCGCTCATGGTATCTATCGCGCGCTGCGCCTGAACGGCGTCCAGCCCGTCGAGGCTGAGCAGCACGCTCTTCTTGTCGATCAGCGAGAGGATGACGTCTTTGCATTCATCCACGGAACGCAGCGCGAATATGACCGTCTGATGCCGCTGATAGCCGTTTGACGCGGCGCGCGGCGCGCCGTAGTCGCCCCCGTCGCGCGAGCCATAGTCCGAGGCGGCCGGGCTGTGATAGCGGGGCTGCGTCTCGGCGGCGCGATAGCTTGAGGAGGCCGGCGCGTGCCGCTCGTAGGCCGGCGCGGCTTCCGCCGAAGCCGACGAGGAACGGTAGCCGCTTCGCGCCGTGGTCCGGGCCGCCGCGCCAACCGTCCTCTCCCGCAGGCTGCGGGGCGTATAACCGGACGGCGCACTCGTCCAGCCCCGATCCTCGCCGAATCCATCGCGCTCATTTTCCACGTCGACCCGGCTGTTCCGGCGCGCCACAGGCGGGAGGTTCCTGCGCTGGCGCGCCGCGGTCTGCTCTTCAAAATCCGCGAATTCGTCGAATTCATCCGCGCTGGCGCGCCGGCCTGTTTTGCTCCGCGGTGTCCTGTCGGAGGTTTGTTCCATATCTTCATCGCGTTCCGAATCGACCAGTCCGATCAGGTCAAGAAAGCGATTCAATCTCCTCGATGATTGTTTTCGAGCCATGCAAAGACTCCTCCTTAATTATCGAAAGCGGGCGTACCTGATGTTATGCCGCGTTTATCTCAGTCTGACATAGCTGCCGACATACAGCGCCGATTCATACTCCGTGCTGATGAGCACGCCTTCCGAATCGCTGGACAGCACGATCACGGGAATGAAAGTGCCGCCCGCGCCGTCGTAAACGTAGACGCCTGTTTGGCCGTTGTCGCGGTAGATCGCGTTTCTGGGCACCTTCAGGCCGCTCATTTCCGTGCTGACGGTGGCGTTGCCGCAGCGCTGGTTGAGCAGCGGCCCGAGGGGATCGTCGATCTGCAAAAGCGTCATGACCGTGCTGCCCGATTTGACGCTGGACACCACCGACGCGTCGTAGACGACGTCCTCAAAGCCCTCCATCTGGAACCAGAAGCGCTGGTTGACGACCGGGTTGAAGCTGCCGTCCTCCGTGAGGATGTAGACGTACCACCGATCCGTGTGAACCAGGCGGTAGATGCTGGTCGTCAGGCGCGAGGTGTCCGTATTGACCTCTCTCCCCTGTATTATCGAGCGGAGGGCGTCGACGGTGATGTTGCCCGTATTGTCGATCGAGAGGAAGTTCTCATAGCCGTCCAGGTAGAAACTCACAACGCCCGCGGAAGCCGCCGTCTCGATGGAGCGCCAGGAGGCGATCTGCGATTCGCGCTTGCTCTCCGTCTCATAGAGTGTCGTGAGCTTCACGTCCTCGCGCTGGTTCTGGCTCAGATAGGTCTGCCTCGCCTCCATCGCCTGGGTCAGCTGGCTTTCCAGATTGAGCAGGTTGCCCGCAGAGCGCCGGTTGACGAGAGACTTGAGCTGAACCGCGAGGTATTGAACGTTCGATTCGAGGCGGTCAAGGCGCGTGTCGATGATCGTGCCCAGTATGGAGAGATGATACGCCCTGATCTCTGAGCGCACCTTTTCGAGCGCCTGAAGCTGGCTGGCCGAGTAGCCGGCCGAGTAGATATAGGCGATTTCATCGCCCGCGGAAACCATCGCGCCCTCCTGGGCCACGTAGCTGATCGTGCCGCCGCTCTCCATGGAGGCGACGTCCTCGTTGCGCATGATCACGGCCTGAACGCGGCGGGTATCGCTGCTGGTGCCGTTCGTCACGATGGCGTATCGCGGCTCGCCGGGCCTGAAAAGGTTCATCACGGCGAACAGGACGACGCCCATGACCAGCATGAGCAGGATGAAAAACCGTCCTGTCGGCCTCCGCGTACCCATATCAAACGCCCCCGAGCATAATCCAAACATTTTATACCTGACATTATATCGCTTCTCGCTGCCGATTGCAAGAGTTTTGGCCCGTCCGCGCATAGACTTAATAGTATCATCCCGCCCGGTTTTCTATCCGGACGGTGAAAATCCGGCGGGGCGCTGTTGACACGACGCGGCGCTGGAAATATAATGATGATCATGGAGGACGAGTTTATGCCTGAAATCAGCCGGATCGCCTTTACTGTTCTTGGATTTCCCATCTATTGGTACGGTCTTCTCATCGCCGTCGGGCTCGTGCTCGGCGTGCTGACTGCCTCGCTGCGCGAAAAAAAGCTGGGCCTGAAAAAAGACACGGCCCTTGATTTCCTGCTCTGGGCGCTGCCGGCGGCGCTGATCTGCGCCCGCGCGTATTACGTGGCGTTCACGTGGCCGCATTACGCCGGACATCCCCTTTCCGTTTTCAATTTCCGGGAAGGCGGCCTCGCCATCTACGGCGGCGTCATCGGCGGCATCCTGGCCGCGCTGGCGTATACCCGATGGAAGAAAATCCCCTTCGGGGCGCTGGCCGACCTCTGCGCGCCGGCCCTCGCGCTGGGACAGGCCATCGGCCGCTGGGGCAACTTCTTCAATCAGGAAGCCTACGGCGTCGCCCAGTCGGATCCGGCGCTGCAGTTTTTTCCTTTGTCCGTGTTCATCGAGGCGGACGGTCTCTGGCACGCGGCCACATTCTTCTATGAATCGGCATGGTGCTTCGCCGTTTTCGCCGCGCTGCTGCTCTTTGAGAAGAAAGGCGCATTCAAACGCCGGGGAGACCTGTTCGCGGCGTACCTTTACCTGTACGCCGCCGAGCGCGTCGTGGTGGAGGGCCTCAGGATGGACAGCCTCATGCTGGGCGCGCTGCGCGTAAGCCAGCTTTTGAGCGCCGCGCTGATGCTGGGCGCGCTGGCTTATATCCTGCCGCGCGCGCGCCGGCGCGGCGACCGGGCGATCGCGCTGTTCTGCGCCGCCGCGCTGGCGGTGGGCGCGCTGGCCGCCTGCGTGCACCTGGCGCCGCTGCCTGTTCAGCTGGCGCTTGCCGCGCTTTCGGTGCTTTTCGGCGCGGCATTCTACCGAGCGGCGAATCCAGCCGCGTGACGACGCGCAAAAAAGAAGCCGTGCGCGGCACGGCTTCTTGAGAAGGGCGTTGGAAGACAATCAGCCCATCGTCTGGCGGAGCTGATTGAACTTGTCGCGCGCGGCGGTGACGTCCGCCACGGGCGCGTCCTTGGTGGGATACCAGCCGAGCTGGCTCATCTTGTCGAAGATGTCATACTGGTTCTGCGCGCAGTCGGTGAAGTTCTGCGTGAGCACCTGCCGCAGCTGCGGGCAGGCGGCCTCGGGAATAAACGTTCCGTAATTGCTGAGCAGCGACTTTTCCTCGGACAGCATGTCCTGGATCATGTCCTGCTCGCTGAGCACCTGGGGGCAGTTATTGCCGTTCATGCGCATGCTTCATTCCTCCTCTCAGGCATGGCTGTTGAGATAGTCGAACAGCCGGTCGAAGCGCTCGCGATGGTGCTGCGCCACCGTGTTCGCCAGGTTTTTGAGATCCGGATTGGAAAAGCTGAGCGCGTATTCCTGCGCCTTCCTGCAGGCCAGAAACTCATGCTGCAGCTGATCCTCGATGATGGTCAGAGACTTGGTCTGGATCGCCGTGGAACCATTCGCCATATGATGCTTACCTCCCCGCGTTTTTCGGTTGGATTTCTGGATCCGGCCTTATTATGTTCCGAAAAGGAGCGGTCTCTGCATGGGAATGATTACCACGATCGAACTGACGAAGCGGCGCGCTGTGATCTATGTGGACGGCGTGGTGTTTTTGCGCGTCAGGCGAAAGGAATACGACGAGCTGCCGCTGAAGGAGGGCGACGAGCTGGACGAACAGGATTACGTGAACCGCCTCTGCGCAAAGCAGTCGAAGGAGGCCTACGAAGCGGCGCTGGACATGCTCGCCGACCGCGACATGACGGGCGCCGCCCTGGAGAACGCCCTCGCGCGCAGGGGCTACCTCGCCCCGGTCGCCGGGGCCGTGCGCCAGCGGCTGACCGAAAACCGGCTGATCGACGACAGGCGCTTCGCCGAGCGGTTCGTGGAGCTGAGGCGGGACGGGGCTGTGGGGCGCTTCGCCCTCAAGCGCAGGCTGCGCGCCAAGGGCGTCGACGAAGAGACCGCCGGCGAGGCGCTTGAGCAGCTGGACGACGAGAGCCAGCTCGAGGCCGCGACCGATCTCGCCCGCCGCCTGGCCGCGCGCTACCGGGGCCTTGAGCCTTACGCGGCGCGCGGCAAGCTCAGCCAGGCCCTGGCGCGGCGGGGCTATGCCTGGGACATTGTGCGCGAGGCCGTAGCGCGCGCCGGGCTGGAGGATGACGGCGATTTTGACGATCTGCCGTGACGCAGATGAGAAAATGATTAAATAACGCCAAACGCGCGGCACGATCTATCTTTTTTCCAGGTCTTATGCTATAATGGATTTGCGTGCGGGCTTCTCGCGCGCTATAACGCCGGTTGAAAGGAGATTATTCTCCATGAAAATACTGATCCTTTCCTGCAACACGGGCGGCGGACACAACACCGCCGCCAGGGCCATGAAGGAAGAAATCGAGCGCCAGGGCCACGAGGCGATCGTATTGGATTATCTGGCGCTGGCTAATCAGATAACGAGCAACCTCATCAGCAGTTCCTATATCAACATGGCCCGTTACTCGCCGCATTTTTTCGGCATGATCTACCGCACGAGCATGGCGATCAGCACAAACCGCCATCTCTCCCCTGTCTATTACGCGAACATTCCCATCGCCAAGCGACTGGCGGCTTACCTCGAGGAAAATCCCGTGGACGGCATCGTCATGACGCACCTGTTCGCCATGGAGGGCCTCAGCTATCTCAGGCGGCGCGGCGACGCGCTGCCCGTCAACGTCGCCATCGCCACCGACTACACCTGTCAGCCCTTCTGGGAAGACCTGGACTGCGACTATTACGTCCTGCCGCATGAGGATCTGATCGACGAATACGCCTCCCGCGGCCTGCCGCCCGACAGGCTGCGCGCCTACGGCATTCCCGTGAGCAGCCAGTTCAGCCGCGAGGAAAATCGCGGCGACGCGCGCCGCCGTCTGAATCTCCCTGAAGAGGAACCGCTGTTCCTCGTCATGGGCGGCAGCATGGGCTCTGGTCACATCCTAACCTTCACCGAGCGCCTGCTTGCCGAGGTCAGGAACGGCACCATCGCCGTCATCTGCGGCAGCAACCAGAAGCTGCTCTCCGCCATGGAGGAGCGCTTCAGCAGGGAGCCGCGCGTCCGCCTGATCGGCTTTACCAACGAGGTAGCGGATTACATGTCCGCCTGCGACGTGCTCTATACCAAGCCCGGCGGCCTGACCTCCACCGAAGCGCTGGTGCGGAATGTGCCGCTCATTCACACGGCTCCCATTCCCGGCTGCGAGACGGCCAACAGCCGCTTTTTCGCCGAGCACGGCATCTCCTTCTCCGCCCATACCATCGAAGAGCAGATCCGCTATGGCTGCGACCTGGCGCAGAACGCCGTCATTCAGCGCGAAATGATGCGCCGCCAGTCGAAAAACGCGCGTCCCGACGCCGCCCGGAAAATCCTCGCCCTCATCGAGGAAAAGGCGCAGGCGCGCCGCCCCGGGAAGACCGATCCTCCGAAGGAGTAACAGGATTAGTTAATGCCCTTAGCTGGCGCGGACCTGACAACATTATATCGCTTGGCCCTGCTGTCAAGGCCGGGTCGTGTTTTCCAGCATCCGTATAGTCGGAAAATCTCCATTCCCTACCTTGACAGCTCTCCCTTCGTCCATTCTGTTACCTGTGTTTGACGCCTGCACAAGGGGCGGGTGTTAATATTTTAGGCGCATATTGACCATTTGGAAAGAATGGTATATAATAAGCAACGATGCGCACGTGATCCATTAGCTCAGTCGGTAGAGCACCTGACTTTTAATCAGGGTGTCCCGGGTTCGAGTCCCGGATGGGTCACCAAATGCCCGAAGCCATTGCGGTTTCGGGCGTTTTTGTATGCAGAAGCACCTGATTGAAAGCATCAGATTTTGCGGCAGATTTCGGGAGGGAAATCGAATGCCGCAAATCAGAATGAAGCCCATAGACGGAATCGGGCGGAAGAAGGTATCTGATGCCGCTGAATTCCTTCCCTCAGAACGCTCGCAGACCTTGACTTTCCTTAAGTTGATGACATTGCCAGGCACGGGGATCACATAATCATACGCCGGCGTCTCCGCGGTAAAACTTATCTCCACAGTCGCCCGATCCAGCGCCCAGCAAGTGCTCGGATAGATGTAGTTGCCATCCTGACACTCGAAGTAATACATCTTCCCGCTCTGCAGCCCCTCGATCAGCGCCGTTCCGTCGGGATTCGTGCTCGCGCTGCCCGCTAAGGCGCCACCGGGCTTCCGGCGACAGGTGAGTCGTCAAAAAACCACAGGGATAAAAGTATAGCCATAATCGTTCGCGTATGTTTCCGCATACGACCCTGCCACACCATAGACGCTCGTGAGGCCGGTGCAGCCATAGAAAGCGTATTTGCTGATGCTTGTCACGCTGCCCGGGATGTTGACGCTCGTGAGGCCGGTGCAGCCTTCGAAAGCGTATTTGCTGATGCTGGTCACGCCGGCCGGGATGACGACGCTCGTGAGGCCGGTGCAGCGATAGAAAGTCATGCTGCCGATGCTGGTCACGCTGTCCGGGATGGTGACACTCGTGAGGCCGGTGCAGTCACGGAAAGCCTCGTCGCCGATGCTTGTCACGCTGTCCGGGATGGTGACGCTCGTGAGGCCGGTGCAGCCATAGAAAGCGCCGCTGCCGATGCTAGTCACGCCATCCGGAATGGTGATGCTCGGGAGACCGGTGCAGTTACCGAAAGCGCCGAGGCCGATGCTTGTCACGCTGTCCGGGATGGTGATGCTCGGGAGACCGGTGCAGCCATAGAAAGCTTTGCTGTCGATGCTTGTCACGCCATACGGGATGACGATGCTCGTGAGGCTGGAGCAGCGATAGAAAGCATAGCTGCCGATGCTTGTCACGCCTTCGTTCATGATTACTTGCCTGATGTCTGCACCCCAAGGAGCAGAAGGAATATATTTGCCATTGTAATATTGCGCTGTATAGTTATTCATGCTCCCTGTTCCACTGATCGTGAGCAC
>JAFXQO010000076.1 GCA_017527065.1 Clostridia bacterium
CTATGATACCGTGTTCACTTTTCACAACGGCGCGGATTCATACTATTCTGTGCGCGGGTTCAGAGGGTATATTCTTGTCTGAGTACCGGGCTCAATGATAAAATCGTTGCGATTTCTTGGACTGTAAAATCGACAAATTCCAATTTGTCGGGCTGTTAAACAGGAAAACTGGAAGTTACGGAATGATTGACAGGCCGGAATATAAGGAATTATCCGTCCCATGTCGTCCCAAAGCATGATGCGCCAAACCAGAATTCAGTATAAAAAGTCATATCTCAAAAAAGCGGGAACGCGTGACAGCGCTCCCGCATTAAATTCCCGTTCCCCGCTTGACGCCGGCCCGCGCCGGGCATATAATAGGGGCAAAGAAAGGCTTTGACCGGGAAGAGTAAGCTTTCTGTTCGCTCCCAGAGAGAGGCGGCCGCCGGCTGGAAACCGCCTTGCCTGAACGAAAGCCGAAGTGCCCCCGCGAGCCGCGCGGCTGAAAGCGCCAGTAGGCCGCGCCGGACGCGCGCCGTTACCGCGCTTGAGCGGGAGGCCCCTGGGCCTCCAAGCAGAGTGGAACCGCGCGCCGCGTCTCTGACATGAGACGCGGCGCGCTTTTTTCAGGGGGAAAAGGATCTATGTTCAAGCATCTTCGCAGCGACATCCAGGCCGTGCTCGACCGCGACCCCGCCGCCCGCACGCCGCTGGAGGTCATGCTGTGCTACCCCAGCTTCAGGGCCGTGCGGCGGCACCGGCGCGCCCACTGGCTCTGGACGCACAACATGAAGCTCCTGGCCCGCGTCGTCTCCCAGCGGACCAGGAAAATAACCGGCATCGAGATCCACCCCGGCGCGACCATCGGCGAGGGCCTGTTCATCGACCACGGCACCGGCGTGGTCATCGGCGAGACCGCCGAGCTGGGCAACAACGTGACGCTCTACCAGGGCGTGACCCTGGGCGGCACCGGCAAGGACACCGGCAAGCGACACCCCACCCTCGAGGACAACGTGGTCGTCGGCTCGGGCGCGAAGGTGCTGGGGCCCTTCCGCGTGGGCGAGGGCTCGAAGATCGGCGCGGGGGCCATCGTGCTCAAGGAGGTGCCGCCCCACTGCACCGTGGTGGGCAATCCCGGCCGCGTGGTGCGCATGATGGGCGAGCGCGTAGGCATCGACCTGGACCAGGTCAACCTGCCCGACCCCGTCAAGGAGCGCATACTGGCCCTCGAATCCCGCCTGGAAGAACTGGAGCGATGTACGAACTGCGAAAGACGGCAGACAGACCCCGCCTGCGCCGAAAGGGCCGAGCGCGTCCGCAAACTGAAGGAGGAACTGGAAAATGAAGCTCTATAACAGCCTGACCCGCACGAAGGAGGACTTCGTGCCCAACCACCCCGACATCGTGAAGATGTATACCTGCGGCCCCACCGTGTATCACTTCGCCCATATCGGCAACCTCCGCTCCTATATCATGGAGGACGTGCTGGAAAAATACCTGCGCTACGCCGGCTATAACGTCAAGCGCGTGATGAACATCACCGACGTGGGCCACCTCACCAGCGACGCCGACGAGGGCGAGGACAAGATGCTCAAGGGCGCCCGCCGCGAGCATAAGAGCGTGATGGAGATCGCCGCCTTCTATACCGACGCCTTCTTCTCCGACTGCAAAAGGCTCAACATCAAGCGCCCCGACGTGGTGGAGCCCGCCACCAATCTGATCGACGATTACATCCGCATCATCACCAAACTCATCGACACCGGCTACGCCTACCTCGCCGGCGGCAACGTCTATTTCGACACCTCCAAACTGAAGCAGTACTACGTGTTCAACGACTTCAACGAGGAAGACCTGGCCGTGGGCGTCCGCGAGGGCGTGGAGGAGGACACCAACAAGCGCAATAAGAACGACTTCGTGCTCTGGTTCACCAAATCGAAATTCGAGGATCAGGCCCTCAAGTGGGACTCCCCCTGGGGCGTGGGCTATCCCGGCTGGCACATCGAGTGCTCCGCCATCTCCATGCGCCATTTGGGCGACGACCTGGACATCCACTGCGGCGGCATCGACAACGCCTTCCCCCACCACACCAACGAGATCGCCCAGTCCGAATCCTACCTCGGCCACAAGTGGTGCAACTACTGGATGCACGTGCGCCACCTGAACGCGAACGGCGGCAAGATGTCGAAATCCTCCGGCGAATTCCTCACCGTGAGCCTCCTGGAGGAAAAGGGCTACGACCCGCTGGCCTACCGCCTGTTCTGCCTGCAGAGCCACTACCGCCGCAACCTGGAGTTCTCCTGGGACATCCTCGCCAACGCCCAGGGCGCCTATAACAAGCTCGTCGCCCGCGTGGCAGCCCTCACGCCCGGCCAGGGCGAAATCGACGAGGCCGCCCTCGCCGCCATGGACGAAAAGTTCCGCGCCGCCCTGGACAACGACCTCAATACCTCCCTGGCCGTCACCGCCGTCTACGACGCCCTGAAATACGACACAAACGACGCCACCAAGCTGGCCGCGCTGGATAAATTCGACACGGTGCTCGGCCTCGACCTCACCAAAAAGGCCGCCGCCAAACGCGAAGAACAGAAGAAGCAGGCCGCTCAGGCCGCCGCCCAGGGCGTGGTGTTCGAGGGCTGCGACCGCGACGAGGCCGTCGAGGCCCTCGTCCAGGCCCGCGCCGCCGCCAAAAAGGCCAGGAACTTCGCCGAGGCCGACCGCCTCCGCGCCGAGCTCGCCGACAGGGGCTACGCCGTGATCGACACGCCGCAGGGACCGAAAGTCACGAGAGTTTAATTAGGAATTAGGAATTGGGAATTAGGAATTTTATTTTGCTCCAGGGCCGCAAAGCGGCCCAAATTCAGGCAAACTTCAATTCCTAATTCCTAATTCCAAATTCCTAATTCAAAAAATAACGTTCGTCATAAGGAGGAACCTTTCATGTTGAAGCGTCAGGCTGCGTTTGTTGGCGCGAAGAAGATGCTCAAGGGCGCGCTGCACTGTCACACCACCCGGTCGGACGGCAAGGGCGATCCGGCGGAGGTCATCCGGCTCCACAAGGAGAACGGATACGACTTCATGGCGCTCACCGACCACCGCTACTACAACTACCGGAACTTCTCCGACGCGCCCATTACCATCGTGCCGGGCATGGAGATGGACCGGAACCTGCCCGGCCCCGGCGTGCACTGCCACCACATCGTGTCCATCGGCCCCGCCCGGGAGGACGGCAATGGCTTCGAGCAGGACCAGCGCTTCCCCAGCGCCCGCTACGACCGGCCCGAGCAGACCCAGGAGATGCTCGACTGGCTGCACGAGAACAACAACATGACCATCTACTGCCATCCCGAGTGGAGCGGCACGCCGGCCCGGGAGTTCGAGATGCTCCGGGGCAACTTCGCCATGGAGATATGGAACAGCGGCTGCGCCATCGAGGACGGCGTGGACACCAACGCCGCCTACTGGGACGAGCTGCTCGTGCAGGGGCAGAAGATCTTCGGCGTCGCCACCGACGACGGCCACGCCATGTACCAGCACTGCAGGGGCTGGGTGCGCGTGAACAGCGAGAACAACCTGAACGACATCCTGAAGGCGCTGAAGGAGGGCGCGTTCTACTCCTCCTGCGGCCCGGAAATCTACGATTTCTACGTGGACAAGGCCGAGGCGCACATCGAGTGCTCGCCGGTGAAGTCGATCCAGTTCGTGCACCTGCGCATCCCCTACCGCCTGGTCAAGCCCGCCGAGGGCGAGGAGAGCGTCACCGGCGGCGTGACGAAGCTGCGGGACGCCTCGACGCCCTACATCCGCGCCGTGGTGACCGACGCCGAGGGCCGCCGCGCCTGGACGAACCCCATCTTCCTGGACAGCGACGATTTCAGGACGGAATAATTGCATTTGCAAAACGGCCCCGGCCGCGCTGGTGTTTTCAGCGCGGCCGGGGCCGTTCAATGTCGTTTGTCTGTGTCAGGGCTCGATGTGCTCGATCAGCTCCACGCGGGCGGCGTGGCGGCCGCCCTCGAACTGGGCGGAAAAGAAGGCGTCCAGTATGGAGCAGGCCAGGCCCTCGCCCACCACGCGGGCCCCGAAGGCGATCATGTTGGCGTTGTTGTGGCGGCGGGAAAGCTCCGCCGAGTAGGGTTCGGAGCACACCGCGGCGCGCACGCCCCGCACGCGGTTGGCGGCCATGGAAATGCCGATGCCCGTGCCGCAGATGAGCACGCCCATCTCGCATTCGCCCGAGGCCACCTTGCGGGCGGCCTTCTCGCCCATGCGGGGATAGTCCACCTGCTCAGGCGTATAGCAGCCCACGTCGACCACTTCGAAACCCTTCTCGATCAGGTGATTGACGACGACCTTCTTGAGTACGAATCCGGCGTGATCGCAGCCAAATACGATTTTCATATGTATGCCTCCTGAATATCGTTGCGCGCCTGTGCCCCGTTCACGGATGGGCCGGCTCCCAGTCCACGGAGCGCGGCGGGCAGGGCGTGAGGTCGTAGACCACGCGGTCTACCTGCGGAAGCTCGGCGAGGATGCGCTCGGTGGCGCGCTCGAGCAGGTCGTAGGGCATGCGGTAGGCGATGGTCGCGGAGCCGGCCAGGGACAGCGCCCTCAGCGCGATCACGTAGCGGCAGGCCCGGGGGCCGGTGGCGGTGGTCTCGCTCAGCTGGGCGCAGTAGCGGCGCACGCGGCGGTGCAGCCCGGCCTGCTCGATCTCGTCCCGCAGGATGGCGTCCGCCTCCCGCACGACGGCCAGCTTCTCCTGCGTCACCTCGCCCGTGATGCGCATGGCCAGGCCGGAGCCGGGCAGCGGCTGGCGCTGGGTGATCTCCTCCGGCAGGCCCAGGTATTCGCCCACGGCGCGCACCTCGTCCTTGAAGAGGTGGCGGGTGGGCTCGATCAGCTGGTAGCCGGAGAGCTCGTTCAGGTTCTGCTCGTCGTGGGTGAATTTCAGGGTATCGGAATAGATGGTGCCCTTCACCAGGAAATCGACGCCGGAATAGCGGGCGGCCTCCTCCTGGTAGATGGTGGAAAACTCGTTGCTGATGGCGGCCCACTTCTCATCGGAATCCGTGAGGCCCTCCAGCCGCCGGAAGAAGCGGTCCCGCGCGTTGACGCAGTGGATGCGGATGCCCAGCGCCAGCCCGAAGGACTCCCGCACCACCCGGGTGTCGCCCTTGCGCATGAGGCCGGTGTCGATGTAGAGGCAGTGCATCTGCTCGCCGATGGCGCGGTTCATGAGCGCGGCGCACACCGAGGAATCCACGCCGCCGGAGAGGGCCATCAGCGCGTGGCTGCCCCCCACCGTCTCGCGGATGTCCTCCACGATGCTGTCCACGATGCTCTCGGTCTTCCACCAGTGCCCGCAGCCGCAGATGTCCGCGGCGAAGTGGTCCAGGATCTGCAATCCGTCCGGGTCGTTGGGCTCGATGCCGAACTGCATGCCGTACAGCTTCTTCTCCTCGCAGGCGAAGGCGGCGGCCATGCCGTGGCCGTGGGCGATGACCGTAAAGCCCTCGGGCAGCTCCAGCATGTCCAGCCGGGTGATGTAGCGGTCGGAATAGGACAGCCCGGCGAACAGGGGCGAGGTCGAGACGAAATGGATCTGCAGGGTCTGATCCTCCAGCGCGGTATGGCGCACCTGGCCGCCAAGCTGCCGCGCCATGCAGCGGGCGCCGTGCCCGATGCCCAGCACGGGCAGGCCCAGCCCGTAGATCGCCTGGTCGCACGCCGCGTCCTCCTCGCCGGAGCCCGCGAGAATGATGCCGCGCGGGGCGATCCGCCCGATTTCCTCCGCGCTCAGGCCGAAGGGCCGCAGCTCGCAGTAGATCTGGCAGCCGCGCAGGCGGCGGGCCAGGTCCTGGGCCTTCGTCCCCCCGAAGTCGAGGATCAGGAGCATGTCCCGTTTCATGGCGATTCCTCCAAAACAGTGATTCGC
The DNA here is from genome assembly GCA_017527065.1 of Clostridia bacterium. GTDB lineage: Bacteria > Bacillota > Clostridia > Christensenellales > Aristaeellaceae > Firm-10. The sequence goes on from JAFXQO010000076.1 coordinate 5,915, forward strand.
CGCGCCCGGCGGCAACAAATCGGCTTTTATATTATATTCGGTACATATGTTTATTATAACAAGGTTATATTAAGATTGTGCGTAGACGGGAACAGGCCGCCGCGCCGCCCGCAAATAAGACTGTTTTTTCGCAACAGAACACAATATTTAAAAATGGGGATATTGACGAATGAAACTTAACATAGTATAATCTACTGTTGATAATACTGTTGTGCGCGCCCGTTCATAAAGCCGGGCGTGCCACGCTGGGAGGATTAGGGGAGACATGAAGAAAAAAAGTTGGGTAACGCTCTGCATTACGCTGCTGCTGATCGTGATCGTCGGCGCGCTGGCGATCAACGGCCTTCAGATCGGCAAGTACATTCTCAAGCCGGTCGGCCGGGCCATCAGCCTGGGCCTTGACCTGCGCGGCGGCATCTACGCGGTGTATCAGGGCGATACCTCTGCCGAAGACTTCGATACACAGATGGACGCGACCGTGACCATCATGATCAACCGACTGACCGCCGAGGGCTACACCGAGGCGACCGTCACCCGCCAGGGCGCCGACAGGATCCGCATTGAAATTCCCGACGTGCAGGATCCCAACGAGATCCTGACCATCGTCGGCACGCCGGCGCACCTCACCTTCGTCGATCCGAACGGCGAGATCATCCTCGAGGGCGACGACGTGAAGCAGGCCAGCCCGGCCTATGACTCGCAGAACGGCAACGCCCCCATCATCGCCTTCGAGCTGAACGACGAGGGCGCGAAGGCCTTCGCCGAGGCGACCGCGAAGTATATCGGCCAGGTCATCACCATCAAGCTGGATGAGACCACCCTGACCGCGCCCGTCGTGCAGTCCGCCATCACCGAGGGCAGCGGCATCATCAACGGCTTCAGCGACATCCAGACGGCCGCCACCATCGCGAACCTGATCATGTCCGGCGCGCTGCCGCTGAATATCACGCTGATCGAATCCAGCGCCGTGTCCGCGACGCTGGGCGTCGACGCGCTGAGCACCTCGCTCACCGCCGGCATCATCGGCATCATCCTCATCATGCTGTTCATGATCGTCATGTACCGCATTCCCGGCGTGGTGGCCGACCTGGCGCTGTGCATCTACATGCTCATCGTGTTCTACGCGCTGGCCCTGGTGCCCGGCGTGCAGCTCACCCTGCCGGGCATCGCCGGCATCCTGCTGGGCATCGGCATGGCCGTTGACGGCAACGTCATCATCTTCGAGCGCTTCCGCGAGGAGTTCAAGGCCGGCCGCTCCATCGACGCGGCGGCCCAGCGCGGCTATAAGAACGCGCTCTCTTCCATCATCGACTCCAACGTGACCACGATCATCGCCGCCATCGTGCTGGTTCGCTTCGGCACCGGCTCCGTGAAGGGCTTCGCCATCACGCTGCTGATCGGCGTTATCGTGTCGATGATCTCTTCCCTGCTGATCACCCGCTTCCTGCTGAACCGGGCGACCCGGCTGGGCATTGACAACAACGCGCTTTGGACTCGATGAGAAAGGGGGATATGATCAATGGATAACAACTTCTTCACCAAGAACACCAAAACTTTCCTGCTCATTCCCGCCGTCATCATCTGCATCGCGATCCTCCTGTCCATCTTCGGACTGGGCCTGAACGCGGGCATCGACTTCACCGGCGGCTCCCTGCTCACCTACACCGTGGGCGAGGATTTCGACGTGTCCGTCGTGGAAGCGGCGCTGAAGAGCGCGGGCATCAACGAATACCAGATCGCCAAGACCGGCTCCGGCGCCGTCCGCACCCAGCTTGAGGTCCGCACCAAGGATCTGGGCGAGGCCTCCGAGACCATGCGCATGGCCTTTGAGGACGAGCTCGAAAAGACCTATCCGAACCTGACCTTCTTCACCATCGACACCGTGGGCGCCACCGCGGGCCGTGACCTGGTTGGCAACGCCATCAAGTCCTGCCTGATCGTGTTCGCGTGCCTGCTGATCTACATCGCCATCCGCTTCGACCTGTACAGCGGCGTGACCGCGCTGCTCGCCCTGCTGCATGACATCTGCATCATGGTTTCCTTCATGGTCTTCTTCCGCGGCATGTATCAGGTGAACACCTCCTTCATCGCGGCGATGCTGACCATCATCGGCTACTCCATCAACAACACCATCATCATCTTCGACCGCATCCGCGAGAACAACCGCCTGTTCGCCTACAAGGAAGGCTCCCGCAAGAACGTGGTCGAGGCCTCCGTGCGCCAGACCCTCTCCCGCACGGTGAACACCACCATCACCACCCTGATCACCCTGGTCGTGCTGTACATCCTGGGCGTCGAATCCATCAAGGAATTCGTGTTCCCGCTGATCGTCGGCATGCTGGCCGGCGTGTACTCCTCCGTGCTGCTGAGCGGCCAGATCTGGGCCTTCTTCGTGGACAAGCAGCTCTTCGCCCCCCTCACCAACCTGTTCAAGAAGAACAAGGGCGCGGCGAAAAAGGCATAACGACCCGGACGCGCCGCCTGCGCGTCTCAAATGGAGCGGGATCAATCCCCGCTCCATTTTTCCATTCGACGGAACCAGGAGGAAACGAAACGTGCCTTTAAATAAAGAAAACAACCGGCTCATCGCTTTCCTGCGCAAATTCGGCGTCAGGTTTCTTTCCCTTGCCCTCGCCTCGATCCTCGTCGCCGTCGGTATCGCCGCGTTTATCGCGGTCCGCTTCTATGAGACGGAGAAAAAGACCCTTCTGCAGCATGGCGAGCTGAACGCCAAAGAGTCGACCATTGAATACGACCGGCATCTTCTCACCCGCGTCAACATCGTGACCCTGGTGGGCTATATCGCGGACGACATGCTCGCCGCCGGCAAAGACGCCCGGGAAATCGAAAAAATGATCGTCGACGAAACGAACTACGTCTCCGCCTCGCTGGACCCGAGCACCACGGGCCTGTACGGCTGGGTGAACGGGGAATACATCGACGGGGCGGGCTGGACGCCGGACGAGGGCTTCGTTCCCACCGAACGCCCCTGGTACATCCAGGCGCTGGCATCCGACCAGAAGATCACCTTTGTGGAGCCCTACCTGGACCTGAAGACCAACACCGTCATGATGACGGTCGCGACGCGCCTCAGCGATGGGCAGAGCGTGCTCGCCATGGACGTCAGCCTCGATCCCATCCAGGAAATCGTGGAAAAGGTCGCTTCCCTGACGCCGGGCGGCCAGGCCTTCCTGCTGGATGAGGGCGGCGTTGTCGTGGTCCATTCGCAGGAGGACCAGCTGGGCAGGAACTATCTTGAAGAGCCGGACAGCCTGGGCGGCTCCGTGGCCCGCAGGCTGCTGGTGGACGGCGAGACCCAGTTCGATCTCCGGACGGCCGAGGGCAACTATTCCGTCTATGTGGAAAAGCTCGTGGGCGGCTGGTACAGCGTCAGCCTCATCAACGCCGACATCTGGTACAGTCCCCTGCGCCGCACCGTCATCGTCTCCTTCACGATCCTGGCCCTGACGGTGTTGTTCCTCGCCGCCCTCTTCCTGCGCCTGAACAACCAGAACCTGGCGCTGCAAAGGCTCCATACGCGGATCACCCAGGAGGAGAAGCGCGGAAAGGAGCTGCAGATCCTCTCCGAAACGGACCGCATGACCGGCCTTTACGACCGCGTGAGCGCAAAGGCCCGGATAGACGATCTCCTCTGCGCCGGCGGCGGGATGTTCCTGGAGCTGGATGTCGACAACTTCAAGAACATAAACGACACCTACGGCCACCAGGCGGGCGACCGGGTGATCCTCGCCGTAGCCGACGCGCTGCACGGCGTCTTCCGCACAAACGACGTCGTCTTCCGCCTGGGGGGCGATGAATTCGGCGTGTTCGCCACGGGCATCGTCGACCGGGCGCTGGGCGAAACCATCGTCCGCCGGCTGTTTGACCGGATCGAGCGCGTCGACATACCGGAGCTCGGCGGCAAAAAGATCCACATCAGCGTGGGCGCGGCGCTGAGCTTCGAAGGGGCGTCCTCCTTCGACGAGCTGTACGCCCTGGCGGACAGCGTGCTGTACGTCAGCAAAAAAACCTCCGGCAACAGCCTCACCTTCAGCGCGTAATACAAGAGCATCGAGGAGTTTATTCGTATGTACCGACTCATCCAGCGTGGGCAGGCCGCGGAAGAGTGGCCCTGCCCGCAGGACATGCCGCCCCTCATCCATCAGCTGCTCGCGCGGCGGGGCGTCGCCTCAGCCGGGGAGGCCCGGGCGTTCCTGCACCCGGATGAAACCCAGCTGCACGATCCCTTCCTCTTTCCCGGCATGGCGGCCGCCGTCGCCCGCATCCGGCGGGCGAGGGAACAGGGCGAGACGGTGTGCGTCTGGGGCGATTACGACGTGGACGGCGTGAGCGCCACCGCCATCCTGCTCCTGTATTTCGGCTCTGTCGGCCTCAAGTGCTTTCACTATATCCCCGACCGCCACGCCGAGGGCTACGGCCTCAACGACGGCGGCGTGGGCGAGGTCGCCAAAAGGGCCTCCCTGCTCGTCACCGTGGACTGCGGCATCAGCTGCGCCCATGAGATCGAAACGGCGAAATCCCTGGGCCTTGACTGCATCGTGACAGACCATCACCGGCCGGGCGACATCCTGCCGGACTGCGCCGTCCTCAACCCCCTCGTGGGGGGCTATCCCTTCGACAGGCTCTGCGGCGCGGGCGTGGCCTTCAAGCTGGTGCACGCTCTGGGCGGCCTGGAGGCGGCCATGGACTACGTCGACCTGGCCGCGCTGGCCACCGTGGCCGACCTGGTGCCCCTGGTGGGCGAGAACCGCGCCATCGTGACGCTGGGCCTGAAGCGCGTCAACAGCGCGCCGCGGCTGGGCATCCGGCTGCTCATCGAGCGGGCCGGCCTGCAGGATCGGGTCATCTCCGCGGGCAGCGTCGCCTTCCAGCTGGCCCCGCGCATCAACGCCAGCGGCCGCCTGGGAGACGCCCGGCGCGCGCTGCGCCTGCTCACCTCCAGCGACGCGGGCGAGGCCGCGCCTATCGCGGACGAACTGGAGCTGGAAAATACCCGCCGCCGCGCCGAGGAACAGGCCATCGTGAATGAATGTCAGCAGATGATGGAAAACTACGATCTGCTGGCGCATCGCGTCATCGTGCTGTGCGGCGCGGGATGGAACTCGGGGGTGATCGGGCTGGCGGCATCGCGGCTGGTCCAGGAATACCACTACCCGGTGGTGCTGCTGGCCGAGGATAAGGGCGCGTGCGTGGGCTCCTGCCGGAGCATCCCGGCGGTGGACATCTTCGCCGCGCTCTCCAGCGTGGCCGATCTCATGACCCGCTTCGGCGGGCACCACCAGGCGGCGGGCCTGGCCATGCCGAAGGCGCGTCTCGCCGAATTCATCGCCCGGCTGGACGAGTACCTTTCCGCCCACACGGCGCCGGACGACTACGTCCCCGAGCTGGAATACGACCTGGAATGGCCCCTGGGCCGCGTGACGGAGGAAGCCGTTCGGCAGATGGAATTCCTGCAGCCCGCGGGCTTCGGCAATCCCTCGCCGGCGTTCCTCACCTGCGCGGAGGCCGAATCCGCCCGGGCGGTGGGCAAGAACGGCGCGCACCTGCAGCTTCAGCTGACGCAGGACGGCGCGCGCCTGCAGGGCGTCTGCTTCGGCCAGGGCCCGATGGCCCAGGAGGTCGCCGGGACCACCCGCCGCCTGCTCTACGCGCCCTCCCTCAACGAATGGCGGGGCCGTGTGAGCGTCCAGTGCGAGGTGAAAACCTTCCTCACCGAGCCGCCCCACGCCGTTTTCGCGCGGTTTATTGACAAATATCCCCGCTATTTGCGCACATATTTAACGCAACTCCTTTATAATATTGACTTAAATTCCGATGTGCGCGCGGCGGATACCGTTTCGCCGGAGGCGCTGCGCGGCTGGCTCGAGGCCTCGCCCCAGGGCACGCTGATCGCCGCCGTGACCGACGAAGGCGCCCGGTCCCTCCTCGCCTTCCTGGAGGAAAACGGCCTGGAAGCCCGTTTGGACGCCATGGCCGGCCGCTGGAGCGCCGACCCCACGGCCATGAACGCCGCTCTGCTCTGCCCCGCGGGCGCACCGCGGGGGCGCTGGCGGCATATCGTGCTGTGGGACGCGCCGGCCGAAGCGTTTCCCGCGCTGCCGGAAGGGCCCGTTTATCTGGCCGGCCGGCGCGCGCCGGAAAGCTGGCTGGACGCGCCGCCCGGCATGGACGCCCTCAGGCGGGTTTACGTGACCGCCCGGCGGCTGGCCGCGAAGCCCATGCTGCGGGTGACGCTGGAGGACATCGAGCGCGCCGTGGCCCAGGGCGGGGGCTTCCCGGAGGGCCCGGCCCTGCGCATGGCCCTGGCCGTGCTGAACCACATGGCGCTGATTCAGATCGATCCGGAGGAGGCGCGCCTCAGCGTCCCAACGGGGCGCAAGGGCAATCCGGAGGAGGATGCGCTGTACAGGCGACTGAGAACACTGACCGATTTTGCCGCGGAAAAGGAGTGATCCGGGTGGCCGATATGCCGGACTGTACCCCGACAACCGAACAGCAGGAGGATCCGAACCGCAAAGCCGTCGACGCGCTGCTGGCGAAAATCGCCAGCAACCATCCCGACAGCGACCTCGCGCTGGTCGAAAAGGCCTATCAGTTTGCCAATAAGGCGCACGCGGGCCAGAAGCGCCGCTCCGGCGAGCCCTACATCATCCATCCGCTCAGCGTGGCCGACACCCTGGCCGACCTCTCGCTGGACGCGACCACCATCGCAGCGGGCTTCCTGCACGACTGCGTCGAGGACATCGAAGAGGTGACGCCCGAGGTCATCGAGCAGGAGTTCGGCTCGGAGGTGGCGCTGCTGGTGGACGGCGTGACCAAGCTCTCCCGGCTGGACTTCACCTCCCGGGAGGAGCAGCAGGCCGAGTCGCTGCGCAAGATGTTCCTGGCCATGGGCAAGGACATCCGCGTGGTGCTGATCAAGCTGGCCGACCGGCTGCACAACATGCGCACCCTCAAATACCAGAGGCCCGAGCGCCAGGTGCCCATCGCCCGGGAAACGCTGGACGTCTACGCGCCCCTGGCCCACCGGCTGGGCATTTTCGCCATCAAATGGGAGCTGGAGGACCTGTCCCTGCGCTACATCGACCCGGAGGGCTTCTACCAGATGGTGGAGCTGGTGGGCGCCAAGCGCAAGGAGCGGGAGCACATCGTGGAGCTGGTCGTGGAGCAGCTGCGGGAACAGCTCAAAGCCGCCGGCATCCGCGGCGAGATCACCGGCCGGCCCAAGCATTTATACAGCATATACAAAAAGATGAAGACCCAGCACAAAACCTTCGACCAGATCTACGACCTGTTCGCCGTGCGCGTGCTGGTGGACACCGTGCCGGACTGCTACGCCACGCTGGGCGTGGTGCACACCCTGTGGACGCAGGTGCCCAACCGCTTCAAGGACTACATTTCCATGCCCAAGGGCAACATGTACCAGTCGCTGCACACCACCGTCGTCGGCACCACGGGCGAGCTGCGCGGGCAGACCTTCGAGGTGCAGATCCGCACCTGGGAGATGCACCGCACGGCCGAGTTCGGCATCGCCGCCCACTGGCGCTATAAAGAAGGCAAGCCGGCCGACAAGCTGGACGACAAGCTCTACTGGCTCAGGCAGATCCTCGACTGGCAGAACGACACCCGCGACCCCAGCGAGTTCATGGACGCGCTACGGGTAGACCTGTTCAGCGACGAGGTGTTCGTGTTCACCCCCAAGGGCGACGTGGTCAACCTGCCCCGCGGCGCGACGCCCATCGACTTCGCCTACCGCATCCACTCCGCCATCGGCAACAAGTGCGTCGGCGCGAAGATCAACGGCCGCATTGTCACTCTCGACACGCCGCTGGAGACCGGCGACTTCGTGGAGGTGCTCACCTCCTCCACCTCCCACGGCCCCTCCCGGGACTGGCTCAAGCTGGCCGCCACCAGCGAGGCCAAGAGCAAGATCCGCGCCTTCTTCAAGCGCGAGCAGCACGACGAGAACGCCGAAAAGGGCCGCGACATGCTGGAGCGCGAGGCCAAGCGGCTGGGATACTCCCTGGGCCAGCTGGTGAAGCCCGAATTCCTGGAATCCATCTACCGGCGGTATTCGCTCCACTCGCTGGACGACGTCTACGTGACCGTGGGCTTCGGCGGGCTCAGCTCCAGCCAGGTCATCAACCGCCTGGCCGAGGAGCTCAGAAAGACCGTCAAGGCCGTGGAGCCGCCGCCGGAGATCAAGCCGGTGGCCCCCGCCCCGCCCCGCGACGACAAGCGCGGCGGCAGCGCCCAGCAGGGCGTCGTGGTGGAGGGCGGCAGCGGCATGCTGGTGCGCTTCGCCCATTGCTGCAACCCCCTGCCCGGCGACGACATCGTGGGCTACATCACCCGCGGGCGCGGCGTCTCCGTGCACCGGCGCGACTGCACCAACATGGGCGACATGATGCTCGAGCCGGAGCGGTTCATTCCCGTACGCTGGGAGAACGAGACCAACGCCGGCTACGAGGCGGGCATCCGGGTGATCGCCAACGACCGCATGGGCCTGCTGGCCGACATCTCCGTGATGCTGGCGCAGATGGAGGTGCCCATCGTGGCCGTGTCCGCCCGCACAGACCGGGGCGGCAAGCAGAAGAAGAACACCACCACCATCGACCTGGTGCTCGCCATCCGCGATACCAGCCAGCTGGAGGACATCATCAACCGGCTGCTGCGGCGCGGCGACATCATCGAGGTATTCCGCACAAACAGCTAGGAGGATATGTCCCATGCGATGCGTTGTTCAGCGCGTGACCCGCGCCCGCGTGACCGTCGAGGGCGAGACCGTGGGCGAGATCGGCGCGGGCTTCATGGCGCTCGTGGGCGTGCAGGAGGGCGACGGCGAGGCCGACGCGGCCTACTGCGCCCAGAAGATCAGCGGCCTGCGGGTGTTTGAGGACGCGGAGGACAAGATGAACCTGTCCCTCGCCGACGTGGGCGGCGGGGTGCTGCTGGTGTCCCAGTTCACGCTGCTGGGCGACGCGCGCCACGGCCGCCGGCCCAGCTTTTCAGACGCCGCCCGGCCGGAGCTGGCGGAGCCTATGTTCCTGCGGCTGAAAGCCATGCTGGAGGAAGCGGGCCTGACGGTGGAGACCGGCCGCTTCCGCACCCACATGGAGGTGGAGCTGGTCAACGACGGACCGGTTACGATCCTGTTGGACAGTCGGAAAGGATTTTAACGGCATGATCGTCATTTCGCCGCTGGTGTGCGGCGCCTACGAGGAAAACGCCTATCTGGTCTATGAGGAGGCGCGGCCCGACTGCCTCGTCGTCGATCCCGGCGACGACCTGCCCGCGCTGGAGAAGGCCCTGCGCCTGAGCGGGAAAAAGCTCGCCGACATCCTGCTCACCCACGGCCATTTCGACCACACGCTGGCGGCCGCGCCGCTGAAGGAGAAATACGGCGCGCGGCTGCACATCCACCCGCTGGACACCCACATGCTCTTCTCGCCAGGCGCGGCGGTGATGAACCCGGCGGCCTGCCGCCTGCCCTTCGCCCCGGTGAGCGCCGACGCCCCCTTCCCGGGGGAGCCGGAATTCACCCTCTCCGCCTGCGGGCTGGACTTTCGGGGCCTGCACACCCCCGGCCACACGCCCGGCGGCGTCTGCCTCATCCTGCCCGCGGCCCAGGCCGTGTTCACCGGCGACACGCTCTTCGCCCATGGCTACGGCCGCTACGACTTCCCCGGCGGCGACCTGCATCTGCTCATGAACTCGCTGAGAACGGTGCTGCAGCTGCCGAAGGAGCTCACCGTTTATCCCGGCCACGGGGAGGCGGACTCCATGCGCGCCATCGCCGAACGCTGGAATATCATCTGAGGAGGACGGCCATGATCCGTCTGGAAACCAACCTGCCCGCCTTTTTTAACGAACTGTGCGAGGTCATCCGGCTGTTTCTCGGCGCGGTGGAGATCAGGCCGGAGGGGGACGGCGACGTCATCGTCCACGAGCACAGCGAGGAAAACGGCCTGTGGATCGAGCGCTTCGCCGCGAGCGGCCGCGAGATACGCCACACCGCGCCCGCCGTCCGCGGGGGGCTGGAGGAAAAGCGCCAGCTCAAGCGCGCGGCCAAGACCGGCTGCTTCCTGCTGATGCGGGAATTGACCGGCGTATCGCCGCCCTGGGGCTCCCTCACCGGCATCCGGCCCACGCGGCTGATGTATGAGCTGCGGGAGCGGGGCGTGGAGGGCGAGGCCGCCCGCCGGGCCATGGAGGAGACCTTCTACGTGTCGCCCGACAAGGCGCGGCTGCTCTCGGACATCCTCGAAATGCAGAAAGGCCTTGTCGACACGCCGGAGAACGAATACGACCTCTACATCGGCATTCCCTTCTGCACCACGCGCTGCGCCTACTGCTCCTTCGCCTCGGGTGAGCTGGGCAAGGGCGCGCTGGTGGAGCCTTACCTGGCGGCGCTGAAGCGGGAGATGGCGCTGGACGCCGCGCTGATGGACGAGCTGGGCCTCGCGGTCCGCGCGGCCTACATGGGCGGCGGCACGCCCACCGCCCTCACGGCGCGCCAGCTGGACGGGCTGCTGCGGGAGGCGAACCGGCTCTTTCCCGGCGCGCGGGAGTGGACGGTGGAGGCCGGCCGGCCGGACACCATCGACCGGGACAAGCTGCAGGTCCTCCTGGACAACGGCGTGGAGCGCATCAGCGTGAACCCGCAGACCTTTTCGGACGAGACCCTGCGGATCATCGGCCGGGCGCACACCGCGCAGCAGACCGTCGAGGCCTACGAACTGGCGCGGCAGATGGGCTTTCATCACATCAACATGGACCTGATCGCCGCGTTGCCGGGGGAAAACGAGGCGGATTTCCTCCGCTCCCTGGCGCGCACCGTGGAGCTGGCCCCGGAGAGCGTCACCGTGCACACCCTGGCCATCAAGCGCTCCAGCCGGCTGCACGAGCAGGGCTACCTGCAGGCGGACGCCGGCGCGGCGGCCCGCATGGTGGACGGCGCGCGGCGGGCGCTGGCGGCGGCGGGCTACGCCCCCTACTACCTCTACCGCCAGAAGTACATGGCGGGCAACCTGGAAAACGTGGGCTACGCCAGGCCCGGCTACGCCTGCCTCTACAACATCGACAACATGGAGGAGACCACGCGCATCCTCGCCGAAGGCGCGGGCGCCATCACGAAGTGGCTCTTCCCCCGGGAGCGGCGCATCGAGCGCGCGCCGAACCTGCGCAACATCGAGCAGTACATCCAGCGCGTCCAGGAAATGGCGGCGCGCAAGCGGACCCTGATACTGAGCCAGGAGGCATGATCTATGAACGCAACCATGAAAAAAGTGATCGCCGGCGTGGTGCTGATCGCGCTGGTCGCCGTAGGCGTCGTCGTCTACGACAGGCTCTCCCGTCCGGACTACTCCAAAGTGCCCTATCCGAACGTGACAATCACCATGGAGAACGGCGAGGAGATCCACCTCGAGCTGTATCCCGACATCGCCCCGAACACCGTGGCGAATTTCATCGACCTGGCCCAGTCCGGCTTCTATGACGGCGTGATCTTCCACCGGGTGATCCCGGGCTTCATGATCCAGGGCGGCGACCCCCAGGGCACCGGCCAGGGCGGCCCCGGCTTCACCATCAAGGGCGAGTTCACGGCCAACGGCTTCAAAAACGCCCTCAGCCACACCCGCGGCGTGATCTCCATGGCCCGCCGGGGCAGCGGCGCGGGCGGCAACAACCAGGGCTTCAACACCGCCGGCAGTCAGTTCTTCATCATGCACGCCGACTACCCCTCCCTGGACGGCCAGTACGCCGCCTTCGGCCGGGTGACGGACGAGGAGAGCATGGCCGTGGTGAACGAAATCGCCACCACCGTGACCGACTCCAGCGACAAGCCCCTCAACGAGTGGCGCATCAAGACCATCACGGTCGACACGCACGGGTATGAGTACAAGCCGGTGAGGATTCAGAATTGACGGACGTGGGTTTTTGTTGACAAACAGGGCCCAATCGCATATAATACAGACAGATGGTTCGCGATGCCTGCCAAAATCGCCTTAATAGAGGTTCGCGATGCCTGCCAAAATCGCCTTAATGGGGTTGCCTCTTTTGAGACAACCCCATTTACATGGGAGAATGACAATGCTTAATTGGATTGTTATTGACGAAGACTATAGATAAAACCAATCATAAATTTACTTGAGGAGGAATCAACCATGCCCAATCCCATCGTCACCATCGAAATGGAGGACGGCGGCGTCATCCGCGCCGAGCTGTATCCCGACATCGCGCCAATCACGGTTGAGAATTTCCTGTCGCTGGCCGAAAAGGGCTTCTACGACGGACTCATCTTCCACCGCGTCATTTCCGGCTTCATGATCCAGGGCGGCGACCCC
>JAFXQO010000007.1 GCA_017527065.1 Clostridia bacterium
GAAAAGCAGAGAGCGAAGTGATAGAATAAAGTCACCACAACCCAAACTATCACGGGAAAGGAGCTCTCTGCCATGGATAGGATAGCACAGGAGGCACACGCGCGTCAACGGTTTCTGAAGTATTATCTGGGGCATGGGGATTCTTTCTGGTCAAGAACTATGCAGACGAATTTCTTTCTGCTCTTGAAAGCAATGGAAAGAAGCTGCCTTTACCGGAAGATGATGAAGATGAAAGCGTCGGAGCTACTGCTGACGATATCATTGAGGGCACAAGGGATTTCATTCTCAAAGAGCTGAGTCGGCAGTTAAAAGGCTATGACCTTGAAAACTTTGTATCTGATCTTCTCCGGGCTATGGGATATCGTGCTACTGTATCACTGCATGGTGGTGATAGTGGGATCGATATCACCGCCTACAAGGATGAACTGCCTCCTCGGATTCTGGTTCAAGTCAAGAGTCAGGACAGCGATATAAAGGAAACCACAATTCAGTCCCTGAAGGGCGCAATGCGCGAAGGCGATTACGGCCTGTTCGTGACGTTATCCAATTATACGAAAAACGCTCAAAAATATCTGGATAGCACTCCGATCATCCGAGGTATCAATGGTACTGAACTGGTTGATCTTATACTGAAATACTACGAAGACCTGAGCGAGAAATACCGCAAGATGATCCCGCTGAAGATGGTTTACATACCTGTACCCAAAGAAGAGCTTTAATATATCGACAACCTTTCACTCACCGGCACCGTGCCGACGTTTGATGGGGGTGTCGCTTTGTAGCCGCATAAACGCAACGTGCCGCCTACGTTTGCCCCGTCGCGGGCTTGTCCGCTTCCGGCGACCACGTGGGCGACAGAGCGCGAGCACCTGGTTAAGCCTCCGCTGACCTTTTTTGTTTCCTTCTCCCGAAGGAAACAGGCCCTATGTCCCGTCTCTCACTTTTGCACGATTGCTCCGAAAATCCCCCGACCAATCGTGCTAAGGTGCACCCATCGAAAAAAGCAATCGTGCAAAAGTGGAAGGGGTTCAACGCCCGGAAACTCCACTTTTTCCGGTTTTCAGAAGGGGATATGAGAGGGGCAATCGTGCTAAAGTGCCCGAAAAAGCCCGTAATTACTGGCATTTTGACAAAAAGAAACTGCACGGCAATCCTGACACACTTTGTATCAAAATTGCCGTGCAGTTATGGCGGAGAGTCAGGGATTTGAACCCTGGGTGCGCTATCAACGCACACACGATTTCCAGTCGTGCGCCTTAGACCACTCAGCCAACTCTCCAGATGACTTCCAGCCGTCAACAGCGCATATTATACCGCCTTTCCCTGAAAAAGTCAATATGTCTGCCACGCAAAATTTTCACGAGTTTCTCAGGTCAAATCCTATACACTTAATTGACACCGTCCGCCCGCGCAAAGAACTTGCAAAGCGCGCGGTTTTGCGGTATGATATAATCGTAGAAAAATGAATGCCGCGGCGAGGGAGATTTATGGCAAAGACGAGAACAACCGTCCGCATCGCCGGACGCGATTATCCGATCAGCAGCAGCGACAGCGAGGCTTATGTGCAGCGCGTGGCGCGCTATGTCGACCGAAAAATAAACGAGCTCAGCTTGGCAACGCGCCTGAACGCGCTCGACAGCGCGACCCTGGCCGCCATGACCATCGCGGACGAGCTGGCCAAGACGCAGGTGGAGCTCACACGCCTGCGCGCCCAGCTGGAGCAGGAGCGGGCGGCGTTCCATGCTCAGCGCGGGGAGGACCAGGCATGAGCATCGAGCTCCTCTCCCCCGCCGGCACGAGCGAGGCGCTGGTGGCCGCCGTGCAGAACGGCGCGGACGCCGTGTATCTCGGCGCGCAGATGCTCAACGCCCGGGCGGGCGCGGGGAATTTCGACCGGGACGCGCTGCGCTGGGCGGCGGACTACGCCCACGAGCGCGGCGCGCGCATTCACGTGACGGTCAACACCATGGTGAAGGAGTCGGAAAGCGCGCTGCTGGAGGAAGTGGCGGAGCAGATGGCCTTCGCCGGCGTGGACGCCGCCATCGTGCAGGATCTGGGCGTGGCGAAGGCGCTCAGGGCCATGCTGCCCTCGCTTCCTTTGCACGCCAGCACGCAGATGGCCGTGCATAACCGGCAGGGCGTGCGCTTCGCGAAGGAAGCGGGATTCAGCCGCGTGGTGCTGGCGCGGGAGCTGACCTTCCAGGAAATCGCGGCCTGCGCGGCGGAAGGCCTTGAGATCGAGGCCTTCGCCCACGGCGCGCTGTGCGTGAGCTGTTCCGGCCAGTGCCTGTTCTCCAGCCTCGTGGGCGGCCGCAGCGGCAACCGGGGCCAGTGCGCCCAGCCCTGCCGCCTCCCCTACCGACTGGAAGGCGCGGTGAAGGCGGAGGGCTTCCTGCTTTCGCCGAAGGATCTGTGGACGCTCGACTGCCTTTCCGACCTGGCCGAAGCGGGCGTGCGCAGTCTGAAGATCGAGGGGCGCTTGAAGCGGCCGGAGTACGTGGCCGTGGTCACGCGGGCGTATCGCGAGGCCCTCGACCTGCTGGAAACCTACGGCGAATACGAGCCGGAGGAAGAGACGCGCGAGGCGCTCCGGCAGATTTTCAACCGCGGCGGCTTCACGCGGGGCTACGGTCCTGGCCTGATCGATCAGGAGCTGATGTCTCACCAGAAGCCGAATCACGCCGGCTCCCCGGTGGGCCGATTGGTCGCGCCGGGCAAAATCGCGCTCACCCGGGACGTGGCCGCGGCGGACGCGCTGGCTTTCCGGGGCGGAAACGGCGCGGAATATCCCATGCGGCTCGAAGGCGCGGCGGGCGAGACCGTTCGTGCCAGGACGCCGGCCGGCGCGCGGCCGGGCACGACCCTCTGGCGGCTCACCAGCGACGAACAGATGAAGGAAGCCCGCGCCAGCATGAACGGCGAAAACCGCCGGGAACCGGTCTGCGGCCGGTTCTGCGCGCGCGTGGGCGAGCGGGCGGCGCTGGATGTGACCGACGGCGTCCGCACGGCGCGCGCGGAGGGCGACCTCGTGGCGCGGGCCACGGGCAAGCCCGCCGATCCCGCGCGGGTCCGCGCCCAGCTGACGAAGACCGGCGCGGTGCCCTATGAACTCATCGACCTGGCGCTGAACGTGGACGCGGACGCCTTCCTGCCCGCGTCCATGCTGAACGACCTGCCGCGGCGGGCCTTCGAGGCGCTGGGCGAAAAGCGCGTCGCGGACGCCCGCGTGTGCGACGCGGAGGCGAAGCCCCTGCCGCCTCCCGGCGATCCCGACCCGGACAAGCCGGCGGCCCCGCGGCTGCGGGTCCAGGCGCCGGACATGGCGAGTCTGCGCCTGGCGCTTCGATGCGGCGCGGACGAGGCCGTGTTCGCGCCGGAGGATCTGACCCGCGCGGCGCTGGACGAGGCCGCGGCCCAGGCGGATTTCCCCTTCGCGCTGGCGCTGCCGGACACCCTGGACGGCGCTTCGCTGGAGGCGCTGAACGCCTGGGCGTGGGAAAATGAAGGGAAGATCACGGCGGTCCTCCGCTCGAACGCGGCGCACCTCGCCATGAAATGGCCGGGCGAAGCCCATCTGGACGCGGGGCTGAACCTGGCCTCGCGGCGGGCGCTGGAAGCGGCGGGGCTGGGCCGGGACGCGGCGCTCTACGCGCCCTCGATCGAGCTGAATACGAGCGAGATCAGGAGGATGGGCGCAGGCGGACGGCGCGAGCTGATCGTGTACGGCCGGATGCGGCTGATGTCGCTGCGGCACTGTCCTATCCGCGCGCAGCTGGGCGGCCGGCACGACGCCTGCGCCCGCTGCGACGCCGCGCCGGAGGAGAAAAAGCTGAACGCGCACCGGCTCGTCGACCGGACGGACGCGGCCTTCCCGCTGCGGCGGCAGAAGAGCCCGGGCGGGTGCATCGTGAAGGTGATGAACAGCGTGCCCCTGATGCTCCTGCGGCACGCGGGCCGGCTGCCCGCGGCGGCGGCCTGGCGCGTGATCCTCACCGATGAGGACGAGGCGAGGACGGCGGACATCGTGCGCCTGCACGCCATGGCCCTGCGGGGCGAAGATTACAAAAATACCGACGCCTGGCGGCGGCTGGAAAACGAGCCGTCCACCACGGGGCATTTTTTCCGGGGCGTGGAATAAAGACAATTCAGTTGCGAAAGGAAGTTGAAAGGGATGCGCGAAAGGAATTTGCGCGTGCTTGAATTTCATAAAATCAGGGATATGCTCGCGGCGCTGGCCATATCCGACATGGGGCGGGAGCGCGTTCAGGCGCTGGAGCCTTCCTCCGACCCGACCGAAGTGCGCGGTCTGCAGCAGCAGACCGAGGAGGCGGGCACGGTCATCGCCTACACCGGCGGCAACCCCATGCTCTCCTTCGACGACGTGCGCGAGCATTTGAAGCGCGCCGCCGTGGGCGCGACGCTGAACCCCAAGGCGCTTTTAGAGGTGGCCGAGTCGCTGCGGGCGGCGCGGGGCGTTCGCAGCGCGCTGGTGACGGACCGGGAGAACACGCCCCTCATCACCGGCATGGCCTCGGGCCTGTCCACCAACCGACCGTTAGAGGAGGACATATTCGACGCCATCCTCTCCGAGGATGAAATATCCGACCACGCCAGCCCGGAGCTGTACGACATCCGGCGGCACATCCGCCAGTGCAACGACCGCGTGCGCGAAAAGCTGAATTCGATCATCCACAACCCCTCCATGCAGAAATACCTGCAGGACGCCATCATCACCCAGCGCGCGGGGCGCTATGTCATTCCCGTGCGCGCCGAGGCGCGGCAGTTCGTGCAGGGGCTGATACACGACCAGTCCTCCAGCGGCGCCACGCTGTTCATTGAGCCCATGGGCGTTGTGGAGGCCGGCAACGACTTAAAGCAGTGGACCGGCAAGGAGCAGCAGGAGATCGAGCGCATATTGCGCGCCCTCTCCCAGAAGGTCGCGCCCGAGGCCGACCTGATGGCCGCCAACCTGAATATCCTCGCGGAGCTGGACATGATCTTCGCCAAGGCGTACCTGGGCCGCGACATGCGCGCCACCACGCCGAAGCTGAACACCGAGGGCCGCATCAACATCAAGTTCGGCCGGCACCCGCTGATCGACCCGGCGAAGGTAGTGCCCATGAACCTATGGATGGGTCAGGACTTCACCACCCTGGTGGTCACCGGCCCGAACACCGGCGGCAAGACCGTGACGCTCAAGACCGTGGGCCTGATGACGCTCATGGCCCAGGCGGGGCTCATGGTGCCCGCCGAGATCGGCACGGAGCTGGCCATATTCGACGAGGTGTTCGCCGATATCGGCGACGAGCAGTCCATCGAGCAGTCCCTCTCCACCTTCTCCAGCCACATGACCAACATCGTGTCCATCCTCGAGAGCGTGACGCCGCAGTCGCTGGTGCTGTTCGACGAGCTGGGCGCGGGCACCGACCCCACCGAGGGCGCGGCGCTGGCCATGTCCATCCTGGAGACGCTCAAGGAGCAGGGCGTGCGCACGTTGGCCACCACGCACTACGCCGAGCTCAAGGCCTACGCGCTGTCCACCGTGGGGGTGGAGAACGCCTCCGTCGAGTTCGACATCGAGACGCTGCGGCCCACCTACCGGCTGTCCATCGGCGTGCCGGGCAAGTCCAACGCCTTCGAGATTTCCAGAAAGCTCGGCCTGCCGGAATACATCATCAAGAGCGCCAACGAAAAGCTGAGCAAGGACCAGATCCGCTTCGAGGACGTCATCGCCAACGCGGAATACCACCGGCAGATCGCCGAGCGCGAACGAAAGCTGGCCGAGGAGGCCCACAAGGAGACCCAGACCCTGCGCGACGAGGCCGAGAAGCTCCGCCGCGAGATCAGTCAGCAGCGCGATAGCATGCTCAAAAAGGCCAAGGAAGACGCCCGCAAGGTGCTGGTGAAGGCCCAGCGGGAGAGCGAGCAGCTCATCTCGGACCTCAAGAAGGCCCGCTCCAAGGAAGGCCCCTCCTTCAAAGAGCACGAGCTGAACGAGATCCGCAACAAGCTGCAGGGCTCCATCGACGACATGTCGGAGGGCTTGCGCATGCAGGCGGATACCCTCGTGGAGCCGCCGAAGGACCTGAAGCCTGGCGAGACGGTGGAACTCTTGGCGCTGAACACCAAGGGCACCATCGTCACCCCGCCGGACGCAAAGGGCGAGGCGCTGGTGCAGGCGGGCATCATGAAGATGAAGGTGCACGTGTCGCAGATGCGGCGCGCGCAGGAGGAAAAGAAAAAGACGCGGCCCGCCAGCACGGTGACGCTGGCCAGCCGGCCGGTGAGCATGGAGTGCGACGTGCGCGGCATGACGCTGGAGGAAGCCATCCAGGCGGTCGACCTGTTCATCGACGGCTGCGTGATGCAGTCGCTGAAGAACGTTCAAATCATTCACGGCAAGGGCACCGGCACGCTGCGCGCCGGCATCCAGCAGCACCTGAAAAAGCATCCCTCCGTGACCGAATTCCGCCTGGGCAAGTACGGCGAGGGCGAGGACGGCGTGACCGTCGTGACGCTGAAATAGAGGACGGACCAAATGATAATCAGAAAAGCGGAGGCGCGGGACCTCCCGCGCATGATGGAAATCTACGCCAACGCGCGGGCCTTCATGGCCTCTCACGGCAATCCGAACCAGTGGGGGGCGACGAACTGGCCGCCGGAGCGCCTGATCCGCCAGGACATAAGCGAGGGAAACAGCTACGTCTGCCTGAACGGCGCGGGCCGCGTGGTCGGCGTGTTCTTCTTCATCTGCGGCGAGGACGTGGAGCCGGCCTACCGCGCCATCGAGGACGGCGCGTGGCTGGACGACAGCGCCTACGGCGTTGTGCACCGCATCGCCTCGGACGGCTCGGAAAAGGGAATCGGCGCGTTCTGCCTGAACTGGGCGTATGAACAGTGCGGCCACCTGCGCATCGACACCCACGGCGACAACATCGTGATGCAGAACCTTCTGAAAAAGCTGGGGTTCGTTCGCTGCGGCACGACCTACGTGGAGGAAGACGACGACCCCAGGCTGGCTTTTGAAAAATCGGAAAGGGCGAACCGCGAGGCGGGCGGCTCCGTCCAAAAGAGGTGGATTCAATGAACAAACTCAAGATCATGATCGTGGACGACGATCCCAACATCCAGCAGCTCATCAGCCTCTATCTCATCCGCGAGGGGTTCGACGTGACCACCGCGGCGGCGGGAGACGAGGCGCTCAGGCTCTTCAAGAGCGATCCGCCGAACCTGATGCTGCTGGACGTCATGCTGCCCGTGATGGACGGCTGGCAGGTGTGCCGCGAGGTGCGCAAGGTTTCCAACATCCCCATCATCATGCTCACCGCCAAGGACGAGACCTTCGACAAGGTGCTCGGCCTGGAGCTGGGCGCGGACGACTACATCGTGAAGCCCTTCGACACGAAGGAGCTGGTGGCGCGCATCAAGGCGGTGCTGCGGCGGTTCCAGACGGTGGACGCCCCCGGCGCCAGCAAGGAGCTGTCCTTCCCCGGCCTCACGATCAACATCAGCCAGTACACCGTCACCTACCTGGGCCGGCCGCTGGAGATGCCGCCCAAGGAGCTGGAGCTTCTGTATTTCCTGGCCAGCCATCCCGGCACGGTGTTCACCCGCGAACAGCTGCTCGAACAGGTGTGGGGCTATGACTTCTTCGGCGATTCGCGCACGGTGGACGTGCACGTGAAGCGCATCCGCGACAAGCTGGTGGGCAGCGAGGAAATGGGCTGGTCTGTGCGCACGGTGTGGGGCGTGGGCTATAAGTTCGAGGTGAAATAGGCGGTGAAAAATTCGCTGTTCTGGCGGATGTTCTCCGCGTTCATGGCCGTGCTGATCGTCACGATCATGGTGCTGGCCTTCACCATGGTGGCGCTGATGCGCGCCGAACGGCAGGAGGCGCTGGAAGCGGAGGCGCGCGTTCAGGCGCGAGACCTGGCGCAGCTCATGCAGGTGCGCGACGTCACCGCCTACTGGCTGTTCGACCCCTCCGCCGCCTCAAGCGCGGCGGTCAACCGCAAGATCGACGAGATTCAGGAGACCTACGACGCCGAAGTGTGGCTGGTCAACGCCAGCGGTTACGCGGTGATCCTCAACGGCGACCAGGTGAGCGAGGAGACCCTCAGGGACGAGCGGGTGATCGAGCAGATCAGGCGTGTGCTCTCGGGCGAGGAGATCCGCCTGCAGGGCCTCACGGGCGCGCTCACGGTGACCATCGGCGTGCCTTGGTACGGCGCGGGCCGCGCGGCGGTGGTGGGCGCGGTGCTGCTCAACGTGAGCGTGGATTCGCTGGCCGTGGACTATTCCGACCTCATCCGCTATTCGCTGCTGGCTGGCCTGCTGGCGCTCACCCTGGGCGCGGCGCTCACGCTGGTCATCGCGCGGCGGCAGACGCGGCCCATCCGCCAGATCAACGAGGCTGTCCAGGCCTTCGCCCACGGCGACTTCGACCGGCGGGTGGACATTCCCGGATCGGACGAGGCCGCGCAGCTGGCCCAGTCCTTCAACGGCATGGCGGAGGAGATCGGCCGGCTGGATCAGTCGCGCCGCAGCTTCGTGGCGAATGTGTCTCACGAGCTGCGCTCCCCCATGACCTGCATACAGGGCTACGTGCAGGGCATGCTGGACGGCACCATCCGCGAGGACGAGCGCGAGAAATACCTGGGCACGGTGCTCTCCGAGACCCAGCGGCTGACGAAGCTGGTTTCGGAGCTTCTGGACCTGTCGCGCTTCGAGTCCGGCAAGATCCCGTTGGACAAGACGCGCTTCGACATCGACGAGATGATCCTGAACATCCTGTTCAAGTACGAGCAGCGCATCGAGGCCAAGGGCGTGGACGTGGAGATCTCCTTCAAGGAGCAGCCCCTGTTCGTGCTGGCGGACAGCGCGCGCATCACGCAGGTGATCACCAACCTGATCGACAACGCCGTGAAGTTCGCCGCGCAGAACGGCCGGATCATCGTGTGGACGCACGTGGTGGACAACCTGTGCTACGTGACCGTCAAGAACGACGGCGCGGGCATCCCGGCCGAAGACCTGCCCTTCGTGTTCGAGCGGTTCTACAAGGTGGACAAGGCCCATACCTCCGGCGGCGGCACGGGACTCGGCCTGGCCATCGCCAAGCGCATCGTTGAGCAGCACGGGCAGACCATCAGCGTCACCTCGGGCGGCGGACTGACCAGCTTCGTGTTCACGCTGGAGAAAGCCAGCCCGCCCGAAAGGGATACGCCAACCCAGGCGAGCGAAAAATGATTCAAAGACAAAAGCGAGGAAAGAGGTGCGAAGATGAAAAACAGAACGATGAAGCTGCTGGCCCTGGCGCTGACCCTGGCGCTGCTGACGATGGGCACCGCGCGGGCCGAGACCCTTTCGGTGGCGGACGTGTACGAGCGCGTGTGCCGGTCGGTGGTGCAGGTGCGCAACATGGCGGAGACCTGGTCGCCGGATAACGGCGCGACGGTGGAAATGGCGCTGAGCGCGTCGGGCGTGGTGATCGCGGAGGACTTCGTGCTCACCAACTGGCACGTGGTCTATGAAGCGGACTACATGGAGATCGAAACGCTGGACGGGCAGATCGTGCGGGCGAAGGACGTCTACACCGACGAAAGCCTCGACCTGGCCGTGCTGGCGCTCTCCGAACCGCTCAAGGGCGTCACACCGGTGACGATGGGCGATTCGACCGCCGTGCGGACGGGCGACCTGGCCATCTCCATCGGCTACCCGGTGCTGGAGGACATCGTGTTCCCCGCCACGCTGACGGTGGGCTACATTTCGGGCCTCAACCGCAACAGCGAGAACATGGGCAACTTTACCCGCGACGTGCCGCTCATCCAGTTTGACGCGGCGCTGAACAACGGCGGCAGCGGCGGCGGCCTGTTCAACGCGGCGGGCGAGCTGATCGGCCTGTCCACCCTCAAGGGCGGCCTGACCGACGACATCGTGTATGAAAACCTGGGCCTCGCCATTCCCACGGCCACCATCGAGCGCGTGGCGGGCGACCTGATGGCCTACGGCGTGGTGAAGCGCCCGCGCATGGGCGTGATGGTGAGCGACCTGGACGGCCCCGAGGAGCCCATCCGCACCTATCCCCCCGCCGGCCTGCTGGCCAGCGAAGTCGACCCGGACGGCCCCGCGGGCCAGGCGGGCATGGAGGACTACGACGTGATCGTCGAATTCGACGGCGTGCGCGTGCACACCTTCAACGAACTCTCCGCCCTGCTGGACACCCACGCCGCCGGCGACGTGGTGCGCGTGAAGGTCTACCGCTGCCTCGACGAGGAGGGCTACCTGATCGACAATCCGGAATACATCGAGATGGACATCACGCTGGGCATACTGGACTGACGGACGCGTCAGTGCTCTGGACACTTTCGCATGCATATGAAGCGAGCCGCGTCGGCGACGCGGCTCGTTTTCTTTGCCCTGTGACGGCGCTATGGCCTGCTCTCTGCCTCCCGCATGACGCGAATATTCGTCAGCGAGCATTGGTCGCCGGTGAGCGCGATGTATACGTCGCCGATCTCGTCCTTGATCGTCGTCAGGCTGTCAATCACAATGCCAACGTTTTCAGTGTGAATCGTGATGCGGTTTCCATCCCGCCTGATGGAGACCTCGCAGTCCATTCCCCGCTTGTTCTTATCCTTCCATACGCTCCAGCCCGGGAAGCCCTTCGTGTGATTGATCTGCACCTCGTTATCGGCGTGGTCGTCTGATTCCCAGTTTTCGCCGTCCAAACGAAGCAGCAGGAATTCCCGATAGCCCTCCCCTTTCACGCTGCCATTGTTTGACGTAAAGATGCTGACGTAGGGACAGTGCCACACAAGCCTGGCCGTGGGCAGGCTCTGCGTGTGGAAGACGATCCTCATGTCGTCCGTGATCGGCATACCTTCCGTCGACGCCTGGCGCCAGCCGTCAATCTGCACGTTCGGCACATCCCCCTGCGGACAATCCCGTATGTAGCTGATCTCCTCGGCGATGCGTGGGATATAGTCCTCGGCGACGCTGTCCTCATCCCGGTCAACACGGATGTTGCTTATCTGGCAATGCTCTCCAGTGAGGGAGATATAAGAGAATCTGGCGCTGTCAGGCAGCGCGACAATGGTCTCCGCGAGCTTATCGCCGTCCGAAATCCGAATGAGCACATGATCCTTCACGCGCACCGCCTCGATATCATAGCTGACGAAGCGCGCGTCCGCCGCATTTCCGGGTCCGGCATTCAGCGTTTTCACGCTGGTTTCCATCTTCCGCGCCTCTTTGCAGATCGTCCTGCCGTCGACCCTGATCTGCCCATATTCAAGATAGAGAAGATCGTTCTTTTTGGCTTCATTCTCATGTATTCTGGCGTCCAGCGCGTCAAACAGCACGAGCGTCGGCAGGCTTTTGTCTTTCGGGAAACCGTCGTCGGCCTTGCTGTACAGATGAATCCGAACCATATGGCTGGTCACCTGGATGCCCGTTGAGCGGTCATGATAGATTGTCTCGCAGTGGAGCCGGGTCGCAAAAACGTCGTCCGTCCCCGTGTTCTGCTCGCGCATGGTGTAGTCGACATCCAGATCGATCAAATGCAGCATGATCTTCGCGTATTCGGGATCAAACTGCATGCCAATGCCCTTGACCATTTCCTCACGCGCGTTCTGCTGGGGCATCGGGTCCCGATAGCTGCGCTTGGAGGTCATGGCGTCGTATGAATCCGCCACCGCGATGATCCGGGCGATATCCGGAATATCCTCGCCCTTCAGTCCCTCCGGATAACCCTTGCCGTCGTATCGCTCGTGGTGATAGTGCGCTCCGATGCTCAGATAAGGCCACAACTGTATGTTGGAGAGAATCTTGCTGCCGTAAACGGGGTGCTGCTTGATCTGCGCAAATTCCTCGTCGGTCAGCTGAAAGTCCTTGCCGATGATGGCGTCGCTTATACCGATCTTGCCCACGTCGTGCAGCAGCGCCGCGAAATAAACCTGCTCGCATTCTTCGTCCGTTTTCCCCGCTTCCCGCGCGATCTGGGTTGAATACATCGCCACGCGGGTCGAATGACCATGAGTATACTTGTCCTTGGCGTCGATGGCCGTCGCAAGCGCTTCTGCCGTCTGTTCAAACAGGGCGTGTTCCTTCTTCTTCTCTTCCTTGTAATATTCAATTTCCAGCTTCCGCACGCGATCCAGTTCCTGATCCATGTCCTTCAGCGCGAATATATACAGAAGCGCGGCCATGGCGACAATCATCATGTTGTTCAGGGAGACGCCGTAAACGAACGCCTGAAGCACCGAAGCGATCACGGAGAAAATCGCAAACAGCAGAATGGAAAACCCGATGCCGCGCCTCAAGCGTTTGAGATACTGCACGATGACGGACATTTGCAGGACCAGAACCGACATCGGAACCAAATAGCACACAATATACCCCGGCGCGCGCTGGTAACGATTCATTTCGTCAAAGGTATAATAGAATCCGGTGAATTGGGAAACGACGACCATCGCCATGCCCACAAGCATCAGAACGCTCGCGGCCTTCAGCCTCTTTGGCGGCGCGTCGAGCCCGCCTTCGTGAGTATACAGGTCGATCAAGTACCTGTTGAAGCTGTATAACACGACGAGCGTCAGGAAGAACACGAGAAAATTGCTGATGCGCACCATCCACCAGCCCAGTGAGCTGGTGTCGCCCCGGAAAATATAGGCCCGGCGGTCGGAAATCAGCAGGAGCATGGCGCTGAATTCCAGCAGCATCAGCGACAGCTTGCGGCTTTTCGTCATGGTCTTCGTCAAATAAACGAACAACGTCATGATGCCGCATATCCCGCTCAGAACCAACATAATATCGGCTTGGTTTTGTCTCAACGCTTCCACAATTATCACTCGCCTCGTATGCGTCTCGTCTTTCCCTTCAATTCACAGAAGCCCCATCCGCCACAGCGCCCGGGCGCTGGAGGACACCGCCAGCGCGCCCGCGGCGAGGGCCTGCTCCACGTCCCTTTCCTCCGTCACCATGCCGCCCGCGATCACGGGCAGGCCCAGCGTGTCTTTCAGGCGCGTGATCGCCTTGGGCACCAGGCCGGGCAGCACTTCGATCAGGTCGGGCGGGTTGGCCGTGAGGTGGCGGATGCCGCCGTTCAGCGAGCTGGAATCGACCAGGAACAGCCGGTGGATGGTCATCACGCCCTGCTCCGCGGCCTTGCGCAAAAGCTGGGCGCGGGTAGAGATCAGTCCGTCCGGCGAAAGCGTCCTGGCACACCATTCCACCGCCGCGGCGTCGCGCCCCAGGCCGTCGCAAAGGTCCAGGTGGATGAACACGTATTTGCCCGCCTCCCGCAGCGCCGCCGTGATCTCCGGCAGGGTCAGGATCGACCCGCCCAGCACGAACACCGCCGCCACGCGGCTTTGGGCCGCCTCGCACGCGTCCTCCATGGTTCGCGCCGCGGCGATCACGGGCCGCTGGTGAACCGCCGCCAGAAATTCATCGCGCCGTGCCGGCTGCATGGCTTTCCCTCCCTGAAACATGTCTCCATCCGATCAAACGAGGGCCCTCCCGCGATGGGATGGCCCTTCGTTTTTTGTATTGCGCTCGGTTACGCGTTGGCTTCCATCCACTTGATCAGGTCGATGTTGTACCACTCGACCGAGTTGATGTCGCTGGAGGAATAGCCGCCGGGCTTGTACCAGCTCTTGGAATTGAAGTAGTTGCTGTAGGTGCTCTTGCTGAACTTGTAGCCGTGGCGGGCCAGGATCTCGTTGCGGGCGTAGGGCCACAGGCTGCGGTCGATGGACAGTATGTCGCTCTTGGTCAGCTTCACGGTGCTGGAATTCGGGAAGATGTAGTCGCCCGAGGTGGACACCTGGGAACCGCTGCTGGAGGAGCTGCTGGAGGAACTGGAGGAGGTGTTCGGGAATTCCTTCTCCATCGCCTTGATGAGCTCCATGTTGTCCCATTCGATGGCGTTCAGGTCGCTGGTCTTGAAGCCGCCGGGGTGATACCAGCTCTTCTTGGCGAAGTAGTCCGCGTAGGCCCTGGTGTCGAACACATAGCCGTGACGCGCGTAGATCTCATTGCGGGCGTAGGGCCACAGGCTGCGGTCGATGGAGAGCACGTCGTCCCGGGTGAGGCGCACGGTGCTGGACTTGGGGAAGATGGAGCTGGAATCGGTGCCGCTCTTGGAAGCCTTGGGCGCGTTGTCCTGGTTGATGGCGTTGATGGTGGCCTTGCCCGCGATGCCGTCCGCATACAGGCCCGCCGCCCGCTGGAACGCCTTCACGGCGTTGGCGGTCTTATCGCCGTAGATGCCGTCCGCCTTGCCGCTCAGGTAGCCCAGCGCGATCAGGCGGTTCTGCAGCTTGGTCACTTCGTCGCCGGTGGCGCCATAGGTCATGCTGCCCGCGGCGGTATAGCCGTTCACCGTCTGGCCGGTGGTATTGCCGGTCTGGGTGTCCGGAGTGGTAACGCCGGTGTTCTGGCTGTCCGCGCCGGTCTGCGTGTCGCTCGGCGCGACGGTCTCGGTAGGCACGACCTCGCCGCCCTGGGAGTTATAGCTCACGAACGCGCCTTCCCACAGGAGCGTGGTCTGGCTGTCCTTCAGGTTGATGCGGCTCAGCTTGGGCTGCGCCAGGTTGTACTCGAAGATGATCACGGCGTCGTCGAGGATGGCCATGTAGTTGTAGGGGTCGGGTTCGTACACCAGCACCTCGTTCTGGCCGCTCAGGTCCGCCTGCAGCAGCGCCTTCTCGCGATAGATCACCAGGCCGTAGTCGGTGGGGCGGTAGCTCCAGTCGTACTGGCTGAGCACCTTGATATACTGGGCGGTGTTCACGTTCAGGCGGTACAGGCAGCCGTCCAGCCACTCCTGGGTGTCGGAGGAGACGATGTAGCTGTCGCCCATATTGTGGAAGTAGACGTACTCGTCGTAGGCAAACAGGGTGGATACGCCCTGATCGAACTGCAGCATGTCGTTGCTGCCGTCCAGCATCATGCCGTAGAGGCGGCCGCTGGAGCCGTTCACGGTGGCGCCCGCGGTCAGCGCGGAGGGCATCTGGTAGGAGGCCAGGTCGTCCGAGGACTCATAGTACACGATGCCGTCGGCGATGGTGTAGGCCGTCATGCCCCGCCCGGAGAGCTGCTTCGCGGCGCGGGTGGTCAGGTCGATCTCCATCAGGCGGTTGTTGACCAGACAGTAGAGCTTGCCGTTGTACAGGCACAGAGAATGGGCGATTGAGCCCGCGCCGAACTCGGCCACGATGGCGCGCTCGCCGTCGGTCTTGCGCATGATGGCCTGGAAGCTCGCGCCGGTATAGCGCAGGTAGTACACGTTGCCACTGGCGTCGGCCACCAGGTCGCTGATCTGCGACGCGGTCTCGATCAGCGTGAGATAGCCGCCCGCGCCGGGCATGGAATACAGCGAGGAAACGCCGTCGCCGGGCAGAATCATGAACAGCTTGTCGCTGGTCTCGGCGGCGAACGCGCCGAACCGCGCCTTTACGCCGGTGTCAGCCGAGGCCGAGGGCATGACGAGCGCCGCCAAACACAGCGTCAGCGCAAGCGCCAGCACGAGGAATATCTTCATGTGTTTCATCAAAAAGAACCTCCCAACGCGTAAAATAGCAGGAACAGATATACTTATCTGACGCAATTCTACAGGAAAAGTTGCGATGCGTCAATATCTCCGCCGCATATTTAACCCGTCAAAGCGTCACAACGGGGATTTTCCGCCGTTCAAACGGTCCCGTGTCGATTCTGACCGGCCGGTCGACGTCGAATTCCGGCTTGTACTCCAGGCCCACCATGCCGTATTTCGCGCCGGCCGTCTTGTGGTAGGGCAGCATCTCCACCCTTTGAAGCGCCTTCGCCCCCGCCACGCGGGCGGCCACGGCCTCGAAGTGCGCCGTCTCGTCGTTCACGCCCGGTATGAGCGGCATGCGGACGATGAAGGGGGTGCTGCCCGCGCAGAGCATGTCCAGGTGCCGCAGTATGGGCGCGTTGTCCACGCCGGTGAAGCGGCGGTGCTTTTCCGGGTCGGTCAGCTTCACGTCCATCATCACCAGGTCCAATGTATCCATGACCTCGCGGAACACCGCGTCCGGCGCGTAGGCGCTGGTTTCCACGGCGCAGTGCACGCCGTCCAGCAGAGCGATCACTTCACGCACGAAGGGCCACTGCATCAGCGGCTCGCCGCCGGAAAAGGTGAACCCGCCGCCGCTCTCCTCCAGGAGCGCCCGGCCGCGCAGCAGCTTCTCCGCCAGCGCCTCCGCCGTCATGCGCCTGCCCGCGATGCGGCGAAGCCCCAGGCGGCAGAAAGGGACGCAGCGCCCACAGGCGGTGCAATGGCCGGGCGTGGGGCAATGCTTCAGGCATTCGCCGCAGCCCGTGCAGGCGGCCCGGCTCACGGTGAGCTGCGGCTCGGGGCGCAGGCCCTCCGGATTGTGGCACCACTGGCAGCGCAGCGGACACCCCTTCATGAACACCGTGGTGCGGATGCCCGGCCCGTCGAACACGGCGAATTCCTTGATGTCGAAGACGACGCCTTCCATCACGCGCCCGCCGTCAGCTCCACGCGCTGGATGATGTGATCCTGGTAGCACTTGTCCAGCTCCACGAAGTAGCCGCTCCATCCCCACACGCGCACGATGAGGTTTTTGTAGTTTTCCGGATGCTTTTGGGCGTCCAGCATCCGGTCGCGGTTGACGGTGTTCAGCTGGAGCTGGTGCCCGCCGCCCTCAATGAAGGAACGCACCAGCCGCGCCACCTTGGCGACGGCCTCTCCGTCGCGGAACACGCTGTCGTGGAATTCGATGGTCAGGGGGCCGCCGTTCACCACGCGGGTGAGGTCCGGCTTGGTGAAGGAGCGGATGAGCGAGGCCGGGCCGTTCAGGCGGGTGTTCAGCGCGGGCGCGTAGTTGGCGGGCAGCGGCTCCGCGGCGGTGCGGCCGTCGGCGGTCGCGCCCAGATCCGCGGCGTGCCAGATGTAGTACATGGCCGAGCCCGTACCCGCGCGGAAAATGCCGCCGCGCTCGTTCTTCAGGCCCTCTACGGCGTCCGCGAAGGCGTCCAGCAGGAAGCAGGCCAGGCCGTCCGCAGCGTCTTCGTCGTTACCCATCTTGGGGCATTCGTTTTTCAACTGCCAGCGAAGCTCGTCGTAGCCCTCGAAGTCCGCGTCCATGGCGGCGATGAGCGTTTCGGGCGCGAGGCCGCGGCGGAACACCATCTCCTCCACCGCCGCCAGTGAATCCGCGGCGGTGGCCAGGCCGGTGCCGTGCAGCCCGTAGTTGTTGTACTTGCAGCCGGAGGCGATGTCGCGCCCCTTCTCCACGCAGCCCTCGAAGAACACGGAGAGATAGGGCGAGGGAATGACGTAGAGGTTTTTAAGCCCGGCGGCGATGCGGCGCACTTCGGCGAAGATGGCCTCCCGCACGGCGGTTTTGAGATCGTCCATGTCCCTGATTTCGCCCAGCTTTTCGCGGATGACGCGGTTCACCACGCCGGCGAAGGGCAGCGCGCCGATGTTTGGAATGTCCATGCCCGCGCCGGGCACGATGAACTCCCAGCAGGCGGCCACCACGTAGTTCCGGGCGTCCCGTTCCTCGTAGCCCAGCCGCATGAGGCCGGGGATGACCACGTCGTCGTTTTCATACTGCGGGAAGCCCAGGCCCAGCCGGGTGAGGCGGGTGCCCTTCTCAAAGAGAGAGAGGGGCGTTCTGCCGTTCACGCGCAGGTTGATCTTGGGGTCGATGACCATCAGCTCCGCCGAAGTGGTCAGGCACATGTCGGTCAGCTCGTTGTATCCGTCCTCCCCCTCCGGGGTCATGCCGGCCAGCACGATGGACTGGCCGTTGTCGCCCTGCTGCATGCCGGTGTAGAGGTCGCTGTCGCGGTTGCAGGCGAGAAAGAACTCCTCGATGAGCTCCTGCGCCTCCTCGGGCGTGATGCGTCCCGCGGCCAGGTCGCGGCGGTAGTAGGGCAGCATGTAGCGGTCGAAGCGGCCCAGGGTGTTGTGGTAATCGCCCTCGCACCACATGCAGAAGTGCAGCGCGCGCAGCGACTGCAGCGCCTCGAGGAAGGTTTCCGCCGGGCCGGCGGGCACCTTGTCCAGCACGCGGGCGATGTCCTCGCGGCCGGCCGCCCGGGTCGCTTCGGCGTAGCGGGCGGCGAAGGCGATCACGGCGAAGAGGCTCGTGCGCATGGCGTCGTAATAGGCGCGGTTTTCGCCCGCGTCCGCCGCGTCGATCTCCCCGAGCACGGCCCGCAGGCCCTTTCTGATGACCGTTTCATAATCCGGCGAGAGGTTGCACACGCGGCCCTGCTCGTGGATGTAGTGGTCCTTCGTGATTTCGGCCCATTCCGCGTCCGTATAGATGCCCGGAATATCCGGCAGGGTGCGCAGGAAGGCGATGCGCTCCTCCGGCAGGATGACGGGGGTCTCCGCCTCCAGGAAGGTCTTGAGGCGCAGCGCGGTGCGCTCGAAGTCCTTCAGTTCCGCGCGGCGGTAGGGCGACGGGTCGACGGCCGTCTCCCGCCTGAAGGCGCGATGGGCCTTCCGCTCCACGATGAGCGCGCGCAGCGCCCTGATTCGTTCGGTCATGGCTATGCCCCTCCTTATTGTCATTCCTTTTCCACGTAGCGGCCGATGAGCCGCGTGACGGTGCGGCCCTGATACTCGGCCTGACCGGAAATGTCGGCGTAGATGCTGTAGCGCCCGCCGGCCTCGTCGATGGGCAGGTCGGACTGGTTCTCGATGACCAGGTATTGGCCGCTGTTGTTTTCGGACACGTCGATGACGACCACGTTCGGCTCTTCCGAGAGCACGGCCTCGATGCGGCCGCGGCACAGGAAGATGCGGCCGTCCCAGATATCCCAGCAGTAGAGCACCTGCTGGTAGTCCATCTTCCAGGCGGCGCGGGAGTACTCGTTCAGCGTGGGCAGGTAATACACGTTGAACTCGATCACCGAATCGCGGAAGCCGGGCTTGCTGGCGCGCACCGTCACGGTGTTGTCGCCGAACCGGGTAAAGTTGGCGATGAACTCGAATTCGCCGTTCTCGGCCACCTTGATGGAGTCCGCCGCGTGGGGCGAATCGACGCTGAGCGTGGCGGTCGGGTCCACCGCGCCCCGCACGATCATGGCGTTGCGCTCGGAGGTGAACTCTGTGGTGGAGGCCAGCTCGAGGTTGATTTCCATGGGCTGGCGGTAGAACACCAGGTCTTCGCGCACCTCCAGGTGATTCGGCGTCTGAACCAGTATGGAGACCGGATTGTCGCCGTGGGGATACACGGCCACGTTCACGCTGAGGTTGCCGCGACGGTCCACCATGCCGGTCACGTCCTCGCCGCCCACCAGCACCGTGGAGCCGTAGACCACGTTTAATTCGATCTCATACGTCGATGACAGTGTGGTGACGTATTTCTCCGTGGGCCTGAGGATGGTCAGCGGCGACACGGGCATCTCCACGGTAAACGCCACAACGGGCAGCAGCCGCTTCCCGCCGCCCTCGCTGATCTGAATGGGCGTGAGGGAGATCTCGGCGGTGGATACGTTGCCGCTGGAAGGGCCGAACCACTCCGCGTCCGCCACTGCCACGACGGCCTTGCCGCCCACCACCATGAAGCGCTCGTCCAGCTCCTCGATGTAGATGATGTCGCCGTCGTCGCCGAAGAAGGTGATGGCGTGGCCGTTGCGGCCGTCTTCGAGGGTCACGCGCGCCAGCTCCGGCATCTGCACGGTGCCGTTTTCATAGAGCCGGTGCATGGCGCTGGACTGCCGCCAGTAATACGCCTTGTAAAGGCCGAAGCCCAGTATGCTGAGGGAGAACAGCCAGATCAGCACGTGAACCAGGATCCGCATGACCACGGTGAGCGTGGCTTCCCACTCGGCGCGCTCGTCCTCTGGCGTTTCCCGGGAAGCGCGGGGCAGCGCCTCGCCGCATTCGGGACACACGGCGAGACCGTCGCGCAGCTTTGTGCCGCAGGCGGGGCAGGTCATGCTTCATCGCCTCCTTCGGGGCGGATCGAGCCGTCCTGAATGCGCCAGGCCGCGCCGATTTCGGCCTCGGCCAGGTCGCTCAGGTCGGTGCAGGTGACGATGGTCTGAACGCCTTCCAGCCGCCGGAGCAAATGGCGGCGGCGCTTGGGGTCCAGCTCGCTCATCACGTCGTCCAGCATGAGCGCGGGCGCTTCGCCCAGCGCGCGGCGCATGATGTCCAGCTCCGCCAGCTTGAGCGAGAGCGCCGCGGTGCGCTGCTGCCCCTGGGAGCCGTAGACGCGCGCGTCCATGCCCGAGAGCGCCAGCACCAAATCGTCCCGGTGCGGGCCGACGGCGGTGGCGCCGCGGCGGATATCGACTTCGCGAGCCACGGCCAGCGCGGCGAGCAGCGCGCGCGCCGGATCCTCCCCGCCCGCGTCGAGGGACGGCGCGTAGCGGACGGTCAGGTCTTCCCGGCCGCCGGATATTTCCAGATGGTTTTCATGGGCGGCCTCGCTCACCTCCCGCACGAACGCCGCGCGCATGGTCATGATGTCCGCGCCGTGCCGCGCCAGCTGGGCGTCCCAGTCCTCAAGGGTGTCGCGCAGGGCGGGGTTGAGGGGGATGTCCCGCAGGAGTCTGTTGCGCTGCATGAGGGCGTGGGCGTAGCGCTGAAGCGCGTAGTAATACGCCGGGCGGATCTGGCTCAGCTCCATGTCGATGAAGCGCCGCCGCTCGGCCGGGCCGTCCTTGACCGTCCTGAGATCCTCCGGCGCGAAAAGGACGCTGTTCACATGGCCCATGAGCTCTCCCGTGCGCTGGAGCGCGCGGCCGTTGACCTTCACGGTCTTGCGCCGCTGCTGGCTGAGCAGCATCTCCACCTCGTGGCTGCCGTCGCGCCGCTCGACCCGGACGAACACGCGGCCCGCGTCCTGCCCCCAGCGGATGAGCTCCCGGTCGCGGGGGGTGCGGTGGCTGCGTCCGGTGCAGCTGAGCACAACCGATTCCAGAAGCGCGGTCTTGCCCTGGGCGTTGTTGCCGTAAAGCACGGTGATGCCCTCGCAGGGCCGCAGCTCGGCGCGTTCATAATTCCTGAAATCGGTTAGCTGGATGCTGGTGATGCGCATGGGTGTCTCCTGTTCCTGTTTTTGTCCGTAACTTTATTTATTTCGCCGCGCTCCCCGCGTTTTCCTCCCGCGTCGGCGTTTTTTCCTGTCCGCGCACGAACTGGTTCGCTTCCCGGTCGTACCGCCAGCCGGCGGCGGCCAGGCGGGCGGCGAGGGCGTCCTCATCCTCGTCCAGCGCGGCGCACAGCTCGGACAGACTGGCGTATTCGTCGCGCAGCCTGGTGTTGACAAGACTCAGCAGAATGTTCGGATCGTTCGGCAGCATGGCGTCGCCTCCTTTCGTTTCATTATAAGACCCACCCGCGGGCCGCGTCAACAGATTTTGACAAAATGCGATCTTTCTTACAGTTGATGTTAAGTGAAATTTTATTTTTTTAATATTCTGAAAAAAACCAGCTTGACATTTCCATACGCTGATTATATAATGGGTTTGGATATGGATCAGCTTTTTTCATCTGATTATTGTGTTTTCTGCAAACCCGCCCTGAATCCGAAATAACAGGCACGCCGCCAGCCTGTTATCCGCACGTTGAGTGCGAATGGCGGTAATACTTTTTTCAGGAGGGACACAATGAATAAGATCGCGAAGATTCTGTGTCTGGTTCTTTCCCTGATGATGGTTGCTTCGGCCGCCCTGGCGGTTGAGAGCTCCCAGATCGTGGGCACCGCGGTGATCACGCGCCATGATTACGGCGCCCGCGGCCTCACCCAGCTGCCCATCGTCGACGAGCCCCTCACCATTCAGGTGTGGAAGGGCCTCAACGAGCCGGTTATGACGAGCTGGGATCAGTGCATCGTCTACGACGAGCTGGAAAAGCGCACTGGCATTCACATCGATTGGGTTTATCCGCCGGTTGGCTCCGAGCGCGATAACTTCAACCTGCGCATCGCCAGCAACGACCTGCCCCACATGTTCGTCGAGGGCCGCAGCCAGTATGCGGGCTCCCTGGATGAGATCTGTGACGACGAAGTCTTCATGGACATCACCCCCTACTACGAGGCGGGCTACACCCCCAACTACAAGTACCTGCGCGATAACCACGAGGATATCCGCATGGACACCATCCTGGACAGCGGCAAGCTGGCCGTGTTCTGGCAGTTCGACTACGTCGGAACCTCCCCGTGGTCCGGCTTCTGGGCCCGCAAGGACCTGATGGACAAGTACGGCCTCGAGGCTCCCGTGACCTTCGAGGACTGGGAGAACTTCATCAAGACCTGCTATGACGAGGGCGGCTACAAGATCCTCATCCAGGTCGGTGAAAACGGCGGCGGCGGCGGCGACCTGGACACCTGCTACTATGTGTTCTCCGCCTTCGACGTGGGCTACTACTACTATCAGGTGGACGGCACCGTGAAGTACGGCGCAATGGAAGACGGCTACCAGCAGGCGCTGGAGATCCTGGCCAAGTGGTATGCCAACGGCTGGATCGATCCCGACTTCGCCGGCTATGACTGGAACACCTACACCGCCCGCATCGCGGATCCCGCCAACTACTCCATCTTCGGCATGAACTACGGCGAAGTCGGCCAGACCGTGACCACCTCCCGCCTGAGCGTGCCCGAGTATGACCTGATCCCGATCAACGGCCCCAAGCAGACCCCCGATCAGGAGCTGCATCTCCGTCAGTATGACTTCACCACCCGCGCTCAGTGGGACGCCCTCACCTGGCGCTGCGTGGAAGACGGCATCGCCGAAAAGGTCTGCCAGTGGAAGGACTACTGGTACAGCCAGGAAGGCGCCGAGCTGTTCTCCTACGGTGTTGAAGGCATCAGCTACATCTGGAACGACAAGGGCGAGCTCGAGTGGGTCTATGACAAGCCCGAGAACGCTCAGTACTTCCCGATCGACATGGCTGACGAGACCAAGGACTTCTGGACCGTGTATCCGCTCTTCAAGCTGCACAACGGCGGCTACCTGCGTGACTCCGGCTCCTACATCATGTCCGACTACGTCTGGGCTTGCATCGACGAGTGGGCCAAGGTTGAGCCCACCTACGGCATCCCGATGACCAGCTTCACCGCCGAAGAGGCGACCGACTACGCCGCCCTCAACACGCCCATCCAGAGCTACCTGAATGAGTGCGTCGGCAAGATCATCACCGGCCAGATGGATGCTTCCGAGTGGCCCACCGTCCAGCAGACTCTGAAGGACATGGGCATCGAAGAGTGCATCGCCTATCAGCAGGCCGCTCTCGAGCGTTACAACGCCCGTAGCTGATCTGGTTCAAAGGCATAAGTCAAGCTGTTTTCCATACCGGGCGGATCCTTCCGCCCGGTATGGATTCATTGTAATCCGGTACACCAAAACGGGAGTATGAGGTGATAATACTTGACTCAGAATAACAGCAAGAAAAGCACCGAGATGAATTTGCTGACAAAGATTCTGATCATCGCGCTTACCATTGTAACCCTGTGCAGCCTGGCGCTGGGATATATTTCTGCCCTGGATCAGACAGCCAATGAAAACGTGTTGTCCTACAACGGCATACAGATGCTGTTCGGCGGCACGGGTGGGAAAAGCGCGAGCTCGCTCAATCCCATGCTTCTGCTCTCGTTGGTTTGCTACGTTTTGTTGATTGTCGGCATTTTCTTCCGCAAGGACAATTCCTTCATGTGCATCGCCTGCTCGGCCCTCGGCTTCGCGGCGCTGCTCATGTTCATGTTCGACGCCCGCTTCGCAGACAGGCGCGAATTCAACTTCGCCGAAGGGAGCGTTTCTCCCCAGATCGGCTGGTGGATCGGCGTCCTGGCAGCGCTGGCCATACTGATCGTCGCCATCGCCAACAAGAGCGCAATCGCCGCCGCAAAGCGGCACAACCAGCGGCTGCGCCTTTACGAGAACCGCGATCTGCCCGCGGGCTACAAGGATCCCACCGTGTGGGAAATCATCAAGCGCGACTTTGAAAAGCACTGGCCCGTGTACCTCATGGTGCTGCCCGTGCTGGCGTTCTATATTATCTGGTGCTACGGCCCGATGTACGGCATCATCATCGCCTTCAACGACTACAAGCCGAAGAAGGGCTTCCTCGGCAGCCCCTGGGTGGGCCTGGACTGGTACCGCGAGTTCTTCCGCGGCCCCTTCGCCTGGCGCACCATCCGCAACACCCTGTTCATCAGCGTCTACAACATGCTGATCGGCTTCCCCGCGCCCATCGTGCTGGCGCTCATGCTGAACGAAATGCGCTCCATCGCCTACAAGCGCGTCGTTCAGACCATCACCTACATTCCCCACTTCATCTCGCTGGTCGTCATGTCCGGCCTGCTGATCGACTTCCTCTCCTCCGACGGCGTGATCACGACCGTGCTCTCAAAGGTATTCGGAATACCGGCAAAGAACTACCTGGGCTACGCGCAATATTTCAGAACGGTATATGTCGGCTCTGAAATATGGCAGCACCTGGGCTGGGATTCCATCATCTACCTGAGTGCCCTGTCCGCCGTCGACCAGGAACTGTATGAGGCGGCCCGCATCGACGGCGCGGGACGGCTGAAGCAGACCTGGCACGTGACGCTGCCCGGCATCGCGCCCACGATCACCATCCTGCTGATCCTGCGCATCGGCCAGCTCCTCAGCGTCGGCTACGAGAAGATCATCCTGATCTACAACTCTTCGATCTATGAGACGGCGGACGTCATCTCCACATACGTCTACCGCGTCGGTATAACGGACAGCAAATTCTCCCGTTCAACTGCCATCAACACGCTCAACAGCGCAGTGAATTTCTTGCTCGTTGTCATGGCAAACAAGATTTCCGGCATGCTCAGTGAAACCAGTTTGTGGTAAGGAGGGTGTAAAACATGGCAGCGATTAAAAGAACCATCGGCGAACGCGCTTTTGCGGTGTTCAATTATGTATTTATGACCGTGCTCTGCATCCTGTGCCTTTACCCCATGTGGTATGTTTTCTGCGCGGCCTTCTCCGACCCGGCCTACATGTACGGCAGCCGCGGTATCCTGATCTGGCCCTACGCGCCCTACAACGTGAAGGGCTTCCAGCTGGTGTTCACCAACGACTACATCATCAGCAGCTTCCTCAACACGCTGTTCTACCTGGGCGTGGGCACCTTCCTGAACATGTTTTTGACGACCCTGGGCGCCTATTCCCTGAGCCGCCAGAACTGCTACTGGAACGGCAAGATCATGAAGTTCATCGCCTTTACCATGTACTTCCAGGGCGGCCTGATCCCCTTCTACCTGATGGTCAAGAACATGGGCCTGCTGGACACCTACAGCTCCATCATCCTGCCCGTGCTCGTGTCCACATGGAACCTGATCGTGCTGCGCACGGCCTTCGGCGCCGTGCCGGTCTCCCTGGAGGAGAGCGCCCGGCTGGACGGCGCCAACGACTGGACGATCCTCTGGCGCATCGTGTTCCCGCTGAGCCAGGCGACCGTGGCCGTCGTCACGCTGTACTACGCGGTGTACTGGTGGAACAACTGGTTCAACCCCAGCATCTTCCTGCAGACAAAGGCCAAGTACCCGCTGCAGCTCCTGCTGCGCGAGATCCTGCTCCAGAACGACGCCTCCATGACCTCCGGCGCGAACATGAGCATGGTGGGCCAGGAATCCATTTCCCAGTACAAGCTGCTGGTCAAGTACTGCGTCATTGTGGTCGCCACGGTGCCGATCCTCGTCACCTATCCCTTCCTGCAGAAATACTTCGTGAAGGGCGTCATGATCGGCTCCATCAAGGGCTGATCCCACGAAAAACCAAAAACGATCCGAGGCCGCCTCAATCGCGGGGCGGCCTCGGGTTTTGTTTATCTATCGTCAGGCCCGATCGAGGGTCGCGATCAGCGGCCTGTGGTCGGAGTTCTGGGTGTCCATGGAGCGGAGCGACAGCGTTTTGAAGGCGGCGGAATGCAGGATGTAGTCGATCTTGATCTCCGGCGCGCCGGAGGGGAAAGTCCTTATTTCATCCCGCTCCCCCGCCGAATCGGCCAGGACGTCGAAGAGCGGCCGCAGGATCGCATCGTCCGGCTCCATGTTGAGGTCGCCCATCAGGATGACGGGATTCCGCTCCTTCGCGACGGCCTCGCAGGCGGTCTCCACGGCGGCGCGCTTCTCCGAATCGTTCAGGCCGAAGTGGGTCTGCAGCACGGTCACGGGCCCGCCGTCCAGCTCCAGCACGACGCGCAGCAGCGTGCGGTGTTCTGTGTGCCGCGCGCCGGGCTCGAAGCGGTCGGGGATCTGGACGACCTCGCGCTCCAGGAGGGGCCGGCGCGTGAGGAAGGCGTTGCCGTATGCGCCGCCGGCGATGTCAATGGACTTGCCAAACACGGGATAGTAGCCTGTGAGCCGGCCGAGCGCGTCGGCCTGGTCGTAGGGCGCGTCGGTCGTGAAGGCGCGCACCTCGTTGACGCCGCAGAAATCCGGCTGCGCGTCGCGGATCACTTCCGCGGCGAAGGCGATGTTCTGCTCCCGCTGAAGGTTGCGGCCCGAGCAGATGTTGTAGGTCATGGCGGTGAAGGGCATATCACGCACTCCTTTCTGTCAGATCATGGCGATGTCGGGCCGTTGGACGGTTTCGCGGAGTATGTCGCGCCATTCGCGGGCGGGATCCCAGAGGCACTCCGCGAACAGCGCCACGGGCAGCGGGATCTCCCGCTCGAACAGGCCGTCGTCCACCAGGTTATACACGGCCGCGCCGTCATTCGCGGCGAACTGGCGCGCCGTCTCAAGGCACTTTTCGCCGTGCGCCAGCCACTCGCCCGCGACGTAGCGCCAGATCTGGCGGAACAGCGGAAGCCTGGCCTCTATCTCCGCCTCGCTGCCGCAGCCCAGCATGGCGGGGCCCGTCTGGTGCTGGAAACGGCCCCAATCCAGCTGCACCATGCTCTTGAGCACCGCGCCGGCGACGCCTTCCGGCCGGAGGGTGATGATTTTTTCCGTGAAGGCGCGGGTCTCCTCGGGCGCGTCCGTATGGTCCGGCAGGGAGTGATAGGGAAAATCGCCGCAGTTCTCCCAGATGATCTCCACCCGGGGGTCCACCTGCGCGATGTAGGCCAGCCGGTTTTTCACCGAGGCGGCGTGCAGGCCGAACTGCAGCCGCAGCCCCGGATGCTTTTCCAGCAGGCGGCCCGCCGTCCGGTTCACAAACTCGGTCACCGCCTCGGCGATGAGGCGGCCGTCCAGGGTCTCCGAGCCGGTCTCGGTGAAGCTCTGGAAGTAGATGCCGTCGCCGCCGAGCGGGGCGTATTCGCGCTCGTATGTGGCGATGATCCGCTCCACCGCCTCGTCCGACACATCCAGGCGCATAGTGGTGTCCCAGCCCCAGGCGTAGCCCCAGATGACGCCGATGCCCAGGCTGTGGGCGCGTTCCACGATCTCCCGCCCGTTGAGCGGCGCGAAGTCATTCCAGATGATGACCTCGTTCAGCCGCAGCCGCGCCATGTTCTCGAGGTATCCGCGCCAGTCGTAGACCGACATGCCCCATGTCCACAGCCCGCGGCGCTGGATCGCGGGGGCGCTGGTGTAGTCGGTTTGGGGCAGGGGCGCTTCGGTGAAAAGCGGATTGAAATAATACGGATTCGCCGTGCGGCGGGCCAGGCGCGCCTGGCCGAGATACCGGCCGCAGAATTCCATGCAGCCGTGCATGAGGGCGACGTCGTCCGCGCCGAAAATGCGGGCGAGCTGCCGTCCGTCCCGCGGCGCTTCAACGGCGATCCGATAGCCATGGGCGGGTACGTGATCCTCCGGCGCGGCCAGCGCCAGGCGCACGCCGCTGAACGCCGCGTCCTCCGGCCCGACATGGGGCCAGTAGCGCGCGTATTCGTGGATGGCGGCGGAGACCGCCTCAACACCGAAGCGCACCGGCGGCGTGAGTTCTCCCTCAAAGATGATCTGCCATTGATTCACGGACGAATCCTCCTTACCTGAGCTTCACCGCCGTGCCGTAGGCCATGACCTCCGCGGCACCCTGCATGATAGAGGAGGAGACGTAGCGCACGCCGACGATGGCGTCAGCGCCGAGGGACTGCGCATCGGCGGCCATGCGCTCGGTGGCGAGGGCGCGGGCCTTGGCCATCATCTCGTTGTACTTGGTGAGTTCGCCGCCCACCAGCGTTTTGAGTCCCGCGCCGATGTCGCGGAAGGCGTTCACGCTCTGGATGGTGCTGCCCTTCACGAGGCCGAGGGGTTCGACTGTCTTTCCGGGAATGGATTCGATGGTGACGATCAACATGGTTCATGCGCTCCTTTCAATGGTTGAAATGGTCGTTATTTCAAGCCGGGGTTTTCCCTTTCCCCGGTTTGGATGAAACGGATCAGCTCTTTGAGGTCGTCGAAATCGTCGTAATCGCCCATGATGCCCTCGCGGTGATAGACGACGCCGTTCCGCTCGTTGCGCTCCAGGCAGTCGAGAAGCGCCTCCGGGCCGTATCGCCGCGCGAATTCCGCGAAGGCGCGCGGTTTGATCTTCTCCGCGTACAGGCCCTTGCCGCATTGCGCCGGTTCGCACTCATAGCATCCTTTCAGCTTCTTTTCGATGACGCACTTGCGGTTTTCGCACCATTCGGCGTCCTGGCACCAGGAAAGCTCCAGAAAGCCATCCCGTTTGCAGCCCTTGCAGGAGACGTTCTCCGAGCAAAGGCAGCAGGCCAGCCCGCAGCGCGCGATGCCAAGCTCACGTTTCATGGTATTACCTCCCCTTTCATCCCAATTCGTCCGGCGTAACGCCCGTCTGTTCCCCGCGGCCTGCCCGCCGCCCGGCTTCCCGGAAAAGGACTGGCGTCACCAGCGGATAGGTCAGGTTGTCGGGCAATGTGTCGAAGGCCTGGATCCCGCTCATTTCATAGGGCGGCAGTCGGTCGATCCGGCAGATGATCGCGGCGTATACGCGCCCGTTGGACGACCCTTCCGAATCGAACGCGCGGTAGTCGCACACGGGGATGATTTCGGCGTCGCTCACGCCGCTTTCCTCATACAACTCGCGCCGCGCGGCTTCTTCGGGCGTTTCGCCCGCCTCGATGTGCCCGCCCTGCGTCTCCCAGGACTGATGTCCGCCGTGGTAGCTCAGGAGGTACCGCTCCCCATAGAAGGAGCAGACGACGACGAAACGCAGCGGGCTCAGGGAGCCGAGCGGATGGAGCGAGCACTGCAGTTCGCGGTGGCCGGTCATGGCAGCCTCTCCTTCCTTCATGTACCGCTTATGACGCCAATTCCCGATCGGCGCTATTCCTCAAAATAACGGATGGTTTCCCTGGCGATGGCGTCGATCGTGCGCCTGTCGATCACAAACCGGATCGCCGGATTGACCGCCTGCGCGTTTTCAGCGCCGCGGCCCGGATTTCAGCGACGGTCTTCTCGTCTTTCTCGGCATACATCACCGGCTGGTCATGGTATGGGTTCATATGCGGCGCCTCCGTCATATCGGCCGCTGCCTATGCCTCGGCTTCCTCCGCCAGCGCGGCGGTGTCCGTCCATTCCTCGTAGAGCGCTTCCAGCCGCTCCTGGGCGGCCTTGTGGTCGCGCGCCACGGCGGCGGCCCTGTCGGGATTCGCGTAGACCTCCGCGTCGCCCATGGAGGCTTCGAGCCGGGAGATGAGGTCTTCCGCGTCCGCGATGTCCTGCTCCAGCTGCTGCACGCGCGCCTTCAGCGCCTTTTTCGATTCGCGCTTCAGCCGCTCCAGGCGCTTCTCCTTGTCCAGCTGGGTGCGCGTCTTGCCGCCCTGGATGGTTTCCTCCGCCCCGGCTTCCATCAGGCGCTTCTTTTCCAGATAGTCGTCGTAATTGCCCAGGTACTCGGTCACGCCGTCCGCGCTCATCTCGATCACGCGGTTGGCCACCCGGTTGATGAAGTAGCGGTCGTGCGACACGGTGAGTATGGTGCCGGTGAAGCCGTCCAGCGCGCCTTCCAGCACCTCGCGGGAGTCCATGTCCAGGTGGTTGGTGGGCTCGTCCAGCAGCAGCAGGTTGTCCTTGCGGAGCATCAGCTTGGCCAGCGCCACGCGGCCGCGTTCGCCGCCGGAGAGCGTCTCGATCTTCTGAAACACGTCGTCGCCCATGAACAGGAAAAGCGCCAGCACAGAACGCACCTCGTCCGGCTCCATGCGGGGGAAGTCGTCCCACAATTCGTCCATCACGGTCTTTTCCATTGTGAGGCCGGCCTGGTGCTGGTCGTAGTAGCCCACGTCCACGTTCGCGCCGTAGCGCACGTCGCCGGTGTCGGGCGGGAGCTCCTTCACCAGGATGCGCAGCAGCGTGGTCTTGCCGATGCCGTTCGGGCCGATCACCGCCACCCGGTCGCCCGAGCGCAGGTGCAGGTCGAAATGCTTAAACAGCGTGCGCCCGTCGAAACCCTTCGACAGGTCGCGCGCCATGAGCACGTCCTCGCCGGTGCGGCGGCGCGCCTCGAAGGAGAAGCGCACGCGCTGCTCGTCCACCGGCTTTTCGATGAGCTCCATCTTTTCGAGGCGCTTTTCGCGGCTCTCGGCGGCCTTGATGCTCTTCTCGCGGTTGTACATGCGGTAGCGCTCGATGATGGCCTGCTGCCGGGCGATTTCCTTGCGCTGCATCACGTATTCCTTCATCTGCCGCTCCAGGTTCATCTGGCGCTGCTGCATGTAGGCGTCGTAGTTGCCGGCGTACTGGGTGAGCCGCGTCATGGACAGCTCGGCCATGCAGTCGCACACGGCGTTCAGGAAGTAGCGGTCGTGGGAGATGACGATGACCGTGCCCTTGTACTTGCGCAGCGTGTCCTCCAGCCACTGGGTGGCGGCCAGGTCCAGGTGGTTGGTGGGCTCGTCCAGCATGAGCAGCTCCGGCTGCATCAGCAGGATGCGCGCCAGGCACAGCCGCGTCTTTTCGCCGCCCGACAGGAGGCTCGCGGGCTGGGTCTGCCGTTCTTTGGAAAAGCCCAAGCCGGCCAGAACGCCCTGGATGCGGCTGGGCCACTCGTAGCCGCCCTCCCGCTCGAAGCGGTCGGTCAGGCGGGTGTATTCGCGGCTGAGTTCCTCAAGCTGCCCGGGATCTTCGTGGTTTTCGGCCATCTGCGCCTCCAGGTCGCGCAGCTTCTGTTCCATTTTCTTCAGCGGATCGAACACGCGGCTCAGCTCGTCCACCACGGCGAGGTCGGAGGTGATGTCGGCCTGCTGGGTGAGGAAGCCCACCTGCGTGCCGCGAATGAGGCTGACGGAACCGGAATCGAGGGGCATTTCACCCGCGATGATCTTGAGCAGCGTGGATTTGCCGCTGCCGTTCACGCCCACCAGGCCCAGCCGCTGCCCCTCCTTCAGCGTGAGGGAGACGTCGTTCAGTATGACGTTCAGCCCGAACGCCTTCGTCACGTTTTGCAAAGTCAGAAGAACCATGTTTTCAAACACTCCATGCGCGCATACTCATCCAATTTACACCAGCATTATAACACATTCCCGGCCGCTTGTGAATCCCCCGGCGGCTTCACACATCCTCGCCCCGCAGCAGCGCCAGCGCGAACAGCGCCGCGCCGCGGGCGGCTTCC
This sequence comes from Clostridia bacterium, assembly GCA_017527065.1. Lineage (GTDB taxonomy): Bacteria > Bacillota > Clostridia > Christensenellales > Aristaeellaceae > Firm-10. The sequence goes on from JAFXQO010000007.1 coordinate 31,516, forward strand.
TCGCGCCAGGGCGACAGCGCGACGGGCAGGGAGAACGCCTCGCCCAGTATGCGCCTGAGCGCCGGATTGCGCCGCACGGCGTTGCCCGAGGCGGTCAGCCGCTCGGGCGGCTGCGCCAGATACGGCCTCATGGCTTCGTAGCCCTCGAAAAGCTCCCGCGCCATGCCCTCCAGCGTCGCGCGGATGAGATGCGCCGGCGTGAAATTATCCTCGCTCAGGCCGGTGATCGCGCCGCGGCGGTCCGGCTCCGCGCGCGTTCCGGCAAAGCGCGTGTCCACGGCGAGGCCGCCCGCGCCGGTTTCCCCGGCCAGGCGGTTCATGACCTCGTACAGCGGCGCGCCGGCATCCGCCCCGGCGAGGGCGGCGCAGGCCCGAAAAAATCTCTCCAGAATCGCGTAGCTGCGCCCGCCGCACAGGGAGGAGCAGACCAAGAGATACCGGCCCGCCGTGAAGGGCCGGGTGTCGAAGACCGGGCTTTCGACGAAACGGCCAGCGCAGGCGGAAATCTGCCCGCCGGTGCCGATGTTCGCCAATAAGGCATGATCGGGCTCCTCCGCCGCGCCGAGGAAGCTGGCCTGGTTGTCGCCGATGGACACGGCAACCGGTACGCCGGATGGCGTATTCCCCAGCCACGCGCCCCGCGCCGTCGACTCCGGCAGCGCCCCGCCGGCCACGGAGGCGGCGTGCCCGTCAAAAGCGTACCGGTCCGCCCGATAACCGCCGAGGCTGGCGGCATCCGAGGCGTGCAGGAGCGGCGCCGGACGGCCGGTGAGCCGCATGCCGACATACGCCCCGATGGTGGCAAGGGAAGCGGCGTTCTCGTACAGGCCGTGGCGGCGGTTGAAGGCGTGGGTCACCAGGCCGTAGCCGGTGGCCAGCGGCAGGCCGATCTCTTCCGACAGCCGCCGCGCCAGCGGGCTGCCGCCCTCGTCCAGATCGCCCCGGCCGTCCTGCCAGGTAAAGAGCGGGCCGAGGGCGCAGCCGGATGCGTCCAGCGGCACCACGCCGTGCATCTGCCCGGTGAGGCCGATGGCGGCGGGGGCAAATTCGCGCGACAGCCGGCCGGCCAGGGCCAGCGCGCGTCGGGCTGTCTCCTCCGGGTCCTGCATGCGCTCATAGCCCTTGGGCGCGGGCAGGAACGGCGCGCCGGGCTGCGTCTCCGTGTGCAGCGCGGCGCGGGTATCCGCGTCCAGCACGGCGGCGGAGAGCGTCGTGGTGCCGATGTCGAGGCCGAGGATCGTCATTGGGAAACACCTCTCTGAATGGGGAATTGAAGTTTGTCTGAAACAGGAATTCGATGAGGGAAACGGGGTTTCCTGCCGGGATTGATTTTTCGGCGGGGCGTGGTATAATATTGGATATGAAATATGGAATACATGGAGGTTACAGGTCATGGCTGTGAATGAATTGATCCGGTTTATTGAAAATTCCCCCAACGCGTTTCACGCGGCGGAGGCGCTTTCCGGGATGCTGGACGCGGCGGGCTTTGAGCGGCTGCAGGAGAGCAGGCCCTGGGCGCTGGCCACAGGCAGGGGCTATTATGTGACGCGCAACCGGTCGAGCGTGATCGCGTTCTTCGTGCCGGAGAGCGGGTTCGGGCCCTTCCAGATGTGCGCCAGCCACAGCGACAGCCCCACCTTCAAGATCAAGGAGAACGCGGAGCTGGAGGTGCGCGGCAAGTACATCCAGCTGGATGTGGAGCGTTACGGCGGGCTGATCCTGAACACATGGATGGACAGGCCGCTCTCCGTGGCCGGCCGCGTACTGGTGAAGACAGATAAGGGCCTGGAGACGCGGCTGGTGAAGGTGGATCGCGACCTGCTCGTGATCCCAAACGTGGCCATTCACATGAACCGCGAGGTGAACAACGGCTACAAATACAACCCCGCTGTGGATACCATGCCGCTGTTCGGCGCGAAGGGCGCGAAGGACAGCTTCCGCGGCGTCATCGCAGAGGCCGCCGGCGCGAAGGCGGAGGACATCGCCGGAACCGATCTGTTCCTCTACAGCCGCATGCCGGGCACGATCTGGGGCGCGCAGAACGAGTTCGTTTCCTGCGGGCGGCTGGACGACCTGGAGTGCGCCTTTACGTCCATGAAGGCCTTCCTCGGGGCGAAGCCCGGCGCGCACATCAACCTGTGCGCCGTGTTCGACAACGAGGAGGTGGGCAGCACCACCAAGCAGGGCGCGCACTCGACCTTCCTCTCCGACGTGACGCGCCGCATCGCGCTGAGCCTGTGCGCGGGCGAAGAGGCGTACCTCGCCGCGCTGGCCTCCAGCTTCATGCTCTCGGCCGACAACGCCCACGCCGTGCATCCCAACCACCCGGAATTCTCCGATCCGGTCAACCAGGTCTGGATGAATGAAGGCATCGTGGTCAAGTTCAACGCGAACCAGAAATACACCACGGACGGCGTCTCCGAAGCGGTGTTCCACCGCATCCTGGCGGAGGCGAACGTGCCCTGCCAGCATTACGCCAACCGCTCCGACCTGGCCGGCGGCGGCACTCTGGGCAACATCTCCGGCTCCCACGTGTCCATCAACACGCTGGACATCGGCCTGGCGCAGCTGGCCATGCACTCCGCCTACGAGACCGCCGGCGTCAAGGACGTACAGTACATGATCGACGGCATCCGCGCCTTCTATGAGACGGACATCACCTGCGCGGGCGACGGGGATTACGAGCTCCGGAAGGTATAACAGCGCGGCGTCGCGCCATATCCTCGGGCCGGGCGACGGGTTTGCGCGCCCGGCCCGTTGCCTGCCGGAAGGCTGCGTTTCCTATGCCGACAGCGCCACGTCCAAGGCCATCATCAGCGTGAACCCCAGCGAAAACAGCGCCGCGCTGCAGCCTGCGCCCTCCCCCGCCTCGGGCAGCAGTTCCCGCGCCACCACGTACAGCATCGCCCCGGCCGCGAAACCCAGGAGATGCGGCATCATCGGCGCGATCAGGCCGGAGAGCCAGATCGTGAGCAGCGCCCCCAGCGGCTCCACAGCCCCGGAGAGCGCCCCGAACAGGAACGCGCGGCTTCGCCCCATGCCGCCCGCGCGCAAGGGCATGGAGATGATCGCGCCTTCCGGCACGTTCTGGATGGCGATGCCCAGCGCCAGCGACAGCGCGCCCGCCGCCGTGACGCCCGGCATGCCCTGCAGGAGCGCGGCGCAGGCCACGCCCACCGCCATGCCCTCGGGCAGGTTGTGGATCGTCACCGCCAGCGCCAGCAGGGCCTCGCCCCGGGCGCGCCGCGAGGGTCTCTCCCCCGCCGCGCGCAGCCGGGGCGTCAGCTTTTCCAGCCCCATCAGGAACAGGACGCCGGCCCAGAACCCCGCGGCCGCCGGCAGGAACGCCCAGGTCCCCAATGCCCCGCTCTGCTCGATGGCGGGCAGCAGCAGGCTCCACACGGACGCCGCCGTCATCACCCCCGCCGCAAAGCCGGCCAGTGCCTTCGACAGCGCCTCCGACAGGCCGCCCCGCATGCCGAACACGCAGGCCGCGCCCAGCGCCGTCCCGAGGAAGGGGACCAGAACGTCGCGCCACATAGCCATGCTCACCGAAATCACCTCCGCCCTGGCCAGCGTATTCGGGAAGGCCCGCGGGCGTTCGCGGAGAGCGCTCTGTAAAACTTGTGAAAACTCGCGTGAAAGCGCGGCGATTCACCGCAACCGCTTTGAAAACGCCATGATTTTATGCTATAATATCCATGTTCACCGGGCGAATCGCCCCGATTTTCTGAAAATTATGTCAGAAGGGATGGATTTTTATGAAACAGACGCCCATCACACAGGAACAGCTCGCCGCCTGGTCCGGCGCTTTCAACGGCTGTCCCCAGCGCCAGCTGGCCACCCTGGCCCTCTCCAAGACGGACATCAACGCCGTCTCCTACGTGCCTTCGGCCGCGTTCGCCATGCGCCAGAAGTTCTCCATCGACATTCCCACGCTGGAAGTGACCAACCAGCAGGCCAGCGGCCGCTGCTGGCTGTTCGCCGCCACCAACGTGCTGCGCGAGCGCATCGCCCAGGCGCTGAACCTGGAGAAATTCGAGCTCTCCCAGAGCTACCTCGCCTTCTGGGACAAATTCGAGCGCTGCAATTTCTTCCTGGAGAGCATCATCGACACCGCCGACAAGCCCACCGACGACCGCACCGTTCAGTTCATTCTGGAGACCGGCGTACATGACGGCGGCCAGTGGGACATGTTCGCCAACATCGTGGAGAAGTACGGCGTGGTGCCCAAGGACGTGTACGACGAGACCTACCAGTCCTGCCACACCGGCCCCATGAGCCACATCCTGAACCGCAACCTGAAAATCTGCGCCGCCAAGCTGCGCAAGATGATCGCGGGCGGCGCGTCCGAGGCCGATGTGCAGGCCGCCAAGGGCGAGATGCTGTTAAAGCTCTACGGCTTCCTCTGCTCCTGCTACACCGAGCCGCCGAAGCAGTTCGACTTTGAATACGTCGACAAGGACAAGGTCTATCACATCGAGAAAGGCTTCACGCCGCAGAGCTTCTGCGAAAAGTACGTGGGCGACCTGCTCAAGAAGACCGTGAGCATCATCCACGCCCCCACCGCCGACAAGCCCTATCACAAGACCTTCACCATCCAGTACCTGGGCAATGTGACCGGCGGCAAGCCCGTGAAGCACCTGAACCTGACCATGGACGAATTCAAGGCCGCCATCATCCGTCAGCTGGAGGCGGGCAAGGTGGTCTGGTTCGGCAGCGACGTGGGCAAGTTCGGCGAGCGCGAGAAGGGCGTCTGGGATGACCAGTCCTTCAACGCCTCCCTGCTCACCGGCCTCGACCTGGCCATCTCCAAGGAGGACAGCCTGAACTACTGGTTCTCCGCCATGAACCACGCCATGGTCATCACCGGCGTCAACCTGGACGAGGGCAAGCCCACCCGCTGGAAGATCGAGAACAGCTGGGGCGACAAGAACGGCGAAAAGGGCTACTACATCTGCTCCGACACCTGGTTCGACGAATACGTGTTCCAGGCCGCGGTGGAAGCCGAATACCTGGGCGAGCTGGCCGAGCTGGCCAGGCAGGAGCCCGTCATGCTCGCGCCCTGGGATCCCATGGGCACGCTGGCGGACTGACGCCCCCGAAATGAAATAATCCATTGCCCGAAACGCCCGCCCGGCGTTTCGGGCTTCGCCTGTCGCGCAGGCCCACACGGCCCACGGGAGGAGCGATCTCAATGAATCACAAAAACCGCCTGCGCGACCTGGCGGCGCAGGTCAACGAAATCGCCCGGAGCGATGAAATGCGGGCGCGGCGGGCGCGCTGGCGCGATCAGAACAGCTTCCGCGGCGAACGGCCCCTCATCTATGTGCGTGCCTTCGCCTTCGACGAATGGTTCGATTTCGCCGCCCTCGGCTGCGAAGACCCTGAGCTGCGCTATTATGAATACCTGCTCCACCAGTCGATCTGGCGCAGCCGGCTGGGCGACGACTTCATCGTCGAGCCATGGCTGGAGATGAACGCCTCCTATGTGATGCCGAACGGCGAGCGCTGGGGCGTGCCGGTCAGCCTGGGCGAAAAGCCCGCCCGGGGCGGGGCGGCGGCGTTCAAGCCCCTCCTCTTGGAGGAAGACTTTTCCTTCCTGCGGGCCGCGCCGTATGAGGTGGACGAAAAGGCGACCTCGCTGCGCCGGGAAAAGCTGGAGGAGGCGCTGGGCGGCGCGCTGCCGGTGTTTGTGTCCCGGCAGGGGCCGTATGTCATGTGGAGCGGCGACATCTCCACGGACCTGGCCAAGCTGCGGGGCCTGGAGCAGATCATGTGGGACGTCTACGACAATCCCGAATGGCTGCACAGCCTGCTGGCCTTTATGCGCGACGCCATCCTGCAAAACCACGCGCAGGCCGAAGCGGCGGGCGGCTATTCGCTGGCCGACCACCAGAACCAGTGCATGCCCTACGCCCGGGAGCTGGACGATCCCGACCCGGCTGTGAGGGGCGTTTCGCGCAAGCGCCTGTGGCGGTTCCTCGCCGCCCAGGAGTTCACCGGCTTCAGCCCGGAGATGTTCTGGGAATTCATCCTGCAATACCAGCAGCCCATCATGGAAGCCTTCGGCCTGACCGCCTACGGCTGCTGCGAAAACCTGACCGGCGTCATCCCATACCTGCGGCGGATCAGGAACCTGCGGCGCATCGCCGTGTCGCCGTTTGCGGACGCGCGCCGGTGCGCCGAGCTCATCGGGCCGGACTACATCCTCTCCTGGCGGCCGAGCCCCTCTCTGATGCTGGCCACCGGGCTGGATGAAGACCTCGTGCGGCGGCACATGCGCGCCCATTTCGCCTTCTTCAAGGAGAACCGCAACCACTTCGACATCACCCTCAAGGACGTGGAGACCGTGGCCCATCATCCTGAAAACGTGGGCCGCTGGGTCCGGATCGTCCGCGAGGAAATCGACCGCTGCTTCTGACAGAACGCCAATCACAGGAGGGATTTTCCCATGTTCAGAGTCGGTATCATCGGATCAGAAAACTCCCACGCCATGGCCTTTTCCGAGCTCTACAACCTGTCCGGTGCGTACGACGACATCCGCGTCGCCGCCGTGTGGGGCGAGGACGGCGAGGCCAGCCGGAAAATCGCCGAGAAGTGCGGCGTTCAAATCGTGAGGCCCGAGGAAATGCTGGGCGCGGTGGACGCCGTGATGGTCACCAGCCGCAACGGCGCGCTGCACGCCGGCTACGCCCGCCCCTTCATCGAGGCCGGCAAGCCCGCCTTCATCGACAAGCCCATCGCCAACGACGGCCGGGAAGCCGCATCGCTCATCGGCCTGGCGGTCGAAAGGCATGTGCCCGTGATGGGCGGCTCATCCCTCAAGCTGGTGGACGGCACGCTAGCGGCCAAGGCCTTCGCGGACGAACAGAAGGCGAAGGGCGGGCTGCTGGGCGGCTTCGTATACGCGCCGGTGAGCATGGAGAATCCCTACGGCGGGTTCTATTTCTACGCCTCGCACCTGGTGGAGACGGCACTGACCGTCTTCGGCTACGATCCCGCCTTTGTGAGCGCGGCCCGCACGAAGGCCGGCGTCTCCTGCACGCTGGAATACGCGGACTTCTGCGTCTCCCTGTGCTACACCGACGGCGTGTACAACTACGGCGCGACGGTACTCGGCAAAGAAGGCGCCTTCATGCGGGCCATCACCCTGGAGGACGCCTACGCCCGGGAGGGCGCGCACTTCGCGGCCATGCTGCGCACCGGCGATATGCCGCAGCCCGCGCAGGACATCGTGAAGCCGGTGCTGGTGCTCAACGCCATCGAAAAGGCGTATGAGACGGGCGAAAGGCGCGAGATCGGATAGGGAAAAGGCATAAGAGCGCGCAAAAGGATTCCCGCCCCAGCCGGAGCGGGAATCCTTTTGATATGCGTTTTTTGACAGGCTGCCGCGCCGGGCGGCGGGACGATCAATCCTCGTCCTCGTCCTCGCGCTTCGCGCTCTCGATGATCTTCTTGGCGTCGGCCTCCGGCACCTGCTCGTAGCGCTCAAAGCGCATGGTGAAGGAGCCGCGCGCCTGCGTCATGGAGCGCAGGTCGGTGGCGTACTTGAACATTTCGCCCTGGGGCACTTCGGCGGTGACGCACTGCTGGCCGTCCACCTGGTCCATGCCCATCACGCGGCCGCGGCGCTTGTTCATGTCGCCGATGATGTCGCCCATGTACTCGTCGGGCACCATGACCTCAACGTGATAGATCGGCTCCAGCAGCACGGGGCTCGCGCCGGTCAGCTGCTTGAAGGCCAGGCGGGCCGCGGTCTTGAAGGCCATTTCAGAGGAGTCGACCGGATGGTACGCGCCGTCGTACAGCTGGGCTGTCAGGCCCACCACCGGGAAGCCGGCCAGCACGCCGTGCAGGATGTTCTCGCGCAGGCCCTTTTCAACGGCGGGGATGAAGTTGCGCGGAACGGTGCCGCCCACGACCGCGTCCTCAAAGTGGAACTCGGTATCAGTCGGGTCGTCGTTCGGGCGGAACTTGATCTTGACGTCGCCGAACTGGCCGTGACCGCCGGTCTGCTTCTTGTGGCGGCCTTCAACGTCGATGGGCTTGCGGATGGACTCGCGATAGGGGATCTTCGGGAACTGCAGGTCGCAGTCCGCGCCGAACTTGCTGAGCAGCTTCTTCGCGGTCACGTCGATGTGCATTTCGCCCAGGCCCTCGAGCACGGTCTCGGTGGTCTCCACGTTCTTGGTCAGGCGCAGGGTCGGGTCTTCCTCGATGAGGCGGTTCAGGCCGGAGAAGATCTTGTCTTCGTCGCCCGCCTTCTTGGCGTAAACGGCCATGCCGATGCAGGGGGCCGGGAAGTTCAGCGGCGGGAAGACGATGGGCTTGGACTGGTCGCACAGGGTGTTGCCGGTGGAGGTAGCCTGCAGCTTGGCCAGCGCGCAGATGTCGCCCGCCACGACCTTGGGCGCGGGCATGGTCTTCTTGCCGCGCATGAAGTTGACGGAGCCGGCCTTTTCGACCTTTTCCAGATTGCTGTTATAGAGCACGGTGTCGCCGGCCAGCGCGCCGCTGGTCACTTTCACCAGCGACAGCTTGCCCACGAACGGGTCGGCCAGGGTCTTGAACACGAGCGCGGAGAAGGGCTCGTCTTCCTTGCAGACGCGCTTCTCTTCCTCGCCGGTCTTGGGGTTTTTGCCGGTCTTCTCGGTGTCCAGGGGAGAGGGCATCAGGTCGATCAGGTTGTCGAGCAGCTTGCTCAGGCCGACGCGGGTGAGCGACGAAACGCACACCACGGGCACGACCACGCCTTCCTTGGTGCCGAGGCGGATGCCGCGGATGGTGTCCTCGGGCGAGAGCTCCATCTCCTCGAAGTACTTTTCCATGAGCTCTTCGTCCGCGCCGGCGGCCGCTTCCATGATGGCCTCGCGGGCGGTGTTCACGGCGTCGGCCATGTCGGCGGGAATCGGGATCTCCTTGCGGTTCTTGCCCTCGCCGGTGTAGGCCTTGTTTTCCAGCACGCATACGACGCCGGCGAACTGGCCGTTTTCAATGATGGGCAGCTCGATGGGCGCCACGGAGGTGCCGTACTTATCCGTCAGGGTCGCCAGCGCCTTTTCAAAGTTGGCGTTCTCGCGGTCCATCTGGTTGATGACGAACATGCGGGCGGTATTCGACTTTTCGCAGGCGGCATACGCCTTCTCCGCGCCGACGCTCAGGCCGGACACGGCGCTCACGGTGATCATCGCGCCCTCGGCCACTTCCAGTGGGCCGACCATTTCGCCGGCGAAATCGAAGAAGCCGGGCACGTCGATCAGGTTGATCTTGGTCTCTTTGAACTCCAGCGGAGCCACGGCCGCGCTGATGGAAATGTGGCGCTTCAGCTCCTCGGGATCGTAGTCGGTGGTGGCGCTGCCATCCTCGACGCGGCCCTGGCGGTCGATGGTTCCGGTCGCATACAATAGCGCTTCAACCAAGGTGGTCTTGCCGTCTCCGCCATGGCCGACGACAGCGATATTGCGAATGTTGGCGGTGGTGTAGTCTTTCATAAGAATCTCCCCCTGTTTATTTTGCGCATAATAATGTATGCGATTCACTTCATCGATTGACGTGACATCATGCGCCGTTTAATATTTTAACATGGATTCGCGCAAAAGAAAAGCCCCTTTTGCAGGAATTTTCCAAGAATCCGTGGAAAATTCACTTTTAACAAAGGATAAACGCCGCTTTGAGCGCTTTCCCGCGCAAAAGCCCATGAAAGAGGCCCGATATGACCCGTTTTCGCCGCTGTCTTTCCGCCGTCTGCCTGCTCCTGCTCTGCGCCCTGCCCGCGCGGGCGGAGCTGTGGGTCTATCCCCGCGTGAATCTTTGGAAGGCCCGGGAGGCCGTGCGCGCGCTGGCGGCCGACACGCTCGTTCCCCCGCCCGATTCTCTGTTCGCCGAAGAGCCCTCCCCCACCGCGCCCTATGACACCGGCGCGCTGGAGCCGGGCCTGGTCGACGCCGCGCTGAGCCGGATGAACTTCATCCGCGCGCTGGCCGGGCTGAACCCCGTGGAAGCGGACGGGGCCCTGTGCGATATCGCCCAGCACGGCGCGACGCTCATGGCCGCGCTGGAGACCATCACCCACGCCCCGGAAAGGCCGGTGGACATGGACGAGGCGTTCTTCTCGAAGGGCGCGCTGGCCGCGGCCAACTGCAACCTGGCTTTCTTCAACTGGCTCTCGCCTTCGCTGGCCGCGGAAAGCGTCGATGAATTCATCATGGACGACACCGACGGCAACCTGGCCTTCCTGGGGCACCGGCGCTGGCTGCTCAGCCCGAACATGGGCAAAATCGGCTTCGGCCTGGCCGCGGACGGGGAAGGCTGCTGTTACGCGGCGCTGTATGTGACCGATACCTCCGCCCCGGCCGACTACGACCTCATCTGCTGGCCGCCGGAAGGCGCGATGCCCGCGGAGCTGATGCGCGCCGAAACGCCCTGGTCCGTTTCGCCCAACACGGCGAAATACGATATGAACCTGAGCGAGCCGCGCGTCACGCTGGAGGAGTTTGACAGCGGCGCGCGGTGGGTCTTCGACGCGCCGGACAGCGCGCCGAAGGACGGTTCGTATTTCCTCATCGAGACGAGCGGCTTCGGCGACGGCCCGGCGCTCATCTTCCGGCCCAACCTGGCGGAGGAACCGCTGCTGGAGGACGGCTACGAGCAGAACCAGATCTGGACGGTGACGCTCTCCGGCCTGGTTTCGGCGGACGGCGCGCCCGTGGAGGACATCGTCTACTCGGTGGGCATCGTCTCCCTGACGCCCATCGACCCGGCCAGCGTGGAGATCGAGCCGCGGGCGCTGGCGCTGGCCGCCGGCGAGCGGCTGACCGTCGACGCCACGGTGTATCCCCGCTGGGCGGACGATCTCAGCTATACCCTTTCCACCAGCGACGAGACAGTAGCCGTCGTAGAAAACGGCATGATCGTCGCCCTGTCGGAGGGCGAATGCGTCCTGCGGGCGGAGACGGTCAACGGACGGTATGACGAAATCCCCGTCGTGGTAAAAGAGATGCAGAGCCTGCACAGATAAAGCGGGATTGATATCAGGCTCGCCAAGGAGGGCAGTAATGGAAAGGATGATTGTGGAAACGGAGCGATTGTTCCTTCGCGAAATGAATATGGATGATTTTGAGGCCCTGTATGCGGTTCTTGGAGATTCGGAAACCATGCAGCATTATCCTTATCGTTTTGACGAAGAACGGGTCCGCCAATGGATAGAGCGAAATATGACTCGCTATAAGGAGAACGGATTCGGTTTGTGGGCGGTGTGCCTGAAAGACACCAAAGAAATGATCGGGGACTGCGGCCTTACATTGCAGAACATTGACGGCGAAATGCTTCCGGAGATTGGTTATCATATTCGCCGGGATTGTCAGCAAAAAGGATATGCAAAGGAAGCCGCAAGCGCGGTGCGTGATTGGGCGTTTGAGAACACGGATTATCCGGCAATCTACTCATACTGCAAATACACCAATGTACCTTCTTACAAAACCGCGGAATCAATCGGGATGAAGTTTGAGAAGGAATATCCTGATGAGGCAAATGAGATGACGCGCGTATCAGTCATTTATCGAAGCGGGGAATAACTGCAAATCTCTATCTGTATGGATGCCGTTAAAACCGGGATTATCTTTGAATTGTATGGGGAAGGATAAGCCATGGATTTGGTATATAGAAAGGCAAAATTATCTGATTCCAAAAGGATTGCGGAATTGTTCAAAGAAATGCTCACGACCATATATCATGCCAAAAATGTTGAAGGATATGAAGACGGATATCCCGACAGGTTTTTTTCTGAAGGCGACGATCCATCAAATCGCGCCCGGCCGAATCCCCTCCGGCCGGGCGCTCGCTCTGTTCAATTAAGCCGCGATTATCCGCGCTTGCTCATGACATCCTTCTCGTACTGCTTCACGATCTGGATCCAGCTGTCGCCCACGGGCACGTTCTGCTTGGCGCAGTAGGCGTCCCACACGGCGGAGAAGGGCAGGGTCCTGACTTCCTCCATCAGCGCCAGGCGCTTCGAATAGTCCAGGTTGTTCTCGGCCTCGCGCAGCAGAGCGGTGGGCTCCAGGTAGGCCTTCAAAACGGCCTTCTGGGCATTGCGCTCACCGATGACCCAGGCGGCCACGCGGTTGATGGAGGCGTCGAAGAAGTCCAGCGCAACGCACACGCGCTTGTCGTAGCCGTTGCGGATGATCTCGCCCATGATGTTCATGAGCTCGTCGTCCAGGGTGATGACGTGGTCGCTGTCCCAGCGGACGCCGCGGGAGACGTGCAGCAGGATGTGATCCAGGAACTGCATGCAGGCGGAAATCTTCGCGGAGATGACTTCGGTGGGATGGAAGTGGCCGGCGTCCAGCGTGACCAGCTTGCCGCGGGTGAGGGCGTAGCCCAGCATCAGCTCGTGGGAGCCGACGGTGTAGCTCTCCAGGCCCAGCGCGAACAGCTTGCTCTCAACCGCCTCCAGCACCAGCTTCTCGTCGATCTTCTTCTCAAAGATCTTGTCCAGCGAGTCGATCATCCGCTGACGGGGCGCGGCGGTGTCGGCGGGCGTGTCCTTCATGCCGTCGGGCATCCAGTAGTTGATGACGCAGGTCTTGCCAAGCTGCTTCGCGAACTCTTCGCCGATCTCGCGGCAGCGCTTGCCGTGCTCGATCCAGAAATCGCGGACGGCCTTGTCCGGGCTGGACAGGGTGAACCCGTCCTTGACCATAGCGTGGCCGAAGTAGGTGGGGTTGAAGTCCAGGCCCACGTTCTTCTCCTTGGCCCAGTCCACCCAGTTCTGGAACTCGGCGATGGTGTAGGCGTCGCGGTCGATCTTCTTGCCGTGCAGCTCGGCGTAGCTGGCGTGCAGGTTGAACTTGCGCGCGCCGGGGATCATGCTCATGGCCAGATCGGCGCCGGCGCGGATCTCGTCCGCGTTCCGGGCGCGGCCGGGATAGTTGCCGGTGGTGGCGATGCCGTCGGTCGCGCCGCCGTCAGCGCCTTCGCAGCCGATGACGTCGTCGGCCTGCCAGCAGTGCATGGACACGGGCAGCAGCGCCGCCTTCTCCATCGCCTTGTCGATATCCACGCCGTACTGCGCGTAGATTTCCTTCGCGTAGTCGTACCCGGTCTGGATGAGCTTGTCGGAAATAGCCATTTCGTCTTGTCCTCCTTGCAATTCTTTCTTTAGAAATCATTCTAGCTGATTTTGGCGCGGGAATCAAGAGGCGGATCTCCGTTCTTTGCAATTATCCGCCAGCGGGCAGCCCGCGCAGCCGGTTTCGCAGGAGAGCGCCTCCCGCCGCTTCGGGCGGCTGAGCTTTCCCAGCACGAGGCGGTAGGAGCGATCCAGCAGCGTTTTCAGCAAATCGTCCGGCACGTCGCCGTCCGCCTTCACGGAATTCCAGTGCTCCTTGTTGCTGTAATAGCCGGGAATGATGTCCGGGAACTGGCCGCGCATCAGCGCGCCCTCGACGGGCTCCAGCTTCAGATTGATATAGTACGGCCTGTCGTCATCGTCCAGCAGGACGGCGGCGAACATCTTCCCGCCGATGTGATACCGGATCCAGTTCCAGTCCGGCTGCAGGTCCTTCGTGGCGCCGCGCTTGGCCGTCAGGTATTCGTCGATCCACGGGTATTTCATGGCGGTTATCCCTTCTCGATGGCGGCCTCGCGGGAGGTGATGGCGTGAATCACCTTTGGGTCGAACTTCGGGCGGCGGTCGTAGTAGTACAGGCCGTTGCGCTCCTGCTCCACGTCGGTCAGCTGGGTGTAGCAGAAGCCCATGTGGTTCGGGTTGTCCAGCAGCGCGTCGGTGAGGCCCCGGTAGCGCTCGATAAACTCCGCCTCGGTCTTCGGGCCATTGCCGTAGCCCCAGCCCTCGCCGTCCGGGTTCCAGCCGATGCCGCCGTATTCGCTCACGAACACCGGCTGCCCGCCGTAGCGCTGCTTCTTCGAGAAGCGGTCGTAGATGACCTCGGCGTCCGGGGCGTAGCGCGGCTTGAACACGGCGGGGTCCTGCTCGTAGTCGTGCGTGTCGAAGATGTCGGTCTCCACGTGGATGCCGCCGCTGGTGTCGATGCAGGGGCGGGTGGGATCGACGGCCTTTGTCACGCGGTAACAGAGGCGCAGGGTCTCGGAGCGCTGGCCGTTCCCCTCCTCGTCCCACGTCTCGTTCCACGGGCACCAGCCAATGATCGAGGGGGCGCTGTAGTCGCGCCGGATCACCTGCAGCCACTCGTCAAGGAAGACGCCCGGCGTCCAGGGGTCCTTCGGGTCGATGCCCCAGCTCGCCATCTCTCCCCAGCAGAGGTAGCCCAGCCGGTCCGCCCAGTAGAGGAAGCGCGGCTCAAACACCTTCTGGTGCAGGCGCGCGCCGTTGAAGCCCATCGCCATGGACCGCAGTATGTCCGCTTTGAGCTCCTCGTCGGTGGGCGCGGTGTAAACGCCGTCCGGATAGAAGCCCTGGTCGAGTATCAGCCGCTGGAACACCGGCCGGCCGTTGATGAGGCACTTCATGCCGTCGAAGGAGATGGTGCGCAGGCCGAAGTAGCTTTTGATCTCGTCCACCGGCTCGCCGTCCTCTTTCAGGGTGAGCCGCAGGTCGTACAGGTTCGGCTCCCCCGCGCTCCACAGCCGCGCGTCGTCCACCTGCAGCAGCAGCCGTGCCGCGCCGCCGTCCGCCTCGGCGCTCACCGCGCCCTGCCCTTCGCCCTCGAAGGAGGCCTCCGCCTCGAGCACGAGGCCCTTCGCCGGGCCGTCGATCTCCGCCTCGACGAGCACCGTCGCGTTCGTCGCGTCGGGCGTCAGGCGCACGTTGGCGATGCGTGTCCCGTTCGTCCACTCCAGCCACACCGTCTGCCAGATGCCGGTGGTGCGGGTGTAGAAGCAGCCGTGGGAAAAGTAGCGGTTGCTCTGCTTGCCGAAGGGCTGGCGGCCGTGGCGCTGGTCGTCGTCCGCGCAGACGACGAGCGTGTTCTCGCCGGGCTTCACGGCCTTCGTGATCTCCAGCTGGAAGCCCGCGTAGCCGCCCCGGTGCGCGCCGACGGACACGCCGTTCACCCACACCTCGGCCAGGTAATCCACCGCGCCGAAGTTGATGAACACGCGCTTTCCCTCCGCCTCGTCCGGCAGCGTGAAGGCGCGCCTGTACCACACGGCGGCCATGAAATCGGTGTAGCCCACGCCGGACAGCCTGCTCTCCGGGCAGAAGGGCACGGTGATCTCGTCGGCCAGCTTCTCCTTCTCCACCAGGCCCCGCGCCCGGCCGGACGCGCCGTGGTCGATCTCAAACTGCCAGGTCCCGTTCAGGTTCAGCCAGCCCTCGCGCACGAACTGCGGCCGGGGATACTCCGCCCTCGGAATCATGATCTTCTCCCTCCCTGGGGACGGCGCGCGGCCGCCCGGTTGATAAACTGCTTACATTATACCATATAAATCCGCCTAATAAAAGGCTCTTTTTTGCACAATCCGCCTTTTTGTCGCCCTGCGCAAACAATTCACATGAAAGGGCTTGTGTTCCGCGGAATATTATGCTATAATACATCCGTTTTGAAATTTGGGGCGGCGGAAAAGCCCGCTCGCTGTCAAGGAGGATATTTTTTATGGCCGCATTGCTGGTTATCATCCAGATTTTCCTCATCATCTGCGCGATCGTGCTGATCGCCTCCGTCCTGATGCAGCAGGGCAACACCGCCGGCCTCGGCTCGATCGGCGGCGGCGCGGAAACCTTCTTGGGCAAGAACAAGGCCAAGAGCTACGAAGGCAAGCTGGAGCTGGCTACCAAGATCTCCGCGGGCGTGTTCGTCGTGCTCGCCATCATGATGACCGCGCTGCAGTAAGCGCCGGTTTCATCGCAAAAAAGCCAAGCCGCGGCCCCGTGCTGCGGCTTTTTGCGCTGTATGCTTCGCGCGCCCCGCGTGACATTTGGAACGCGAAAAAGCGGTTTTCGCGCAAAAACCTATGACAAACGCGGGGAAACGCGCTATGATATTCCCGTCGCGCGGAAAGAGAGCGCGAGAACGGGCCGACCCGGAAGGGAGTACGCTTGATGACCCGAAAGGAGATGCGAATGATGAAGAAGACTTATCTGCCGCTTGCCGCCGTCGCGCTGGTCGTGATCCTGCTCGTGGCGGTCTACGCCACGATGACCGTGCGCGTGCCCACCGGCTACACCGCCATCGTGACCACGTTCGGCAAGGTGGAGGACTACACGCTGGAGGCCGGCTTCCACTTCAAGAGTCCCATCCAGAACGTGGTGCTGATGGATAACCGAATCCAGAAGGTCACCTTCACCACCCAGGCCTTCTCCTCCGATATCCAGCAGGTCGATATCGCGGGCAGCATCAACTTCAGCATCGACAAGCAGACGGCCATGCGGCTTTACAGCGGCATCGGCGTGAGCTACTTCGAGAACCTGCTGCATCCCCGCCTGCTGGAGAAGATCAAGAGCGTCATCAGCGCGTATACCGCCGAGGAGCTGATCGGGAAGCGCGACACGCTCTCCGACACCATCGTGGAGGAGCTGCGCGTGGAAATGCAGGACTACGGCGTCAACATCGCGTCGGTCAACCTGGAGGACATCGACTTCACCGACGCCTTCACCGACGCCATCGAGGCCAAGCAGGTGGCTACGCAGCGGGCCCTGCAGGCCAAGGTCGAGCAGGAGCAGAAGACCATGGAGGCCCAGGCGGCCGCCGAGCGCCAGAAGATCGACGCCGAGGCCGCGGCCGAGGTGGCCCGCATCCAGGCCGAAGCCGCCCAGTACGCCGGCGAGAAGGAAGCCGAGATGAACCGCAAGCTGGCCGAATCCCTCACCAACGACCTGGTACGCTACTACCTCGTCCAGAAGTGGGACGGCGCCATGCCCCGCTTCATGACCTCCGCCTCGGACAGCCTGATGCTGGACATCACCGGCGCGCTGGCGGGCGCCGGAGAATAACCCCAAACACGCGCGCGAAGCGCCGGGCCAACGCCCGGCGCTTCGATTTTTGTTGCCTCCCCTATCGGGTCAGGTCCTTCACCCAGATGTATTTTCGGAACCGCACCATCACCCAGGGGATCTTGCCCACCTCGTCCAGACAGGTGCAGGCGTACACGGCCAGCACAGGCCAGTGGAACACGAACGCGCCCAACGCCGCCAGCGGCACGGCGACGCCCCACATGCAAACCGCCAGGCTGTACATGTCGAAGATCGTGTCGCCGCCGCCGTCCAGCACGCCGTTGATCGTGACGGTGTTCACGCAGCGGCCGATCATGTAGAACGCCATGATCACCATCATGCCGGTCAGGTGCTCCCGGGCCGCGTCCGTCAGGATCACCATGCGCACCACCAGCGGCGTCAGCGCCAGCACAATCGCCGTCGAGCCGAAGCCGATCACATAGGAGATGTTCTTGAGCTTGATGCCGCAGGCCTTGCCCGCCTCCAGCCGGCCCGCGCCCAGCTCGTTGCCCACCATGATGCCCGCGGCGCTGCCCACGCCGTTGCACAGGCAACAGATCAGATCGCGCACCACCGCCGCCACCGCGTTGGCCGCGGCGGCGTCCGCGCCCACGTGGCCCAGTATGGCGGTGTAGGAGGTGAAGCCGACGCCCCACAGCATGTATGCCCCCAGCAGGGGCAGGCACTGGCGGGCGAAATCGCGGTCGAGCTGCTTCTGCTTTTCAAACAGCCGCCGCCACGCCGGGCGCACATAGCCGTCCCGGCGCGAGAGGATCACGCACAGCGCCAGCTCCGCGACGCGGGAAATGGTCGTGGCCAGCGCCGCGCCCCGGGCCTGCAGGCGGGGCGCGCCCAGCAGGCCGAAGATGAACACGGCGTTGAGCGCGATGTTGACGACCACCGCGCTGGAGCTGATCACCGCGCTGGGCGTCACGTGGTCCGTCACCTTCATCACCGTCAGGTAACACTGGGACACGCCTGTGATGAGATACGACCAGCCCGCGATGCGCAGGTACGCGCTGCCGATCTCGATGAGCGGCTCGTCGTGGGTGAAGACGCGCATCAGCGCGCCGGGCGCCAGCTCGCACGCCGCGAAGAAGGCGACGGAAACCAGCCCGCCGGCCCGGAGCATCAGGTTGAACAGGCTCTCCATCGTGCGCTTATCGCCCTTGCCCCAGTACTGCGCGCCCAGGATCGCCCCGGCCGCGGTCATGGCCCCGAGGAACATGTTCTGCACGAACTGGATCTGCGTAGCCAGCGACACCGCCGTCATCTCATCCTGCGCCACCTGGCCCAGCATCAGCGCGTCTCCCGCCGCCACGGCGGCCAGCATCAGGCTCTGCAGCGCGATCGGCAGCGCCAGGCGGTAGAGCTTTCCGTAGAAGGATTTGTTTTCCGCTTTCATGCGGGTCTTTCACCCCTGGTATCGTGTTTTTCGGGCCAGCGGCCCGTTACCCTATTCTACCATATCCCAGCGGAGATTTCCACTGTCAATTTCCGCGACGCATAACCCGGCGCGGCGGCTCGTATGCTGGGGTAGGACAAAGGGAGGGACGCATCGATGACAGAGCGCAATATCTACGGAGACATCGCGACCAGGACGGACGGAAACATCTACATTGGCGTCGTGGGGCCGGTGCGTACCGGAAAATCCACCTTTATCAAGCGCTTTATGGAGCTGCTTGTTTTGCCGAACATCGAGGAGGCGCATCGCCGCGAGCGCGCCATGGACGCCCTGCCCGTGAGCGGCGCGGGACGCACCATCATGACCACGCAGCCGAAATTCGTGCCGGACGAGGCGGTCGAGGTGCGCCTGCGGGATCAGGCGGCGCTGAACGTGCGCCTGGTGGACTGCGTGGGCTATCTCATCGACGGCGTGCTGGGCACCCAGGAGGACGATTCCGCCCGCATGGTGCGAACGCCCTGGTTCGACCACGACATTCCCTTCGAGGAAGCGGCCGAGCTGGGCACGCGCCGGGTTATCGCCGAGCACTCCACGCTCGGCCTGGTCGTGACCACCGACGGCACCGTGGCCGACCTGCCCCGGGCCGCCTACGCCGCGGCCGAGGAGCGCGTGGTGCGCGAGCTGAAGGCGCTGGGCAAGCCCTTCATCGTGCTGCTCAACAGCCGCGAGCCGGAGAGCGAAAAGGCGCGGAACCTCCAGGAGGCCCTCTCCGCCAAATACGACGTGCCCGTACGGCTGATGAGCGTGGAAAACATGACGCTGGAGGACATCCGCGCCATCCTGGAGGATGTGCTGTTCGAGTTTCCCGTGCGCGAGGTGTGGGTGGAGACGCCCCGCTGGCTCGAGGCGCTGGGGCCGGAGCACTGGCTGAACGCGGAGGCGGAAGCCGCCGTTCGGGAGGCGGCGGGCCGCATGCGCCGCGTGCGCGACCACGGGGCCGTAGCCGAGGCGTTCGCTGGCGGGCATTTCTCCGGCGTGCAGACAAAAAAGATCCGCCTGAGCGAAGGCGCGATCGAATGCGCGCTGGTGCCGGCGGAAGGGCTGTTCTATCAGATCCTTAGCGAGGAAAGCGGCGAGAACGTGACCGGCGAGGAGCACCTGATGACGCTCATGTGCCAGCTCGTGAAGGCCAAACGGGAATACGACCGGGTGGCCGGGGCGCTCAGCGCCGCGCGGGAGACGGGCTATGGGCAGGTCCTGCCCGAACAGGGCGAAATGGCGCTGGAAAAGCCGGAGATCGTGCAGGCCGGCGGGCGCTATGGCGTGCGCCTCAAGGCCAGCGCGCCGTCGCTGCACCTGTTCCGCGTGGACACGCAGACCGAGGTGAGCCCCGTGGTGGGCGCGGAAAAACAGAGCCGCGAGCTGGCCGAACACCTGATGACGCAGCTCGAGCGCGACCCGGAGAGCATCTGGACGACCAACATGTTCGGAAAATCCCTGGGCGAGCTGGTGCGCGAGGGCCTCGCCGCCAGGCTCACCCGCCTGCCGCCGGACGCCGCGCCCAAGATGCGCGAGGCCCTCGCCAAGATCGTGAACGAGGGGCACGGGGGGATGATCTGCATACTGCTGTAAAGAATGGATGTTGACCGTCAGGCGCTTATATGTTATTATAATCATGAAAACAGCTGATGCGACGCAAAGGATGTATATGAATACAAGGCAAACGGTTCGTTTCTCTCTGGGCGGCATGGTATTTGAGTATGATGAGGCGAAGAACCTCATTAACATAAGAAAACACGGCATATCTTTCCGCAGCGCCGCCCGCGTTTTCTTTGATTATGACCGAATAGAATTATATGACGAGGAAAACAGCGCGGAGGAAGACCGTTACGACACCATTGGCGATGTTTTCGCGGGAGGCCTGAGTACAGAGAATACCATCATCGGCAATGTCAATCACGCGCATGACGCCATTCTCTTTGTGGTATACACAGAAAGAACGTCGATTGAAGAAAATGGAAAGCTGACAGATATTACCCGCATTATTTCAGCGAGAATGGCAACGAGCTTTGAAAGGGGGTTATATTATGGCAAACTCAACTGAACTGACAGAAAAACTGCAGGAAGAACTTGCTTTCACAAAAGAGGAATTAGAGGAGCTGGAAAAAGCCAGAAATATGCCCATTACCTTTGATGAGAATTGTCCGGAAACGACACCGGACAGGGCGATTAAATTCAGAAGGGTCAATCCACCGCAGAAGAGGAATGTATCGTCATCTGCAAACTGATACGCCTTTTCTCCTTTGATCCCTAGATACCGCCGGCCGGCATGGCTGGCGGTATCGTCTGTTTAATCCGGCGCGGCTGTCACAGCGCCAGCATCTTCGGCATCATGAGGTCGCCCTTTTCGATTTCAATGAGCGCGTAGCGGCCGTCCTTGAGCGCGCCGGGATTGACCAGCAGCACGACGCCCAGGTTCCGCACGCAGCGCGCGTGGGTGTGGCCGAACAGCGCCAGACGCGCGCCCCGCTCCTCCGCGCGGTAGGAGAGCGGCTCCAGCGTGGTCTTGACGCGCAGCGTGTGGCCGTGGCAGAGAAAAACCGCCGTCCCGCCGAGGGAAATCACCCGCTCGGCGGGGTCTTTGAAGTTCATATCGCAGTTGCCGGGCACGCCGTAGACCGGCTGCGCGAGGTTTTTGCGCAGCCAGGCGGCGTCGCCCTCCATGTCGCCCAGGTGGATCACGGCGTCGATGTCGCCGCGCCGGTTGATCTCCCGGGCCAGGTTCATCAGCATGACCTTGTCATAGTGGCTGTCCGAAGCGACGATCAGCTTCATGCGCGCCTCCCGTCACAGCTGCCTGAGCACCGCCTCGATGGCCCGGGCGCGGTGCGACACGGCGTTCTTCTCCTCCAGCGAGGCTTCGGCGAAGGTCTTGCCGAAATCGGCGCTGAGGAACAGCGGATCGTAGCCGAAGCCGCCCTCCCCCCGGTATTCGCGCAGGATCGTGCCCTCGCACGCGCCGCGTCCCAGGATGGGCGGATGCCCCGGCCGAACCAGCGCCATGACGCAGGCGTAGCGGGCGGTGCGCTTTTCGTCCGGCACCTGCTCCAGCTCCTTCAGGAGCAGCTGGTTGTTGGCCTCGTCATCGCCGTGCACGCCGCAGTAGCGGGCCGAGCGCACGCCCGGCCGACCGCCCAGGGCGTCCACCTCCAGGCCGGAGTCGTCCGCGATGCAGGCGCAGCCGGTCAGCTTCATGAGCGCGTTCGCCTTGATGAGCGCGTTTTCCTCGAAGGTCTCGCCGTTCTCGTCGATGGCCGGGTCGAGGCCCAGTTCCTTCATGGAGACCACGTCGAATCTCCCGCCCAGCAGCATGCGCATCTCCCGCAGCTTGCCGAAATTGCCGCTGGCCAGCACCAGCCGGGGCTTCCTGCCGATCACCTGCGCGGCCTCGTCCAGCGCCTCGAGCTGCTTCTCCATGAGCGTCGCGATGCCGCCCTCCCCCAGCGCCAGCAGGGTATTGAGCTCCGATTTGTGCAGCGTGCGGCCCTCGCCCGTGCCCTGGATCTCCACGTATTCCATCTCGCCGGTGGCAGCATCCCGGGTCATGACCAGGTTCATGTCCACCTGGGCGCGGCTGTCCTCCACGTATTCCAGGTCCAGCAGCGCGTCGTCCTCCACCACGCCGCAGCTCACCGCGGCCAGCTGGCGCGTGACGGGCGAATCCATCATCCTGCCCTCCCGCATCAGCTTGTCCACCGCCAGGCACAGCGCCACGAAGGAGCCGGTGATGGAGGCGGTGCGCGTGCCGCCGTCGGCCTGGATCACGTCGCAGTCGAGATACACGGTGCGCTCGCCCAGGCGGGTGAGATCGCAGCAGGCGCGCAGCGACCGGCCGATCAGCCGCTGAATCTCGACGGAGCGGCCGTCGCGCTTGGTGAACTCGCGCTGCTTGCGCCGGTCGGTGGAGCCGGGCAGCATGGCGTATTCGGCGGTGAGCCAGCCCTTGCCCGTGCCCTTGAGAAACGGCGGCACGCCTTCCTCCACCGAGGCGGTGCAGATCACGCGCGTGCGGCCGCACTCGATGAGCACCGAGCCCGCGGCCATTTCCGTGAAATGGGGAATGATGTTGACGGGGCGGAGCTCGTCCGCCTTCCGGCCCTTTGTGCGCTGCATAAATACGCTCCTCCTTATTGATTTCATGGCGTCCGGCGCGGCTTGCCTCAGAGCGCCGCCCTGATCAGCGCCTTGACGCTTTCGTCCGTTCCGTGCGAAAGGATGTAATCCGTCACGGCGCGCCGCTTCAGCGCCCGGCCCGCGACGGCCTTGTCATACAGGGGAAACGCCTCGGCCATCGGGCGCTTCGTGGCGGCGTTGATTCCCTTCAGCCGCGCCGTGTCGGCCGCCTTGCGCGGGGCGTCGGCCGGGGGATAGCCCGCGCCGAAGGGCCCGTCGAAGAGCTTGTCCAGCGTGCATTGCAGGTTGATCTCGCCCGACCAGCCGAAGTTCAGCCCCAACGGCAGCGACACGGCGTTGCCGGCGTTGATGCGCCCGAAGAGAAAGGCGTCCTGCGGGGTGGGCGCGTAGCCGCACAGAACGCCGGGCAGGCTGTTGCAGGCCAGCATCATGCCCTGCCCGGAGGAGCAGCCCGTGACGATGAAATCCACCGCGCCGCTCGCCAGCAACAGCCCCGCGCAGAGCGCCGCCTCCACATAGGTGATATCGGCGTCCTCCCCGGGAAATACGCCGAAATTGACTACCTCGGCCCCCATCGCCCGGGTGGCGTTCACCGTGCACTCATACAGCAGGCCGTTCTTCTCCCGCTGGGAGGCGGCCTGAATGATTCCTACCGTCATGCGTTCCTCCTGTTCCGCGCCTCACGGCGCCGCGGCGCAGTCCTTCAGCGCCCGGGCGACGGCCTTCGCGTTGTCCAGCATGGCCCGCTCGTAGGCGGTCTCGTCGCCGTCGGCGGCGTGGGTCATGAGCGTGTCGATTTTGACGACGGCATAGCCCGCCGCCTCCAGCGCCTCCACGAAATTCTGCGGGGCCTGGCGCTCCACGAGCGCGATCCGCGCCCCGGAATCCGCCAGCGCGGCGAGCAGGTCGTCCAGGTCGTTTCCGTAGGGGTCGCTGCCGGGCTCCCGGGGGTATTCCAGGGCGATTTCCAGCTTCACATCCCGCGCGAAGTAGCCCAGCCCCTCGTGAAGCAGCGCCACCGGCTGAGCCGGCGCGCGCTCCATGGCGTGGGCCATGTCGTCGGCCAGGTCCTCCAGGCGCGCCAGGTAATCGGAGAGGTTCCGCTGATAGACGCCCGCGTAGGCCCCGTCCAGCTGGGCCATGCCCGCGGCGATGGAAATGCTCATCTCCATCGCGCCGGCCACGGAGAGGAACAGCCAGGGGTTGTCGCCCGCGAGGTGGCTCGATTCCTCGTTCGCCGCCTCCCCGCTGTTGTACAGTGTGAGTCCGCTCATGGCGGTGAGCACGGCGGGGCCTTCGCTCGCGCCTGTGAGCGCGGCCTCGAAGCCCTCCAATCCCCGCCCGCCGATGATGATCGCGTCCTGCCCGGCGATGAGCGCTGCGTCCCAGTCGGACAGCTCATAGCTGCGCGGGCAGCCGTCCTGGGGCTGCACGAGATTCGTCAGCGTCAGCGCGGGCACATCCTTCGCGAGGTTGAGCGTCAGGGCGTAGAGGGGATAAAACGTGGTCATGACGCGCGTTTCCTCGGGTACGTCAGCCATCAGATCGCAGCCCGCGAGCAGCGCCAGGGAAAGCGCCAGCGCGGCCAGCCGTTTGGTCTTTTTCATGGTTCACTCCCTGCGGTCGATTCATGAGACGCCTTATTATAGCACAGTTTGCGCCCGGGTTCAATCCGGCGGCGGCAAAAGCTGGACAGCCGGCGGGAGCGGGTGTATAATATCACATGATTTGCAGATTCAGGGGGCTTGACCATGGAATTCTTCGTTGACTCCGCCGACCTCGAAACCGTGAAGGCCATCGCCGCGGTCTATCCCATCGACGGCTTCACCACCAACCCGAACATCCTCACCCAGGCTTCCCGGCCTCTGGACGGGGTATTCGCCGCCTACCGCGATTACCTTCGCGAGACCGGCTGCCGCCTCTTCGTGCAGGTCACGGCGAAGGACGCAGAAGGCATGACAGAGCAGGGGCTCAGGCTGCGGGCGTATTTCGGGGACAACCTGGTGGTCAAGCTGCCCGCCACCGGGGAAGGCTATCGCGCGCTGAAAGTCCTGAAGGCGCGGGGCCTCGCGGTGTGCGTCACCGTGATCCACTCGGTCATGCAGGCCCTTGTGGCGGCGCGGGCGGGCGCGGATTACGCCGCCCCCTACATCAGCCACATCGACAACATCGGCGCGGACGGCATCCGCTGCGCGGCGGAGATGGTTTCCGCCTTCGCGCGCTACGGCTGCCCCTGCAAACTGCTGGGTGCCAGCTTCCGCACGGTCGATCAGATCGAACGGCTCGCCGCCGTGGGCTGCCACGCCGTGACCGTCGCGCCGGCCATGTTCCCCATGCTGATCGCCCATCCCTCCACCGACGTGTCCCTCGCCGGCTTCGACGCCGCCTGGCGCGGCGCCTTCGGAGACCGGGAAGTGACGGACTTTTTGCCGTGAAAAACCGGACGGACAAACGACGTATAAATTATGAAAGGCAGGCGACGCCAGATGACGCCGAGAGAGAGAATGATCACCGCCCTCAACCGAGGCGTTCCGGACCGCGTGCCCACATTCGAGCTGGAATTCCAGCTGAGCCGGGAGCTGGTCGGGAAAGAGTTCCTTCATGAAGAAGAACTGGACGGCCTGCCGGAGAACGAGGTTCAGCGCAGGCTGAAGGAGAACGCGGCGCTGCTGATCGAGGTATACGAAAAGCTGGAGCACGACGCCATCTGCCTGCACTACCTCAGCCTGGAGCACATCGGCCGCACGGCGGAGTACATCCGCGAGCTCTCCGGCGACCGCTTCATGATCCTGGCCCATGGCGACGGCACACTCGCCATTCCGGACGGCGCGGGGCTGTACGAGCTGAGCTACGCGCTCTTCGAGACGCCGGACGAAATGCGCGCCAAGTGCCGCCGCATGGCCGACGACGCCATCCACCGCAACGATTACCTGCTCGACCACGGGCTGGACGGCTTCATCCTCTGCTCCGACTACTGCTTCAACCAGGGGCCTTTCATGTCGCCCGCCATGTTTTCCGAGTTCATCACGCCTTACCTGCGCGACATCATCGCCGCCATCCGGGCGCGCGGCGGCTACGCCATCAAGCACACGGACGGCAACATCATGCCCATCATCGACCAGCTGGCCAGCTGCCATCCCCACGCGCTGCACTCCCTCGACCCCATGGCCGGCGTGGACATCCGCCTCGTGAAGGAGCAGTACGGCGACAGGCTCGCGCTGTGCGGCAACGTGCACTGCGCCGCCATGCAGACCGGCACCGAGCAGGACGTGATCGACTCGGCCGAATACTGCCTCAGATACGGCAAGCCCGGCGGCGGCTACGTCTACTGCACCAGCAACATCCCCTTCCGGGGTCTGCCGCTGGAGCGGTATCAGCTGGTGCTGGACGTGTGGCGCAAATACAGGGATTACTGAGGCTGCCACATTGTCGTCAGAATGTTTTCACATAACGGCGCTGGATTGAGGCCCGCATCCGGCGTATAATGGTCAGAGAAGATAAAAACGGGCGGAGCGAACGGGCGGGCCGGTCGTTTCCGGAGGGAAAACAGCATGGCGTTTGATTTCAGGAAGGAATACAAGGAGTTTTACATGCCCAAGGACCGGCCGCAGATCGTGACGGTTCCCCCGGCCAACTATATCGCCGTGCGGGGCAGCGGCGATCCGAACGAGGAGGGCGGCGCTTACAAGCAGGCCATCGGCGTGCTGTACGCCGTCGCCTACACGCTGAAAATGAGTTACAAAACCGACTACCGCATCGAGGGCTTTTACGACTACGTCGTGCCGCCGCTCGAGGGGTTCTGGTGGCAGGACGGCATCGAGGGCGTGGATTGCGCCGCCAAATCGGCCTTCAACTGGATCTCGGTCATTCGCCTGCCGGATTTTATCACCGGAGAGAACGTGGGCTGGGCGGCTGAAACAGCCTCCGCGAAAAAGAAAATGGACTGTTCGCCGGCGGAATTCCTCACAGTCGACGAAGGGCTCTGCGCGCAAATCATGCACCACGGCCCATATGACGACGAACCCGCGACAGTCGCCCTGATGGACGAATTCCTGGCGGAAAACGGCTATGTGAACGATTTCGGCGGCGGACGCCTGCACCACGAAATCTACCTGTCCGACGCCCGGAAGACGCCGCCCGAGAAGTGGAAGACCGTGATCCGGCATCCGATCAGGCGCGCGTGACGACCTTATGACACGGAGGGATACCCATGAAAGAAGTCAACCGGAAGCCGCTCATATTCTACTATCTCATCGCGCTGGGCGTCATCCTGCTGCTGAACTGGTTCCTGATGCCGAATCTGCTGAACCAGGCCATATCGGAGGTGGACTACTCCACCTTCCTGAAGATGCTGGACGACAAGCAGGTGTCCAAGGTGGAGGTGGAGGCGGACGCCATCTACTTCCTCGACAAGGACGAGCCGCCCATGCTTTACGCCACCACGCCCTTCAACGACCCGAACCTTGTGGACCGGCTGTACGAGGCCGGCTGCGAATTCGGCCAGGTGCGCGAGCGGCAGATGAGTCCCCTGCTCAGCTTCCTCATCAGCTGGATCGTGCCCCTGGGCATGATGCTGCTGCTGGGCCAGCTGGCCTCCCGCTTCCTCATGAAGAAGATGGGCGGCATCGGCGCCAACGCCATGTCCTTCGGCAAGAGCAACGCCAAGATGTACGTCGCCTCGGAGACAGGCATCAAATTCAGCGACGTGGCCGGCGAGGACGAGGCCAAGGAGGCGCTGCAGGAGATCGTCGATTTCCTGCACAACCCGCAGAAATACAAGGATATCGGCGCGAAAATGCCCAAAGGCGCGCTGCTCGTGGGCCCTCCGGGCACGGGCAAAACCCTGCTGGCCAAGGCGGTCGCGGGCGAGGCGAACGTGCCCTTCTTCTCCATCTCCGGCTCCGAATTCGTCGAGATGTTCGTGGGCATGGGCGCGGCCAAGGTGCGCGACCTGTTCAAGCAGGCCGCGGAAAAGGCCCCCTGCATAGTGTTCATCGACGAGATCGACACCATCGGCAAAAAGCGCGACGGCCACGGCTTTTCCGGCAACGACGAGCGCGAACAGACGCTGAACCAGCTGCTGGTTGAGATGGACGGTTTTGCCGTTAACGAAGGCATTATCGTGATGGCCGCGACCAACCGCCGGGATATTCTTGATCCCGCGCTGATGCGCCCCGGCCGGTTTGACCGGCAGGTGACGGTGAACTATCCGGATCAGAACGGCCGCGTCGCCATCCTGAAGGTTCACAGCAAAGGAAAGACGCTGGCGGACGATGTCGATCTGAACAACATCGCCAAACGGATGCCTTATGCCACCGGTGCGGATCTGGAAAACGTGATGAACGAAGCGGCGATTCTGGCTGCGCGCGCCCGGAAAAAGAAGATCGACCAGCAGTTGCTGATCGACGCGATCGCCCGGGTTCAGATGGGCCCGGAAAAGAAGAGCCACAAGGTGAACGAGAAGGACCGCCGGATGGTTGCCTGCCATGAAGGCGGCCATGCGATCATCGGCCATGTACTGGAAGGCTGCGACGAGGTGCACCTGATCACGATCGTTCCGCGCGGACAGGCTGCCGGACATACGCTGGCGCTGCCGACAGAGGAACACGACAACATGAGCCGGTCACAGCTGCTGGACCAGATCACCATGATGCTCGGCGGCCATGCCGCGGAGGAGGTTGCCCTGGGAGAGATTTACACCGGTTCTTCCAGTGACCTGAAGCGCGCAACAGAGATCTGCCGGAAAATGGTTACCCAGTTCGGTATGAGCGACAAGATCGGCACGATCTATCTGGGCAGCGATCAGGAAGTCTTTGTCGGCATGGAATTCGGGCAGAGCCGGGAATACAGTGAAGAAGTGGCCGCGAAGATTGACCGGGAAGTGGCCGAAATGCTGGCAACCTGCTATGACAAGGCCAGGCAGATCCTGACGGACAACCTTGAGCGGCTGAACCAGCTGACCGAGGCGCTGCTCAAGTATGAGACGCTGAACAGGGCCGAATTCGTCGCGCTGATGGACACCGGCGAGGTACCGGAAGGCCTGGATGACGACAAGCCGCGGACGGCTGCGGAAGTGATTCAGCAGGCGAAGACTGAGCAGGCGGCAGCGGAATCTGCTCCTGCTGAGAATACTCCGACAAAAAAAGCGGATGATCCTGCTGAAGGCGTTCCTGCTGAAGATGTTCCGGCCGAAGAAATTCCGGCAGAAGCAACCGCATCAGCGGTACAGAAAGAGTAAAACAGGAAGACATAAACAGAAAGCCTGAAAAGGCAAAAAGGAAGGAGGGAAGCAGCGTGGCGGATCAGACGCGGAAGCGGCGGAGCGCACGGAACGAACAGATTCCGCAGCGCGTTGAAAACGCCGCCCAGAACATGTATGCTTCCTCCGGACCGAGAAGAGGATATGTGCCGGGCGGATACGCGCCGACCGGAACAGCCCCGCAGCCAAACGGATGGGATCAGACCGGCCGGCAGCCGGGCGGACAGCCGTCAGACACGCAGAGGACATATACGGGCGGTTACGGTTATCAGCAGCAATACGGCGCGTCGCAGTCACAAATGACCGGCGCGCAGCACGGATTCCGGATGCAGGCAGCAACGCCTCCGCCGCCGAAGAAAAAGAAAAGCCACGCGGCAGCGGTGATCATTGTGCTGCTGGTCCTCGTGGCGCTTGGGACAGGCGGGTATTTCGCGGCGACAAGTTATCTTCATGACAAGAAGATTAACGAGAAAGTCCAGCCATATGACGCGCTGTTCTGCCCGAACGTCTATGTGGACGGGATTCATCTGGGCGGGATGACACCGGAACAGGCGATGAATTCCGTTCAATCCCAGATTCAGCAGCGGCATGACGCCTGGAAAGTGCAGCTGACCTGGAACGGCAGCGTTGTAGCCGAGATTAATTCCGATATGCTCGGGTTTAACGTGGATCCTGCGCAGGTCATGAATGAAGCCTGGCAGCAGGGACATACCGGCGACAAGGAACAGCGCTACGAACAGATGACACAGCTGGAGCAGGAACCCTATGTCGCTTATACGGCCAAACCGGACGGGGATACGTCGATTATCGACACAAAGCTTAATGAGATCAAAAAAGCCATCGATCAGCCCGCGACAGACGCGGTGATGACCGGTTTTGATCCGTCGCTGGATTATCCGTTCACTTTTACGGATGAGACTTACGGCCGCGTGCTGAATATCGAACCGATCAAGGAACGGCTTTACCAGATGGTCTCCACGATGGAGAGCGGAATGGTGGAACTGCAGCCCGAAAGGCTCGAGCCAAACGTGCGCAAGGCGGATCTGATGAAGCATTATATGCTTCGTTCTTCCGTGTATACACCCATCGATAAGCACTCCACCGATAATCGGAACATGAATATTGCCCATGCCTTCGACTATATCAACGGATATGTGCTGGAAGCCGGAAAGACTTTCAGTTTCAACAACGTGGTCGGGGAAAGGACGGAGGCCAGAGGCTTTTATCCGGCCATCGAGTATGTTTACGGCGAACATGTGGAAGGTTTCGGCGGAGGCGTTTGCCAGGCCAGCACGACGCTGTATCAGGCGGCGGTGTGCGCCGGTCTGCAGGTCCTGAAGCGGGAGCCGCATTCCGATTCCGTTTCCTATGCGGAATACGGAAAGGACGCCACGGTGTACTGGGTCGGGAAGCGGAAAATCGACCTGACGTTCAAGAATACGACGGATGACTCGATCTATATCGTTGCCTCGGTGGAGAAGGATCCGTCGAACAAAAAACGGCTGATCGCGAAGGTGTCGATGTACGGGCAGGATATGGGCGACGTCCGCTACGAACTGCAGTCGGAAATCACGGAGACGCTGCCGGCGCCCTTTAATCCCGTTTATGTCAAGGATACCAACGGGACTTACGTCACCTATAAAGATCAGCAGGAAAGCGTTTCCAAGGCCAAGGA
>JAFXQO010000077.1 GCA_017527065.1 Clostridia bacterium
GAGGAGGCGCTCGGCGGCGTTGGTCATGACCTCGGGCTCAGTGGAGATACCGACGGTGAAGCGGCAGGGCACGTCCACGCGGATGTTCTGCTTGGACAGGGCGTTGGTCAGGTTGCACTCGATGGAGATCGGGGTGAGGTCCAGGAACTGGTAGCTCTGGAAGACGGGCCAGATGAAGGCGGCACCGCCGTGGATACACTTGGCGGAAGCGTCGCGACCGGTCTTACCGTAGATGACGAGCACTTTGTCCGAGGGGCAGCGCTTGTAGCGGGCGAGGATGGCCGTGAAGGTCACGAAGAGCACGCCCACGATGATGAGGATGAGATAGAGTTCCATAATACTATTGGGGGTTTAAATGATAACGGAATTGATTTCTTCGACGAGCAGGGTGTTGGAGCTGACCGCTTCCACGACGCGGATGCGTTGGCCGGTCTTGAGGGTCGGACCGTCGGTCACGGCCGCGTACTCGCGCACGGAATTGTTGATGGTGATCTGCACCTTGCCTTCGCCGGCGCGCTCGCCCGGGATGGTCAGGTAGACCGTGCCTTCGCAGTCGACGGCGGACTTGAAGACGTTGATGTTGCCCGACTGCTGCATGTCGGTCAGCCATTTGAAGAGCAGCATCACGATGGCCACCAGCACGATGCCGACCAGGATGGCGATCAGCATGCGCAGGCCGGTGGCGGGGATGCTGTTCTTGAGCAGGATGGCCGTCCAGCCGAAGCCGATCAGGAAGTTGATGAAGTTGCGGAAGGTAAGCAGGTTCATCCCGGTGCCGAGATGACCCGACTCGCCCGTTTCGACGTCGGCGCCCACGTCCACGGAGCCGTCGCCGATGTCGCTCGGCCCGGCGGTGTCCATGTCGGTGTTGATGTCGAAGTCGGTGTCCCCGGCGGCGCCGAGGAAGGTCATTACGGTCTGGATGACGAAGACCAGCGAAGCCGAGAGGGTCACGGCCCAGAGGACTTTCATCGCAGGTTCAAGGGAGTTCCACCAGTCTATCATAAGGCAAAATTCTTGGTTTGTTTCTGCAAAGATATAAAAATTTATTGAAAAACAATAATTATTTACAAATTTTCGCAAAAATATTTTCCAGCCGCCTTGCTTGCAGGCAGCTGCCGCTGCCTCGGCTTTCATCCTCGCTTCCCGCTGCCGCGGGAACCGGATTCGGCGCCACGAATCCTGCTGCGGCTGAGCCTTCGGCTGCGGCACTGCCTGTCGCGCTGCGGCGGCTGTCTATTGTTCGATGCGGATTATTGTTTGGCGCCGAGCCAGGTGAGTTTGCGCCAAAGGCCTTCGAGCGGGCCGCGGGGGTGGCTCCTGAACCACCAGCGGATGAAGAGGTACTGCACGATGACCATGCAGACGCCCACGAGCACCGCGTAGGTGATGCCGAGTTTGCGGTAGCAGGCCAGGCCGTAGCCGCAGAAGATGAAGCTGCCGATGACGGACTGCAGCAGGTAGTTGGTGAGGCTGGCGCGGCCGAAGGTGCAGAGGTGGCTGAGCGCCCGGCGGAAGCCGGCGAAGGCGTACCAGGCCGAAACGACGGCCGAGACGATCACCAGCAGGATGCTCAGGTTGTAGATGGGCTTGAGCCAGGTCTCGACGGCGCTGAAGTCCACGATGCTCAGCGCCAGGACGGCCACGGCGGAGGCGCCCAGTAGGATGTGCCAGGTGCGCAGGTTGCTGCCTTCATTGTAGAAGAGGCGCTGGCGGCCCAGCTGCATGCCGAGGATGAAGAGGCAGAGCAGCTGCGTCAGGCGGCCGCTGTATACATTAAAGAGGATATTCACCTCCCGGCCGTATTTCAGGTTGGTGACGGTGTTCTCCCAGAAGGTGCCGTGCTGGTGCGCGTCGTTGATATAGCCGTAGACCTCCCAGAGCCGGGAATGGTCGATGGTGGTGCCCGTCAGCAGGCAGAACAGCTCCACCGGCTGGATGGCCAGCACGCCGATGATGCACCAGACCGCCGCAGAAGGCAGGTAGCTGATGGGAATAAGCAGCAGGCCGTAGAGCGCGTAGAGCATCAGGATGTCGCCGTCGTAGATGGCGACGTTCACCACGCCGAAGGCGAACAGCGGGTACATGCGCCAGGCGAAGCGCCCGGAGAAGCAGCGTCCCTTCTGCTGCTGGTTGTCGTTCATGATGAAGAAACTCAGGCCGAAGAGCATCGCGAAGATGCCGTACATCTTGCCGCTGAGCAGCCACGCCAGCACGTTCGCGACGAGGTCGTCGCAGGGGAGGGTGTGCGTCACGGGCTCGCCGCTGAAGATGTTGAAATGCTCCACGGAGTGGTAGAGGATGATGCCCGCGACGGCGATGCCGCGCAGCGCGTCGGCCACCTCGATGCGGGTGTTGGGGAGGTTTCGGGTTTTGTACATGGTTATCCTTTAATGTCAATGTGGAAGCCTTCGTCAATCAAAGGCTGGACGAGGGCGCGCATCTGCTCGACGGTGAATTTCTCCAGGCCCGTGGCCGGGGTGGGGCGGTCGATGGTGTAGACCATGATGCGGCGGGGCCGCAGGTCGCGCACGATGGCCATCCAGCCGTCCAGCACCTCGGGGCTGGAGGAGTCGAAGTCCGGGCTGCGCAGGAACATCGTCTGCAGGACGAAGTTCCCGCCGAAGCCGCGCAGGGCTTCAATCACGCGCGCCAGGCTGTAGCCGGGCGCCGGGTGGTTGATGCGCTCGACGAGCCCGTCCGTCGGGGCGTCGATCTTCAGGATGGGATTGTCCACCTTCTTCAGCGCCGCGGCGACCTCCGGGATGTGGGCGCGCGTGGCGTTGGAGAGCACGGAAACCTTCGCGTTCGGGTAGTAGGCGTCGCGCAGCTGGAGCGTGTCGTCGATGATGCGGGGGAATTCGGGATTGAGCGTCGGCTCGCCGTCGCCGGAGAAGGTGATGGAGTCGATGGGCGTGCCCTCGAGCATGCAGGCGGCCAGCTTGTCCTCCAGGGCGGAGCGCACCTGGGCGGCGGTGGGGAGGACCTTGTCGTCCCGGCCGTCCCTGTTCCAGCCGCACTCGCAGTAGATGCAGTCAAAATTGCAGATTTTGC
>JAFXQO010000078.1 GCA_017527065.1 Clostridia bacterium
CCGGGCTCGCCGATCAGCACGGGGTTGTTCTTCGTCTTGCGCAGCAGGATGCGGATGACGTTCCTGATCTCGCTGTCGCGGCCGATGACCGGGTCCAGCTTCTGCTTCCGGGCCAGCTCGACCAGCTCCTGGCCGTATTTGTTGAGCGCGTCGTAGGTCTCCTCCGGCTGGTCGCTGGTCACCCGGGCGTTGCCGCGCACGGCCTGCATTTCCTTCAGGAAAGCGTCCTTCCTGATGCCGCAGGTCTCGAACACCCGCTTCGCCCCGGCGTTCGCCCTGTCCATCAGCGCCAGGAAGATGTGCTCCACAGACACGTAGTCGTCCTTCATGCGGGCGGCCGTCTGCTCGGCCTCGGTGAGCGCCGCGTCCAGCTCGGGGGTGATGTACACCTTGTCCGGCTCGCGGCCGCTGCCCGTCACCTTCGGGATGCGGGCGATTTCCGTTTCGCACGCCTGGATGAACCGGGCGGGCTCCACGTTCATTTTGGACAGAAGCTGGCCGATCAGCCCGCCTTCCTGGTCGGCCAGGGCATAGAGCAGGTGCACCTGGTCGATCTGCATGTTCTGGTATTGAATGGCCACCGACTGCGCCGCGTGGATGGCCTCCATGGATTTTTGCGTCAGCTTTTGCGCGTTCATAGGATCCCCTCCTTGCAAGAGAGCCGCCGGCCCGTTTTTTCGACCGACGTTTGACTTTCTTTGACTATTAGTATTATAGCAGAGCGCGGCCAGAAGTCAAGGGCATTCCCGAGAATTTACAATTCATTCATATTGGGGCGGCCCGCGCCGCGCCCGGCCGCGAAATGAAATTTCCGCGGGTCCATAGTATCAATACCGGGCCAAAAACGCTAATTTTCAGTAAAAAATCGCATTTATCCGAATCTCTCCTGCAAATTCGGCGGCGGGCGGGCCGGTAATTCATTGACAAGCGGCGCAAAATCATATAAAATAAGCGCATCCTGAAAGCAAGGGGGCTTCGTTCATGTCTTATGTCAATGATGTTTTACAAAATCTGATCGCCAAAAATCCCGGCGAGGCCGTGTTCCACCAGGCCGCGACCGAAGTGCTCGAATCCATCGCCCCGGTCATCGAGGCCAATCCCGCCTATGAGAAGGCCGGCATCCTCGAGCGGCTGACCGAGCCGGACCGGGCCATCCTGTTCCGCGTGCCCTGGGTGGACGACCAGGGCAAGGTCCAGGTGAACAAGGGCTACCGCGTGCAGTTCAACAACGCCATCGGCCCCTACAAGGGCGGCCTGCGCCTGCATCCCTCGGTCAACCTGGGCGTGATCAAATTCCTGGGCTTCGAGCAGATCTTCAAGAACAGCCTGACCGGCCTGCCCATCGGCGGCGGCAAGGGCGGCTCGGATTTCGACCCCAAGGGCAAGAGCGACCGGGAGGTCATGGCCTTCTGCCAGAGCTTCATGACGGAGCTTTATAAATACGTGGGCGCGGACATCGACGTGCCCGCGGGCGACATCGGCGTGGGCGCGCGGGAGATCGGCTTCCTGTACGGCCAGTACAAGCGCATCACCGGGCTGTACGAGGGCGTGCTGACCGGCAAGGGCCTCACCTACGGCGGCTCCCTGGCCCGCAAGGAGGCCACCGGCTACGGCCTGGTCTACCTCATGAAGGAAATGCTCGCCACCAAGGGCGAGAGCTTCGAGGGCAAGCGCGTGGTCATCTCCGGCTCCGGCAACGTGGCCATCTACGCGGCCGAGAAGGCGACGGCCTTCGGCGGCAAGGTGGTGGCCCTGTGCGATTCCACCGGCTGGATCTACGACGAGGCGGGCGTCGACCTGGCGGCCGTGAAGCAGATCAAGGAAGTGGAGCGCAAGCGCCTGCGCGAATACAAGAACTATCGCCCCAACGCCGAATACCACGAGGACGGCGTCATCTGGGACGTGCCCTGCGACATCGCGCTGCCCTGCGCCACCCAGAACGAGCTGCATCTCGAGCACGCCGAGACCCTCATCAAGAACGGCGTCATCGCCGTGGGCGAGGGCGCGAACATGCCCTCCACGCCGGACGCCATCCACGCCTTCCAGAAGGCGGGCGTGCTGTTCGCCCCGGCGAAGGCCGCCAACGCCGGCGGCGTGGCCACCTCCGCGCTGGAGATGAGCCAGAACAGCCTGCGCCTGAGCTGGACCTTCGAGGAGGTCGACCAGCGGCTGCACGGCATCATGGTGGGCATCTTCAACCAGATGGCCGCCGCGGCCGAGAAGTACGGCCACGCGGGCGACTACGTGGTGGGCGCGAACATCGCCGGCTTCGTGAAGGTGGCCGACGCCATGCTGGCCCAGGGCGTGGTGTAATATTCGGATACCGGATCCGGCGCCTCTCTGTATGCGCCGATGCCCGGGCGCTTTCAAATCCGCTGTTTTCCCATCCGGGAGCCTGGCTCCGCCGGTCGGCAACGTCCGGCGGGGCCTTTTTTGCCGCCGGCCGGTTACCTTCTTCAAACTCATCCCATAATCCCAAACGCCTTTTGGAAAAATATGCAGAAAAGATGTAGTGAAGTTTAATGTTTTGTGCTTGACACGGCGCCTTTTTGCAGTCTAAAATACATTTGTTAGCTTTTAATCGGGTATTATGCCCGGTTTAGACTGATAATTGATTGGAAAGGAAGGAGGAGAACAGGTCATTGAGTCCCATCATCGCCATTATTCTGATCATCGTGGCGCTGGCGATCGGCACGGCTGCCGGTTTTCTCTATCGCCAGAACGTCACTGAAAAGAAAATCGGCCGCACAGAGGAATACGCCAACAACCTTCTGGCCGAAGCCACTCACAAGGCTGAGGAAAAGAAGAAGGAGGCCATTCTCGAGGCCAAGGAAGAAGTCATTCGCCTGAGAAGCGAACTCGATAAAGAGGTTCGCGACCGCCGCAGCGAAGTGTCCAAGCAGGAGCGCCGCCTGAACCAGCGCGAAGAAACCCTCGACAAGAAGCTGGACAACCTCGAAGCCCGCGAAGAGAGCCTGAACGAGAAGTACAAGGAAGCCGAGCGCATCGAAGCCGAGGCGCAGAAGCTCCACGACCAGCAACAGTCCGAACTCGAACGCATCTCCAACATGACCATGGAAGAGGCCAAGGACGTCCTGATTTCCCGCATCCAGAAGGACGCCTACCACGACGCCGCCGTCATGGTGCGCGACATCGAGAGCCGCGCCAAGGAGGAGGCCGACAAGAAGGCCCGCAACATCATCTCCCTCGCCATCCAGAAGTGCGCCGCGGATCAGGTGGCCGAGACCACCGTGTCCGTCGTCGCGCTGCCCAACGACGACATGAAGGGCCGCATCATCGGCCGCGAAGGCCGCAACATCCGCGCCCTGGAAACCGCCACCGGCGTCGACCTCATCATCGACGACACGCCGGAGGCCGTCATCATCTCCGGATTCGACCCGGTGCGCCGCGAGGTCGCCCGCATCGCCCTGGAAAAGCTCATCATGGACGGCCGCATCCATCCCGCCCGCATCGAGGAAATGGTGGAAAAGGCCCGCCGCGAGGTGGACAACCAGATCCGCGAGGCCGGCGAGCAGGCCATCTTCGAGACCAACCTGCACGGCATCCATCACGAGCTGGTCAAGCTCCTGGGCCGCATGCGCTACCGCACCAGCTACGGCCAGAACGTGCTCAGGCACTCCATCGAGGTGTCCCACCTGGCGGGCGTCATGGCCGCCGAGCTGGGCGCGGACGTGACCCTGGCCAAGCGCGCGGGCCTGCTGCACGACATCGGCAAGTCAATCGACCACGAGGTCGAGGGCACCCACGTGACCATCGGCGCGGAGCTGGCCAAGAAGTACCACGAATCCGACGCGGTGGTGCACTGCATCATGGCCCACCACAACGACGTGGAGCCCACCACGGTCGAAGCCGTGCTGGTCCAGGCCGCGGACGCGATTTCCGCCGCCCGCCCCGGCGCGCGCCGCGAGTCCATCGAGAATTACATCAAGCGCCTGGAGAAGCTGGAGGAGATCGCCGATTCCTTCGAGGGCGTCGACAAGAGCTTCGCCATCCAGTCGGGCCGCGAGGTTCGCATCATGGTCAAGCCCGAGGACGTCAACGACGCCGGCACGCTCATCCTCGCCAAGGAGATCGTGAAGCGCATCGAAAACGAGATGGAGTATCCCGGCCAGATCAAGGTCAGCGTCATCCGCGAGACCCGCTCCGTGGAATTCGCCAAGTAAACGCGCATACCGAAAGCCCCGCCGCCCTCGGGAGAGGGAAGCGGGGCTTTTTCACACGGAAAAACAGGCTCTGTTTCATTCCGCCGGCCGCGGCAGGATGCCCTTGCGCTCGCAGCGGGCGAGCACCATGTTCCGCCAGTGTTCGTGCGTGAGGCGCGCCTTCGCCTCCTCCGGGTCCACATAAGCGCCCTGCTCCAGCGCCTGGATCAGCAGCTCCGCCACCGCGGCCTCCCGCAGGAAATCCGTGGAGAGCAGCTCGTCCAGGTCGGTATTCATTTTGGCCTCAACGCCTTCGGCCATGCCCTGCCAGAGGGTGTTGTTCCGGCCCATCAGGCGCCGGGCCTCGGCCAGGCACTCGATGGCGCGCACCGTGTCGGCCACGCTCACCGCGCGGGTAAACTGCGCCTCCGCCGCGCCGCCGCGCAGCAGGTAGTCCGCGCTGGTGTATAGCGCCGCGGCCAGGTCGCTGAGAAGCGCCGTGTCCGGCAGCGTCTGGCCGGATTCCCACTTGCTCACCGCCTGAGCGCTCACCATCAGCCGTTCGCCCAGCTGCGCCTGCGTCATGCCATACCGCTTTCTCAGCGCGGCGATCAGTTCGCCCGTTTTGACGGGATCTGTCATCGTCCATTCCTCCCTTCCGGCGTCATTATACGCCGGGCAGCGCCGCCGTTCAATGACCGGACGGGGGAGTTTTGGCGAAAAATGACAACCGGCGGTTGAGCTCCCGCGCGCGTCCGCCCCTCAGCGTATGCGGAAATCGCCCGCGCCGCTGGCGCGCACCGCCGCGCCCAGCGCCTCGTCGGTCAGCTCGTCGCCCCGCCAGACGCGGATGGCGCTGCGCCCGGTCACCACTTCCGCGCCGATCACCCCGGAGAGGGCGTTCACGGCGTCCCGCGCCCTCATCAGCTGCCGCGCGCCGCAGTCCAGCGTTATTTCCCTTTGAACCATCGGAATACACCTCCGGGCTCAGTCTGCCCGGCCGGCCAGCGCGCTATGCAGCAGCGCCTCCTCCGCGAAGCCCTCCAGATCGCCCCGCGCCGCCGCCGCGCGCACGCACAGCCATGTGGCCGCGGCGTCGAAGCGGGCGTCGTGCGGGGCGTCGCCGCCGGAGAACCATTCGCCGCAGCGCGCGGCGGTCTCTTCGGCCGTCACGCCGTACCAGGCGCACAGCCGCCGAAGGCTGGGCCATCCGACGCGGGCATGATCCCTGACCCGCCGCATGCGAACGAAAAAGTCCCGCGTGCAGAAGGCGTTGATTTCGCCCATATCCAGGCCGCAGCGCAGGAACTCCGCGCGCAGGAAGCGCAGGTCTCCCGCCGCGCCGTGGCCCACGACGCAGCCGGCGGCGGTGAAATCCGCCAGGAGGGACGCCGCCTCATCCTCAAAGCGCCGGCCTCCCGAAAGCGCCGCCAGCGCCTCCGGGCTCAGGCCGTGAATCCCGAAGGCGCGGGGCGTCATGGCGTCCACGGTGAAATACAGGTTCCTGCCCGTCACCCGCGCGCCCTCGATCGTGAGATAAGCGATCTGGCAGATCTGGCCGGGCTCGGGCGCGGTCATCTCCGCGTCGAATGCGATGACCTTCATGGGCGGCGCTCCTTTCGACGGAAATTTCGCCCTGCCGCAGGAGAACCGGCGCGCCGGGGCGAATAAAAAAGCAGCGGCCGGCGCGTCGCTGAGAGGAGGAAACCGCCATGCCCACTTCGCGCGAGGAACTGGCGCTGCTCGCCAACCTGCTCTACATCGCCTCTCACGGGCGGCAGGGCGCGGAAACGGCCGAGCGGCTCATGCGCCGTTTCGGCTCGCTGGGGAACATCTTCGGCAGCAGCCCAGGCGCGCTGGCCCGGCTCGGCCTCCCCGAAGCGCAGGCGGCGCTGCTGCTGGCGGCGCATCCGGTCGCCCGGCGCCGCGCCATGGAACGGCTGGGCCCCTCGCCCAACCTGCGGGATCCCGAGGCGCTGCGCGATTACGTGCGCGCGCTGTATGTGGGCGTGCGCAACGAGCGCTTCATCGTCATCAACCTGGACGATAAGGGCCGCCTCATCGACGCGCCGGCGGTGGCCGAGGGCACCATGCGGGAGATCCCGCTCCTGCCGCGCACGCTGCTGGACCGCGTCGTGCGCGCCGGGGCGTCGTCGGTCATATTCGTGCACAACCATCCGGGCGGGCAGCGGGGGTTTTCCTCGTCGGACATCCTCTCCACCCAGGCCTTCGCGGCCGTGCTGCGGAGCGCCGGCGTCGCCCTGCTGGACCATATACTCTTCTCCGGCGGCGAGACCGTCAGCATGCGCGCCGCCTGCCGTCTGCCGGAAATCTTCGCCCCGCCGCGCTGACGCGCCCCGCGCGGAATCGCTAAAACCCAGGCCTCCGCACGGCCATGTCGGAGAGGACGGGGTCCTGCAGGATGCGGGCCATGCCCTTGCCGGTGCACAGGCCCGGCGTCTCCGGGATGTGGCAGCCGAGGCCGCAGCGGTCGGAGAGCGCCTTGTCCAGGCCCGAGAGCAGCGCGCCGCCGCCGGTGAGGATCACGCCGGTGCGCAGAAGATCCGCGGAGAGCTCGTCCGGGGCGTCCTGCACCGTCTCCTGAATGGCCAGCGCCAGCGCGTCCACGACGGGCTCCACCGCCTCGCGGACCAGCAGGGCGTTGATTTCCCGGGCGCCGGGAAAGCCGGTGGCCATGTCCAGGCCCGTGGCCTCGCAGGTCACCTCCCGCGCCGGCAGCGCGGAGGCGAGCACCAGCTTCACGTCCTCGGCCGTGCGCGGCCCGATGGAAAGCGCCGCCCTGGCGCGCACCAGGCGGGCAATGTCCTCGTCCACGCGGTTCATGCCGAAGGGAACGCGGCGGGCCCGGGCGATCCGGCCGTAGGATATGAGCGTCACGCTCATGCGGCCCGCGCCGATGTCGGCCAGCGCGAAGCCCTCGCCCCGGCGGATGTCCATGCCCGCGCCGGCGGCGGCGGCGATGTCGGAGGACAAGAGGCCGCACTCGCCCGCGCCCAGCTCCAGCGCGGTGTTCACGAGCATTTCCTTTTCGCTCCGGCTCATGAAGCCATTGTCCACGAACACCACCGAGGGCCGCGACAGCTTCGCGCCGGACGTAAACGGCTCCAGCAGCCGCGTGAGCCACTGGGCCGCCAGCTTCGGCTCGCACACGCGGCCGTTTTCCAGCGGCCGCGCCACGCGCACGCCGGCCGGCGCGCGCCCCTGCATCTCCTGCGCGTCCTCGCCGATGGCGACGAGGCGGTCGCCCCGCAGGGCCCCCAGCGACGGCGCGGAAAACGCCAGGCCGTTCTCCCGCGTCGCCAGGCGGACGGTATTTTCCCCCAATTCCAGCGCGATATCCCACTGCATGCGCGCGTCCTCCGTCTGTATGATGATGGATACAGTATAGCACAGAGCGGGGGAATGCGCAAATAGGCCCTGCCCGCTCCCAGGGGCGTCTCATTTAATGTCTCGTTCAACAAATTGGATGCAGTCGCGATAAGCAACGACCCTATCGCCTCGCTGCGCTCGGCACTTCCCCTGAGAGGGGAAGCAAGATCGTTTCTTTTGAGGCGTTCTTCTTGGCTCCCCTTTCAGGGGAGCTGGCGCGCAGCGCCTGAAGGGTTTCCCTCGTCGTGCGCCTATTTGTGAGTCGCGATAAGCAACGACCCTATCGCCTCGCTGCGCTCGGCACTTCCCCTGAGAGGGGAAGCAAGATCGTTCCTTTTGAGGCGTTCTTCTTGGCTCCCCTTTCAGGGGAGCTGGCGCGCTGCGCCTGAAGGGTTTCCCTCGTCGTGCGCCTATTTGTGAATAACACTATATAATGAGATACTCCGGTCCCGCTCCCATGAAAAGGACCGCCCCCTGCGGAGCGGCCCTTTCGTTTTATTGATCCGCTTACTCGAAATACCTCACCCGGTAGATGAAGTCCAGCGCCGCGATGCGGTCGAGGGTCTCCTTCGAGGCGGGCTCGTCCAGATCGAGCACGGTGTAGGCGAACTCCCCGCGGGACTTGTTCACCATGTTGTCGATGTTGACGCCCTGTGCCGCCACCTGCGAGGTGATCGGGCCCACGGTGTTGGGCACGTTGGCGTGCAGCACGGCCAGGCGGTAGCGGAACGAGGCGTTCAGCGGGCAGGCCGGGTAGTTGACCGAATTCACGATGGAACCGAACTTGAGGTAGTCCTCCAGCTGGCGGCTCACCATGTCCACGCAGTTGTCCTCGCTCTCCGGCGTGGACGCGCCCAGGTGCGGAATGGCCACCACGCCCGGCGCGCCGATCAGCTCGTCCGCCGGGAAGTCGGTCACGTAGCGGCGCAGCTGGCCGGACGCCAGCGCCGCCAGAAGGTCTGCGTTGTTGACCAGCTCGCCCCGGGCCAGGTTGATGAGCGCCGCGCCCTTCTTCATCTTGGCAAACAGCGCCTCGTTGAAGGAGCCGCGGGTGGCGTCCATCAGCGGCACGTGGATGGACAGGTAGTCGCACTGGGGCAGCATCTCGTCCTGGTCGGTCATGTGCACGATCTTGCGGGACAGCTTCCAGGCGTTCTCCACGGAGATGAAGGGGTCGTAGCCCAGCACGCGCATCTTCAGGTCCGCCGCCGCGTTCGCCACCAGGCCGCCCACGCCGCCCAGGCCCACCACGCCGATGGTCTTGCCCATCAGCTCCGGCCCCACGAACTGGCTCTTGCCCTTTTCCACCAGCTTGGCGACCTCCGCGCCCTTGCCCTTGAGGGTCTTCGCCCACTCGATGCCGCCCACGATGTCGCGGGAGGCCAGCAGCAGCGCGGCGATGGACAATTCCTTCACGGCGTTGGCGTTCGCGCCGGGCGTGTTGAACACCACGATGCCCTCTTTGCCGAAATCCGCCACGGGGATGTTGTTGTAGCCCGCGCCGGCCCGGCCCACGGCCAGCAGCCCCGCGGGCGGCGTCATGGCGTGCATGTCGGCGCTGCGCACGATGATGGCGTCCGGATTCTCGATCTCCGCGCCGACGGCGAACTCGCTCGCGGCGAGCACGTTTTTGTATACCGGGGAAATGCTGTTGAGCGTTTTGATATTAAACATGGCTTTCAAACTCCTTCATGAATTTGGCCAGCGCCTTCACGCCCTCCACGGGCATGGAATTGTAGATGCTGGCGCGGATGCCGCCCACCAGGCGGTGGCCCTTCAGGTTGACCAGGCCCTTCGCCGCGGCCTGCTTCACGAACTCGGCGTCGCGCTCGGGCGAATCGGTGACGAAGGTCACGTTCATGCGGGAGCGGGAGGCCGGGTCCGCCGTGCCCTTAAACAGGCGGCTGTTGTCGATCACGTCGTACAGCATGTTCGCCTTCTCGATGTTCACCGGCTCGATGCCTTCCGCGCCGCCCTGCTTCTTCAGCCACTTGAGGCACAGGCCCGCCATGTAGATGGCGTAGGTGGGCGGGGTGTTGATCATGGAGCCGTTTTCAGCCTGCTTCTGCCAGTCCATGATCTTGGGCGTGATGGGCATGCAGCGGCCCAACAGGTCCTTGCGGGCGACCACCAGCGTGAGCCCGGCCGGGCCGATGTTCTTCTGCGCGCCGGCGAAGATCACGCCGAATTTCGTCACGTCATAGGGCTCGGACAGGATGTTCGAGGACATATCCGCCACCAGCGGCACGCTGCCCGTGTCCGGCAGGGCGGCATAGCGGGTGCCGAAGATGGTGTTGTTGGAGGTGATGTAGAAGTAGTCCGCTTCGGGATCGAAGGCCGCCTTGTCCCAGGCGGGGATGGCGCGGTAGTTCTCATCGCGCGATGAGGCCACCACGTTCACCTTGCCGTATTTGCCCGCCTCAACCAGCGCGCCGTGGGCGAAGTTGCCGCTGTCGATGTAGTCCGCGCGGCCGGAGCCGGTCATCAGGTTCATGGGGACGGCGGCGAACTGCTGCGTCGCGCCGCCCTGCAGCAGCAGGATGGCGTAGTCGTCCGGCACATGCATGAGCTCCTTCACCAGCGCCACCGTCTCGTCGTAAATGGCCAGGTACATTTTGGAGCGATGGCTCATTTCCATCACGGACATGCCCGTGTCGCCGTAGCAGGTCATCTCCCGCGCGGCCGTCTCCAGCGCCTCAAGCGGCATCGCCGCCGGGCCCGCCGCAAAATTGTAAACGCGTCCCATTTCAAATCCTCCCCCGCAATGAATATCAGATGCAAAGATATGATAGTTGAGGCATATTATACCTCAAAGACCACGCATAATCAAGCGGATTCATGCAAAACGGCCCCGAAAACTGCAATTTTACACAATTCTCCCTTCATTTAACGCATAAATAACCGTTTTTGCCCTCGCCGCCGCCCGCATCTTACACGGCGCGCCAAAATTTGCCGGACGAAGTTTGCGGATTATTCACCGGCGCGCGCTTGAAATATCTCGGCGGGATGAGTAGAATATAATAGAATAATGACAGACATACGCGCCCCGCGCGCGGAGGAGTTCGCTGTGAGATACGACGCCGTACTGTTTGACCTGGACGGGACGCTGACCGAATCGGAACCCGGCATTACGAAATCCGTCCAATATGCGTTGGAAAAAATGAACCGGCCCGCCCTGGACCAGGCGACGCTGCGCCGTTTTATCGGCCCGCCGCTGATGGAATCCTTCATGGGGATCGCCGGCCTGGGCGAAGAAGACGCCGTCCGGGCGGTGGAAATATACCGC
Source organism: Clostridia bacterium (assembly GCA_017527065.1). Taxonomy (GTDB): domain Bacteria; phylum Bacillota; class Clostridia; order Christensenellales; family Aristaeellaceae; genus Firm-10. Next base: position 10,840 of record JAFXQO010000078.1, read on the forward strand.
GAGCGCTTTTCCAGCGTGGGCTGGCGGGAGAATTCCGTGTATCCGGGCATTGCGCCGCTTTTGCGCTCGCTGAAAAAGAACGGGGCGTATGTGGCCGTGGCCACGGGAAAGCCGCTGGATTTCTCCCGGCGCATCCTCGATTACTTCGGCCTTTCGCCCTTCGTCGACCGGCTGGAGGCCGTATCCCTCTCCGACCGCCACGCCGACAAGCCCGCGCTGGTGCGGCGGGCGCTGCCGGCGTCCTTCCGCCGGGCCTGCATGGTGGGCGACCGGGCGGGCGACATGGAGGGCGCGGCGGCCAACGGCATAGACGGCGTCGGCGCGCTGTACGGCTACGGCTCCCGCGAAGAGCTGGCAAACGCCGGCGCGGCGCATATCGCCGAAAGCGTGGAAGCGCTGGCCGGATACCTGCTGGACGGCTCCCCCGCCGCGGCCGGCGTGTTCGTGACCTTCGAGGGCTCGGACGGCTGCGGCAAGACCACCCAGATGAACCGCGCCGCGGACTGGCTCCGCGCCTGCGGCTACGAGGTCGTATCCACCCGGGAGCCGGGCGGCTGCCCGATTTCGGAGCGCGTCCGCGCCATCATACTGGACGTGGCCTCCGCCGGCATGACGGCGGAATGCGAGGCGCTGCTCTACGCGGCCTCCCGGGCCCAGCACGTGGCCCAGGTGATCCGCCCGGCGCTGGCCCGGGGCGCGGTGGTGCTGTGCGACCGGTTCCTCGACTCCAGCCTGGCCTATCAAGGCGAAGGCCGCCGCCTGGGCGAGGCGCTGGTGCGCGCGGTCAACGAGCCGGCGCTTCAAGGCCTCGAGCCGGACAAAACGCTCTTTTACGACCTGAGCCCCGACAAGGCCATGAGCCGCCGTCTGGCCGCCAGCGCGCCGGACCGCATGGAGCTGGAAAAAAAGGAATTCACCGACCGGGTTTACGGCGCGTACCTGCGCCTGGCCAGGGATAACCCGGCGCGGATCGCCGTGATCGACGGCGACCGCCCCATCGAGGCCGTGGAGGCCGACACCCGCCGCCTGCTGCTCGGCGCGCTGGCGGGCAAACAGGAGGATTAGCCATGGATACCGGCAAGCTGTGTATGTTCTGCATGGAGGACAACGGCGGCAACGACGTATGCCCGCACTGCGGCAAGGACGCAAACGCCCCGCTGATCAAAAATCACCTGACGCCCGGCGAGGTCATCGGCGGGCGGTTCCTCGTGGGCCGCGCGGTCGGGCAGGACGCCTCCGGCATCGTGTACATCGTCTACGACCTGCGCCGGGAGCGCACCATGCGCATCCGCGAGTACATGCCCCGGGGCATGGCCTACCGCGAGGCCGGCGAAACCGAGCTGCGCCCGCTGCCGGGCATGGAGGCCGAATTCACCGGCGGCCTCAGCGAGACCAGGGCCCGCGCCGAATCCAAAGACGACCCCGAAAAGGCCATGCCCTGCTTCGAGGAAAACGGCACGCTCTACGTGGTGCTGCGCCGCCGCAAGGGCGCGGCCGATCCCGCCGCCGCAAGGGCGGATCGCGACGAAAGGAAAAAGCGCCCCGCCGGCAATCCGGACGAAGACGAGGACGACGCGCCCGATGAAGACGAGGAAGAGGACGACGGCGGGGAATCCGCCGACGGCCTGGGCGAAAAGTTCAAAAAGAACGCCCCCGCCGCCCTCCTCGGGCTATTGATCGTGCTGCTGCTGGCGGGCGGAATCGTGTTCTACATCACCCGCGGCGGCCAGGACACCACCAACCAGCCCCAAAATCCCGACTCCCCGCTGGACGCCTGGTCCGCGCCGACCCACACGCCGGTGCCCACCGTCTCGGCGACGGACGCCTTCGGCAACATCGTCGCCCCCACGCAGGGCTGGCAGTATCAGCAGGGCGGCGACACCATCAACAACAACGTGAGCACCAACACGCCCATCCCGGACGATTACGAGCCCGACTGGCTGCGCGGCACGACCCCGCCCGCGGACGCCACCGCCGTGCCCCAGGACTTCGTGACGCCCGATCCCTTCGCGCCCACCGCGGCCCCGCGCGTGACCCTCGAACCCGTGCTGGTGGACAAGAACACGCCCAAGGCCACCGTGAGCGCCCTGCAGGCCCGGCTGATCGAGCTGGGCTGGCTGGACATCGACCAGCCCACCGGCTATTACGGCGACCAGACCAAGAAGGCCGTGCGCGACTTCCAGCAGCTGGTGCGCGACCGCTACGACGGCTCCATGGACGTGGACGGCTACGCGGGCGTGGTCACTGTCGGCTGGCTGAACCGCGACGACGCGCCCTGGAATCCCGACAGGCCCGGGGCGTCGCCGCTGCCGGACACCCTGCCCACTGTGACCCCCGCGCCCACGCCTTCGCCCGAACCCACGCCCACGCCGAAACCCACCCCCACGCCCGAGCCGACGCCCACGCCCGAACCCACCCCCACGCCCTATATCCCGCCCGAGGACGTCACGGGCGAGGTGCAGGACCGGCTGATCGAGCTGGGCTGGCTGGACGCGAGCCAGAAGACCGGCGTCTACGACAACGCCACGCTGCTGGCGCTGAGCGACTTCCAGCGCTACCTGAACAACATCAACCCGGACGTGGTGCTTCCCACCGACGGCTATCCGGACGACGTGACCATGGCCTGGCTGCGCTGGACGAACGCGCCCAGCCGCCCCGCCGTGATCGAATACACGCCCGAGCCGTCGCCTGAGCCGTCGCCCGAGCCCGTCGTCATCTATTCCGAGACCATCGACGAAAATTCGGACGTGGAGGCCATACTCTGGCTGCAGGGGCGCCTGATCGAGCTGGGCTGGCTCAAGGGCTCCCCCAACGGCGTCTACGACGACACCACCCGCCAGGCCGTGTCCATGCTGCAGAGCCGCCTCAACACCCGCCACAAGCTGGCCCTGGACACCAGCGGCGTCGCAGGCAGCGCCACGCTGAACTACATCAACAACGACTACAACGTGGAACGGAATCCCGATCCCGGCCGCGCGCCGACGCTGAACGCCACCCTCCTGGAGACACAGCCGCCCGAGGACGCCTCCGATTCGGGGGACGGCGAGCCCACGGGCGAGCCCGCGCCGGAACCCGCCGGCGAACCTGAACCCACGGACGAGCCCACGCCGGAACCGACCGACGAACCCACGCCGGAACCCACCCTCGAGCCCACGCCCGAACCCACGGACGAGCCCGAGCCTGACCCCACCGACGAGCCCGAACCCGAGCCTACGGACGAGCCCGAACCCAAGCCTACGGACGAGCCCGAGCCTGAGCCCACCGACGAGCCCGAACCGGCGGGCACGCCCGAGCCGCTGCCGGAGGAGATCGTCCTGAACGAACTGTCCGCCGAGGAAGACGTGGCCGCGTTCAAGCAGAAGATGGTCCTGCTGGGCTGGCTGGACGCCGGCGCGGACATGAGCGGCCGCTACGACGAGGCCCTGGCCGAAGCCGTGACGGAGATGAAGTTCTGGCTGCTGGACAACTGGGACGAATCCCTCTACGGCGAGCGCCCCGAATGGACCGAGATCACCGGCGGCGCCGTCGACTGGCAGACCATGCGCGCGGTCCTCAACGAGACGTACCCGCCCATGAAGCCGGCCGGTTACGATCCATGGTAACACACCGGTAAAAGCAGCCTGCCCGGCGAAAGGACCCGCCGGGCAGGCCTTCGCGCGATGAAAGGAAAACCGGGAAAGGCCCGGCAGGTGACGGTATGGCGCAGATCGTGGTCGGCATGTCCGGCGGCGTGGATTCCTCCGTGGCGGCGCTGCTGCTCAAGCGGCAGGGACACGACGTCGTCGGCGTGTTTATGAACAACTGGGAGGAGAAGGACGAGGCGGGGGTGTGCACCTCCGAGCAGGACTTCGCCGACGTGCGCCGCGTGTGCGACCGCATCGGCATCCCCTACTATTCGGTGAACTTCGCCCGGGAATACCGCGAGCGCGTGTTCAGCCATTTCCTGGAAGAATACCGCCGGGGCCGCACGCCCAATCCGGACGTGCTCTGCAACCGGGAGATCAAGTGGAACGTGTTTTTGAAATTCGCGCTGGGGCTGGGCGCGCAGAAGCTGGCCACGGGGCACTTCGCCCGGCTGGGCGGCAATGACGAAGAGGGCTGGCGGCTGCTGCGCGCGGCCGACGAAAACAAGGACCAGACCTACTTCCTCTACATGATCGGCCAGGAGGCCCTCTCCCACGCCCTGTTCCCGGTGGGCCATCTCACCAAGGCGCAGATTCGCGGCGTCGCGCGGGAGGCGGGCCTTCCCGTGTCCGAAAAGAAGGACTCCACCGGCGTCTGCTTCATCGGCGAGCGGAATTTCAAGAAATTCCTGTCGGAATACCTGCCCGCCCAGCCCGGGGACATCCGCACGCCGGAGGGCCGCCTCGTGGGCCGCCACGACGGGCTGATGTATTACACCCTCGGCCAGCGCCGGGGATTGGGCATCGGCGGGAGCGGCGACGGCCGGCGCTGGTTCGTGGTGGGCAAGGACCTGAAGACCAACACGCTGCTGGTGGAGCAGGGCGAGGACTCGCCGCTGCTCTATTCCGAGCGCACGGTGATCGAAGACCTTACATGGATCGCGGGCCGCCCGCCGGCGGAGCCGGGCGAAACGCTCCTCTGCCAGGCGCGCTTCCGCCACAGGCAGCCGCTTCAAAATGTGTCCGTCCGCCTGCGGGAGGATGGCCTGATGGACATCGAATTTGAAACGCCCCAGCGCGCCGTCACGCCGGGGCAGTCCGCCGTGCTGTATCAGGGCGAGGAATGCCTGGGCGGCGGCGTCATCCAATAGACGAAAGGCAGGAGAAAAGCGCATGAGTTGGCAGCTGAGGCCGTATATCGCGCCGGATTTCACGGAAAAGACCTTCATCGACGCGCCGGAGGCCGTCCTCCGGGAGGCCCCGCGGGACGGCGTGGCCCCCGCGGGTTTTCACGCCATGAGCATCTTCCCGGAGTATTTCAAGATCGGCGGGCGCTGGCTGCTGGCCGAGGAGAGCCGCATGGACTGCGTGGCCGTGTACGAGGGCGGGAAAATCCACGTGCGCGAGTTCCGGCTGCTGAAGCAGGGCGACCTGGTCGTCACGGGGCGCACGGAGCGCTGCGAGGAGGGCGTCTACGTGCACGCGGACGGCTTCCGCGAGCCCTCGGAACAGCGCGACGTGTTCGCCTTCCGGCGCAGCCGCTCCCGGGAGACCGCCTTCTCCCGGGACTACGACGAGCTCTACGAGGTGCTGCGGCACGACCGCGAGCACGGCAAGATCGTGTGGGTCATGGGCCCGGCCTTCGCCTTCGACTTCGACGCCCGGGCCGCCTTCGCGAAGCTGGTGGAGGCCGGCTATGTTCACGCGCTCCTGGCCGGCAACGCCCTGGCCACCCACGACCTGGAGGCCGCCTACCTCAGGACCGCGCTCGGCCAGAACATCTACACCCAGAAGAGCCAGCCCAACGGCCATTACAACCACCTGGACACCATCAACCAGGTGAAGCTGCGGGGCGGCATCCCCCAGTTCATCGAGGCCGAGGGAATCTCGGACGGCATCATCTACAGCTGCGAAAAATACCGCGTCCCCTACGTGCTGGCCGGGTCCATCCGGGACGACGGCCCCCTGCCGCCGGTCTACGGCAACGCCTACGAGGCCCAGGACCGCATGCGCGACCAGATTCGCGGCGCGACGACCGTGCTGTGCATGGCCACAATGCTCCATTCCATCGCCGTGGGCAACATGACGCCCTCCTACCGGGTGCTGCCGGACGGCACGGTGCGGCAGGTGTATTTCTACTGCGTGGACATCTCCGAATTCACCGTCAACAAGCTGAGCGACCGGGGGAGCCTGTCCGCCAAGGGCATCGTGACCAACGTGCAGGACTTCATCGTCACCCTGCGCAAGGGGCTGGGGCTGTGAACGCGCATGAACCTCTGAGCCTGGAGGAGCTGTTCTTCTTCGACGGAAAACCGGAGGCGCTGGCGCTGTATGAGCGTCTGCGCGCAGCCCTTCTTTCTCAGATCGGCGCGGAAAGGATCGAAGTCAAAAAGACGCAGATTTCCTTCTACAGCCGGCGTCTGTTCGCGGCGGTGTCCTTCCTTCCCGTGCGGCGGGCCGCCCTGCGGCCTTCCGCGTTCATCACGCTGACCTTCGGCCTGCGATACCGCCATGACTCTTCCCGCATCGACGCCGCCGCCGAGGCGCGGCCCAACCGCTGGACACATCACGTGATGATCAGCCGCGCGAATGAGATCGACGAGGAGCTGCTGGGCTGGATCAGGGAATCGGCGGCCGCGGCCGACGCGCGGTGACGGCTGTCACCGTCCGGCTTCGACAAAGCGAAATTACCGTCGACCGCGCAAAACGGCGGCATGGGCGAATATACTCTTGACAGACGTTGCGTTTGCAGGAGGAAAATCCCATGGCCGACCGCGTGGACATGCCCCTGATGAGGCGACTGAAGGGCGGACAGCAGCTGGTCCGCGTCCGATTGAGCGACATCGATCCCAACCCGCGCCAGCCCCGGCGCCGTTTCCCGGCGGAATCCATCGGGGAGCTGGCCGAGTCCATCCGGCGCTACGGGCTGCTTTCGCCCCTCATCGTGCGGCGGGCGGGGAGCCGGTTCGAGCTGGTGGCCGGAGAACGGCGGCTGCGGGCGCTGGAGCGGCTCGGCTGCGCCGCCTGCGACGCGCTGATCCTGCCGGACGCCGGCCAGGACACGGCGCTCCTGGCGCTGGTGGAAAACCTGCACCGGGAGCCGCTGGGCTTTTTCGAGGAGGCCGAGGCCTACCGCGCCTGGATGGAGGAGCACGGCCTCCGCCAGGAGGAGCTGGCCGCGCGGCTGCTCAAAAGCCCCTCCGCCGTGGCCAACAAGCTGCGGCTCCTGAAGCTGCCGCCGTCCGTGCGGGAGGAATTGCAGCGGGCCGGGCTGACGGAGCGGCACGCGCGGGCGCTCCTGCGGCTGACCGGCGAGGCGCGGCAGCTGGCGGCGGCGCGCCAGGCGGCGGAGGACCGGCTGAGCGTGCGCCAGACCGAGGCGCTGGTCCGGCGCATGCTGACCGAGCCCCTGCGCGCGCCGGCGGTGAAGAACCTCTGCCGGGATCCCCGGCTGTTCGTGAACGCCGTGAACGCCACCGTACGCGCGCTGCAGCGCAGCAACGCCGCCGTGACCAGCCGCGTGGTGGAGCGGGACGAGGCCGTGGAAGTCATCGTAACCATCCCCCGGGCGGGCGGAGCGAAAGAGGCGGCGGGGCTGTAACAGGAGCGGCTCATTTAATGTCCCGTTGAGCAAAATGGATGTCGTCGTGTTAAGCGACGACCCTATTGCCTCGCTGCGCTCGGCACTTCCCCTGAAAGGGGAAGCAAGATCGTTCCTTTTGAAACGCTCTTCTTGGCTCCCCTTCCAGGGGAGCTGGCGCGAAGCGCCTGAAGGGTCATCCCCAATGAAACGCCCTGCGGTCTGTAAAAATCCGGTATTGCGCAAAGTGAGGAAACATGGTAAACTCTTGGTGTCAGCGCGGATGATCCCGCTTGAAAAAACACAGCCAGTGGGAGGGGATACCGATGATTCACGTCACCGTATGGAACGAATACCGCCATGAAAAGAGCAGCCCGAAAGTCGCCGCCATTTATCCGAAGGGCATGCACGAGACCATCGCCGAATTCCTTCGCACGCAGCCCGACATCGAGGCCGGTACCGCCACGCTGGACGAGCCGGAGCACGGCCTCACCCAGGAGGTGCTCGACAAGACCGACGTGCTGATCTGGTGGGGCCACATGGCGCATCAGGAAGTGCGCGACGAGATCGTCGAGCGCGTGCACAAACGCGTGATGGAGGGCATGGGCCTGGTCGTGCTGCATTCCGGCCACGCCTCCAAGATCTTCCGCAAGCTCATGGGCACCAACACCCACAAGCTGCGCTGGCGCGAGGACGGCGAGATGGCCCGCATCTGGGTCATGGACCTGGCGCATCCCATCGCCCAGGGCCTGGAGGACCACTTCGACCTGCCCATCGAGGAGACCTACGGCGAGCACTTCGACATTCCCAAGCCCGACGACCTGGTCTTCGTGAGCTGGGTGCCCGGCGGCGAGGTGTTCCGCAGCGGCTGCTGCTGGCACCGGGGCCTGGGCCGCGTGTTCTATTTCCAGCCGGGCCATGAGACCTGCCCCAGCTACCACGACAAAAACGTGCAGCTGGTCATCACCAACGCCGTGCGCTGGGCCTGCCGCCCGCGCCCGATCTACCAGTACGTGACCGACCACACCACCGCCCTCAAGGACATCAGCCTGGGAAAAGAAAAATGATTAAATGACGAAACTCCTCGTTCGGCCAGTTCGCTCACGAACTGTCCGGGCGAGGAGTTTTTTTGCCGGAAACACGCCGGGCTTATTTCATTTCTGTACGGGTTCCGCCGCTATGACCTGCCTGACCCAGGCGATGATCTTCCCGCTGCTCTTAAGGGCCTTCGCCGTCTGAGCTTCATCCACTTCCATCTCGTTGGGGTATCTGGGCGCAACGCCGTATTTCGACAGACTGTCCGCCATCGTCATGAGGTCATGGCTGATTTCGATCCGCTTCCGTTCAAAAACGATGTGCCTGATCTGACCCAGAAGGAACGAAAGATCATGCGCCTTCGGCACGCCGCCCTGGCTGCCGAAATAGACAATCAGCGCTTTGATCGCCTTTTCGGCCGCCTGCTGGCAGTGATAACATATCACGTTCAGCGGCCTGGGATGAAGCGGGGCTTTGTTGAGATATTCGGCGCAGTCATAGTCGGTCTGCGCAAAGGCCAGCCACGCCCTGCATTCGTCCATTTGCTCCGTCCCGTCAGGGACGATCGTGGCCCTTGATTCATTCCGCTCCCGGCTCATAGGACGTTTCTCCCCTGCGGCGTCGCGCTTGCGCGGTCGTAAAGCAGGATGCCGTTTCTCTCGACTTCTCCCTCCACCATGAGGGAATGGCCTGACTTTCTCTTTGTCTCAAATCTCGCGTTTGTGCCGACGACGATATCCACCGGGCGCTTTTTCACATACATGACGGCATTGTACGCCTGGTCGGTGGCGTCGCTCACATTCCGATTGTCGTCGACGACGAGGTAGAAATCATAGTCGCTTTCATCGGTATATGTCCCATCCGCAAAGGAGCCAAACAGAATGACCTTCAGGGGATCGACCCGGGAGACGAAGCATCGCGTCAATTCCCGGATGTTTTCCACCGAGCTGCGGTCGCGAATGGACGAAAGCGCTTCCTGTCCGATCATTTGGCTCCCTCCCTTCCGTTTCAATCGCCGTTGCCGGTTCGCCCACGCCTATTATACCACAAAAAGGCGCAAACGATCAACATCCCGTTACAGCTCGATCATCTTCCCCGTCCGCGCCGACTCGAACGCGGCCTCCAGCACGCGGAACACCGCGCGCACCTGCTCCGGCTTCACGATGAGCTCGGCCTTGCCGTCCACGGCGTCCCGCAGGTTGGCGTAGTATTCGGTGAGGTCGGCGGGCGGATCGGGCAGCTCCCGCTCCACGATCTCCTTCTTGCCCCGAGGCGCGAAGGTGCGGGTGGGGCCGGAGGTGGTCATGGCCACGATGACTTCCGGCTCCACGCTCTCGTCCACCGAGATGACGCCGCCGCTGCGGGTGAAATCGTTCACGTAGGCCGTGCCCTTCTCGCCCAGCACCAGCCAGCGGGGCATGGGCTTGAGAACCCAGGTGCCGATCTCCATCTGCACGTGCGCGCCGTTTTTCAGGTCGAGCAGCAGGAAGAAGTAGTCCTCCACCTCGGGGGTCTTGACCTTCTCGGTTTTGCAGAACACGCTCTTCACGCAGTCGAAGCCCATCATGAACAGCAGCTGGTCCACGAAGTGCACGCCCCAATCGTAGATCATGCCGCCGCCGTGCTCCGGCTCGGCGCGCCAGCCGAACATGGCCCCGCGGGCGCCGTGCAGGCGGGAGTGGATGGCGTAGACATGGCCCAGCTCGCCGCTGTCCCAGAGCGCCTTCACGATGCGGAAGTCCTTGTCCCAGCGGCGGTTCTGGTGCACGGTGAAGAGGACGTTGTTCTTCTTCGCGGTGTCGATCATCAGGTCCAGCTCGGCCATGGACATGGCCACCGGCTTTTCGCAGATGACGTTCTTGCCGGCGTTCAGCGCCGCGCAGACCAGCTCGCAGTGCCTGTCGTTCGGCGTGGCCACAAGAACCAGGTTGAACAGGTCGCTCTTCAGGAAATCCTCCAGCGTGTCGAAGCCGGCGAGGCCGATTTCCCGGGCCTCGGCCACCTTCTCGGGGTTGATGTCGTAGGCCGCCACGACCTCCACGCCCTCAACCCGCGGCGCGTTCTTCAGATGCCAGTGTCCCATATAGCCGAAGCCGATGATGCCCAACCTGATCGCCATGGTATATCTTCCTCCCTTTTTTGTCTTGTATTTTGCAATTACACGAACTCGTAGTAGATGGCGCTCACGGCGCGCTCAAAGTCCTTGCCGTCCACGCCCACGATGATGTTCAATTCGCTGGAGCCCTGGTCGATCATGCGCACGTTGATGTCCGCCACGGCCAGCGCCCGGAACAGGCGCGACGCGGTGCCGCGCTTGTTGACCATGCCCCGGCCCACGGTGGCGATCAGCGCGACGCCGCTGTTGAACTCGATGGAGTCCGGATGGCAGCGGTCCTCGATGCGGTCGATGATCTCCTGCCTGTGGCGCTCCAGCTCCCTGTCCGCCACCACCACGCACATGGTGTCGATGCCGGTGGGCAGGTGCTCGAAGGAGATGCCCAGGTCCTCCAGGACGCCCAGCACCCGCCGGCCGAAGCCCAATTCGCTGTTCATCATGGCCTTCTCGATGGAGATGAGCGTGAAGTTCTTGTGGCCCGCGATGCCGGTGATGGTGCGCTCTTCCCCCGAGGGATTGGGATCGGCGGAGATCATCGTGCCGGGATGCTCGGGATGGTTGGTGTTGCGGATGTTGGTGGGGATGCCCGCCTTGCGCACGGGGAAGATGGCGTCCTCATGGAGCACGGTCGCGCCCATGTAGGACAGCTCCCGCAGCTCCCGGTAGGTGAGCCAGTCGATGGCGCGCGGGTTGTCGATGATGCGGGGGTCCGCCATCATCACGCCGGAAACGTCCGTCCAGTTCTCGTAGAGGTCGGCGCCCGCCGCCCGCGCCACGATGGCCCCGGTGATATCCGAGCCGCCCCGGGAGAAGGTCTTCACCTGGCCGGAGGGCATGCCGCCGTAAAAGCCGGGAATGACGGCGTATTCGTGCTGCCTGAGCGTTTCGGCCAGCTGCTCGTTGGTCCATTCCGGCGCGAACACGCCCTGCCTGTCGAAGCGGACCACCTCCGCCGCGTCGATGAAGGGCCAGTTCAGGTAGCTGGCCAGAATGCGGCCGCAGAAGTACTCGCCCCGGCTGGCGGCGTAGTCGGGATTGTCCTGCCGCGCGATTTCCCGCTCGGTCTCGTGCAGGTCGGGCAGGAGATCCAGATCGAGCCCCAGATCGCTCGCGATGCCGCACAGCCGCTCCACCACCTGGCTGAAGCACTCCGAATAGCTCTGGCCGGTGTGCGCCAGCCTGTAGCAGCGGTACAAGAGGTCCGTGACCTTTTCGTCGTCCCTGAAGCGCCGGCCCGGCGCGGACGGCACCACGTAACGCCTGTCCGGATCGGACAGGAGAATATCCCTGACTTTTTTGAACTGCTCCGCGTCTGAAAGAGAGGAGCCTCCGAATTTCGCGACCTTGATGCCCATTTGATTTTCCGTCCTCCGATCAGCCTTTGACCAGGCGGCTTCCGCCGTCCGGATGAAAACGCGATTCCGGCATTATTGTACGGGCGGAACCGCCGCCCGTCAATCACATTTATGCATCGTTCCGCGTTGACGTCCCGTTAAATCGTGGGGCGGCGCGGCCCCACGGCGCGCCCTTGTTTACATCAACATGCTTTGAACGGCGCCTGTTTTGCGGTATAATGGGGCAAACGACGACGGGACGGGGAGGGATGACCTTGGCGCGGCTTTACAACCTGAAAAACCGCCTGGCGGCCGCGGCGCGCGTCCTCAGGCAGGACGCCGGCGCGCTCATCGCCGCGGCGCCGCTGCCGCTTTCGCTTTACGCCGCCGCCCTGCTGCTGCCGCCGGAGCTGGCGATGCGGCTGGGGCCCGAATGGCTCTCGCGGCTGGGCGATCTCTTCGGCACGCTGGCCCTGACGCCGCTGTTCGCCGCGCTGGCCGCGACGGCGCTGGCCGCCGCCTGGCGAAAGCGGCCCTGCCCGCCGGGCGAACCGGTAAAGGCCGTGTGGCGCGGGATCCTGCGGGCGCTGGCCACGGGCGTATGCGCCTGGGCGCTGACGCTGGCGCTGGATCTCGTCATCGGGCTGGTGGGCTCGATCTGCGGGCTTTTGAACACGCTCACGGACTGGATCCCCGGCGTGGGCGCGGCGGTAGGCCTTTTCACGGGCGCGCTGACTTGGCTCGCGCTGCTGGCCCAGGAATACGCCGGCCTCGTCCTCCTCGTATACGCCATGGCGGCGCTGATGGTGGACGGCCTGTGGGCGCTGCCCCAGGCCAAGCGGGCGCTGGCCGTCCTCTGGGGCGGCCGGACGGATTCGCTGCCGGCGCTGGGGCTGCTCTTCGGGGCATGGATCGCCGCGCGGGCGCTCATGGCCCTGGCCGGCGCGCTGGCCGGGGGCCCGGCCGCGGGCGTTTGCCTGGCGCTCGCCCAAACGGCCCTGACTGCCCTGTCCGCGGCGGCGATCCTGGCGGTTTACCTGCGGGAGCGCGACCGGCAGGACGGCGGCTGGACGCTCTGAGGCGAAGGATAACGACAGATCAAAGGGAGGCGGCTCCATGAAAGCCATCGTCACCGTTCTGGGGACGGACAAGCCCGGCATCATCGCGGAGATCAGCGGATGCCTGTATCGCTATAACATCAACATCCTGGACATCACCCAGACCATTCTCTCCGGCTATTTCACCATGGTCATGATGGTGGACCTCTCCGCCATGACCTGTGGTTTCGGCGAGATCACCGGCGCGCTGGACGCGCTGGGCGGCAAGCTGGGCCTGGAGATCCGCATGCAGCGCAGCGAAATTTTCGACGCGATGCACCGCCTGTGAGGTGACGCGGCATGCTCAACACATCTGAGATCCTGTCCACGATCAGCATGATCAAGGAGCAGAAGCTGGATATCCGCACCATCACCATGGGCATTTCCCTGCTGGAATGCGCGGGCGAGGGCGCGGCGGAAAAAATCTACGACCTGGTGACGCGCCGGGCCGAGCGGCTGGTGGCCGTGGGCGAGGAGATCGAGCGGGAATTCGGCATTCCCATCGTGAACAAGCGCATCTCCGTGACGCCCGTGTCCCTCATACTGGGCGAAAGGGAAGACCCGGTCGCCGTCGCCCTGGCGCTGGACCGGGCCGCCGGAACCACCGGCGTGAATTTCATCGGCGGCTATTCGGCGCTGGTTCAGAAGGGCGCGACCCGGAACGACCTGCGCCTGATCCGCTCCATCCCGGAGGCCCTCTCCCGCACGGAGCTGGTCTGTGCCTCGGTCAACGTGGCCAGCACCCGGGCCGGCGTCAACATGGACGCCGTGAGGCTGATGGGCGAGATCATCCTGGAGACCGCCCGGCTGACCGCCGGCCGCGACGGCCTGGGCTGCGCCAAGCTGGTGGCCTTCGCCAACGCGGTGGAGGACAACCCCTTCATGGCCGGCGCGTTCCACGGCGCGGGCGAGGGCGACACCGCCGTCAACGTGGGCGTGAGCGGGCCGGGCGTGGTGAAGCGGGCGCTGGAGGCCTGCCGGGGCGAGCCCTTCGACGTGGTGGCCGAGACCATCAAGAAGACCGCCTTCCGCATCACGCGCATGGGCCAGCTTGTGGCCCTGGAGGCGAGCAAACGCCTGGGCGCGCCCTTCGGCATCGTGGACCTGTCCCTGGCGCCGACGCCCGCCGTGGGCGACTCGGTGGCGCACATCCTGGAGGAAATGGGCCTGGAGCGCTGCGGCCAGCACGGCACCACCGCCGCGCTGATGATGCTCAACGACGCGGTGAAGAAGGGCGGCGTGATGGCTTCCTCCTCGGTGGGCGGCCTCTCCGGCGCGTTCATCCCGCTGAGCGAGGACATCGGCATGATCGACGCCGCAAGGGCCGGCACGCTCACGCTGGACAAGCTGGAGGCCATGACCAGCGTGTGCTCCGTGGGCCTGGACATGGTGGCCGTGCCCGGCGACACCCCCGCCGCCACCCTCGCCGCCATCCTGGCGGACGAGGCGGCCATCGGCGTGGTGAACCAGAAGACCACCGCCGTGCGCATCATCCCCGTGCCCGGCAAGGGCGTGGGCGAATGGGTGGAGTTCGGGGGCCTGCTGGGCCGCGCGCCGATCATCCCGGTGCATCCGGAGTCCGCCGAGGCGTTCATCGCCCGGGGCGGGCGGATCCCCGCGCCCATCAACAGCCTGAAGAACTGATCCGCCCCATAGGGCCGTAAAAAACGAACCGACGCCAAACGAAAGCGGGTGTTTTGCTTGAAGGAGCTGCTGCTGAAAATTCGCGCCCTGCTGAGCCGCCTCGGGGAGAGCGGCGAGCCGCTGGCCGCCACCGCCGCCGTGGCGCTGGGCCTTCTGGAGGAGGGCGACCTGTTCGCGGACGGACCGGAGCTTTCGGCCGTCGGAGACGGCGCGCCGGCCGTCGAACGCGTCGCCCCGGCCGATCCCCTGCTGGCGGCCGGCGCGGCCTTCGCCCTGCAGCGGCGGGGAGAGGGCGGCGTGGTCGTGGCCCCGGCCCAGGACGCGGACCGGCTTTACGAGGCCATCGCCCTGGCGGTGCGGCTGGCGCTGCCGCTGGTGCTGCTGGTCAGCTGCCGGCAGTCGGCGCTGGACGGGCTGTCCTCCCGGGTGATGGCGGCGGACATGGCCTGTATCCCCGCCGACGGCCGGGGCGTGATGAACCTGATGCCCGCGCTGCGCCTGGCCATCGACAAGGCGCGGGAAGGCGACGGACCCACGCTGATCGAGTGCGTATCCGACCAGGCCCCGGAGGATGAGGACACCCCCGCCTCGCCCCTCGATCGGCTCAACAGCGTGCTCATCCTGGAGGGCTACGCGCTACCGGAGGAACTGGCATGAGTATGATGAACTGCTCCGCGGCCCTGCAGGCCGCGCTGGACCAGGCGGCCCAGCGCATGAATAACCTGATGGTGATCCACGTCGACCCGGACGCGGCGGACGCGACTTCGGGACGCCGCCTGTCGCTGCCCCTTTCGTCCGACGCCCAGCTCGCCTTCGCGCTGGGCTGCGCCCAGGCCGGGCTGCGTCCCGTGCTGGACCTGACCGCCCTGCGGGACGCGCCCCAGCGGCTGCAGGCCGCCTTTGCGGCGCTGCCCCGGGCCAGCCGCCGGCCCCTGGTCATCCGGGTGGCCGCGCGGCGCTGCCCCGCCCTGCCGGGCGTGCGCGTCATCGCGCCGGCCAACGCGCGGGAATGCGCCGGGGCCATGCGCTTCGCGCTGCAGGCCGACCTGATCTCGGTGATCGTGGAAAATCCGCTGATCGCCTACGAGGCCTGCGAGGTGCCCGACGAGCCGGAGGAGCTGTTCTCCGGCGCGCCGCTGCCGGAGGAAACCCCGCCGGAGCCCCCCGCGGTTGCCCCTGTCGAAACCGCCGAATCACCCGCCGAACCGGAACCCGCTCCCGCCCCGCTTCGCGCCATGGCCTGCCGCATCCGCCCCTACGACCCGGCCGGGCTGACCCGCGTCGCCGCGCTGCTGGGCCGCGCCCGCGGCGAACTGGCGGCGCTGTGCTGCGCCAAAGCGGGCCGGACGGCGCAGGTTGATCTCGAAACGGACGCCGCGCTGGGCGAAACGGCCTGCCTGCCCCCGGAGGCAGGCGGCGCCCGCCTGTGGGTGGGCTGCGACCGGCTGGCGCTTTGCTGGGATCCCGGCGCGCTGCCGGAGGAAGAGGCCCGGTCGCTCCTCAGGGAAACAGCGGCGCTTTTGGAGACGCCGGAGCGGCTCATTCTGGAAAGGGACTCATGACCGCGTGATCTTCGCGAACCCGCCGTAATCGCCGAAGGCGGGGCCCTTGGCGAAGGCGGTGGACACGTGGGCGATCAGGTCGAGGGTGAGCCGCGCGCGCACGGCCGCGCAGGCGGGATCGTCGAAGAGGTTGCGCCACTCCATGGGGTCGCGCTCCAAGTCGTACAGTTCGCCCCGCATGGGCGTGTCGTCCAGCACGGAGCCGTCCCGGAAGAGGATGAGCTTCCACTTTTCCGTGCGCCACATCCAGGCCGGGGCGGGCTGGGTCTTCTCGCCGCCGCCCCCGTGGAACTCGCAGAACGCGCCGCGCCGGAACCAGTCGCCCAGCAGGTTCGTGCCGGGCAGGCGCGGGTCGGGTTTTACCCCCGCGGCGGCGCAGAGCGTGGGCACGATGTCGGTCAGCATGGCGGGCCGGCTGTCCCGCGTGCCGTGAAGCGCCGCGGGCACGGCGTCGCCCGCCAGGATCAGCGGCACCCGCACGCTGGAATCGAACAGGCAGTATTTGCTGTAGCGGTTGTCGCGCTCGCCCATCATGTCGCCGTGATCGGAGGCGAAGAGGAACAGCGCGTTTTTGTCCAGCCCCTTTTCGCGGATCTTATTCAGCACGGAGCCGATGAACCAGTCCATGAAGGTACAGTTGGCCCAGTAGCGCAGGGTGATGAGCCGCTTCTCCCGGGGGGAGAGGCGGTCCAGCGTCTCCTTGCGGCCGTAGTGCACCCGGTGAAGCGACTCGCTGACCCGCATGGCCGCGGCGATGTGGGTGTCCGGCTCCTCCTGCCAGGGGGGCTCGGGCAGGTCCGGGACGCCGTCCAGGTCGTACATCGCCTCGAACTCGGGCGGCACGTTGAAGCCCGCGTGGGGCTTGATGAGGGAAAAATAGAGGAACAGCGGCTTTTCGCCCGGCTCGTACCCCTCCAGGAATTCCATGCACTTGCGCCAGATGAAGCCGTCCCTATGGCGCTCCTTGGGCAAAAGCGAGGGCTTTCCGATGTAGCCCTTCGCGTTTTCCTCGCCGGAGCCGAACTCGGCGGTCTCGGCGTAGTAGGCGGCGAGGCCCTCGGGGTCCTCGTCGTCCATCATGGTCGCGCCTTCCTCCCAGAGCACGGAGTTTTTCGGCTGGCCCTCGGCGCGCACGTCGAAGCCCCGGCGCGAGCCGGCCTCGCCCTTGCGGCAGTTGTTCCAGTGGGTCTTGCCGAAGCCGGCGCAGAAGTAGCCCGCGTCGTGCAGGATCTGGGGCAGCGGCGCGGCGGGCAGGCGGCTCTCGTCCAGCAGCGCGCCGGCGTTGGAGCGCACGCCCGTCTGGGAGGGATACATGCCGAACATCAGGGAATTGCGGCTCGGCACGCACATGGGGCACTGGCACACCGCCTGGTCGAAGAGGACGCCCTCCCGCGCGAGCGAATCGACGCCCGGCGTGATGACATGGGGATTGACGCAGCCCAGCGCGTCGAAGCGCTGCTGGTCCGTCATGATCATGATGATATTGGGCCGTTCCATGGCGGCACCTCCCGCAGGTTTTGTTGAGGCTATTATAGCACATCCACCGTGGGCGCAACAGGGCGCAGGGGGAAAACCGGCTGAATAATTATCGTGAATTTTTTTACGAAAATGCCGCAATAAATGATTGCGCTCCGGCGGAACCTACGGTATAATAGAGTTCAGTTCAATAGACAGAGGAGAGAATTCCATGCTTGATATGATTTCAACCCTGCTCGACGCCACGACCGCCACCCCCGACGCCACCGGCGCCGTCGCCACCGCCTCCTGGCTCGACATGATCCCCACCCTGCTGATGATGGTCGCCATGGTCGGCATCTTCTATTTCATGCTCATCCGGCCCCAGCGCAAAAAGGACAAGGCCGTGAAGGACATGCTGGCCGCCCTCAAACCCGGCGACCGCATCTGCACCATCGGCGGCATCTACGGCACCATCGCCTCCATCAAGGACGAGACCATCACCCTGTACGTGGGCGCGCAGAAAATGCAGATGGTCGTGGCCCGCTGGGCGATCCGCTCCGTCGAGGACGCGCCCCTGGTTGAGAACGAATCCGAAGCGCTGGTGTAATCATCGCTCGGTCAAAGACGTTTGCCGTCAAGGGCGAACGTCTTTTTTCTGCAAAAAACGCGAAAAAACCGGGCATTTTCAAAAACGAAACGGCTTCCCGGGCGAATCGGCCGGATTATTCATTTTCTGAAAGACGCGTTCAAAGGGGTGAGGCGAAGATGCGGCAAAAAAGGGGCGTCGACATGACGCGGGGCCCGATCATGCGGCAGGTCGCGCTGTTCGCCCTGCCCCTCTGCCTGGGGAGCATACTGCAGCTGCTCTACAGCACGGTGGATTCCATCGTCATCGGCAATTTTTGCGGCGCTTCCTCCCTGGCGGCGGTGGGCACCAGCTCCCAGCCCATCGAGGTGTTCATGTGCCTGTTTATGGGGGTCAGCTCCGGCATCACCATCCTGGTTTCCCAGGCGGTGGGAAAGGGCGACGCGGCCCGCCAGCGGCAGCTGGCCGTGAACACCGTGTTCTTCCTCTACCTGTGCGCCCTGCCGGTGACGCTGGCGGGCCTTGTGTGCGGGCCGCTGCTGCTGCGGCTCATGGCCGTGCCGGAGGACGCCTTCGCCCGGGCGGCGGGCTACATCCGCATCGTGTTCCTGGGCACCCTGGGGAACCTGGGCTATAACCTCAACGCGGGCCTTTTGCGGGGGCTGGGCGACAGCCGGGCCACCCTGCGCTTCCTGGTCATTTCCTGCGCGGTGAACATCGCGCTGGATCTGCTTTTCGTGGCGCTGTTCAGGTGGGACGTGACCGGCGCGGCCGCCGCCACCGCCGCGGCGATGTACGTGTCCTGGCTGTGCAGCGTGGCGTATCTGCGCCGCCGCTACCCGGAGCTGGGCTTCCGGCTGCTGCCCAACGGGCACGACTGGAGCGCCGTGCGGGACATGGCGCGCATCGGCCTGCCCCTGGCCCTGAACCACTCCGTGTTCTCCCTGGGACACATGGCCATGCAGACCTTCGTGAACATGCAGGGCTCGGCCTTCATGGCCGCCTGCGCCATCGGCAGCAAGATCAACGGCTTCACCAGCGTGACGGTCAACGCCTTCGCCAGCGCCACCACCTCCTTCGCCGGGCAGAACCTCGGCGCGGCGCGCTACGACCGGCTCAGCCGGGGCGGCCGGATCATTCCGCTGGTGAACGGGGGCGTGGGGCTGGCGTTCGGCCTGCTGTTCATGGCCTTCTGCCGGCCGCTGGTGTCGCTGTTCACCCGGGACCCCGAGGTGCTGGCCCAGGGGGCGGCCTTCGTGCGCGCCGTGCTGCCCTTCATCTGGTCCTTCGCGGTGTATAACAGCGTCATGTCCTTCTCGAACGGCATCGGCAAAGTGCGCTACCCCATGATCGTCACCATCCTGATGCTGTGGGCCGTGCGCATCCCCTCGGCCTGGCTCATCAACCGCTTCTGGGACGGACACATGATCATCCACTGCCACGCCCTCAGCTTTATGTTCGGCATGCTGGCGATGCTGCCCTTTTACCTCACCAAGCCCTGGCGGGATATCCGGGAGAAGGGCCGGGCGCAGGGAAACGCTTGAATCGACGCGCGGCGATCGCCGCGCGCCTTTTTTGGTTCTTCATGCTTTCCTGTGGGATTACAACTCCTTCAGTCACGCTTCGCGTGCCAGCTCCCTCAAAGAGGGAGCCTCGCAGCAGCGAAAAGGCACGCCATTGCCTCCCTCCCTGAGGGAGGTGGCTCGGCGCAGCCGAGACGAAAGGAGTCGGCATCCCACAACTATCCGTGATGAATCTTTTTTCCGGAACATGAACCTTCCGCCGCCGGAAAAACGACTATAAGGGTGAAAATCGATTTTCAGAAACACAGCGTGGGAGGGATGCCGGTGGACGCCTTTGAAACCCGGCTCGCATCGGCCAGAACGGCGGTGGAGCGGTGGGTCAAAGCCCGCATCGCCAGCCCCGCCGACGCGGAGGACGTGCTGCAGGAGACCTATCTGGCCGCCTTCGAGGGCTATTCGGCCCTCCGGAACGAGAGCGCCTTCCTGCCCTGGATCCTCGGCATCGCCCGCAGGAAATGCGCCGACTGGTATCGGACGCAGGCGCGCCGCCGGGAAATCCCCTCGGACAGCCTGCCGGAGCCGCCGGTTGAGACGCCCGCCTCTTCCGCCGTGGAGGAGACGATGGACGCCCTGCCCGAGCGCGACCGGCTGATGCTGCGCCTGTTCTATCAGGAGATGCTGTCGCAAAAGCAGATTTCGAGCCGGCTGCAAATCCCCGAGGGCACCGTCAAGAGCCGCATGAGCGCCGCCCGCTCCCGCTTCCGCGCCGCCTATCCCTGCCCGCCGAAAGGAGAAACTGCCATGAAGCGAAAGGATTTGCCGAAACTGCCGGAAAAACTGCCAGAATATACCATTGAGTGGAAGGACGAGCCCGCCTTCCCCGTCGACTGCGAGGAGCTGACGGGCTGGTTCATCGCGCCCCGCCTCGGGGAGAAGCTCACCTGGGGCATGTACGACCTGCCCTCCCGCAGGCTGGACGTCTCCTACGAGATGGAAGTGACCGGCCCGGCCAGCGTGCACGGGCTGGAGGGGGTGGCCGTCAGCGCCAGGGTCATCCAGCCGAAGCCCGACCTGCCCCAGGGCGACCTGATGAACGGGCCGGTGGAAAATTCTTCCGGCGGCCGGGAGGAATGGACCTTCATCGCCCAGGAAAAGGACGGCTACACCCGCTTTCTCGCCGCCGAGCGCCTCGAGGGGGGAAAGCGGACGATCACCACCTTCCTCGACGGCGAAGCCTTCATGGACAACTGGGGCTTCGGCGAGGACAACCGCGGCATGCCGGTTCACCTGACGCCCCGGGGCCTGATCGCCCGGCGGGGCAGCGCCGTCACCGCGGCGGAGGGAAAGGCCCTCGCGGACGTGGTGGGCCGGTGCGACGTGACGCTGGGCGGCGTATTGCACGAGACAATCTGCCTGATGGACCTGGGGCTGTACGACGAGGGCACGATCAGCGAGCAGTACCTGGACCGGGAGGGGAAGACCGTGCTCTGGCGGCGCTTCAATTGGGACGACTGGGCCCTCGACCGCTACGGGAAGCGCTGGTCCGAGCTGCTGCCCGAAAACGAGCGGATCACCGTGAACGGCCGGCGCTGCGTGCACTGGTACGACTGCCTCGTCCTCCGCTGACCGGCGCATAACGAAACGGCAGCCCCGCGGGCGTTTCCGCGGGGCTGCCGTTCATCATTGATTGGCCGTCAGTATACGGTTACAGTCGTTCCCGACGGGCAGTTCTCGTAAATCCACTTGGCGTCCGCCACGGAGAGCCGCACGCAGCCGTGGGAGGCCTTCGAGCCCAGCTTGTACACCGAGCCCTGGATCAGGCTGTTCTCGTTCTGGCTGTTGTACAGCACCGAGTGGAACAGTATCGGCCCGTTGATGCGGTAGAGATACTGGGCCCACACGTCGAACTTCGGGAAGTAGCCCCAGCGGGTGACGGGCGAACCGCGGAAGGTGCCCTTGGGGGTGGGGGTCTTGCTCAGGCCGGTGGAGCACTTCATGGTGCGCGCCAGGTTGGAGAAGCTGTTGGTCTCGCCGGACCAGCTGTAGGCGTACACCCGCTGGTCCTTCGTGCTCACCTTCAGCACAAACGGGCCCTTTGCCTTCACGTATTTCTTCGCCGCCGCGGAGAACAGCGCCGTCTGCGTCTTCTCGCCGGCCACGCCGTCCGCGCTCAGGCCGTTGGCGCTCTGGAAGGCGAGGATCGCCCCCGCCGTCGCGCTGCCCGCCAGGCCGTCCGCGCCGCCGGAAAGATACCCCAGCGAGATGAGCCGGGTCTGCAGGCGCTTCGTCTCGGGACCCCGCGCGCCGGCCTTCACGGTCTCCCTGTAAACGACGAAGCCGTCTCCCTGCAGGCCGTCCCACAGCGCCTGATCCACCGTGCCCGGATATTCCGGCGTGGCTTCATCTTCTGTGGAAGGTTCCTCTGCCGCGGGAGCGGCTTCGTTCGCATCGCTTGGTTCGTCTGTATCGCTCGGTTCGTCGGTATCGTTCGGTTCGTCCGTCCCGGCCGTTTCATCTGACCGGATCGCGTCCAGGTAGCCCCGGAGCGCCTTCACGGCGTCCTCCGTCACGGGGCCGTATACGCCGTCCGCGCCGCCGGTCATGAATCCCAGCTCGCGCAGCCTGTTCTGCAGCGCCTTCACCTCGTCTCCGCTGGAACCGGGCTGCATGATGGGTTCCGGCGTGGGCACGGGGGTGGGCTCGGGCGTCGGCTCCGGCGTGGGCTCCGGCGTCCGCCGGGGCGCCGGCGGCCGGTTTATCTCCGCCGCGGCCTGGCGGAAGGGATTCAGCCAGCCCAGGCGGACCTCCTCGGGCAGCGCGCCCCGCGATTCGATCAGGATGTAACGGCTGAGCAGCAGCGCGACCGCCGCGATCACCACCGCCGCAATAATCAGCTTTTTCTTCATAACTCACTGCGCCTCCTGTTCCGTTCCTTTGAGTTACGCTTGTCAGACGAGGCGGCTTTCACAAAAGTTTCTCATATATCGCGGCTGTGAATCATTCCCAAAAGCGCGGCGGACGGACAAAGCCGCCCGCCGCGCCGGACGCCTCAGGCCTTACCCGTCCATTTGTCCATCAGAAGCGGCATGAACAGGCCGCCCTGCACGCTGCGGGCGATGAAGGCGCGGTATTTGCCGGTGCTGGTGAAGTACCAGTCCGAGAACGCCACCCGGGATTCGCTCTTGCGAAGGTAATGCGCCACGGGCTTCACCAGGGCGCGGAAGGTCTCCCCGTCCGCCATGGAGGCCGACCACAGTATCCAGTCGCTCTTTGTGTAATCCGAGCGGGAATCCAGCGGCAGGCCGAATTCGTTCTGCCGCGCGAGGTAGCTTTTGGTCTCCTTCTCGTAGAAGCCGTCGTCCAGCAGATGAAGGCCCAGCAGCTTGTCCCAAACCATGTTGTACTTCATGCTCCAGCCCACCTTCTCGAAGGTGAGGTAGGTGTAATCGCCGGCGCTGGCGCGCTCCAGCCAGCTCTTCGCCATGGCGCGGGCCTTGTCCATGTACTCTTCACAGGCGGCCTCGTCCCCCAGGCCCCTGCGGATCAGCGCGTAGGCCGCCACGCCGCACACCGCCTTGGCGGAGAGGTTGATGTTGTGGGCCAGGTGCCCGGCGAAGTCGTCGGTGCACAGCTGCTCGCCGGGGTCCTCGCCGAAGTCGATCAGGTAGCGCACCCACTTGTCCAGAAGCGGCATGTATTTGGCCTCCAGGGACCAGTCGCCGTCCGCCCGGGAGGCGGCGCAGAGCATCAGCAGCATGTTGCCGCACTCCTCCACCGGCATCTGGCCCCGCAGATCGAATATGTCCGCCGAGGCGGGATACATGTAGATGGGCGGATAGACCAGGCCGTGCATGCGGCGTTCGTAGCCCCGGGTCTTCAGGCCGTACACCTGGCCGGTGGCGTGGGGATAGCGGCCGGCGTCGTGGGGCGCGAAGTCGTAGGTCCACACCGGCAGGGAGGCGAATTTCAGGATCGGGCGGCACATGCCGCGCACGAACTCGGGGTTGTACAGCAGGAACAGCGGGATGGAGGGATAGCTCACGTCCACCGTGCCGATGCAGCCGTTGGAGTTGTTCTCCTTGGAGAGGAACACCATGTCGCCGTTTTCGTCGGCGATGAGCTTGTGCGCGCCGATGGCGTGGCGGTAGGCGGCGCACACGATGAGCCGGTAGTCCTCGCCGCCCCGGGCGAAGGCCTTGTCCATGAGCTCCTTGTCCAGCGCCGCGCAGGCGCCGAGCAGCTCGGCCCGCCGGGTGTGGAAGGTTTCGATGGCGTCCAGGATGGTCTTGCCGTCTCTCGCGTACCAGGCGGGGGTCACGCGGCCGAAGTAGTTGATGGAGGCGATGTCGTCGTAGGCGGCGTAGAGGCTCATGCAAAGGGGCTCTTCGGGCGTCACTGTTCCGGACGCGCGGCCGACCAGCGCGGTTTCCTCCGCGGCGACCTCGCCTTCGCCGGCCAGGTAGAGATAGCCCCAGTCGATGGCGATGCCGTCGCCGGAATGGCCCACGACGCCCTGGTGGGCGCGGCCCGTGAAGGCCACGTTCAGCCCGTTTACCGCGTAGCTGTCCCGCAGCATGGCCGGGCGCTGGGCGCACAGGTAGCCCGGGTCGGTGGTGGCCTCGCGGCGCTCGGGGTCGGCCGGGAAGTCGCGCAGCTCGTAGCACAGGGCGTCGCTCATGCGGAAGCACAGCGACACCTCGTGGGCCTTTCCGTCCGTGGAGCGGGCCGAGACGTCCACGTAGGTCACGGGCATGGAGAGGATGTCCGGCCGGTCCAGAAGCAGCGGCGTGGTGAAGGCGATCGTCACCTCGACGCCCGCGGCGGCCAGCGCGGAGCGGGTGGCGGTGGGAGTCACGGCGAGCGAGACGGTCTCCATGGCGGGCTCCCGACCCGCGCCGAGGAAGCGCCAGGCCTTGCCGTCGATGACGGCCGCGCCGTCGAGGGGCTTGACTGCCCCGGCCCAGTGGGTGGTGGGCGCGTCGGTCAGCCTGTCGGCGGCGCACCAGATGGAGAAGTAGGGGTCATTGACGATCAGCGGCAGCGCCGGAAGGCGGTCGAAGGACTGAGACACGGAAAATCCCTCCCTTGTATATCGCAGAGTGCGGCGGATCTGTTTCATTCCCTATTATGAGAGCAATCGGCCCGCGTGTCAATGCGGTTTTGGGGCGGCGGGGCGGGCAAAATATGAAAAATGCCCATGTTTTTTCAAAAAGAGCGTGACGCGGCGGGCTGAATCGTATATAATAGAGATGTATGGATAATGGCAGGGAGTGAACCGTATGCGTCTTCAGCAGATAAACGTTGAGCGGGAAGAGCAGGAGGGCCGCGGGCCGTCGGGCGAAATGCGCCTGGGCGACGTGCGGGCGCTGCTGCCCGGCCTGATCGAGCGCTACGCCGGGCAGGTGCAGGTGATCTACCTGGATCCCCCCTTCCGCACCGGCCAGACCTTCGTGATGCGCGTGCGGGTGGGTGAAAAGGAATGGAAAAGCGGCGCGGGCTCGCTGGCGCAGACCGCCTACGCCGACGACATGCCCTTCGACGCCTACATGGCCCTGATGCGCGAGACGCTCACCGGCGCGAAGCGGCTGCTCAGCGAAACGGGCGTCATCTATCTGCACATCGACTACCACATGCACCCGTACCTGCGGCTGCTGATGGACGAGATCTTCGGCGAGGCGAATTTCCTCAACGAGATCATCTGGTCGTATCAGACGGGCGGCCGCGCGCGGCGCTTTTTCAGCCGCAAGCACGACGTGATCCTGTTCTACCGCAAGAGCCGGAAGTACTACTTCAACCTGGAGAGCGTGCCCGTGTCCCGACAGGACACCCGCCGCAACCACATGAAGCGCCACGTGGACGCCGACGGCCGCGTGTACCGCTCCATCAAATCCGGCGGCAAGATATACACCTACTACGACGACGAGCCCGCCTTTCCCGGCGACGTGTGGGACGACGTGAGCCACCTGCAGCAGAAGGACCCGCAGCGCACCGGCTACGACACCCAAAAGCCCCTGCGCCTGCTGGAGCGCGTCATACTCTCCAGTAGCCAGCCGGGGGATCTGGTGTGCGACCTGTTCGCCGGCTCGGGCACCACGCTGGAGGCCGCCTGGCTGAACGGACGCCGCTTCCTGGGAACCGACCTGAACCCCTATTCGCTGCAGACGGTGCGCCGCCGGCTGAACGGCGCGAACGTGACCTACACCGCGCCGGAATGCGCGGGCAGCCCCGCCGCCGAAGCGTCGGCCGCGCCGGGCATCGCGTTTTACGACGTGCGGCTGGAAAAATACGAGGTGGAGCCGGGGGTGTGCGCGCGGCTGTTCTCCGGGCTGGACGCGGTGGACAACTGGGCGGTGGGGTACCTTCGGGAAGGCGCGTTCCGGTGCATGGCCTCCGATTTCCGCCTGCGCCAGAAGCCGGAGCTGAAGACGGTGCTGCAGCTGCCCGTGCTGGAGGGCGTGCCCTGCCTGCGGGTGGGCGACGTGCTGGGACGATATTTTTACTACGCGCTGGACTGCGCCGAAGGAGATCAACGTTGACTATGAACGACGGCTTTTTCCATTACCAGCTGAGCCTCTATGAAAAAATGAACGTGCTGGCCTCGCTGTTCGTGGATCCCGAAAACCCGGACGACTTCATCGCCGGCTACATCGCCCACATTAATCCCCGCCAGGTGGCGCTGAACACCGTGTCCCCGGTGGGCCATTACGACGGCCTGATGGCCGTGCGCCTCACCGAGGTGAGCACCGTGCTGGGCGAGGACGAATACTCCGAGCGGCTGAGGCGGCTCCTGCTGCTGCGGGGCGAGGAGCCCCGAGAATCCCTCAGCGTGCGGGCGGAGGAGGACCTGTTCCACGCCATGTGCCGCAAGGCCATGGAGGAGGACCGGGTGATCACGCTGTGGTGCGGCGAGAGCGAATACGTGGGCCGCGTGACGGAATTAAACGACATGCGCGCGACCATCGGCGCGCTGGATTTCTTCGGCCAGAACCCGGCCGAGGTGACGCTGGCCCTCCGGGACATCGACATGGCCTCTTTAGGCTCGGAGGACGACGAGATGTTCGGGCTGCTGAGCGAGAACAGACTGCCAGAATGAATTAGGAATTTGGAATTAGGAATTGGGAATTGGGTTTGGGGGAATTAAATTTACCGGAATCGGCTTTCCACATTTTCCCAAATGGCGTATACTGACACTGTTTGGTGCGAGTTACCTATTTCTATAATGATTTGGAGGGAATCATCATGGCTATCATCGACAAGATCAAGGCGAAGGCCGCGGCCAATGTGAAGACCATCGTGCTGCCCGAGGGCGAAGAGGACCGCAACGTGCAGGCGGCGGCGAAGGTCGTCGCGGCCGGGCTGGCGAAGCTCATCATGCTGGGCGACCCCGAGAAGGTGAAGGCGGTGGCCGCGAAGTACGGCGTGTGCCTGGAGGGCATCGAAATCATCAACCCCGCGACCAGCGACAAGGCCGCCGGCTACGCCGCAACGCTGTATGAGCTGCGCAAGGCGAAGGGCATGACCGAGGAGCAGGCCGCGAAGCTCGTGGCCGATCCCATGTACTACGGCGTGATGATGGTCAAGGCGGGCGACGCGGACGGCCTGGTCTCCGGCGCGATCCACTCCACCGGCGACATGCTGCGCCCGGCGCTGCAGATCATCAAGGCCAAGCCCGGCATGAAGACCGTGTCTTCCTGCTTCCTGATCGAATCCCCCGTGAAGACCTTCGGCGACAACGGCATCATGATCTTCTCCGACTGCGCGGTCAACATCGATCCGGACGCCGAGCAGCTGGCCAACATCGCGCTGGGCGCGGCGGATTCCGCCCGCAGCCTGGCCGGCATGGAGCCGCGCGTGGCCATGCTCTCCTTCTCCACGAAGGGCAGCGCGAAGCACGACAACGTGACCAAGGTTCAGGAAGCCACCCGCATCGCCCACGAAATGGCCCCCGACCTCATGCTGGACGGCGAACTGCAGCTGGACGCCGCCCTGGTGCCCGCCGTGGGCGAACTGAAGGCGCCCGGCAGCGCCGTGGCCGGCAAGGCCAACGTGCTGGTGTTCCCGGACCTGCAGAGCGGCAACATCGGCTATAAGCTGGCGCAGCGCCTGGGCCAGGCCGAGGCCTACGGCCCCATCCTGCAGGGCATCGCCAAGCCCTGCAACGACCTGTCCCGCGGCTGCTCCGTGGACGACATCGTCGCCACCGTGGCCATCACCGCCGCGCAGGCCCAGTAACACAAGCGAATTCCCGATACCGCCAGAGAGGAGAGGGTTCCCATGAAAATTCTCATCATCAACGCCGGTTCTTCCTCGCTGAAGTACCAGCTCATCGACATGCAGGACGAATCCGTGCTGGCCAAGGGCCTGGTCGAGCGCATCGGCATCGAGGGCTCCAACCTGGCCCACAAGTACGGCGCGGGCCTGAAGCAGAAATTCGAGCTGGCCACCGCCATCCCGAACCACACCGAGGCCATGAACATCGTGCTGGCCGCCCTGACCGACAAGGAACACGGCGTCATCGCCAACACCGCCGAGATCGGCGCGGTGGGCCACCGCGTGCTGCACGGCGGCATGAAGTTCACCGCCTCCTGCGTGATCGACCAGGCCTGCATGGACGCCATCGAGGAG
The DNA here is from genome assembly GCA_017527065.1 of Clostridia bacterium. Classification (GTDB taxonomy): domain Bacteria; phylum Bacillota; class Clostridia; order Christensenellales; family Aristaeellaceae; genus Firm-10. The sequence goes on from JAFXQO010000078.1 coordinate 39,023, forward strand.
TGCATCCCCCTGGGCCCGCTGCACAACCCCGCCAACCTGCAGGGCATCCGCGCCTGCCAGGCCGTGATGCCGGATACCCCCATGGTGGCCGTGTTCGACACCGCGTTCCACCAGACCATGCCCCCCAAGGCGTACCTCTACGGCGTGCCGCTGGAGTATTATAAGAAGTATTCCATCCGCCGCTACGGCTTCCACGGCACCAGCCACCGCTTCATCGCCGGCCGCATCACCGAGATCCTGGGCATGGAGCACAGCAAGGTCGTCATCTGCCACCTGGGCAACGGCTCTTCCCTGAGCGCGGTGGTGGACGGCAAGTGCGCCGATACCTCCATGGGCCTCACCCCCCTGGAGGGCGTGCTGATGGGCACCCGCTCCGGCAGCCTTGACCCGGCCGTGGTCGAGTGCATCGCCAACAACGAGGGCCTCACCCCCACCCAGACCCTGAACGTGCTGAACAAGAAGAGCGGCCTGCTGGGCCTCAGCGAGTACTCCAGCGACATGCGCGACGTGCGCGCCAAGGCCGCCGCGGGCGACGAAAAGTGCAAGACCGCGCTGGACGTGTGGGCCTACGGCATCCGCAAGACCATCGGCGCCTACGCGGCGGCGATGGGCGGCCTGGACGCGCTGGTGTTCACCGCCGGCATCGGCGAGAACGACGGCGAGGGCCGCGAGTCCGTGGTGGAGGGCCTGCAGTTCATGGGCATCGAGCTGGACAAGGAGAAGAACGCCCGCATCCGCGGCGAGGAGGCCGAGATCTCCACGCCCAATTCCAAGGTGCGCGTGTTCGTCATCCCCACCAACGAGGAGCTGGCCATCGCCCGCGACACCCTCGAGCTGGTCACGAAGTAATCCGTTCCGATCGCATCATATCCCGCCCGGGCGACGCGCCGGGGCGGGATTTTTCATGTCACGGAGTCAGAAGCGATCCCTCTTGAAGCCCCGCAGCCATCCGGTGATCAGCTGATCTTCGCCGTCATTGGCGTCCGCTTTTCCCCGAAGCAGGAAGACATCTTCGTCTTCGCGGACCGGCGGGGAGGCGGGCGCGTCGGGGGGCCTGCTGCGCGGCGTTCGCCTTCCCTTTCCGCCGGTTTCCAGGTCGCGGGCGTCGAACCGGATGCCGTGGCTTTTCAGGAACCGGGAAAAAATCACAACCGCCACGCCGCTGCATATCACGTCCGTGATGGGCGTCGCCATCACGATGCCGCAGACGGGGATCAGCGGGTTGAGCAGCAGCATGATGGGTATATCCAGCAGGCCCTTGCGCAGCAGGGCCAGAAAGAGGGAGCGCCCGCCCTTGCCGGTGGCCTGGAAGAAGGAGATGGTGGCGTAAGCCGCCGCGGAGAAGGGCCCGCCCAGGGCGAGGATGCGCAGGAACCTCGCGCCCCATTCCAATCCGTCCCCCGTCTGATTGAAAAGGCCCACCATCGGCCGGCTGAAAATCAGGCTTATCAGCATGCAGGCCGCCGCCATGGCGACGGACATGGCCGCGGAATACAGGACCGCCTGCTTCATGCGATGGTAGTTTTTGGCCGCGTAATTGTAGCCGATGAGGGGAAGCACGCCCTGGCTCATGCCGCGCACGATGCAGTGGGCGAGCATGTTGATCTTCTTCGCCACGCTCAGCCCCGCCTGATAGAACACCTGGCCCCCGGCGGTATAGGCGCTCATCAGGTTTTCCAGCACGGCGAAGGAAACGTTCTCGAGCAGGGTCATCAGGCAGGCCGGCAGGCCGGAAACCAGCACGCTGCGCACCACCGGGCGGTCCAGCATGGCCCGCTCCGGCCGGAAGCGGAGGGAGGACGCACGGCGGTTGCGGAGGATGATAGCGGCGAAATAGGTCAGCGAAAGGACGTTTGACAGCGCGGTGGCTGCCGCCGCGCCGAGCACCTCCCGGCCGGGCTCAAGCAGCGCGAACATAAACAGCGGATCCAGCGCGATGTTGGAGACGCCGCCCAGCATGATCCCCAGGCTGGCCTCCAGGGAGCGGCCCTCCGAGCGGATGAGATGCGACAGGAGCGCCGCCATGGCGGTGGCCAGGCCGCCCAGCGCCACGGTGACCAGCAGGTAATCCGACGCGAAGCCGTGAACGGCGGCGTCCTGCCCTCCGCCCAGCAGATCGACAAAGGCGTCGCGGAACAGAAGGGCAAACAGCGAATAGCACAGCGTGAGGGCCGCGCAGCCCCAGCAGGCGAAGGACGACGCCTGGCGCACCCGCTCGTGATCTCCCCGTCCCAGCGCGCGGGAAATGGCGCCGGCCCCGCCGATCCCAAAGAGATTGCTGACGGCGGATATGAACATGAAGGCCGGCATGCAGACGCCCGCCGCGGCCACCATGGCCGCGTTGCCCGTCAGCGTGATGAAAAAGGTATCGGCCATATTGTAGACCACCAGTATGATCTGCCCCATCACAACCGGCGCGGCCAGGCGCGTGACGGACCGCAATATCGGGCTGTGTTCAAACAGTTCCTTCTCATAAGACCGCGACCGCACGTTATTCATCTCCCCCCGATCAACAGCGTCCGGAGCGGAAACAAAAAGAGGCGGCCTCCGCTGGCGCGAGTCCGTCATCCCCGCTTGCTCCGGTTGTGGACGCTATTATAGACACTGTCAGGGGCAAAATGCAAATTATAATTTAACACTTTATCATAAATTCGATTTATTTCTTAACAAACCAACTCGCTTCACAAACGGATTTGTGCGGTTTTGCAGCGGTTCAGGTGCCCGCTGTTTTCTCATTTCTATAAAATCAAATTATCTTTTTATTATAAATAATAAATTCTGTATATATTCATGCCGGCGATAAAGAGAAACGGCGGCCGCGCGAAAGCCCTTTCGCCTCCGCGCGGCCGCATTATGGGTCTATGCTGTTTTTGCGTCCTCAGCCCCTGCTGAAGTGCCGCGCGTAGCTCTCGCGAATATCCTTCAGGATGTCCGGATGGGCGAAATCCCGCGGGTAGATCAGGTTGATGGGCCGCACCATCTGGCAGTTCTCGATGGGCACGATCACCATGTCGCCGCGCTTCTCCTCGTCCAGGCACACGTTGTGGCTCAGGATGGAGATGCCCAGGTTCGCCATCACGATCTCCTTGATGTTCGACACGCTGTCCAGCTCCATGATGATGTTGAAATCCCGCATCATGTAGCCGTGGCTGGTGATGTAGCTCTCAAACAGCTTGCGGGTCTCCGCGTTCTTCGGCCGCAGCACCAGGTTCTCCCCCTGGATCTCCTCGATGGTCACGCTCGTCCGCTTCGCAAAGTCGTGCTTCGGCGAGACGACCAGCCCCAGGTAGTCCGTGCCCAAGAGGAAGGAGTCCGTGGCGGCGTTTCGGATCATGCCGTCCACAATGGCGAAATCCAGCTCGTAAAAGGACAGCATGCTGTCGATGTTGCCGATGGTGTCCCGCACGATCTGGATGTGGGTGCTGGGGTGCTCGTTGCAGTAGGCCGCCAGCACCTGCGGCACCAGGATGTCGCTGGCCGTGGGCGTGATGCCCACGGTGAGGCTGCGGATGTCCCGGCGGCTGTCCTCGATCGCCTGGCGCACGCCCTCCGACAGCGCCATCGCCTGGCGCGCGTAGTTCAGCAGCACCTCGCCTTCCGCCGTGGGCTTGAGCTTGTTCTTGCTCTTCACGAAGATGCGGATGCCGTATTCCTCCTCCAGCAGGCGGATGTGATGGCTCACGGCCGGCTGCGTGAGCGAGAGCACCTCCGCCGTGTGCGTATAGGAGCCCAGCTGCTCCAGCGTCAGCAGTGTCTTGATTTTCGCGTCGATCATGGGGCCTCCGAATTATAAAAACCGTTGATGAAGCATTTGTACTTTATTAAATATTACTATATTGCGGCCAAATAGGCAATGGTTTTCGGTATTTTTTTACATGGAGGGCTTTCCGCGGGCCTCCAGGTATTTCCGGCGCGTGGCGTCGCCGCCGCGGATGTGGCGGTCCTCCCGGTTCCGCCGCATGGCCCGAGCCACCGGCCCGGCCAGGGCGGGGCAAACCCGCGGCAGGCGCTCCTTCATGTCCTTGTGGACGGTGGTCTTGCTCACGCCGTAGCGCCGCGCGCACTGGCGCACGGTGGCGCCCGTCCGGGCGATGTACCCGGCGATCTCCCGCACGCGGGCCTCAACATACTCCCTCATGCTCCGCCCTCCCTTCGGCTGCTCCATCCTATGAGCCGCCGTTTTCCGGATAGAACGGGCCGCCGGCGTAGGGAAAAATGCCGGCCTCATGGGACAATAATGAGAAGTGAAAGAAAAAGTTGACAAGTTTTTTCTTGCTTCGCCATAGAGTATTGTGATAGAATAAGAGGGTTAAATCAGGAAGGAGCATGATGAATGGCTGACAACCGTATGAATAAAGAACAAATCAAAGCGGCAATCGTCGCAAAACTGCAGCGCCAGTTCGGCTGCGACACCAGCGACGCCACCGACGAGCAGATCTACCAGGCCCTGGCCATGACCGTGCGCGACGAGGTCATGGAGCGCCGGGCCGCCTCCCGGGGCGAACGCAAGCGCCAGCGCGCGAAAAAGCTCTATTACCTCTCCGCCGAGTTCCTCGTGGGCCGCACCATGCACAACAACATGGTCGCCCTGGTGAATGAGAAGGAATACATCCAGGCGCTGGACGAGCTGGGCATCGACAAGGCCCGCATCTATGAGCGCGAGCCCGAGCCCGGCCTGGGCAACGGCGGCCTCGGCCGCCTGGCCGCCTGCTTCCTCGATTCGCTCTCCGCCCTCAAGCTGCCCGCCATGGGCTGCACCATCCGCTACGAGCTGGGCCTGTTCCGCCAGCACATCTCCGACGGCTACCAGGTGGAGCTGCCCGACAACTGGCTGGAGAACGGCTACGTGTGGGAGATCTGCCGCCCGAGCGAGGCCGTGGAGGTGCGCTTCAACGGCTACGTCCAGGATTATACCGACGAGGACGGCGAGGTCAGATACCGCCTGTGCGACTTCAACGCCGTGCAGGCCGTGCCCTACGACATCCCCGTGCTGGGCTACGACAGCAACATGGTCAACATGCTGCGCACCTGGTCGGCCCGCGCCCCCAAGCCCATCGACATGCAGGAGTTCAACCGGGGCCAGTACATCGAGGCCACCGAGGGCAAGGAGCTGGTGGAGATCATCTCCAAGGTGCTCTATCCCGAGGACAACCACGAGAAGGGCAAGGAGCTGCGCCTCAAGCAGCAGTATTTCCTGTCCTCCGCCTCGGTGCAGTACGCGCTGAACGACTTTGAAAAGGTCTACGGCCCCGACTGGGACCTGCTGCCGGAAAAGGTGATGTTCCAGGTGAACGACACCCATCCCGGCCTGGCGATCCCCGAGCTCATGCGCATCCTGATCGACGAGAAGGGCCTGGGCTGGGAGGAGGCCGAGTCCATCACCCGCCGGTGCTTCGCCTACACCAACCATACCATCATGCAGGAGGCGCTGGAGCGCTGGCCCGAGCAGATGCTGCGCATCCTGCTGCCTCGCATTTACATGATCCTGGAGGAAATGAACCGCCGCCTGTGCGCCAGCCTGTGGGAGAAGTTTCCTGGCCAGTGGGACCGCATCGCCCACATGGCCATACTGGCCTACAACCAGGTACACATGGCCAACCTCTGCGTGTCCATGACCTCCATGGTGAACGGCGTGTCCCAGATCCACGCGAATATTCTGCGCCGCACCACCTTCCGCGATTACTGCCAGCTCGATCCGAACCGCTTCCTGGGCATCACCAACGGCATCACCCACCGCCGCTGGCTGATGATGGCCAACCCCGGCCTGGCCGACCTGATCGACGAGGCCATCGGCGACGCCTGGCGCAAGGAGCCCGGCCGCCTGGCGGAGCTCATGCCTTTCGCGGACGACGCGGCCTTCCGCGAGAAATTCGACAGGGTGAAGCAGGCCAACAAGGCGCGCCTGTGCGCCCGGTTCGAGCGCGCCCAGCATATCACCCTCAACCCGGACACCATCTTCGACGTGCAGGCCAAGCGCCTGCATGAATACAAGCGCCAGCTGATGAACATCCTCGCGGTGCTCGTTCAGTACAACCGCATCGTGGACAACCCGAACTACACCATCCCGCCCCGCACCATCATCTTCGGCGCGAAGGCCTCGCCGTGCTACTACCGGGCCAAGCTCATCATCAAGCTGATCAACAGCGTGGCCGCCCTGATCGAAAAGCATCCCCGGGCCCGCCAGATGCTGCACGTGGTGTTCCTGGAGAACTACTGCGTCTCCGCCGCCGAGATGCTCATGCCCGCGGCGGACGTGTCCGAGCAGCTGTCCACCGCCGGCAAGGAGGCCAGCGGCACCGGCAACATGAAGTTCATGATGAACGGCGCGGTGACCATCGGAACGATGGACGGCGCGAATGTGGAAATCTCCGAGCAGGTTGGCATGGAGAACATCTACATCTTCGGCATGCGGGCGGATACC